>NZ_JBNJMX010000001.1:0-1038616 GCF_050936375.1 Plantactinospora sp. CA-290183 | reverse complement strand
AGCTCCTCCACGTCCACCACGACCAGGCCGGCGGTGCCGAGCGCGCGCTGCGCGGTGCGCAGGGTCAGGTACTGGTAGTGCTCGTGGTAGATGGTGTCGTACTGCCGGCGCTCGATCAGCCGCAGCAGGTGCGGAAACTCGCAGGTCAGCAGGCCGGTCGGCTTGACCAGGGCGGCCAGCCCGGCGGTGAAGCCGAGCAGGTCGGGCACGTGCGCGTAGACGTTGTTGGCCACCACCAGGTCGGCCCGGCCGTACCGGTCGGCCAGCTCGGCGCCGCTCTCGGCGCCGAGGAAACGCACCTCGGTACGGACGCCCCGGCCCCGCGCCGCCTCGGCGACGTTGCCGGCCGGCTCCACCCCGAGCACCGGCACGCCCCGGGCGACGAAGTGCTGGAGCAGGTAGCCGTCGTTGCTGGCCACCTCGGTCACCAGGGACTCCGGGCCGAGCCCGAGCGACTCGGTCATCGTGTCGGCGTACCGGCGGGCGTGCGCGACCCACGAGTCCGAATAGGAGGAGAAATAGGCGTAGTCGGAGAAGATATCCTCCCCTGGGACGTACGCGGGTAGTTGTACCAGCAGACAGTTCGCACAAATTCGTACGTGCAGCGGATAGAACGTCTCGGCGGAATCCAGTCGCTCGGCGGGGAGGTAGCTCTCACAGAGCGGGGACATGCCGAGATCGACAAAAGTCTCGGTCAATGCCGCGGCACAGAGCCGGCAACTGGCAGCGCTCATGCCCCACCCACCCCGATATGATCCGAATGCCGGCGTGGCGCCCGCCCGCCTGCGGGCCACGCTAGCCAGGGGGGCGCCGCGGCGGGGGTGGTTCAGTAAAAAGTCCGACAATAGCCCGCCCGGTTGACGGCCCGCTCATAAACTCGCCTTCTCCAACCGGGGCGACGACGGGAGCTCTGCCGTGCGTGTTCTCGTGACGGGCCACCATGGATATCTCGGCGGCGTACTCACCCCGATGTTGCGGTCCGCCGGGCACGAGGTGACCGGCCTGGACACGGGCTACTACGTCGACTGCCTGCTCGGCCCGCCCCCGGCCGCCGTACCGACGCTCCGGCTCGACCTGCGCGACGTGCGGCCGGAACACTGCGCCGGCTTCGACGCGGTCTGCCACCTGGCCGCGCTCTGCAACGACCCGATCGGCAACCTCAACCCCGAGCTGACCTACGAGGTCAACCACGCCGCGACGATCCGGCTGGCCCGGGCCGCGAAAGCCGCCGGGGTGACCCGGTTCCTCTTCTCCTCCTCGTGCAGCCTCTACGGTGCGGGCGCGGACGACCGGCCGCTGGACGAGACGGCCGGTTTCGCCCCGGTCACCCCGTACGGCGACTCGAAGATCCGGGCCGAGCGGGACCTGTCCGGGCTCGCCGACGACGACTTCTCCCCGGTCTTCCTGCGCAACGCCACCGCGTACGGCTTCTCGCCCCGGCTCCGCGGCGACCTGGTGGTCAACGACCTGACCGCGCACGCGCTGCTCACCGGCGAGGTACGGCTGCTCTCCGACGGTTCGGCGTGGCGCCCGCTGGTGCACGCCGAGGACATCGCGGCGGCCTTCCTGGCCCTGCTGGAGGCGCCGCGCGAGCGGGTGCACGGCCGGGCGTACAACATCGGGGTCAGTACGGAGAACTACCTGATCCGGGACGTCGCCGAACTGGTCGCCGAGGTGGTGCCAGGCTCGGCGGTGACCTTCGCCGGCGGCGCCGCCACGGACCTGCGCAACTACCGGGTCAGCTGTGACCTGGTGGCGGCGGAGGTGCCGGGCTTCCGCCCCCGGTGGACGGTCCGCAAGGGCATCGAGGAGCTGGTCGAGGCGTACCAGCGGCACGGGCTGACCATCGAGGCGTTCCGGGGCGAACGGCACCAGCGGCTGCGGCGGATCCGGGGGCTGGTCGACGCCGGCGGGCTCGACGCCGACCTGCGCTGGACCGGCGGCGGGCCGGCGGTGGGCACCGGGGTTTCCCGGTGACCGCCGCGCGGCGCTGCGCCGCCTGCGGCCGGCACGACCTGGTTCCCTTCGCCGACCTGGGCGGGATGCCGGTCCTCTGCGGGGTGCACTTCGCGAGCCGGGCCGAGGCGCTGGCCTCGCCGCTGGGCGCCATGTGGCTCGGGCACTGCCCCGGCTGCGGGTACGTGCGCAACCTCGCCTTCGACCCGGCGTTGCTGGTCTACGACACCACCATGGACACCAACCTGCACCACTCCCCCGCCTTCCAGTCCTTCTCGGCGGAGCTGGTCAAGCGGCTCGCCGGGCGGTACCCGCTGGGCGGCGCGACGGTGCTGGACGTCGGCTGCGGGCAGGGCGAGTTCCTCCGCGAGCTCTGCCACGTCGCCGGCTGCCGGGGCGTCGGCTACGACGCGATGTACGCCGGCCCGACCGGCTCCGACGGGTCCGGGGCGACCTTCCACCGCGGGCACGCCCCGCTGGACGACACCACCCCGGCGTTCGACCTGGTCACCTCCCGGCACTGGTTCGAGCACCTCGACGACCCGTACGGCTTCCTGGTGCGGCTGCGCGAGCTGGCCGGTGCCCGGACGGTCCACGGCTACCTGGAGGTGCCCGACGCCGGCTACGACCTGGGCACCGCCGGCTGGGAGGTGATCTACCCGCACGTCTCCTACTTCGACGGATACTCGCTGTGCCGGATCGTGGAGCGGGCCGGCTGGCGGGTGGAGGCGACCGGCCGGCTCTTCTCGGGCATGTTCCGGTTCGTGGAGATCTCCGTCAACGCGCCGGGGCCGGTGGCGGGCCCGGTCGAGGACGCCGGGCCGGGTGACCGGGACCGCCAGCTCGGCTCGATCGCCGGCTTCGCCGCCCGGCACGCCGCCGAGCGGGACCGGTGGCGCGGCACCATCGACCGGCTGCTCGACGCGGGTGACCGGCCGGTGCTCTGGGGCGCCGGTTCGCGCGGGGTGCAGTTCCTGCACCTGGCCGATCCCGATCGCCGGCTCGCCGCCGTGGTGGACGTCAACCCGCGCAAGTGGGGCCGCCACCTGCCGGTGACCGGGCACGAGGTGAGCCCGCCGGAGAGCCTGGCCGGGTCCGGCACCCGGGCGGTCATCATCACCAACCCGGCATACCGGGACGAGATCGGCGCCGCGCTGCGCCGGCTCGGGGTCCGGGCCGAACTGCTGGTCGCCTGAGCACCCCGTCGATCGTTGAACACGCCGTCGATCGTTGAGCGGCCCGTCGATCGTTGAGCACCCCGGTGACGGGTCCGACCGAGGAGAGTGATGAGACCAGCCCCCCGGGTGACTCTGGGCGTACCCCTCTACAACGCCGAGCGCTACCTCGAAGGCTGCCTCGACGCGCTGCTCGCCCAGGACTACCCCGACTTCGAGATCGTGGTCAGCGACAACGCCTCCAGCGACCGCACCTGGGACATCTGCCGGCGGTACGCCGAGCGGGACCCGAGGATCCGGCTCTACCGCAACCCGCGCAACTTCGGCGGCCACGTCAACTACGCCCGGGTGGTGGAGCTGGCCCGGGGCGAGCTGTTCAAGTGGGTCGCCTACGACGACATCTGCCTGCCGGCGTACCTGAGCACCTGCGTGGCCGCCCTGGACACCGCCGGCCCGCAGGCGGTGCTCGCCTACCCCCGGACGGTCCTGATCGACGAGGCCGGTGCGGTGATCGGCCCGTACGCCGACCGGCTGGACCTGCGCGATCCGCGACCCTGGCGGCGGGTCGCCGGGGTGGCCCGCAACATCAACCTCTGCCATGCCCACTTCGGAGTCTTCCGGATGTCGGCGCTGCGCCGAACCGGCATGATCCGCCCCTTCCTCTCCTCCGACTACACGCTGATCGCCGAGGTGGCCCGGCTGGGTGAGATCCACGAGGTGGACCAGCCGCTCTTCCTGCGCCGGATGCACGGCGGCTCCACCCGGCAGGCCAAGGGGAGCACCGCCGCCTCCGCACTGGCCTGGTACGGCCAGGAGGGTCGGCGGGTGCACGCGCCCCGGCTGCGGATGCTCGCCGAGACGCTGCGGATGCTCTCCACCGGTTCCGAGCCGCTCGGCACCCGGCTCAGTTCCGCCGTGGCGTTCCTCGCCGCCTGGTGGGCCCGCCGGGTCCGGGTACGCCTCGGCCGGCTGCGCCGCCGGCTGGCCCGCCGGGGCCCGACCAGCACCGCGAACGGCAGCGCCTAGGGTGTCCGCCGTCCAGCCCACCCGGCCGGCTCCGCAGCAGAGCCCGGCACCCCCGTCGGATCCGCTGCCGGGCCCGCCGGCGGGCGGGCTGCGCGCGGCGATCGGCTGGTCCTACCTCCTCACCGCCGGCCGGATCGGCTCCACGATCCTGGTCACGTTCCTGCTCGCGAGGCTCCTCGGTCCGACCGAGTTCGGCCTGGTGGCGATGGCCACCGTCTTCATCACCGTGGCGCAGACCCTCATCCAGCAGGGCCTGGTCTCCGCCATCGTGCAGCGCGCCAAACTCACCCCCGAGCACCTGGACGGCGCGTTCCTGGTGCTGGTCGCGGCCGGGCTGGGCATCGGCCTGCTCACCGCCGCCGTGAGCCCGCTCTGGGCGCTGGTCAACCGGGCACCGGAGCTGACCGCCATCTGCGTCGCGCTCTCCCCGCTGGTGCTGGTGCAGGGGCTCTCCATCGTGCCCGAGGCGGTGCTGCGCCGGGAGTTGCGGTTCCGGGCGATCGCCCTGCGTACCCTGCTCGCCTCGCTGCTCAGCGGCGGGGCCGGGGTCGCGCTGGCGCTGGCCGGCGCGGGCATCTGGGCGCTGGTCGCGCAGCAGCTGGTCAACGCGGTGGTCGGCCTGGTCGTGCTCTGGGCGGTCTGTCCGTGGCGGCCGAGCCGACGGCCGAGGCTGACCGGGATGCGGGACCTGCTGGTCTTCTCCGCGCACTCGGCCAACGCCGGGCTGGGGCTGATGCTCAGCTCCAAGGCGGATGTCATCTTCACCGGGCTCTTCTTCGGACCGGTGGCGACCGGGATCTACCGGCTGGCCGCCCGACTGCCGGACATGCTGGTCGACGTGACGGTCCGGTCGCTGCAACAGGTCGCGCTCCCCTCGCTGTCCCGGTTGCAGCGCGACCGGGCCGCCTTCGCCGCGCACCTCAACCAGTTGCAGCACCTCGGCGCGCTGGCCGGCCTGCCGGTGCTGGGCGTACTGGCGGCCACGGCGGAGCCGCTGGTCGCCCTCCTCGGCCCGCAGTGGGCCGGCACGCAGGTGCCGCTGCGGCTGCTCTGTCTCTTCGGCGCCGTCAACGTGTACGGGGTGCTGCTCGGTCCCGCGCTCCAGGCGATCGGGCAGCCGGGGAAGCTCGCCGCGATCCTCTGGACCCGGGGCGTGCTCGGGGTCGCCACGCTGGCCGCCGTCGGCACCCTGCTGACCGGGCGCAGCGACGTGGCCGAGGCGACCGCGGTGGCGCTGGCCGGGGTCGCGATGCAGCTCATCGTCACCGCCGCGTCGGTCTGGGTCACCGTACGCCGGGCCACCGGCGCGTCGGAGGGCCGGTTTCCTCCGGCCGACACTGCCCGCCGGGCTGGCCGCGGTGGCCGCCGCGTCGGTCCCGGTGCCGCTGCACCGGCTCGTCGGGGACGTCGGGCCGGCCGTCGAGCTGCTGCTGCTGGGTGGCACGGCGGGACTGGTCGCCGGGGCGCTGCTCTGGACCACCGACCGGCGGCTGCGCCGGCTGGTGCTGACCCGTCTGCCCGGCCGGTAGGTGTGGCGGGAGCCGCCACCCGTCCGGTCAGCCCCCGGTGGTGCCGGCGCCGGGTGGGGTGAAGACGATCGCGCGGCCGTTCGCCAGCACGAGCTGGTTGACCGAGTACGGCAGCGCGGTCGTCCCCGAGGCGTTCTCGATGCCGACCGTGGCCGAGTTGCCCAGCTCCCGGCCGGCGTGCAGCGCCGTGTAGTTGAAGGTGACCTGACCCCACTCGGAGATCACCACCTGGAAGCCGATCCGGGCGGTCGTCGCGCCGGACAGGCCGACGTTGCGCCACTCCACCACGAACTGGCGGTCCGGTGCGCTGCCCCGCACCGCCGTCCGGACGGACGAGTCCGCCCGTACCTCCAGGTCGTCCCAGAACGGGTAGAGCGCCGCGTTCGGCGCCGCCGCGTTCGGCAGCGGGCGGTTGACCGGCCAGGATCCGCGCGGGTCGACGAAGGACATCACGCCGTTGGAGTCCACCCAGGCGCGCGAGTAGCTCTGCCCGTAGAACGGGAACGCGAACGGCAGCGACACGGCGGCCGTCGCGTTGTCGCCGGTCAGCGGCAGCACCGCGCCCTCCGCCGCCAGGTACGGCTGTCCGGGCCGGACCGTGCAGGCGTAGCCGAAGCTGTCCGCGCAGCTCCCGGGCGCGGCGGTGTAGATCGCGGTGTAGGTCCGCGCGCCGGTCGGGGCCGTGAGCACGTGGGTCGCCGCGCCCCCGTCCGACCAGCCGGCGAAGGTGTACGTCGCGGGGCCGAGCGTCTGCGGTCCCGGGGCGCTGAGCGTCGTGGTCGCCCCGGCGATCACCTGGGTCACGGTCGGCGTGGTGAAGGTCTTCCCGTTGAGGTTGAGCCGGAGCCCGCTGGGGTTGCTGGCCAGCGAGAGCTTCACGGTCTGCGGGTCGAGTCGCAGGGTGGTGCTGCCGGTCAGTCCCCCGCTGTCCGTCGCGGTCAGCGTCAGCTCCAGGTAGGACGGATACTCGTGGTCCGGGGCCAGGAAGGTGCCGGCGGCCACCCCGTCCACCTCGCGTACCGGATGGGTGTGGCAGTCCTCCGCGGTGCCGCAGTGCCGGTTGACCAGCTGCCAGGAGAGCGCGGACGGCGGCAGTTCGCCCTCCTGCGGGTCGGTGGCCCGGCCGGCGAAGCTCACCGTCTGACCGACGACCCAGCGCAGCGCGGCGGTCGGGAGGTCGATCACCGGCACCGGTGCGCTGGTGCCGACCCGGATCTGCACGGTCGCGGTGTCGGCGAGGCCGCCCATGTCGACCACCCGCAGCCGGGCGGAGTAGGTACCGACCGCCGGATAGGTGTGCGTGGCGGTGACCCCGGTCGCGTCGACGGTCCCGTCCCCGGTGAAGTCCCACTGGTAGTCGAGAATCTCGCCGGGGTCCGGATCGCTCGTACCGGCCGCGTCGAAGGAGACGGTCAGCGGGGCGTTTCCGCTGGTCGGCGTCGCGGTCAGCGCGGCGTTCGGCGGCTGGTCGCCGGAGCTGTAGTGGAAGCGCCGCACGGTTCCCCCGGTCAGGTCCACGTAGTACAGGTCGTTCTCCGGCCCGATCCGCAGGTCGACCACGCCGGCGGCGGTCGCGAACGGCACGATCCGGGCCGGGTCCGGCAGGCCGGTGGGGCCCGCGCGCATCGCCCAGAGGCAGCCGCGCGAGTAGTCGGCGAAGAAGAGCGCCCCCGCGTACGCGGCCGGGTAGCCGCCGCCGCTGGCCGGGTAGAAGGCCAGCCCGGACGGGGACGAACCGCCGGTGCGGCACCCGTCCCCGGTCGCGACGCTCTGGCTGTGCGAGTACGCGTGGTACGGCGGCGTCACCGTGCCGGCCGGTGCGGTGTAGAGGCTCTCGCAGAGCCCCAGGTTGGCGGCGTTGTAGCCGGCCTGCGGCGCGGCCCCCTCGTAGCAGGGCCAGCCGTAGTTGCGGACCGGGCCGACCGCCGGGTCGACCACCCGGTTGATCTCCTCCCAGGTACGCCAGCCGACGTCGCCGAACCACACCTCGCTGGTGCCGGGGCGGAACGTCCAGCGGTACGGGTTGCGCAGCCCGTACGCGAGGATGCGCCGGGTGTTCGGGTCGCCGCTGGCCGCCAGGGGGTTGTCCGGCAGCGCGGCCCCGGTGTCCCGGGAGACCCGGATCAGCGTGCCGGAGAGCCCGGTCCGGTCACCCGGGGTACGGATGTCCTGGGCGCGCAGCGCACCGCCCTCGGCGCTCGGCGGCGCCATCGCCCCGCCGACCGGGGCGGGCGGGTCCCCGCACGGGTTGGTCGGGCTGCCGGTCTGGCCGTAGTCGGTGAAGGTACCGGAGGCGCCGTCGCCGCCGGTCACGTAGAGCGCGCCGTCCGGGCCGAATCCCAGGTCGCCGACCGAGTGGCTCTCGATCTGGTGGCACCAGTCGTGCAGCAGCACCTGTTCCGGACCGGTCATCACGTTGCCGGCCGCCCGCAGCCGGGAGACCCGGGCGCTCGACGGGCAGTTCCCGACCACCGGGCAGGCGTCGTGGTACGTCGGCGCGCCGCCGCCGACGACGCCGTCGTAGGTGTAGCTGACGTAGACGTGCGGGTCGGTGGGGAAGGCGGGTGGCAGGGTCAGGCCGATCAGTCCCAGGTCCGCCATGTCGTAGACGCTGGCGCGCAGGTCGGCGAAGACCGTCGGGGTGGTGTCGGAGAGGCTGTCGAAGACCTTGACGATGCCGCTCTTCTCGGCCACGAAGACCCGCCCGTCCGGTGCGAAGGCCAGCCGGGTCGGCCGGGTCAGCCCGGCGAGGACGACCTGTTGGGTGAAGCCCGCCGGGACCGCCGCGCCGGCCGCCGGCGGTGCCGGCGGCAGTCCGGCCGCCAGCGGCACGCCGAGGGCGAGCGCCAGCACCGACGAGCAGATGTGCCTGACCGCTTGACGCATGGCGGCCTCCCCAGCCTGTCCCGTACCCCGCCGGAGATGACGGGGGCTCTGTGCAACAGGTTGGGCGCCGTGGACGGCGGGAGCTGTCACGAGACTGACGGAGCAGTGTCCTCAAGCGGTCCGGGTTACCGACCGGTCGGCGCGGTGACCTGGCCAAACGCCCGGAGGTTGGCGCGGTCCGGCCGTCCGGGGCGCCGTTGCGGCGGCGATCACCCGGACGGCCGGCCGAGCCGGGACCCGATCGGGGTACGGCGGACGCGCTCTCCGCTCAGGCGGGGCCGCGGCTGGCCCCGGGCGGGCGGCGGTTGGTCGGACTGAAGACAATCGAGGTGCCCTCGCCCAGCCGGGGGGCGTTGACCGAGTACGGCAGCCCGTTCGTACCGTCCGCCGTCTCGATGCCGATGGTGGCCGAGTCGCCCCGCTCGCGACCGCTGCCGTCCAGGTCCGCGTAGTTGAAGACGATCTCACCCCGTTCGGCGATCACCGCCTGGACGGAGATCTGCGCCGAGGTGTCCCCGGAGACGCCGACGTCGCGCCACTCCACCACGAACCGCCGGTTCGGCGCCGCACCGACCACCGCGGTCCGGACGCTCGAATCCTGCCGGGGCACCAGGTCGTCCCAGAACGGGTAGACGGCCGCGTTCGGCAGCTCCCTGCTCGGCAAGTCGCCGTTGGCCGGCCGCGCCCCGCCCGGGTCGGCGAACGAGACGAAGCCGTTGCTCGACACCCAGGCCGTGCTGTAGCTCTGGTTGCCCAGGCGGAGCGGGAAGGGCAGCGTGACCCGGTTGACGCCGTCGTCGGCGGTCGGCGGCAACGCGGTGCCCTCCGCCGCCAGCCACGGCCGACCGGTGACCCGGGTGCAGGAGTATCCGGCGGCGGCGCCGCACCGCCCCGTCCCGGAGTACGTCGCGCTCAGGGTGGTGGCGGTGGCCGGCGCCGTGATCACGTGCGTCGCCGCGCCCTCGTCGGACCACCCCTCGAACGTGTGCGGCATCGCGCCGGAGAGTTGCGAGGTCGGCGCGCTGACCGTGTTCGTGGAGCCGACGATCACCGTACGGGTGAACGGGGTGGTCCCGGTCGCGGCGCCGAGGCTCAGCCTCATCCCCGGCGGCGTGCTGTCGAAGGTGAGGTCCACGGTCCGGGGGTTGAGCCGCCGCACCATGGTGTTCGTCAGCCCCTTCCCGTCGATGGCCGTCAGCTCCAGTTCCAGGTACGACGGGTAGTCGTGGTCCGGCGCCACGAAGCTGCCGGACGCCACGCCGGACCAGTCCTGGATCTGGTGCGTGTGGCAGTTGTCGGTCGACTCGCAGTGCCGCATCCGCAGCTTCCAGGAGAGCGCGGAGGCGGGCAGGTCGCCCTGCTGCGGGTCGGTGGCGTGGCCGGTGAAGCGCAGCCGGTCCCCGACCCGCCATTCGGTGCCGCCGACGGGGGTGTCGATCACCGCCGTGGGGCCCTCGTTGCCGGGCTGGATGGTGACGGTGGTGCTGGCGGAGACGCCCAGGGTGTCGGTCACGGTGAGCTTGGCGGTGTAGCTGCCGGCGCTGGTGTACCGGAAGGTCGCGGTCGGCGTGGTGGCGTCGACCTTGCCGTCGTTGGTGAAGTCCCAGCGGTAGCTGAGCCGGCCGTCGTCGGCCGGGTCCGGGTCGGTGGACGAGGTCCCGTCGAAGCTGACGGTGAGCGGTACCTGACCGCTGTTCGGCGTCGCGGTGATCACCGCGGTCGGCGGCTGGTTGCCGAGGAAGTGCCGGATCCGCCGGACGGTGCCGCCGAGGTCGACGTAGTAGAGCTCGCCGCCGGGGCCGACGGCCAGGTCGATCGGGCTGGCGGCGCCCTGCCCGAACGCCTCCAGGTTCGTCGGGCTGGGCAGTCCGCCCGGGGTGTCCGGGCGCATCACCCAGATGCAGCCGCGCGAGTAGTCGGCGACGAAGAGCGCCCCCGCGTACGTCGCCGGGTAGCTGCCCCCGCTGCCGGGATAGAACGCCAGCCCGGAGACGGCGTCGCCGCCCGAGGCGCAGTTCTCCCCCGGCACCACCGGCGTGGTGTGGTGGTACGTGTAGTACGGCGCGGTCTGCCCCGCTCCCCGGTAGAGGTTCTCGCAGAGGCCGAGGTTGGCGCTGGCGTAGCTGGCCATCCGGTTCGCGCCCTCGAAGCAGGGCCAGCCGAAGTTGGTCACCCCGGCGGTCGGGTTGGTCAGCCGGTTGACCTCCTCCCAGGTGTTCCATCCGACGTCGCCGGTCCAGACCTCGCTGGTGCCCGGCCGGATGGTGAACCGGAACGGATTGCGCAGGCCGTGCCCGACGATCCGGCGGGTGTTCGGGTCGGCCGAGGAGATCATCGGGTTCTTCGGGGCGGCCTGCCCGGTCTGCGGGTCCAGCCGCAGCACGGCCCCGTCCAGCCCGGTCGGGTCGGCGGCGCTGAGCACGTCCTGGGCGCGCAGCGCGCCGCCCTGGGCCGACGGCGGTGCCATGGTGCCGCCGGGCGGGTCGGCACAGGGGTTCACCGGATCGCCCAGTTGGCCGTAGTCGACGGTGCTGAAGCTCGCCCCGTCGCCGGCGGTCGCGTAGAGCATCCCGTCGGCGCCGAATCGCAGGTCGCCCAGGGAGTGGCTCGGATACTGCTGGCACCAGTCGTGGATCAGCACCTGCTCGGTGCCGGTCGTGACGTCGCCGTCGGCGCGCAGCCGGGAGAGCCGGCCGGTGACGACGCAGCGGCCGTCGTTGGCGTTGCCGCAGGTGTCGTGCCAGACCGGCGCCGTCCGCCCGGGCGGCGCGTCGTAGGTGTAGAGCACGTAGACCCAGGGGTTGGCCGGGAAACCCGGGGCCAGCGCCAGCCCGAGCAGTCCCCGGTCCCACATGCACGTCGGTGGAGAGGTCGGCGAAGACCGTCGGGGTCGGGTCGGCCAGGTCGGTGAAGACCTTGATCCGGCCACCCTTCTCGGCCACGAAGACCCGCCCGTCGGGGGCGAACTCGATGTTCGTCGGCTGGTCCAGCCCGGCGAAGACGATCTGCTCCTGGAAGCCGGTCGGCAGCGTCACCGCCGCCGCCGAGCGACCTCCCAGCGGGATCAGGACGCTCGCCAGCAGCGTCAGAACCAGGCCCAGTCGCGTGCCACGACGGCGGCGCATGTCGTACCCCTCCCCAGGTGGTGCGGGCGCCGGACGTCTGCGCACCCCGCACCCGCCGGCACAGGGTAATGACCCGCGCAAGGCCGGGTCGAGCCGGCCGGGGGGCGCGAATACGGACGAAGATCGATGAATCAACGTGCTCCCGGCACGCCGGAAGGCCTCCTGTCAGCCATTTATCGCAATTAGGGCCGCCCGGCCCGTCGGCGCGCGGATGAACGAATGAAGGAACAATCCCCCGATCGGTCCTGACCTTGTAAGTAACTCGACAACATCCGCGAATCACGGCTTCTTGCCCGTGCCGATCTGGTAGAGCAGTGTCTGAGTAGGACATCTTGACTGTGGAATATCTCGGTGTGCGAGCACACCGGCATTCGGTCGCGGCGTGGTCGACACGTCGCGACCTTCCATCGAAAACGTCGTCCGAGCTGCGCGGATGGGAGTTAGAGATGGCCGATCGACGCCCGCACGTGGTCATCGTGGTGGTCAATCTGCCCGCCGAACGGGACCGCCGGGTGATCCGGGAGTGCCAGGCCCTGGAGGCGGCGGGCTACCGTGCCTCCGTCATCTGCCCACGCGGTCCCGAGCGGCCCACCGTCCTGCCCGGCACCCATTCGACCGCCGTCCGTTCCTTCCCGCAGCCGCTGGCCGGTCACGGGGTGCTCTCCTTCGCCGCCGAGTTCGCCTGGGCATTGATCGCCGTCACAGCCCGTCTGCTCGGCCTGATGCTGCGGACCCGGGTGGACGCCGTACAGGCGTGCAACCCGCCGGACATCTTCTGGATCGTCGGGCTGCTGATGCGGGCGCTGGGCCGGCCCTTCGTCTTCGACCACCACGACCTGAGCCCCGAGCTGTACGAGTGCAAGGCGGAGCGCCCCCGGCCGAGCGTGCTGTGGACGCTGCGGCTGTTCGAGCGGCTCTCCTGGCGCTGCGCGACCGCGGTGGTGGCGACCAACGAGTCCTTCCGGGAGCTGGCCCTGGCCCGGGGCGGCTGTCCGGCGGAGAAGGTGGTGGTGGTCCGCAACGGACCGGCGCTGGCGGAGGTGCACCGCGGCGCACCGGCGACGGCGGACCCGCGGCACAAGGTCGTCTACGTCGGCGTCATCAACCCGCAGGACAACGTGGAGGCCACCGTGCTGGCCGCCGAACGGCTGGTGGGCCTGCGCGGTGCCGACGACTGGCAGCTCGTGGTCGCCGGCGACGGGGAGAGCATGCCGGCACTGCGCCGGCTCGCCACCGAGCGGGGGGTCGACGACCTGGTCCGGTTCACCGGCTGGCTGGAGGCCGACGAGGTGGACGCGCTGCTCTGTTCCGCGTCGGTCGCCATCCAGCCGGACCGGCCGAGTCCGATGGCCGAGATGTACACCATGGCGAAGACGGTGGAATACGTCGCCCGGGGGGTGCCGGTGGTCGCCGTGGACCTGCTGGAAACGCGCCGTACCGCGGACCGGGCCGCGAGCTATGTGTCCACGGGCAGCCCCGACGAGTTCGCCAAGGCCATTGACCAGCTTCTCAGCGACGAACAGGCCCGGGAGGCGATGAGTGTGGCGGGCCGGAAGCGTTTCGTCGAGGAACTCGCCTGGGATCACCAGGTGAAGTCGTACATCCGACTGTGGGATCGATTGCTCCGCCCGTCGCCCAACGGCTACAACCAAGTTTCACACGGTAACGGGGCCGATGCCGCGCGTCTGTCCGCCTGATCCGGGATCAACGTCCTCCGCCCACTGAAGGGGCCGCCCGATGGACCTTCTCGACCTGCTGAAACTGATGTTTCGGCGGTGGTACGTCTCGGCTCCGGTCGTCGTGGTGACGCTGGGCGCCGCCCTCGCGTTCGGCCTGGCGATCCAGCCGGAGTACAAGACCGAGGCGGCGATCCTGCTCGTCCCGCCGACCACCACGGCGGCACCGGACTCGGAGGCGGCCCCGCGCCCCGGCAACCCGTGGCTGCGGATCGGCGAGAACGCGATGGCCCAGGCGGTGCAGATCTCCACCTCTGCGCACGACGCCCGGACCCGGGTCGCGGCGGCCGGCGGCGATCCGGACTACGAGGTCGGGCTGGTCACCCGCAGTTCCATCCTGACCGTCACCGTCGTCGCCTCGACCGAGGCGAGCGCCCGGACGACGGTGGTGGAGGTGACCAGGCTGATCAACGACGAGGTGGCCGGCCAGCAGGCGCAGTACCGGCCGAATCCGGGCGAGCAGATCACCACGGAGGTACTCGACCCCGGGCTGAACATCGTCCAGTCCCGCTCCAACGTGCTGCGGGCGCAGATCGTCATCCTGGCCATCGGGGTGCTGCTGGCCGCGGCCGCCGCCGTCGGCTACGACGCGTGGTCCCGGCGCCGGGCCACGGCCCAGCTCGGCGGCCGTCGCGGTGCCCGCAACTCGATCGCCTGGAACCACGGTCAGGCGGTTGTGGGCACCTCCCGGTCGGCCGCGACCGCACCCCGGGTGGGTCCGGGCCCGGGCGCCGGGGCGACTCCGGGAATGCGGGCGCCCGGCGCCGTCGGTGGCGGGCGGGACACTCCCCAACCGACCGGCGTGGCCGGCCGCCCCTCGCCGGGGCAGGCCGTCGAGGGCCGCGGTGGGCAGCGCGACCGCACCGGAGAGCGGGGGCCCGGCCAGTCCGCCGAGGATCGCCCGGCCGGCCCGGCCGGCCGCGAGCGGGGGGCACCGCACGCCGGTCCGGACCGCCTGCCCGGGCAGGCCGGCACCGACCGGGTGCCGCACCCCGGCGCCGAGCGGGCGCTCGCGCACCCGGGCGGCGAGCGGGGACCGGGCCGTCCGGTCGACGACCGGGCCGGCGAACGGACGAACGGGGGCTCGCAGCGCCGGGCCGACCACCGGCACGCCGTCCAGTCCGACGAGACGATCCTGCTCACCGTGGTCCGGGACCCCGCCGACGAGCCGAACCCGTGACCGGCGGGCACCCCATGAGCGCCGGCTGACGGCGTACGGACGAAACGAGGGACGTGCCGACCTACCTATCCGCGCGGCGATCCGCCACGGTGTACGACGGCATAGCCCCCGCCGTACGCCATTTTCCGGACGCGACGGCCGTGGTCGTCGCGTCGGTCGTGCTCGCCTACCTGCTCCCCTCCCGACTGGTCTTCCCGCCCCTGAGCGACCTGGGCAAGCCCGGGCTCGTGGTCGGCTTCGGCCTGCTGGTCTGGTGGGCGCTGAGCCGGCTGCACCCGAGTCTGGTCACCCGCGGCCAGCAGCCGATGCGCTGGGCCATGGCGATCTACCTGGTCAGCCTCCTGCTGTCCTATCTGGCCGGTCAGGCGCGGGGCATGCCGCCGCTGGAGGCGAACGGCGCGGAGCGGACGCTGCTACAGGCGCTGGCCGGCGCGGGAGTGCTGCTCGCCACCGCCGACGGGGTGCTGGCCCGGGACCGGATCGACAAGATCCTGCGCTGGCTCTGCTGGGGCGGCGGGTTCATGGCCGTCGTCGCGCTCGCCCAGTTCGTCCTCCGGATCGACCTCACCACCTACCTGAAGCTGCCCCCGCTGCTGGCCTTCCACAAGGAACCGGTCGGCTTCGTCGACCGGGGCGGCGGCGGCCTGGTCCGGGTCGCCGGGACCGCCGGGCACTACATCGAGTTCAGCGTGCTGATGGCGATCGGGCTCGTCGTGGCGATCCACTTCGCCCGGTTCGCGCCGCTGCGCCGGGACCGGCAGGCCTACGGGGCGCTGGCGATGCTCCAGGCCGCGGTCATCCCGATCTCGCTCTCCCGTACCGGGGTGCTGGCGCTGGCCGCCGCCCTGCTGTTGCTGGTCCTCTTCTGGCCGCTGCGTACCAGCTTCAACGTGCTGGTGGTCGGCTGCTTCCTCACCGCGCTGATCCAGGTCGCCCGGCCCGGCCTGCTCGCCACGCTGAAGTCGCTGCTGCTGGCCGGCGAGAGCGACCCCAGCGTGCAGGGCCGGCTGGAGGACTACGAGTACGTCGCCCCGTTCTGCTCATCGCCGAACGCCCGTGGCTCGGCCGCGGTGTGGGCACCTTCCTGCCCGAGCTCTACCAGCTCCTGGACAACCAGTGGCTGACCACGATGGTCCAGGGCGGTTTCGTCGGCGTACTCGGGCTGGCGCTGTTCTTCCTCTCCGGCGTGGTGGTCGCCGGCCGGGTACGCCGGTTCGCGCGTACCGAACGGGACCGTGACCTGGCGGCGGTGCTCGCGGTGGCGATCACCGTCGCGGCGCTCTCCGGGTTCACCTTCGACTCGATGTACTTCACGACCTTCTTCCTCACCGTGCACCTGCTCCTCGGGCTCACCGGGGCGCTCTGGCGGCTGACCAGGGCGGAGCGCACCAACCGGATCGAGGCGGGCGGAGCGACATGACCGAGGCGGAGGTGGACGCCGTGCCGTACCCCGACGGCGGCATCGACATTCTCATGATCACCTATGACCGGCCGGAGTACGTCCGCCTGTCCCTGCCGCACCTGCTGGGGACCTGCCCGCCGGACGCCCGGGTCTGGCTCTGGCACAACGGCACGGACCGGCCGACCGTGGCGGCGGTGGAGGAGTTCCGCCACCATCCCCGGGTCCACCGGTTCCGGCACAGCGAGGTCAACGCCGGGCTGACCGAGCCGACCAACTGGCTGTGGCGGGAGTCGACCGGGGCGTTCCTGAGCAAGGTCGACGACGACTGCCTGCCCGACCCGGACTGGCTGGCCACGCTGCGCCGGGCGCACCGGGACGTGCCGGAGTTCGGCGTGGTCGGCAGTTGGCGCTTCCCGCCGGAGGACGTCGACGAGACGCTGGTCGCGGCGAAGCTGGCCGACTATCCGGGCGGGCACCGGCTGCTGCGCAACCACTGGGTGCAGGGCAGCGGCTACCTGCTCAAACGGGAGGTGCTGCGCCAGGTCGGCCCGCTCGCCGACGGCGAGACCTTCACCGCCTGGTGCCTGCGCGCCGCCCGGTTGGGCTGGGTGAACGGCTGGTACCACCCGTTCCTGCCCGAGGACCACATGGACGACCCGCGCAGCCCGCACACCATCTACCGGACCGACGCGGACTTCATGGCCCGTCGCCCGCTCTCCGCCAGGCGTACCGGGGTGACCACCGTCGCGGAGTGGACCGCGCAGATGCGGCACTCCGCCCGGGTGGTCCAGGCCGCCCCGCTGGACCTGCGGGAGTACCAGGGCTGGCGGCTGCGCCGGCGCAACGCGACCCGCCGGATCCGGCTGGCCCTGACCGGGCGCGCGCCGTGGTGACCAGCGTGGTCGTCGCCGCGCACAACGAGGCGGCGCTGCTCGGGCGTACCCTGCGCACGCTGCTGGCCGACGCCCGGCCCGGGGAGTTCGAGGTGGTGGTGGTCGCCAACGGCTGCACCGACCGGACCGCCGAGGTGGCCCGGTCGGTGCCCGGGGTGCGGGCGCTGGAGCTGCCCGAGCCGTCGAAGCCGGCCGCGTTGAACGCGGGCGACCGGGCGGCGACCGGGTTCCCCCGGATCTATCTCGACGCCGACATCGCGCTGACCACCGCCGCCGCCCGCGCGCTCGCCGCCGCGGTCGCCGGGCCGGAGGTGCTGGCCGCCGCGCCCGGCCGCCGGCTGGACACCACCGGCCGTCCCCGCCGGCATGCGCCCTATCACGCGGGTCGATCGACGTTCCCCGCGAACTGGGTGACCCTGTTCGGCGGCGATCGCCTGCTGCGACGGCGGCCCGGCCTGCTCCGTCCTCGACGCGTTCATCCTTCGGCCTGCTGTTCCGCCCGACGAGGTGCGAGGTGATCAGGTGTCCACGGTGGTCGCCTGCTGGCCCGCACGGCGTCGCCGATCTCGATGCCGGCTGGCCGAAGTCCGCCGGCACCAGCGCCGCACTGCGGGCCGGCAACGGCACACCACCCACCGGCAACGGGGCACGACCGGCCGGCAACGCGGCACCACCGGGCGGTGCCGGGCAGGTCCGGCCGGCCCGACGGGTCTCCTGGCTGGTCGACGTGGTGCTGCCCCGGCCCTGGCTGCTGCCGGCCGGGTTCTGCTGCTGCTGGACGACCTCGGCTGGCCGCCGCCTGCGCCTGCTGGAACGCCGGCCTGGAGCTGGGGCGGACGAGCTAGCCGGCTGCCGGCGCAGAGCGGACCGGCCCGGTGAGCGACCCGGTCACGCCCGCGGTGAGCGTGGTCGTGGTGTCGTACCAGACCCGCGAGCTGATCCTGACCGCCCTCGCGACCCTGCGGATCGCCTGCCCCGGCGGTTCGTACGAGGTGATCGTGGTCGACAACGCCTCGACCGACGGCTCGGCGGCGGCGGTCGCGGCGACCGTACCCGAGGCGCGGGTGATCCGGCTGGCCCGCAACGTCGGCTTCGGCCGCGCTGTCAACGTCGGCGCGGCCCAGGCGCGCGCCGACTGGCTGCTGCTGCTGAACCCGGACACCGAGCCGGTCGGCGACGTGATCGGGGAGCTGCTGGCCTTCACCCGGGCCCATCCCGGACACGGCATCTACGCCGGGCGCACCCTGCACCCGGACGGCACCGACGACGGCCGGTCGGTCTTCGGGACGCCCTCGCTCTGGGCGTCGTTCTGCTTCGCCACACCGGCCTCTCCACGGCCTTTCCCCGGTCCCGGTTCTGCAACCCGGAGGCCCTGCCCTGGCTGGACCGCTCGACGCCGGCCCGGGTACCGGCCGCCTCGGGCTGCCTGCTGCTGGTCCGGCGGACACTCTTCGCCCAGCTCGGCGGCTTCACCCCGGACTACTTCATGTACAGCGAGGACGTGGATCTCTGCCTGCGTGCGACCGCGATCGGCGCCAGCCCGGTGCTGGTGCCGACCGCGCGGGTGCTGCACGTGGGCGGTGCCGCGTCCACCAGCGCCGGGAAGCGGGTGATGCTGCTGCGCGGCGAGGTCACCTACCGGCGGCTGCGCTGGTCCCGGCCCCGGGCGGCGGTGGGCCGGGCGCTGCTGGTGGTCGGCGTCGCGATCCGCGCGGCCGGCGGCCCGGCTCACCGGTCGGGCCGGCTACTGGCGGGAGGTGTGGCGGCAGCGTCGCACCTGGCTGGCCGGCTGGCCGCCGGCCGCCGAGCTTCCGGCGGTGGAGGTCGCCGAGATCGTCGCGCCCACGGCGGCGCCCGGGACGACCGGGCGGCCCGGCGGCGACGGCGTCCCGGACGCTGGCGCGGAACGGCACGTCACCCCGTCCGCCTGACCCGATCGTCCGGGCGCTCGACGGCGGTGCTCAGCGGTGGTGTTCGGCCTGCGCGACGATCCGGCGGGCCCGGGCCGGCGGTACGAGCAGCTCCGTCAGCACCCTCGTCAGGAACTCGTCGCGGGTGGCCGGCGTGTCCGGGCCCGGGTGCCGGACGTCCACCACCATCATCGCGCCCAACCGGACGTACCCGACGGGACGGAAGAACCGGCCGGCACGGTCGTACTCGTACATCAGAGGCAGGGCGGTGGAGCGGTCGATCCGCAGCACCGCCGCCCGCATCGGGCCCGAGCCGCTCGCCGTGCCCTCGGCAGAGGTGCCACCGGTGTCGCCCGGCGCGGAGTACCCATCGGGCGGCCGATAGCCGCCGTGACCACCGGGCGACCCGTAGCCGCCGTAACCGCCGTAGCCGCCGTAACCGGTGCCGGGGCGGGGGCGGACCGGACGGACGTGCTGGGGCGCGATGGCGCCGGCCAGCAGGGAACTCGGGATCGAGGCGAGCGCCATCCCGCCGGCGACCGCCCAGGGGCTCGCCCAGAGGGCGTGGCCCGCCCAGGCTCCCGGACCCATGCCGAGGGTGGCGACGGCGGTGGCGAGCGGGTCCCTCGAATCGATCCGCCCCAGCAGGGCCGTGCCCACGCCGAGGATCGCGCCGCCGACGGCGAAGCCGACGAAGAGCCCGACGGCCCGGTCGAAGCCGGTCTCGCCGTGCCAGACCCCGAACGCCGCGCCGGCGGTGCTGCCGATGCCGAGCATCAGGGTGCGCAGGCTCTCCGCAGTCTCGTCCATCGGTCCGAAGACGAGGTTGCCCGCCCCCGCCCCGACGGCGTGTCCACTGAGGAGCGCGCAGAAGGTGCCGATCACGGCTCCCGTCCAGGAACCCAGCTCCGCGCCGACCCAGGCGCCGGTGACGCCCCAGCCGATGATGCCGATCGCCCGTACGACGCTCTCCACGGCGCCATGATCCCGGGCGGGGGCAGTCACCGCATCCGGCGTTGCCGCAACCGGACACCGGACCGGGCGGAAACCGGTCGGGGCCGGTGACCCGGCCGGCGGTCCGCCGGCCGGGTCGGTCGATCAGGACTCGTCGGCCCGACGCCGGTAGCGGAACACCATGATCCCGCCCAGTACGACCATCAGCGTGCCCGCCGCCGTCAGCACGGGAACCAGGTCCATCCCGGCACCGCTGCCGGTCACCGGCAGGGCCGTCCGGGTGGGCGTCACCGTGCCGGTGGGCCGCCCGGTCGGCGTGCCCGTCGGCGTGCCCGTCGGCTGCCCCGTCGGGGTTCCGGTCGGCTGCCCCGTGGGGGTTCCGGTCGGCTGCCCGGTCGGGGTGGCCGTCGGCGTACCCGTGGGCTGCCCGGTCGGGGTGGCGGAGCCGGCGCCACCGGTTCCGCCGGGCGCGGACCGGCGCGGTGATGTCGTTGGTGTCCAGGGTCCCCACCGCGACCCGTCTGGGCCAGCGCCCGACCCTGGAGGTCCGCGCCGGTGTTCAAGGTGATCGACGTCTGGGCCAGGATGTTGCCCACGAAGTCGGTGCCGGTGCCGAGGGTGGCGGAGCTACCCACCTGCCAGTAGACGTTGCAGGCGGACGCCCCGTTGACGAGCACGACGCTGCTGTTCGAGGCCGTGGTCAACGTCGAGGCGATCTGGAAGATGAACACCGCGGCGGGATTGTTCTGGGCGTCCAGCGTCAGCGTGCCGGTCAACTGCGCGGCACCGATCCGGTAGACCCCCTCGGTCAACGTCAGACCGCCCAACTCCGCCGGCAGATTCGTGAACGGCGTCCGCCCCGCCGCATCGTTGTACGCCGTGGTCAGGTCGTTCTTCGCCTGCAACGCGACCGCGTCGGCAAGATGGATCTCCCCCAGCACCACCCCGGGCGGAAAACCCGTCGCCGTACTGCCCGGATGCACACCGAGGTCCTGGGCCACCTGCAACGCCACCGAAGAGAGAGAGCCCCCCCCCGGTGTTGGTGACCGTCGAACCGGCCAGGATCGAGAAGTCGGCCGCCGTCCCCAGATTCACCGGCGCGATCTGCGCATTCGCCCCCGTCATGTTGAACAACAGGACGGCGGCTGTGACGAGGGACGCGAGCGCCCCCATCGCGCCGGCACGACGGCCCGCCGGTGCCGGGAAACGGTTTCAACGGTCATGACACGGAGTCCTTCCTGGATACTCGACATGCATCATATGCAGCGATATATCCAGGAATAGGACAATACGAAATAATGGGCGAGCCGGACCGGCGGTCGATGACCTCGGCCGGTCAGCCCGCCTGGTCCGGTCGACCGTCCGGTGCCGCGGAGGTGCGGCCGTCCGGGGCCGGCGCCGTCCGGTCGGCGAAGGCGGCGACGGTGCGGTCGGCGTACGCGCTGGCGTCGCCGGTCTCCATCGGACCGTCCCAGGTCGACGGCAACGGCGGCGCGACGTCCGGGTTGACCCGCCGGACCACCTCGTCCAGCACGGTCTCGGCGTCTCCAACCCAGAGGTGCTTGGCCCCCGGCACGCCCACCACCTCCGCCTGCCCGACGGCCGCGAACCGGCGCCGCGCCTCCTCCGGGCGCAGGTAGTCGTCGAACTCGGGCACCAGGGCGGTGAGCGGCTTGCCGGAGCGGGCCCACTGCGCCAGGTCCTCGTCGGTGGAGAAGCGCAGCGGCGGCGAGAGCAGGATCGCGCCCACGATGGCCGGGTCGCAGCCGTGCTTGAGGGTCAGATCCGTACCGAACGACCAGCCCAGCAACCAGATCGCCGGCAGCTCGGCGAACTCCGCGTACTCGATGGCCGCCGCGACGTCGTACCGTTCGGCGTTCCCGGCGTCGAAGGTTCCCTCGCTGGTGCCGCGCACGCTGCTGGTGCCCCGGGTGTTGAACCGCAGCACCGCGAGATCGGCCAGGGCGGGCAGCCGCCAGGCGGCCTTGCGGAACACGTGGCTGTCCATCATCCCGCCGTGGGTGGGCAGCGGGTGCAGGCAGACCAGGGTGGCCACCGGGTCGCGATCCGCGGGGAGCGCCAGCTCGCCGACCAGCCGCAGGCCGTCGGCGGTGTGCAGCTCGATGTCCTCGCGACGGGCGGGCAGGATGCTGGTGGCGCGGATGGCGGGACTCACCCGTCCAGTCTCGCCCGGATCAGCGGATCTTGCCGGCCGGACCGGGCCGGCGTGACGAAGATCCCGGGTCGCACCCCGGTCCCCCCTGTCGCGGACCGTCCGGGCGGCGGGGCGACGATCGCCGAGGGTGGCCCGGCCGGACGGTCGTCCGGCCGGGCCCGGAGATCAGGACCTGCCCGTCCGTCGCCGGTAGCGGAACGCGATGGCCCCACCGAGGGCGACCAGGGCGGTTCCGATGGTGGCCAGGACCGGGACCAGCCCGCTTGCGCCGTCCTCACCGGTGACCGGAAGGAGCGTCGGTCTGCCCGTCGGCCTGGCGGTGACCGTGGCCGTGGCCGTGGGCGTGACGGTCGGCTGCCCCGTGGGCGTCGCCGTGGCCGTGGGCGTCGCGGTGGGAGTCGCGGTCGGGGTCGCCGTGGGTGTGGCGGTGGGTGTTGCCGTGGGCGTGGCCGTGGGTGTGGCGGTCGGCGTTGCCGTGGGCGTCGCGGTCGGCGTGCCGGTCGGCTGTCCCGTGGGGGTCGCGGTGGGCGTGGCCGTGGGCGTCGCGGTCGGCGTGGCCGTGGGTGTGGCGGTCGGGGTGGCCGTGGGCGTCGCGGTCGGGGTGGCCGTGGGCGTGGCGGTCGGCGTCGCGGTCGGGGTGGCCGTGGGGGTCGCGGTCGGCGTCGCCGTGGGCGTGGCGGTCGGCGTCGCGGTCGGGGTGGCCGTGGGGGTCGCGGTCGGCGTCGCCGTGGGGGTGGCGGTCGGCGTACCGGTCGGTTGCAGGCAGACCGGCGCGGTGATGTCGTTGGTGTCCAGGGTCACCGCACCCGTCTGGGCCAGCGCCCGACCCTGGAGGTCCGCGCCGGTGTTCAACGTGATCGACGCCTGCGCCAGGATGTTGCCCACGAAGTCGGTGCCCGTGCCCAACGTGGCCGAACTACCCACCTGCCAGTACACGTTGCACGGTGACGCCCCGTTGATGAACACGACGCTGCTGTTCGAGGCCGTGGTCAACGTCGAGGCGATCTGGAAGATAAACACCGCGGCGGGATTGTTCTGGGAATCCAACGTCAACGTCCCGGTCAACTGCGCCGCGCCGATCCGGTAGACCCCCTCGGTCAACGTCAGACCGCCCAACTCCGCCGGCAGACTCGTGAACGGCGTCCGCCCCGCCGCATCGTTGTACGCCGTGGTCAGGTCGTTCTTCGCCTGCAACGCGACCGCGTCGGCAAGATGGATCTCCCCCAGCACCACCCCGGGCGGAAAACCCGTCGCCGTACTGCCCGGATGCACACCCAGGCCCTGGCCCAGAACGCTCGGCCCCGTGTTGGTCACCGTCGAACCGGCCAGCACCGAGAAGTTCGCCGCCGTCCCCAGATTCACCGGCGCGATCTGCGCACTCGCCCCCGTCATGTTGAACAGCAGCACCGCGGTGGTCACCAGCGCCGCGACTGCTCCCAGCGCCGGTACGAGCGCGCGGTCTCGACGACGATTCGCTTTTACCGCCACAAAACGGCCCTCCGTGGGTGCGCTCGCCGAGCGTCACAGAGGACACTTACCGGCCAAAAAGCACAGACAACCGACATAAGCTGACATCACTTGAAGGCAGCTTAGGTGACAAGACCCCACGAAGGGCGAGAATCGGGCATAAGTTACCAGGTTTCGCTGGAGTCTCAGCCGTACCGGGGCGCGCTGCGGGAGCGCTCGACCCCCGGGCCGCGCCGCTCCCGGGCCCGCCAGCAGCCGTTGTGCCAGTGTCGGCGGTCGGTCAGGTCACCCCGGCCGTCCGCCGGCCAGGCGACCAGATGGGCGACGCCCGGCCGGATCTCCTGGAGGCAGCCGGGGCACCGGTAGGTCTTGGTCGCCCCGCCACCCGGAATGGCCCGTACCTGCCACTCCCCGTCCCACCACCCCTGGACGGACTCGACGCCGCGACGTACCCGGTCGCCGTCCAGCGGAGCGGCCGCTTCGGGGCGGGGGCGGTTGCGACGGGGACTCACGTCAGCAAGCGTACGGGCGCCACTGCGGGACACCGGCACCCGACCCGAGCTGCGATTACACCGCAGAGTGTAGCTGTCAGATCACGGTCAGCAGCGGACCGATCTCCCCAAAAAGGGTCTAGCGTCCGCAAACAGGGCTGGCCAGACCGCTCGCCCCATTCGCTCTCAGGGGGACCCATGCGGAGGAAGCGGGCAGTCACCCTTCCCGCTCCGGCCCCCGTGGCCGGCGTCGGCAGGCCGGTCCCCGCCGCCCACGGTCGCACCGACCGGTTCACCTACCAGCTCGTCGAAGAGGGCAGCCGCGGCAGCGCGACCGCCACCATCAGGTTCCCGGCCTGAGGCCGTCCGGAACGCGTCGACAGAGGGAGGCGCCATGTGGCGCAAGCGAACCGCCATCGCCGCAGTGCTGCTCCTCGTGGCCACGCTGGGCGGCGCCGGCCCGATCGCACCCTCCCTGGTCCACGCGGGCGGCCGGGGCGAGCAGATCTTCGGTGACGCGAACGGCGACGGCCGCACCGACCGGATGACGCTGGGCATCGTCCAGCCGGACTTCTGCTCGGTGATCGTCGAGTACGGCGTGGCCTCGGGCGGCTACGGCACCCCCTCGGCAGCGGTCTACCTGCGGCCCGGCGGCTCCGGCCTGGGTACCCGGTGCCCGGAGCTCGGGGTGGCGGTGGACCTCGACACCGACCGCCATCAGGAGCTGGTGGTGGCCTGGTACCCGGGCCCGCCACCGACCGTCCCCTACAACCTGCTGGTGCTGGACAACGACTTCCATCCGTTGTTCGGCCTCGTGCAGGCGATCTTCTCGCCCTACTACCTCGGCACGGCCGACTTCAACGCCGACGGGCGGCAGGACGTCTACTCGGTCACCGACCAGGGGCAGGGCATCGAGACGTACCTGAACCTGGGCAACGGCACGCTGACCCACGGGCCGGCGGAGTGGTGCGCCAGGCCGCTCGAGTACCAACTGCGGGACTTCGACCTGGACGGCGCGATGGACCTGGTCAATAGCTACATCGAACGCTGCGAGCCGGACTTCGCCAGCGGGGTCGCGGTGGTGCTGGACGACGGCACGACCCAGGAGTTGCAGTACGACCCGTTGGGGCTGGAGACCTGGACCACCCGGGTGGTCAACGCCAACGGCGACCGGATCCCCGACGTCCGGACGGTGTCCCGGGTGACCGGCGAGACCGAGTACTTCATCGGCATCGGCGGCGGCCGGTTCGTCCAGTCGCCGAGGGCCAACACCGACACCGTCCACCTCACCGGGACGAGGGCGGTGACGATCGACGTGCTCGCGAACGACCAGGCCACCAGCCAGGCACAGGTCACCATCACCGTCCCGCCGAGGTACGGCACGGCCCGGGTGATCAGCGGCGGCCGGATCGTCTACACGCCCCGGGCGGACCACGGCACGACCGACCGGTTCACCTACCAGCTCACCGAGGGCGCTCGCCGGAGCAGCGCCGTCGTATACGTCCGGTGGACCGGATAGCCGACCCGGTCCCGGGTCGGCGAGCCCTGAGGAGGCGGGCCATGAAGGGTAGGCGGATCGCCGCGATCACCGTGGCGGTGGCCGTGGCGACGATCGGCGGCGGCCTGAGAGGTACCCGCGCCGTCGCAGGTTGGCCCGGTGAGGTGATCAGCGCCGACCTGAACGGGGACGGGCTGTCGGACCGCGCCGCGCTCCGCGCCGTCATGGGGGCGGCGGTCGCCTGTCAGGTGGTGGTGAGCCTGGGCCTGCCCGGCGGCGCCTCCGGGCCACCACAGCCGTACACGTACCTGTCGCTGCCGGCCGACGAGCCCAACTGTCCGGACATGGGGGTGGGGCTCAACCTTGACCCGGACACCCCGGCCGAACTCGCGGTGGCCTGGTTCGCCGGGCCCCCGTCGACGGTCGCCACCACCCTGCTGGTGCTGGACAACTTCCGGGTCACCCACGGGTTCAACACCCTCTTCCAGCCGAGTTACATCGGCACCGCCGACTTCGACGGGGACGGGCGGCAGGACATCTACGAGTGGACCGACCAGGGGCAGGGCTTCGCCACCTATCTCAGCACCGGCACCGGATCGCTGGTACCCGGCCCGATCCGGCACTGCGCGGGCCCGCTCAGCCACCGGCTCGCCGACTTCAACCGGAACGGCGCGATGGACGTCGTGATCGCGTACATCGAGGGGTGCGGCGACTACTTCAGCGGGGTGGTCGTGATCCGCGACGACGGCAGCCCGGTCCATCTGCACGCCGACGTGGAGGGTCTGGCGAGCTGGACCGTCGACACCGGTGACGTCAACCACGACGGCCTGGCCGACGTGACCACGTACAACCAGACCACCGGCGAGATCACCACCTTCATCAGCCTCGGTACCGGCACGTTCGTCCGGTCGCCCCTGGCGGTGCGGGACTACCCGACGGTCAGTGGCGTCAGGGCCACCAACATCGTGGTGCTCGCCAACGACTACGCCAGCGACCGGGCCCGGGTCACCATCTGGACCCCGCCCCGGCACGGCACGGTCAAGGTCACCACGAGCCGCACGATCATCTATACCCCGAACCCGACCCACGGCACGACCGACTCGTTCGTCTACCGGATCACCCAGGACGGTAAGACGAGCAACGCCGCGGTCAGCCTCCGGATCATCGGCTGACCCCCGACGGCCCGGCCGGTCCGAGCCGCCGTAACGCCCGGAGGGCGCCATGTGGAGAACACGGATCGCGGCGGTGACCGCCACGGTAACGATCATCGCGGTCGGCGGGGCGGTCGCCACCGCCCGGGCCGACGGGCCGGGACGGCCGCTGTACGGCGACCTGAACGGTGACAACCTGCTCGACCGGGCCTGGCTCGACGACGCTCCACCGCGCGGCTGCGCGGTCCGGGTGGAGTTCGGCAGGCCCGGCGGCGGCTACCTGCCCGCGCGCGAGTACACCTATCCGGGGCCCGGCGGCGGCGCCTCCACCGCGTGCCCCGACCTGGGCGTGGCCGTGGACCTCGACGGTGTGGGAGGGGCCGAACTCGTCGTGGGCTGGTTCAACGGCCGTCCCGGCGGGGCCGGCCCGGATCTGCTGGTGCTGCGGGACTTCAGGGTCTGGACCGGCTTCCGGGCGATCCGCCGGCCCAACTTCATCGGGCTGGCCGATTTCAACGGCGACGGACGGCTGGACCTGTACGCGTGGACCGACCAGGGTCAGGGGCTGGCCACCTACCTCAACGACGGCACCGGCACCCTGCGCCCCGGTCCGGTGCGCTACTGCGGGGCTCCCATCGACCACCGCCTCGCCGACTTCGACCGGGACGGGGCGATGGACGTGGCCATCGCGTACGTCCGCGGCTGCGCCAGCGGCTCCAGCGGGGTGGTGGTGGTGCTCGACGACGGCACCGTGGTCCCCCTCCAGTCGGCGGCGGGCGGCAGGCCGAGCTGGACCATCAACGTGCTGGACGCGGACCGCAACGGCGTGCCCGACGTGCTCACCTACTCCCAGTCCACCGGGCAACCCGCCACCTTCCTCGGTGTCGGCAACGGTACGTTCGTCGCCTCGCCCCTCGCGGTCCGGGACGCCCTGACGGTCAGCGGCCGGACTCCCACCACTGTGCCGGTGCTGCGCAACGACTGGACCAGCCGGCGGGTGGCGGTCAGCATCGTCACCCCGCCCACGGTCGGCACCGTACGGGTGGTCGCCGGCCGGACCGTCGTCTACACCCCGGGCACGGTGCCGGGGGTGACCGACCGGTTCGTCTACCGGATCACCCAGGACGGGCGGACCAGCGACGCCGTCGTGATCCTCAAGGTCGTGCCCTGATCCGGGGCTGTCGTCCGCCGGGCGGCATTCGCTGTCACATTACGGTCAGCATGCATACTTTCCCCCCTAGTTGGACATAACCTCCATTACAGAGAGCCGGTACGCCGCGGAAGCGGGTCACGGCCGAGGAGGCACCATGTGGAATCGACGCATCATCGCCCTCGCCGTGACGGTCGGCATCGCGACCCTGGGTGCTGCCGCGCCCGCGGCCCAGGCCGGCTGGCAGGACGAACCGATCATCGCCGACGTCAACGGGGACGGGCTGGCGGACCGGAACACCCTGGGTTTCCTGCCCGGTCCCGGCCAGTGCGCGGTGCTGGTCGAGCTGGGCCGGCCCGGCGGCGGCTACGGGCCCGTCCAGTCCTATCCGTACCTGTCGGCGCCGTACTGCCCCGACATGGGCGTCGGGCTGAACCTCGACAGCGACGCCCCGGACGAACTGGTGGTCGCCTGGTTCGCCGGCCGGCCGCCCTCCGTCGCCAGCGACCTGCTCGCGCTGGACTCGTTCCAGGTCTCGGCGGGCTTCGACACCATCTTCCAACCCAGCTTCATCGGCACGGCCGACTTCGACGGCGACGGGCGCCTGGACGTCTACGAGTGGACCGACCAGGGCGACGGCTTCGCGACGTACCTCAACACGGGCACCGGCGCACTGGTGGCCGGCCCGGTGCACTACTGCTCCGGCCGGCCGGACTACCGGCTCGCCGACTTCGACGCCGACGGCGCGATGGACGTGACGATCGCGTACGCCGAGGGCTGCGCCGGGCACTTCGCCGGCGTGGTGGTGGTGCTCGACGACGGCACGGTGCTGGACCTGCACGCCGACCCGGACGGCGACGACCACTGGAGCGTGGAGGTGGCCGAGGTGAACAACGACGGCATCCTCGACGTGCTGACCCACAGCGACGTGACCGGGGCCGACACGGTCTTCCTCGGCACCGGCGACGGGCGGTTCGTCCGGGCACCGGTCGCGGTCCGCGACTATCCCACCGTCCCCGGCGCGAAGTCCTCCGGCATTCAGGTCAAGGCGAACGACTACGCGACCAGCCGGGCCCGGGTCACCATCCTCGTCCCGCCGACCCACGGCACGGTCAGGGTGACCACGAACGGGACGGTCGTCTACACCCCGCACCGGCAGCACGGCGGGACCGACCGGTTCGTCTACCGGCTCAGTGAGGGCGCCCGGAGCAGCAACGCGACGGTCAGCCTGCGGATCCGGGACTGACCGGGGTGGCCGGAGCGGGCCGCCCGGTCACCCGTCGGTGTGGTCGCGTCACCCGTCGGTGCGGTCGCGTTACCCGTCGGTGTGGTCGCGGAAGCCTCGACCGCTCCGCCGGCCCAGGCGGCCGGCCGTCACCAACTGCTCCAGCAAGGGCGCCGGGGCGAGGCCGGGCTCCCGCGACTCGCGGTAGAGCCGGCGCTGGAGGGCCAGCGCCACGTCCAGGCCGACCTCGTCGAGCAGCTCGAACGGGCCCACCGGGTAGCCGCAGCCGAGCTTCATCGCGTGGTCGATGTCGTCCACCGTGGAGTACGACGCCTCCAGCATCCGCACCGCGTCGTTCAGGTACGGCAGCAGCAGCGCGTTGACCACGAAGCCGGCCCGGTCGGCGCAGACCACGGCGGGGCCGCCCAGCGCGGCACAGACCGCCCGCGCGGTCGCGATGGCCTCCACCGAGGTGCGGACCGTCCGGACGATCTCCACGAATCCACCGGTCGACGCCGGGTCGCAGAAGTGCAGCCCGAGCACGTCCGCCGGGCGCCGGGTCGCCATCGCCAGCTCGACGACCGGCAGCGCGGCGGTCGTGGTGGCGAGCACGGCGCCGGGCCGGCAGATCTCGTCGAGGCGGGCCAGCAGCTCGCACTTCGCCGCCGGCTCCTCCTCCGCCACCGCCTCCACCACCAGGTCGACGTCGGCCAGGTCGTCCAGCGCGCTGCGGCTCGCCGCGACCACCTCGTACCCGGCCCGGGTGAGGCGTTCGACGATGGCGTCGGCCGTCCGACCCGGGCCCACCACCCCGATCCGGGCGACCGGACGGGCGACATCGGTCCCCACCGGCTCCGACGGCGGGGCCGGCTCGTCGGGTACGACGGTGCCGGAGCCGGGGCCGGCGTACCGGTAGAAGCCCTGGCCGGACTTGCGGCCGAGCAGCCCGGCCGTGACCATCTGGCGGAGCAGCGGCGCCGGGGCGTGCCGGCGGTCCCGGCCACCCCGCCGGTACATGGTCTCCAGGATCTCGTACGCGGTGTCCAGGCCGATCAGGTCCAGCAGCGCCAGCGGGCCCATCGGCAGTCCGCAGCCCAGCCGCATGGCCGTGTCGAGTTCCTCCCGGCCGACGTGCCGGGCCTCGAACATCGTGACCGCCTGGTTGAGGTAGCCGAAGAGCAGCGCGTTGGCGATGAAGCCGGCGCGGTCGCCGATGGTCACGTCGACCTTGCCGAGGCGGGCGCAGAGCGCCTCCACCCCGGCCACCACGTCGTCGGCGGTGACCACCGTACGGACCACCTCGACCAGTTTCATCACCGGCGCGGGGTTGAAGAAGTGCATCCCGACGACCCGCTCCGGCCGGGTGGTGGCCACGGCGATCTCGGTGACGCTCAGCGAGGAGGTGTTGGTGGCCAGGATGGCCGCCGGCTTGCAGACCGAGTCCAGTTCGCCGAAGAGTCGCCGCTTGAGTTCCAGCCGCTCGGGCACCGCCTCGATCGCCAGGTCGACGTCGCGCAGCGCCGCCAGCCCCACCTCGAAGCGGACTCGGCCCAGCAGCGCGTCCCGGTCGGCGGCCGTCAGCCGGCCCCGGGTCACCGCCCGATCGGTCGACCTGGTCAGGGTGGCCCGGCCGCGCTCCAGGGCGGCCTCGGTGATCTCGACGGCCACCACGTCCAGCCCGCCTCGCGCGAAGACCTCGACGATGCCCGCGCCCATCGTGCCGAGCCCGACGACGCCGACGCTGGTGAGGCCGGCGCCGCTCGTGCCGGCGGTGCCGCTCGTGCCGGCGGTGCCGCTCGTGCCGGCGGTGCCGCTCGTGCCGGCGGTGCCGCTCGTGCCGGCGGTGCCGCTCGTGCCGGCGGTGCCGCTCGTGCCGGCGGTGCCGCTCGTGCCGGCGGTGTCGGCGCTGTCGGCGCTGTCGGCGGTGTCGGCGGTGTCGTCACCGGTGAACTCGGGTGCCACGGCACTCCTCCCGCTCGGGTCCGGGGCGACCGGTTGAACCGTCGCTCAGGTACGGGCGGAGTCTGCCACGTCCACTCCGCCGGCCGGTGCCCACCACCGCCGGTTGATCAGCTCCAGCAGCGCGGTGGCCGGTTCGGCCGGGGTGTCGGGGAGCCACCTCCGGACGCGGTCCGCCGGACCGGTCCGCCACCCGCGGGCCGGGTCAGCGCAGGGCGAGGTGGCTCCAGGTCGCCCAGCTCGCGAGCACGAGACAGCCGGCGAGCACCGCGGCACCGCCGATCAGCACCAGCATCCGGCGGGACCGCCGGGGCGTACCCATCAACTGGGTTGGTCCGTGCAGCGCGCCGCTCGGGGACGCGGCGGCCCCGGCCGGCGGCGGGGTGCCGGCGAGCGGCGGCGCGGCGGCGGCCGCGAGGGCGTACCGGAAGGTGCCGACCGGGTCGGTCGCGGCCGTGCCGGGGTCGAAGAAGCGCAGCTCGACGTGGCCGACCCGGATCCGGTCCCCGTCCCGCAGCTCGGTGCGGCCGTCCAGCCGCCGGTCGTTCAGCCAGGTGCCGTTGGTCGACCCGGTGTCGGCCAGCAGTACCCGACCACCGACCCGCTCGACCGTGGCGTGCCGGCGACTGACCTTCGGGTCGTCCAGCAGGACGTCCGCGCCGTCCTCCCGGCCGATTCGCCGCAGCCCCGGGCGCAACCGGAAGCTCGCCCCCCGCAACGCGCCACTGGCCACGGTCAACAGTGGCAGCAGATCCAGCTCGTCGGACATCGCGCGCCCCAATCGCAGGCGTCCGGCCGGCGCGGCAACGCCGGCTCCGCAGGTCAGCTTCCCATCCGTCGGCGCGCCCCGGCACGTCCTGGTGGACCGAGTCGCGTCGACGGCGAGCCGATCCGGCCCGCCGGTTCGGCGGATGGCCGGCGAGCCCCGGATCCGCGCACCTACCCGCGAGTAATACTCGGGTCTAGACTGCCGCCATGACGACCGTGAACGCGCCCGGCGTGCCCGCGATCGAGGACGGCGAACTGATCTCCACGAATCCGGCCACCGGCGCGGCGGCCGGCCGGTTCCCGGTCGCGGACCCGGACGGCGTCGCCCGGGCGGTCGACCGGGCCCGCGCGGCGGCGCTCTGGTGGGGCGAACTCGGCTTCACCGGCCGGCGCACCCGGCTGCTGGCCTGGCGCGCGGTACTGGCCAATCGAATCACCGAACTCGCCGCGCTCTCCCACCTGGAGACCGGCAAACCGGTGGCGGACGCCGTGGTCGAGACCCTCAGTGCCATCGACCACGTCGACTGGGCCGCCCGCAACGCCCGGCGGGTGCTCGGGCCGCGCCGGGTACGGTCCCGGCTCCTGCTCGCCGAACACTCGGCCCACCTGGAGTACCAGCCGTACGGGGTGGTCGGGATGATCGGCCCGTGGAACTATCCGGTGCTGACCCCGGTCGGCGCGTTCGGCTACGCCCTCGCCGCCGGCAACGCCGTGGTGCTCAAGCCCAGCGAGTACACCCCGGCGGTCGGGCAGTGGCTGGTCGACACCTTCGCCGAGGTGGTACCCGAACATCCGGTTCTGCAGGCGGTGCACGGGCTCGGTGACGTCGGCGCCGCGCTCTGCCGGGCCGGCGTCGACAAGGTCGCCTTCACCGGTTCCACCGCGACCGCGAAGAAGGTGATGGCGACCTGCGCCGAGTCCCTCACCCCGGTCGTCCTGGAGGGCGGCGGCAAGGACGCGATGATCGTCGACGCCGACGCGGACCTGGACGCCGCCGCCGAGGCCTGCGTCTGGGGCGCGTTCACCAACGCCGGGCAGACCTGCATCGGCATCGAACGGGTCTACGCGGTCGCGCCGGTCCACGACGCCTTCGTCGCCAGGGTGGTCGAGCGGGCCGCCCGGCTGACCGTCGGCCCGGGTGGCGACGCGGACATCGGTCCGATCACCATGCCGAGCCAGCTCGACGTCATCCGGCGGCACATCGACGACGCCCTCGCCCGGGGCGGCCGTGCCGTGCTCGGCGGGGCCGACGCGGTCCAGCCGCCCTACGTCCGGCCGACGGTCCTGGTGGACGTGCCGGAGGACGCCGCCGCCGTCCGCGAGGAGACCTTCGGCCCGACCCTCACCGTCAACCGGGTCGCGGACGCCGACGAGGCGATCGCCCGCTCCAACGCGGTGCCGTACGGACTCGGCGGCGCGGTGTTCAGCCGCCGCAACGGCCCGGCCATCGCCCGCCGGCTCCGTACCGGGATGGCGGCGGTCAACTCGACGCTGACCTTCGTCGGGATGTCGACACTTCCCTTCGGCGGGGTGGGCGCCTCCGGCTTCGGGCGCATCCACGGCCCGGACGGGCTCCGCGAGTTCGCCCGGACGAAGGCGGTGACCCGACGGCGCGCCCGTTCGGTGGTGCCGGCGATGAGCTTCGAACGGACGTCGGCGCAGGTCGACCGCCTCGTCAAGATCGCCAAAATATTGTACGGGCGGTGACGACGTATCAACCGATCGTAGGGAATAAAAGGACGACCAGGACATACCTACTCGGATCAACTGTCGGTAGCGTTCGCCAGATGGGGCTGCACGAGTTGCGATTCCGCCTGGTCGACGGCGAGAACTCCTGGGGCGCCCGGCGGCGGCAGCGGCGGGCCGGCTGGCTCGCCGAGGCCTTTCCGGACCTGGCCCAGATGTCCGTCGTGGACCTCGGCGGCCGGGTGGGCACCTGGGCGCGCAGCGCGGTACGCCCCAAGCACGTACACGTGGTGAACCTGGAAGCCGCCCCGGCCGAGGTCCCCGACTGGGCGGAGGTGGACCGGGCCGACGCCTGCGCCCTGCCCCGGCGCATCGCCGAACGCCGCTACGACCTGGTCTTCTCCAACTCGGTACTGGAGCACGTGGGCGGGCACGAGCGCCGGCTGCGGTTCGCCGAGACGGTGCACGCGCTCTCCGACGCGCACTGGGTGCAGACGCCCTACCGCTACTTCCCGATCGAGCCACACTGGATCGCCCCGGGCATGCAGTTCACCCCGGTCCGGGTGCGGGTGGCGGTGGCCCGGCGGTGGCCGCTGGCGCACACCCGGCCGGCGGACCGGGAGACCGCACTGCACCAGGTGCTCTGGACCGAACTGGTCGACCGGTCCCAGATGCGGCACTACTTTCCGCAGTCCGAGATCCGCACCGAACGGCTGGCCGGGCTTCCCAAGTCGCTGATCGCGGTCCGTACCGGCCCGGGATGAGCGCAGGGCCCGCCGCCGCCCCGTTCAGCGCGGGTCGGCGGACTCCGGCGCCGACTCGGCGGCGTCCGCCGCCGGCACCCCGCCGGGCCCACCGCGCGGCACCCCGCCGGGCCCCGGGGGCGGATACCCGGGACGCCGGCCGGGCGCACCCGGGGGCGCCGGCGCCGGTACCAGCGGATGCCGGGGATGCGGTGCGGTCGGCCGGGGCGGCGGCACCCGCCCGATCGCGTGTCCGAGCCGGCCGGCGGCCAGCGCCCCGACCAGCCCGGCCAGCACGCCGAGCAGTGCCGCCGAACGGTAGCCGGTCAGCCCGGCCGCCCAGCCGACGAAGGCGGCGAACCAGGCCGCCCCGGTGAGCGCTCCGATCAGGACCAGGAGCGGAAGCCAACGTTCCGCCACCATCCGTCTGATCGCCGCGACCAGGACCACCCCGCCGGCGCCGGCCAGCGCCAGGAGCAGCCCCAGGCCCATCGAGAACCACCCGAGCAGGACCCGCGGGTGCTCGGCGTACCAACCGGCCACGCCCAGCGGCGCGAGCGCGGCCGCCAGGACGAGCGGGATCGCGAACGGGACGACGGTGCCGCCGCCCCGGCGCGCGGCCAGGCAGCCGCCCACCCCGATCACCAGCAACCCGACCAGCAGCGCGCCGAGGACCTCCGGCACGAGCGCGCCGAGGGCCGGCCCCTCCACCGGCATCGGCCGGCCCGCCCCGCCGTACGGCGTGAACCCGATCCGGGACCAGCCACCGGCGGGGTCGCGGACCGCGATGCCGTCCCGGCCGTTGGCCACCACCACGACGTGCCCGGCGCCGGTCGGCCGCACCACCAGCGCCCGGGACGCGAGGTCCGCGTCCGGGTCGTGCAGGCCGTCGTAGCGGCGGACCAGGTAGCGCCGGCGCTCGTCGGGCACCTCCCAGCTGCTCCGCCAGGTGGCGCCGCCGTCGGCCGTCTCCTCCACCCGCAGCCGTCCCGGCACCACCCGGTAGCAGCGGGCCGGCTGGTCCGGGACGCAGGCCTCCGGCCGTCCGGCCCAGGGCCCGGCCAGCTCGGCCCCGGAGGCCAGCTCCTCCTCCGGGGTCATCGGGCGCCAGTCGCGGCCGTCCCGCTCCCCGACCCACCACCGTTCCGGCCGGCCGTCGCTGCCGTGGTACGCGTCCGCCTGGCCCACCGCGACCTGGTTCCGCCAGGTGGTCACCGCCACCGAGTCCGGATAGGACGGTGCGCTGGTGGCCGCGAGGCCGAGGACGGCGGTGGGGAGCACCACGAGTACGCCGAACCGGCGTACCGCGCCCGCCGGCAGCGCCCGCCGCCGGCCCCGGGTCCACACCCAGCCGGCGACGCCGAGCGCGGGCAGCGCGACCAGGTCGGTACGGTCGGCCAGGATCACCGACGGCCCGGTCAGCCCGGTCCAGAGCGCCGAGGCGGCGGCCGCCCCGGCGGGGGTGGCCTTGACCAGGGCGAAGGCCACGCCGGTCAGGCCGAGGCCGGCCAGCGCGACCCGCCGCCCGGACAGCCGTGGCGCGACCCCGGCGAGCGCCAGGGCCAGCAACGGGGGCAGCACGACCAGGCCGGCGACGTCACTGAGCTTCCCGGTGACCGGGCCCGGGTACGCCGCCTTCAGCAGGTGGTCGTTGACCACGAGCAGGACGATCGCCAGCAGGGTCACCGGGTGGGCGAGCCAGCCGAGCGCCAGCCCGGCACCGCCGGTGGACCGGTCGCGCGTTCCCGTCTCCCCGAACATGTCCCGATCGTGACGGCAGGGCATAACGATCACGGCACCGACCGGTCGCGGGGGCGTGCCGATCGCGCCACGATTGCGCGTCGGGGCCGTCCGCGTCCGCCGGGCCGGCGCCCGGCTCCACAGCGGGCGGTCCCTCCCGGGTCAGAACAGGGTCAGCTCGTCGCGCTCGATGCCGCGCAGCCGGTCGTAGTCCACCGCCACGCACCGGATCCCCCGGTCCGCGGCGAGCACCCGGGCCTGGGGCTTGATCTCCTGCGCGGTGAAGACCCCGCGGACCGGCGCGAGCAGCGGATCCCGGTTGAGCAGTTCGAGGTAGCGGGTGAGCTGCTCCACCCCGTCGATGTCGCCGCGCCGCTTGACCTCCACCGCGACCGTGGCCCCGGCCCCGTCCCGGCAGAGCAGGTCGACCGGCCCGATGGCCGTCGGATATTCCCGGCGGACCAGGGTGAACCCGTCGCCCAGGGTGGTCGGGTTGGCGGCCAGCAGCTCCTGAAGGTGCGCCTCCACGCCGTCCTTGCGCAGCCCCGGGTCGACCCCCAGCTCGTACGAGGAGTCCTGGAAGATCTCCTCCAGCACGATCCGCAGCTCCTCGCCGGCCTTGTTGACCACCCGCCAGACCCCGGGAGCCTCCTCCAGCCGACACGGCGGGCTCATCCAGTTGAGTGGCTTGTACGCCCGGTCGTCGGCGTGGATCGAGACCGACCCGTCGGCCTTGACCATCAACAGCCGGGTCGCCAGCGGCAGGTGTGCCGAGAGTCGTCCGACGTAGTCCACGGAGCACCGCGCTATCACCAACCGCACCCGAGGAGGGTAGCGGAGCCGCCGGACGACGCCGATCCGGCGGGGCTGGCGAGTCGGTGCCATCCTGGATCTGTGCTGGAAGCCCTCACCGGAACCGGTCTCGCCGCAGGCGCGGGACTGAATGCCTACATCCCGCTGCTCACCATGGGACTGCTCGCCCGCTTCACCGACGTGATCACCCTGCCCGGCGGTTGGCAGTGGCTCGGCAACGGCTGGGTCCTCGGGATCCTGGCGGTGCTGCTGACCGTCGAGATCGTCGCCGACAAGGTGCCGGTGGTCGACCACGTCAACGACGTGGTGCAGACCGTGGTCCGGCCGACCGCGGGTGGCCTGGCCTTCGGCGCCGGCTCCGGCGCGGAGACGGTCACGGTCAGCGATCCTGGCCAGTTCTTCGGCTCCAGCCAGTGGGTGCCGATCGTGGTCGGGGTGCTGATCGCGCTCGGCGTACACGGGGTGAAGGCGGCCGCCCGGCCGGTGATCAACGCGGGCACGGCCGGCTTCGGCGCCCCGGTGGCGAGCACCGCCGAGGACGCCACCAGCGTCGTCGTGTCGCTGGCCGCGATCCTGCTGCCGGCGCTGGTGCTGGTGTTCCTGCTCGCCGTACCGCTGCTGGTGGTCTGGACCGTCCGCCGCCGCCGGCGGCGCCGGCGGGAACGCGCCGCCGCCCGCGAGGCCACCCGGGTCTGACCGGGGCCGCTCCCCCCGCCGGGCCGCCCATTCCGGTACGGGGCGGCGACGGACCGCGCCGACTGCCATGATCGTGCGCGTGTTGGCGAAGACGGTTCGGATTTCCCTGCTCGCCCTCTCGGCGGGCGCGCTCGCCGGGGCCCTGGTGCTCGGGGTGGTGGTGGTGCGGGCCGGGTCCGCGCCGGACGACCGTTCGCCCCAGCCGGATCCGGCGGCCGTCTGGGCCACCCCGAGCCCGGTCGGTGACGTCCGGGTGACGGCGGCGCCCGGCGGCTCCGCGACGCCGGGTGGGGTCACCGGTTCGGCCGCTACGCCGTCACCGGGCCGCCCGGCTCCGGCCGACCGCCCCGGGGCGACCCGCGTCGGCACCCGCCCGCCGGTGGTGGACCACGGGCCCCGGACGGGCGACCGGGTGGCGCTCACCTTCGACGCCGACATGACCGACGGGATGCTCGCCAACCTGCGCGCCGGCCGGGTCCGGTCGTACGCCAACCTGCGGATCATCGAGCTGCTGGAACGCGAGCGCGTCCCGGCGACCTTCTTCCTGACCGGCAAGTGGGTCGAGCGGTATCCGGCGCTGACCCGGCGGCTGGCCGGCAACCCCGGCTTCGAACTGGCCAACCACACCTACGGGCACCTGGCGTTCACCCCGGACTGCCACGGGCTGCCCCGTTTGCCGGGGCACCGGATGACCGAGGACGTGGCCCGGACCTTCCAGGTGGTGGAGCCGTACGGCGGCCGGCAGACCCGCTACTTCCGCTTCCCGGGGCTCTGTCACGACGCGGCGGCGCTGGCCGCGCTCGCGCCGCTCGGGCTGACCGTGGTGGACGGGGACGTGGTCAGCGGTGACCCGTTCGCCACCGCCTGGCGGCCGATCGTCGACGCCGTGCTGTCGAAGGTGCGGCCCGGGTCGGTCGTGATCCTGCACGTCACCGAGGCGAACGCGGCGATGACCGACGAGGCCCTGCCGCACATCCTGCGCGGCCTGCGCGAGCGGGGGCTGACTCCGGCGCCCCTGTCGGAGGTACTCGGCCGCTGACCGGCCGGACGTGACACCCGGTGACCGGGGCCGGTGGCCCGGCGCGCATAGTTGAGCCATGGACGACCAGCTCGCGATCTCCGTACGGGGGCTGCGCAAGGCGTACGGCGACACCGCCGCCGTGGACGGCATCGACCTCGCGGTGCCCCGGGGCGAGGTGTTCGCGCTGCTCGGCCCGAACGGCGCCGGCAAGACCACCACCGTGGAGATCCTGGAGGGCTTCCGCCGCCGCGACTCCGGCGAGGTGCGCGTGCTCGGCGTGGACCCGGACCGCGCCGACGCGCGCTGGCGGTCCCGGGTCGGGATCGTGTTGCAGGGCACCGGCGAGTTCGACGAGCTGACGGTGGCGGAGGTGGTGGAACACTTCGCCGCCTTCTATCCCGACCCGGACGACCCCGAGAAGGTCATCGGCCGGGTCGGGCTGGCCGACAAGGCGCGGGCCCGTACCCACACCCTCTCCGGTGGGCAGAAGCGGCGGCTGGACGTGGCGCTGGGCATCATCGGCCGCCCCGAGTTGCTCTTCCTGGACGAGCCGACCACCGGTTTCGACCCGGAGGCCCGCCGCGAGTTCTGGGAACTGATCCGGGACCTGGCCGCCGCCGGCAGCACGATCCTGTTGACCACGCACTACCTGGACGAGGCCGAGGCGCTCGCCGACCGGGTCGGTGTGCTCGCCGGCGGCCGGCTGGTCGAGGTGGCCACCCCGGCCCGGCTGGGCAACCGGGCGGAGGCGGCGGCCACGGTCTCCTGGCGTACCCCGGACGGGCGGGTGGAGCGCGCGGAGAGCGCGACGCCGACGGCGCTGGTGGCCGAGTTGGCCGCGCGGTTCGGCGGCGAGGTACCGGGGCTCACGGTGACCCGGCCCAGCCTGGAGGACGTCTACCTACGGATGATCGGACAGCGATGAGCACGACGGCGGACCAGGCGGCCACCGCGCGGCCGGGCACCCGGCCCCGGGTCGGCCCGCTCGCCCTCGGCCTGCGCCAGGGCCGGCTGGAGATCCGGCAGTTCCTGCGCAGCCGCGAGTCGGTGGTCTTCACCATGGCCTTCCCGGTGATCCTGATCCTGATCTTCGCGTCGATCTTCCGGGGTGACCTCGGCGGCGGGGTGAGCTTCACGCAGTACTTCGTGACCGGCATGATCGCCTCGGGCCTGGTGGCGGTGGGCTTCCAGAACCTGGCGATCCAGATCCCGGGCGAGCGGGACCGGGGGGTGCTCAAGCGGCTGCGCGGCACCCCGATGCCGCCGTGGGTCTACTTCGCCGGCAAAGTGATCATGGTGGCGGCGATCGCCCTGGCCGAGACGGTGCTGCTGCTCGCCGTCGCCACCCTGCTGTTCGACCTGAGGCTGCCGGACACGGCCGGCCGCTGGTTCACCTTCGGCTGGGTGTCGGTGCTCGGCGTCACCGCCTGCACGCTCTGCGGGATCGCCTTCTCCTCGCTGGCCCGCACCGCCCGCGGCGCGTCGGCGACCGCCACTCCGGTCGCGCTGGTGCTGCAGTTCATCTCCGGGGTCTTCTTCGTCTTCACCGAGCTGCCCGGCTGGATGCAGCAGGTGGCGGCGCTCTTCCCGTTGAAGTGGATGTGCCAGGGACTCCGCTCGGTCTTCCTGCCCGCGCAGTTCGGCGCCCAGGAGGCGGCCGGCTCGTTCGAGCTGGGCCGGGTCGCCCTGGTCCTCGCCGCCTGGTGCCTGATCGGCCTCCTGCTCTGCCTCCGCACCTTCCGCTGGACCCCCACCCCCCGCTGACCCACCCCCGCCCCCACCCGCACCCCCGCCCCATGATCGCCGTGATCAGGGAACGGTTCCGCGTGTCGTACGGCGCGTCGTGCGATCAGCTCGCTGATCACCGCGATCTTGCGGGCGACCCGTTCGCCGGGTCGAACCAGCTCGCTCGCCCGGTCAGTACGAGTAGAAGCCCTTGCCGGTCTTGCGGCCGAGGTCACCGGCGGCGACCATCCGCTGGAGCAGCTCCGGCGGGAAGAACTTCTCGTCGCCGGTGTCCGCGTAGATGTTCCTCGTGGCGTGCAGCAGCACGTCGGCACCGGTCAGGTCGGTGGTGGCCAGCGGGCCCATGGCGTGCCCGAAGCCGAGCTTGCAGGCGGTGTCCAGGTCCTCCGGCGAGATCACCCCGGACTCGACGAGCGTGACCGCCTCCATCACCAGCGCGGTGATCAACCGCGTCGTCACGAAGCCGGCGATGTCCCGGTTGACCACCACCACGGTCTTGCCGATCTCCTCGGCGAAGGCGCGGGCCGTGGCCAGCGTCTCGTCGCTGGTCTTGTAGCCCCGGACCAGCTCGCAGAGCTTCATCATCGGTACCGGCGAGAAGAAGTGGGTGCCGACCACCGACTCGGGCCGCCCGGTCACCGCCGCGATCTGGGTGACCGGGATCGCCGAGGTGTTGGTGGCGAGCACCGCCCCGGGCGGGCAGATCCTGTCCAGCGCCCGGAACACCTCCTGCTTGACCTCCAGCCGTTCGAAGACCGCCTCGACCACGAGGTCGGCGTCGGCCGCCGCCTCCAGCTCGGTGGTCGGGGTGATCCGGCCGAGGGTCGCCTCGACCTCGTCGCCGTCCAGTACCCCCTTGGCGGCGAACTTCTCCAGGGAGGTACGGATGCCGTTCAGGCCACGGCGCGTGGCGGTGTCGTCCAGGTCGCGCAGTGACACCTGCCAACCGGCCCGCGCCGCGACCTGGGCGATCCCCGAACCCATCAGACCGGCCCCGATGACCGCGAGTCGACCCGCCATCTGCTCACTCCCTCGGCTGGATTGTGTCCTTGCTCCAGCACCCTAGCCTGGTGCGGCCGAGGGCAGGTTACCGGCCGGTAGGAGCCCGACGGGCGCGGGTCTCAGCCGGCCGCGCGCAGCGGTGCCAGCGCGTTGCTCCAGGCCACGAGCTCGTCGAGCATGGTCTGCAGCGTCGGCAGGTGCTGCTCGCCCGGCTTGAAGACGCTGTAGTTCTCGAAGTCGGCGTTGAGCGAGAGCGCCACCTGGGTCCGTACGTCGGCCATCTTGAGCTCGCCGGCGATCAGCCGGAGGTGCTCCACGGCGCGCGCCCCGCCGACGGAACCGTAGCTGACGAAGCCAACCGCCTTGTTGTTCCACTCGGCGAAGAGGAAGTCGATGGCGTTCTTCAGGGCGCCCGAGGTGGAGTGGTTGTACTCCGGGGTCACCATCACGAAGCCGTCGAACGAGGCGATCTTGGCGGCCCACGCCAGGGTGTGCGGCTGCGTGTACTGGCCCATGGCCGGGGGCATGATCTCGTCGAGGTGCGGCAGCTTGTAGTCGAGCAGGTCGATCAGCTCGAACTCCGCGTCGGTCCGCTCCGTGGCGACCTGGTGCACCCACTTGGCGACGGCCTCGCCGTTGCGCCCCGGACGGGTGCTGCCGAGGATGATGCCGATCCTGGTCACGTGTTCTCCCTTGGTGTGCGGCATGGATGCGGCCCGGCTGAACCCGGGCGTACCCACGTACTTGCCGGTCTAAGCAAATAGAGCGTTACTTGCTTTGTCAAGCAAGTGACGCTAGTGTGTTCCGCATGACAGCCCCGCTGCGCCCGCTCAACGACGCCGAGGAGGCCGTCGTCCGGGCGCTGGGCCGCGCGATCATCGTCGTGCCGCGGGCGTTGGACGCCGACCTGATGCGCGAACAACGCCTGTCGCTGAACGAGTACTCGGCGCTGATGCACCTCTCCGAGGTGCCCGACCGGCGCATGCGGATGAGTGAGCTGGCCGCGGCCTGCGACCTGTCGCTGAGCGGGATCACCCGGATCGTCGGCCGGCTGGAGCAGCAGGGCTTCGTCGAGCGCGTCAGGTGCGCCGAGGACGCGCGGGGCTGGAACGCGGTCCTCACCGACGCCGGCCTGGCCCGCCTGGAGGAGGCCTGGCCGACGAACCTGGCCAGCGTGCGGCGACACATCGTCGACCACCTCGACGGGCTGGATCTCGTCCAGCTCGCCGCCGCGCTGCAAGGCTTCGCCACCACCGGCACCTGCGCCGAGCACCAGGCCGGGACGCCGACACCGGGCACCCTTCGGACCTCGCAGACCAGCACCGGGCCGACCGGCCGCCTCAGAGCGTGAAAGCCGGCTCCTCCGGGGCGGTGTCCCGGTCCACCTCCACCCCGAGGGCACGCAGGTCCGCGATGAAGTCCGGATAGCCCCGGTCCACGTGGTGCACGTGCGAGATCTCGGTCACCCCGTCGGCGCAGAGGCCGGCGATGACCAGCCCGGCGCCGGCCCGGATGTCCGTGGCCCGTACCGGGGCGCTGGAGAGCCGCTCACGGCCCCGGACCACGGCGTGGTGCCCGTCGGTCTTGATGTCCGCACCCAGCCGGGCCATCTCGTTCACGAACATGAACCGGCCGTCGAAGATGTTCTCGGTGACCAACGAGGCGCCCTCGCTCACCGAGGCGAGCCCGATCGCCATCGGCAGCAGGTCGGTGGCGAACCCGGGGAACGGCAGGGTCACCACGTCGACCGCCGACGGTCGCCGGTCCATCTGCACCCGGAACGCGTCGGGCCGGGTCTCGACCAGCCCGCCGGCGGAGACCAGCTTGTCCAGGGCGATCTCCAGGAAGGCCGGACTGGCCCCGGTAACGGTCACGTCCCCCCGGGTCATCGCCGCCGCGAACGCCCAGGTGCCGGCGACGATGCGGTCCCCGACCGTCGCGTGGCGTACCGGATGCAGCTCCGGGACGCCCTCGATCCGCAGCATCGAGGTGCCGGCACCCTCGATCCGGGCGCCCATCTGGGTCAGCATCGTGCAGATGTCCACGATCTCCGGCTCCCGGGCGGCGTTGTCGATCTCGGTGACCCCCTTCGCCAGCACGGCCGCCATCACCAGGTTCTCGGTCGCACCCACGCTCGGGAAGTCGAGCCAGATCGTCGCCCCACGCAGCCCGTTCGGGGCGGAGGCGATGACGAAGCCGTGCTCGCCGGAGATCTCCGCACCCATCCGGGCCAGGCCGGCGACGTGCATGTCCAGCCCGCGCGACCCGATCGCGTCCCCGCCGGGGTGGGCCACCCGCACGTACCCCCGCCGGGCCAGCAGCGGCCCGAGCACACAGATCGACGCGCGCAACCGGCGTACCAGGTCGTAGTCGGCCTCGGTGCCCGGCGCCTCGGGCACGTCGATGACCACGGACCGGGACGGTGCGTCGGACCGGCCGCCGGGCGGCGCCGTGGAGACCTGGTCCGGCGCGGTGACCAGCGCGTCCGGCCCGAGCTCGGCCACGTCCGGGCCGGCCGGCTCGTCCTCGGCGAAGGAGACCTCACAGCCGAGCCGGCGCAGCACCTCGCCCATGATCGCGATATCCGTGATCCGGGGCACGTTCGTGATCACGCTCCGCCCCGGCGCGAGCAGGGCCGCCGCCATCAGCTTGAGGGCGGAGTTCTTGGCGCCCACCACGTGCACCTGCCCGGCCAGCCGGGCACCACCGCTGACTCTGATCACATCCACGTCGGCAATCGTAGGATCATCCGCCCCACCCGGTCCCGACCCGGCCGGCCAACCACCGGCCGCCGCGGCGTCCGCCGGGCCCGGCCGGGCGGGCGCCGCCGGCGCCGACCTACGTACGCTGTGCGTCATGGCCGTCCACCTCACCCGCATCTACACCCGGGCCGGCGACGCCGGCACGACCAGGCTGAGCAACAACGAGAAGGTCGCGAAGACCGACCCCCGGATCACCGCGTACGCGGACGTCGACGAGTGCAACGCCGCGATCGGGGTGGCCCTGGCGCTGGGCCAGCTCGACGACGGCCTCCGGACCGTCCTCGGCACCGTCCAGAACGACCTCTTCGACGTCGGCGCCGACCTCTCCAACCCGGTCGAGCCGGAGCCGGCGTACCCGCCGCTGCGGGTGACCGAGGAGTACGTGCTCCGCCTGGAGGGCTGGTGCGACGAGTACAACGCACGACTGGGCAAACTGGACTCCTTCATCCTGCCGGGAGGCACCCCGGGAGCGGCGCTGCTGCATGTGGTACGCACGGTCGCGCGCCGTGCGGAACGCTCCGCATGGGCATTGATCAGCCACGAACCGGATCGAACCAGCCCTCTTCCGGCAAAGTATCTCAACCGGCTCTCTGACCTGTTGTTCATCCTGGCGAGAACCGCAAATCCGGACGGGGATGTGCTATGGGTCCCGGGCGCCAACCGGTGACCGCGGTCAACCCTGTCACACCCCGCCGCCGCCCGCCCGGGCAGTGACCGGCGAGGAGCACCCCCGGCCGGGCACGCTGCACCACGTCGAGGTCTGGGTACCGGACCTGCGCCGGGCCGGGCGGAGCTGGGGGTGGCTCCTCGGCGAGCTGGGCTGGACCCCGTACCAGCGCTGGGCGGCCGGCCGCTCCTGGCGGCTCGGCGGGACCTACCTGGTGCTGGAGGAGTCCTCCGCGCTCTCCTCCCGCCGCCACGACCGGCTCGCGCCGGGGCTGAACCACCTGGCCTTCCACGCCGGCCCCGCCGCCACCGTCGACCGGCTGGTCGCCGAGGCGCCTGCCCGGGGCTGGTCGCCACTCTTCGCCGACCGCTACCCGTACGCGGGTGGGCCGGAGACGTACGCCGGTTATCTCACCGACGAGGCCGGCTTCGAGGTCGAACTCTGCGCCTCGGGCTCCGCCGCCGCCGGCTGAGCACCCGGCGGCGACCGCTCAGTAACGGGCCGGCGGTGCACCCGGGGCGTCCGGGCCGGCGTCGGCACCGGCCGGTCCCGGCTCGGAGAACGCGGCCTCGACCGGCCGGAAGTCGTCGTCGACCAGGCCGAGGCGGTGCGCGACCACGGCGGCCTGCACCCGGTTACGCAGGCCCAGCTTCTCCATCCCGGCGGAGACGTGCGTCTTGACCGTGGTGACCCCCAGATGCATCCGGCCGGCGATCTCGGCGTTCGACAGCCCGGCCCCGACCAGGGCCAGCACCTCGCGCTCCCGGGCGCTGAGCAGCCGCCGGCCCGGCGGCCGGAGGGTGTCGGCCCGCCGTTCCGCGTCCCGGGCGTGCGCCTGCAACGCCCGGTGCACGATCCGGGCCAGTACGGGGGGCGCCAGCAGCGCCTCGCCCCGGGCCGCCCGGCCCACCGCGTCCACCAGTTCCTCCGGAGCGCCGTCCTTGACCAGGTAACCGATGGCGCCGGCACCGAGCGCCCCGTAGATGTTGGCGTCGTCGGCGAAGGTGGTGAGCACCAGCACCCGGGTCGCCGGGTGCTGGTCGAGGATCCGCCGGGTCGCCTCGATGCCGTCCATCCGGGGCATCCGCAGGTCCATCAGCACCACGTCCGGACGCAACTGGACGGCCAGCCGGACGGCCTCCCGGCCGTCGCCGGCCTCGCCCACGATGTCGAAACCACCGGCGGTACGCAGCAGCAGCGTGACGCCGGCCCGGACCAGTGCCTGGTCGTCGACGACCAGCACCCGGATCACGTACACACCCCTTTCTGCCGCTCCGGCCCGACCGGGGCGGCGGGCAGGTTCTCCCGGATCGGCAGGTGTGCCGCCAACCGCCAACCGCCGGTGGCGGTCGGGCCGGCCCGGAGCGTACCGCCGAGCAGGCCCACCCGTTCCCGCATGCCGGCGAGCCCGTGCCCGGACGGGGGCAGCGGCGCGGGACGCGGCGCCGGCGCCGGAAGCGCCCCCGCGCCGGGGCCCGCCTGCTGCGGTTCCGCCTCCGGGTATCCGGGTCCCGGGTGCGGTGCGGCCGGCCCGCTGTCGAGCACCTCGACGCGGAGCCCGGCGCCCTCGGGGCGGACGTCCACCGACGCGGCGGCGCCCGGCCCGGCGTGCTTGAGGATGTTGGTCAACCCCTCCTGGACCACCCGGGCGGCGGTGGTACGGACCACCAGCGGGGCCGCCCCGACGTCCTCCGCGACGTTGATCCGGACCGCCACCCCGGCCGCCCGGATCCGCTGCTCGGCGTCGGTGATCAGCTGCTCCGGCTCGATGGGCGGGCCGCCCGCCTCGATCGCGTCGGGATCGCGCAGCACCTCCAGCAGCGCCCGCAGCTCGTCCAGCACCTGCCCGGCGGTGCTCCGCAGCTCCCCCAGCGCGGCCACCGCGTCGTCCACCCGGCCGGTACGCCGGGCGGCGTACTGCGCCGCACCCGCCTGGAGCGCGATCCCGCCCACGTGGTGGGCCACGATGTCGTGCAGGTCCCGGGCGAGCGCGGCCCGCTCCGCCAACCGGGCGGACCGGGTCTGCATCGCCTGCCGTGCCTCGACCTCCCGGGCGCGTTCCTCGGCCAGCAGCGCGGCCCGGCGCAGCCCGCCGAGGAAGCGGCCCAGCGCGACCGGGGCGACGGCGATCCCGGCGAAGCCGACGAGCTGCACGAACCCCTGCTGGCCGGGGAGCAACCCCGCGCTCCCCGGCCCGACCAGGTGCAGCAGCGACGCCGCGTACGCCAGGCCGAGCGCCACGACGGCGACCTGCCAGCGGGCCCGGTACGCGATGACGCCGAGCGCGATCAGCGACCCGAGCTGGGCGACGTCTCCGCCCAGCGGTGCGACCTGGTTGGCGGTGGCCAGCAGCAGGCACTCGAAGCCGAGCACCAGCCATGGCATCCGGCGGACCCCGAGCAGCACCAGCCCGGCGACCACGGTCACCGCGAGCGCGGCCGGACGGGCGGGCACCACCGGCCAGCCCAGCTTCAGCAGGCCGAGCACGCCACCGGCCAGGCCGATCAGCACGTCCGGCCACCAGCCGCGACGCCGACGGGGGCCGGCCCGCCACCAGGCCGGTCCGGCTCGGCGTTTGCGCACGTCGAAGGGCCCCCGCATCTGAGCAACGATACGGAGCCGACCGCCCCGCCCGGTCCTGCCGACGGTCGCGGCGCCTCCTCCGACTGGCCGGTGTATCGACCTTCCGTACGACGTCGGAACATGATCGGCTCACCTAGGTTACGGTGGTGCCCACCGAGATGATCTCGTTTCTGTCCCAGCTCGCCCGCGATCCCCGGGCGGTCGGTGCGATCGCGCCCAGCGGGATACCGCTCGCCGAGCAGGTGACGGCGGCGATTCCCCGGACCGGACACCCGCTGGTGGTCGAACTCGGGCCGGGCACCGGCGCCTTCACCCGGGTCATCCAGCGGCGGCTGGCCGGCCAGGGTCGGCATCTCGCCGTGGAGATCAATCCCGCCTTCGCCGACGAACTGGCCCGCCGCCACCCCGGGGTCGAGGTGCTGCGGGCCGACGCCGGCACCCTGCCCGACCTGCTCGCCGCCCGCGAACTCCCCCGGGCGGAGGTGATCGTCAGTGGCCTGCCGTGGGCGATCTTCGACCAGCAGCGGCAGCGGGAGATCCTGGACGCCGTACACGGAGCCCTCGCCGACCACGGCGCGTTCACCACCTTCGCGTACCAGCACGCCCGCTGGACGCCGCCGGCCCGGCAGTTGCACCGGATGCTCCGTGAGCTGTTCGAGGAGGTCATCGTCGGCGGTACGGTCTGGGCGAACCTGCCGCCCGCGATCGTCTACCACTGCCGCCGCCCGATCCGTCGATAGCTCTCACCCGGCCCTGGACGGCCCCGCGCCACCGCGTCCGCCGGGAACCGTGCGCCGGGCGTGCGAGCCGGGGCGGGGCGTTCAGTCGTGCAGGGCCAAATGAGAAACCGCCCCCGGAGGGGCGGATTCGAGCCAGGAGAGAAAACCGGTGACGGTGGACTTCGCCATCGCGATCTCCACCGGAGCCTGATGGCTGACACAGCGCAGGATCACCCAGTCGGCCGGCATGATCAGGCGTTCCTGACCCTCCGGCAACCGCCGTCGCTCCACCACGAGCCCGCGCCGGTGCAGCACCCGCTTCGGACGGAGCGCGAAGCTGAACATCCGGTACCACCGCAGCTCCTGCTCGGCGAACCGGGCGAAGCCCGGTGACCAGCCGCGGCCGTCAAGTATCGTCGAAACCCGGACGCTGACCCGGATGATGCCGCCGGACCGGGTGACCCAGGCCCGGCGTGCGAAGAGCACCCCGATCGCGACGAGCAGGACGAGGACGCCGACTCCGATCCATTCCAAGACCAGCATCGACGTGCCGGGTCAGTGCGTCGCGGACGCGTCGACCGGGGTCGCGCTCTCGGCCAGGACCGTGACGCCCGAACCGGTCACCGACAGGAAGCCGCCGGTCACCTCGTAGCTGAGCTGTTCGCCGCCGGCGAGCTTGATGCGCACCTGACCCGGCTCGGCCAGCTGCCCCAGCAGCGGCGCGTGCCCCGGCAGCACGCCGAGCTCGCCCTCGGTCGTCCGCGCGACGACCATCTCGGCGTCGCCGGTCCAGATCTTCTCCTCGACCGACACGAGTTCGACCTGTAGCTGTGCCACGCTGTCTCCTTGCTGCGGCGACGGGATTACCAGAGTCTAATCCGGCACCCGCCACCGCCCCCAGCCGGGTGGCGCGAACGTGGACCGTCCGGGCCACCCGGCCGCGCGCTCACTTGACCTTGTTGATGATCTCCGGGTGGGAGAGCACGAACTCGTCGACCTGGCCGGCCTGCAGGGCGTCGAGGAAGTCCTCGGCCACCGGCTGGAACTTCTCGCCCCGGTAGTTGCTCCCGGTCCCGACACCGCCGCCGGGCAGCTTGATCATCTGAATCGAGTCCGACCTCAGGTTGCGCAGCGCGAAGCCGAAGTCGATCAGCTTGTGCCCCCGGCCGCTGAAGATCAGCGACTTCCCCGCCGCCCGCAGCACGGAGTCCATCTTGATCGGGTTGGTCACCACGTCCTTGCTGAGCGCCTGGTCGGCCATTGCCCGGACGAACTGCTGCTGGTGCCGCTGACGGCCGTAGTCGCCGTCGGTGACCCCGTTCTCCGGGTAGCGCTGCCGGACGTAGTCCAGCGCCTGCCAGCCCTCGAGGTGCCGGGTGCCCTTCTTGTACTCGGCCTGCGGGCCGAGATAACCGCCGCCGCCGGGCCGGAGCGTCCGGTGGGTGCCGTCCGGCCGGCGGTGCTCGGACTTCACGTTCTGGTCGATGTACATCGTCACGCCACCCATGGCGTCGACGATCTTCAGGAAGCCGCCGAAGTTGATGATCCCGCCGGCGTCGAACCGCTTGATCCCGGTCACCTTGGAGACCGTGAGGGAGAGCAGTTCGAAACCCTGCGCGGCGTCCGGGAGCCTCTCGCCGGGCACCCGGCTGCCGTGCGCCATCGCGGCGTTCAGCTTCGTCCGGTCGCCCGGGTAGCCGGCCTTGTCAAAGCGGGGGATGTCCACCAGTAGGTCCCGGGGCATCGAGAAGAGGTACGCCGAGTCCAGCGTGGCGTTCACGTGCAGGACCATGATCGAGTCGGCCAGCGGGGGCGTCTCCGGCTGCCGCGGGTCGATCCCGACCAGCAGGATGTTCAGCGGCCCCTTGATGTCCGACTTCTTCTCCGCGGCCGCCCCGGCGGACTTGTCGCCGAAGAGATCCTCCTCGGCCACGGCGCCCTCGTACCGGGCGAGCACCGCCTCGAAGCCGACCAGTACCACGCCGCTGAGCACCACCAGCACGGCCCCGAAGATCGTGCAGAGTCGGGCCCACCTCGGCACGGTGGACTTCCTGCGCCGGCCCTCCCGGACCTTCCGCCCGCTCCCCGGCCAGTCGCTGCCCGGCTCTCCGCCGTCCGACCCGGTGCTGCCGAGCAGTCCGCTCGGCGGCCCGGCCGTTCGTCTGTTGGACCGGCCAGCGCCCTTGCCGCCCTCGATCACAGCATCTCCATTCGTTGTGCCCCGTCAATAAGGACGGGCACACGGGCCCGAGACGTTGCAGAGACTAACGTCGGATCCGGTGGGCCGCCAACGACGGTACCCCGCGCCACGGCGATGCCAAAGCAACCACAAGCGGACCGGGCCGGCCGATCACGCGCCTCTGAGCAGGCGAAAGACTCTCGGATGGCGAGAACGGCACAGGCCGCGCCGGCGAATGCCGGCGCGGCCTGTGACTGGCCTGACGAACGTCAGCTCTTCATCAGCTCACGCGCGTTGCGCTCCAGGTCGTCCAGACCGCCGCACATGAAGAAGGCCTGCTCGGGGAAGTGGTCGAACTCGCCCTCGCTGATCTTCTTGAACGCCTCGACGGTGTCCTTGACCGGCACGTACGAACCCTTGATGCCGGTGAACGTCTCCGCGGCGTAGGTGTTCTGGGAGAGGAACCGCTCGATCCGGCGGGCCCGGCCGACGGTCAGCTTGTCCTCCTCCGAGAGCTCCTCGATACCGAGGATGGCGATGATGTCCTGCAGGTCCTTGTAGCGCTGCAGGATCCGCTTCACCTCGGAGGCGACCGCGAAGTGCTCGGCGCCGACGTACTCCGGCGCGAGGATCCGCGACGAGGACGCCAGCGGGTCCACCGCCGGGTAGATGCCCTTGTCGGAGATCGACCGCTCCAGGTTGGTGGTCGCGTCCAGGTGGGCGAACGTGGTGGCCGGGGCCGGGTCGGTGTAGTCGTCCGCGGGCACGTAGATCGCCTGCATCGAGGTGATCGCCTGCCCCCGCACCGACGTGATCCGCTCCTGGAGCTCACCCATCTCGTCGGCCAGGGTCGGCTGGTAACCCACCGCGCTCGGCATCCGGCCGAGCAGGGTGGAGACCTCCGAACCGGCCTGGGTGAACCGGAAGATGTTGTCGATGAAGAGCAGCACCTCCTGCTTCTGCACATCGCGGAAGTACTCCGCCATGGTCAGCGCGGAGAGCGCCACCCGCAGCCGGGTGCCCGGCGGCTCGTCCATCTGGCCGTAGACCAGCGCGGTCTTCTCGATCACGCCGGACTCGGTCATCTCGTGGATGAGGTCGTTGCCTTCGCGGGTCCGCTCGCCCACCCCGGCGAAGACCGAGGTGCCACCGAAGTTGTTGGCGACCCGGATGATCATCTCCTGGATGAGCACCGTCTTGCCCACGCCGGCACCGCCGAAGAGGCCGATCTTGCCGCCCTTGACGTACGGGGCGAGCAGGTCGAGCACCTTGATGCCGGTCTCCAGCATCTCGGTCTTCGGCTCCAGGTCCGCGAAGGCCGGGGCCTTGCGGTGGATCCCCCAGCGGTCCGAGACCTGGAGCTCCTCGCCCTCCTTGAGGTTGAGGCACTCGCCGATCGCGTTGAAGACGTGGCCCTTGGTGCCGTCGCCCACCGGCACCGTGATCGGCGAGCCGGTGTCGCGCACCTCGGTGCCGCGGACCAGACCGTCGGTCGGCTGCATCGAGATGGCCCGGACCATGTTGTCGCCCAGGTGCTGGGCGACCTCCAGGGTCAGGACCTTCTCGCCGCCGGAGAGCCGCACGTCGACGTGCAGGGCGTTGAAGATCTCGGGCATGGCGTCGCGCGGGAACTCGGCGTCGACGACCGGGCCGATGACCCGGACCACGCGGCCCGTCGCGGTCTTAACTGGAGCAGTCATCACACTTCACTTCCCGACGCGGCGAGCGCGTTCGCGCCGCCGACGATCTCACTGATCTCCTGGGTGATCCCGGCCTGACGGGCCGAGTTCATCTCGCGCGTGTACGTCTCGATCATCTCTTCGGCGTTGTCCGTCGCGCTCTTCATCGCCCGACGCCGGGCCGCCGACTCACTCGCCGCCGACTCGACCAACGCCGCGTAGATCCGGGTGTTGATGTACTTCGGCAGCAGCGCGTCGAGCAGCGCGTCCGCCTCCGGCTCGAACTCGTACGCCGGCAGCAGCCCCTCGGAGCGCGGCCGGTCCTCGACCTCCATCGGGCCGATGATCCGGGTCACCGGGGTCTGCGACATCAGCGACTTGAACTGCGTGTAGACGATGTGCAGTTCGTCGACGCCGAGCACGCCGTCAATCCCCGCGTCGCCGCCGTCCACGTCGTCCGCACCGGAGGTGAACGCCTTGATCAGCGTGTCACCGACCTGCTTGGCGTCGGCGAACGTCGGCTGCTCCGAGAAACCGGTCCAGCTCGCCTCGATCTTCCGCTGCCGGAACCGGTAGAAGGTCACGCCCTTGCGACCGATGACGTAGAGCACCGGCTCCTTGCCGTCGGCGCGCAGCCGGGCGACCAACGACTCCGCGGCCTTGATCGCGTTGGAGCTGTAACCGCCGGCCAGACCGCGGTCACTGGTGACCACCACCACGCCGGCCCGGCGGACCTTCGGCCGGGCGCTGAGCAGCGGGTGGTCGATGGCCGCGTTGGAGGCCAGCGCCGTGAGCACGCCGGTGATGGCCCGGGCGTACGGCAGCGACGCCTCGACCTTGGACTGGGCCTTGGCGAGTCGGCTCGTCGCGACGAGCTCCATCGCCTTGGTGATCTTCTTCATCGACTTCGCCGAGCGGATCCGTTGACGAAGAACGCGAACCTGGGCAGCCACCGGTCAGCCCTACTGCTTCTCGGCCGGGGCGGACTGGCCGCCGTCGCGGTACCGGGTGACCGTCTCGCGGTCCTGCTCGCCCTCCATCGGCGCGGCCGCCGCCTCGTTGACCCGCACCTCGTCCTCCTTGCCGAGGAACATCTGCTTAAACCGCGTGACGGCCTCGTCGAGGGCTCGGGTGATGTCGTCGTCCCAGTTGTTGTCCTGGATCGACTGCAACGTCGGCTTGTACTGGTGCCGCAGGAACTCCAGGAACTCCGACTCGAACCGGCGGACCTCGCCGATCGGGACGTCGTCCAGCTTGCCCTCGGTGCCGATCCAGACCGAGACGACCTGCTCCTGCACCGGCAGCGGCGAGTAGTTCGTCTGCTTCAGCAGCTCGACCAGCCGGGCGCCCCGGCTGAGCTGGTCCTGGGACGCCTTGTCCAGGTCCGAGGCCAGCGCGGCGAACGCCTCCATCTCGCGGTACTGGGCCAGGTCCAGACGGAGCCGGCCGGCCACCTTCCGCATCGGCTTCACCTGCGCGGCGCCACCGACCCGGGAGACCGAGGTACCGACGTTGATCGCCGGCCGGACACCCTGGTTGAACAGGTCCGTTTCCAGGAAGATCTGGCCGTCGGTGATGGAGATGACGTTCGTGGGGATGAACGCCGAGATGTCGTTGCCCTTGGTCTCGATGATCGGCAGACCGGTCATCGAGCCGCTGCCCATCTCGTCGGAGAGCTTCGCGCAGCGCTCCAGCAACCGGGAGTGCAGGTAGAAGACGTCACCCGGGTACGCCTCGCGGCCCGGCGGGCGGCGCAGCAGCAGCGACACCGCGCGGTACGCCTCGGCCTGCTTGGTCAGGTCGTCGAAGACGATCAGGACGTGCTTGCCGGCGTACATCCAGTGCTGGCCGATGGCCGAGCCGGCGTACGGGGCGATGTACTTGAAGCCGGCCGGGTCGGAGGCGGGCGAGGCGACGATGGTGGTGTACTCCATCGCGCCGTTCTCCTCCAGCAGGCCCTTGACCGAGGCGATCGTCGAGCCCTTCTGGCCGATCGCCACGTAGATGCAGCGGACCTGCTTGGCCGGGTCGCCCGAGCGCCAGTTGTCCCGCTGGTTGAGGATGGCGTCCAGCGCGACCGTGGTCTTGCCGGTCCGGCGGTCGCCGATGATCAGCTGACGCTGGCCCCGACCGATCGCGGTCATCGCGTCGATGGCCTTGATGCCGGTCTGCAGCGCCTCGCTGACGCTCTGCCGCGCCATCACGTTCGGCGCCTGGAGCTCCAGCTCGCGGTATCCCTCGTTGGGGAGGTCGCCGAGGGCGTCGATCGGGTTGCCGAGCGCGTCGACCACCCGGCCGAGGAACGCGTCACCGACCGGCACCGAGAGCACCCGGCCCGTCCGCTTGACGCGCTGTCCCTCTTCGATGCCGCCGTAGTCACCGAGCACCACGACGCCGATCTCCCGGACGTCGAGGTTCAGGGCGACGCCGAGGGTGCCGTCCTCGAACTCCAGCAACTCGTTGGTCATGGTCGAGGGCAGGCCCTCGACGTGGGCGATGCCGTCACCGGCGTCGGCGACGGTGCCGACCTCCTCACGGGAGACGTCGGGCGAATAGGAGGAGACGTAGCGCTCCAGAGCGCCGCGGATCTCCTCCGACGAGATGGTCAGCTCGGCCATCCTCTTCTTCCTCTATTCAGGGCCCGGTTAACCGGAACGGCATGGATTCTTGTCAGCGGTCGGCGCGCGCGTCGGGCTTGCTCAACGCTTCGCCAGCGCGTTACGGGTGTCGGCGAGGCGGCGCAGGATGGTGCCGTCGTAGAGATCGGAGCCGATCTGGACGCTCATCCCGCCGAGTACCGCCGGATCCACCGTCTGCTTGACGGTGACCTCTCGACCGTATATCTCGGTGAGCCGGCCGCCCAGCCGCCGCTCCTCCTCCTCGGCCAGCGGGGCCGCCACGGTGACGTACGCCACCTGACGGTCCCGGCGGTCGGCCGCGAGCTCCACCAGCCGGGTCAGCCCGCCGGAGAAGGAACGCCCACCGAACCCGGCGAGCGCCACCTCGACCAGCCGGACGGTGACCGGCCTGGCCTTGCCCTGCAACAGCACACCGGTCAACTCGGCCCGCTGCCTGACCGGGGCGATGGGATCGGAGAGCACGTTGCTCAGCTCCGGGTCGGCGGCGACGAGCTGACCGAAGCGGAACAGCTCGTCCTCCACCTCACCCAGGTCGCCGGCCCGGTCGGCGCTGGCCAGCAGCGCCTCCACCCCGAGCCGCTCGGTCGCCTCCAGCAGCTCGCCCGGCGCCGACCAACGGCCGGAGACCAGCACACCGAGCAGGTCGCCGGCGTCCGCGCCGATCTTGTCACCGAGCAGGCTGCGCAGCAGCGCGGCCCGGTCCTCACCGGCCCGCGCCGGGTCGGAGAGCGCCCGGCGCAGCCGCGGCTGGCGCCGCAGCAGGTCGGAGACCGAGACCAGCTCGTCACCGGTGGCGGCCACCCGGGTCGCGTCGGCGTCCCGGGCGTACGCGTCGAGACGCTGCCGCGCGGCGGCGTACGACTCCCGGCTGGCGGCCTGCATCAACTCGTCCTCACGGCGGAGCCGTTGGCCGAGCCGGTGCCGGCGCCCTCCAGGTCGGTCAGGAACCGCTCGACGGTGCCCTTGCGGCGGGCCTCGTCGACCAGCGACTCACCGACGATCCGGCTGGCCAGGTCGACCGCGATGGTGCCCACCTCGGTGCGCAGCTCGCGCACGATGGTGGCCCGTTCCGCGGCGAGCTGGTCCTTGCCGGCCTGGATGATCCGGTCCGACTCCTCCCGGGCCTTGGCCAGGACATCCGACCGGATGCCCTCGGCGTCGGCCCGCGCGTCGTCGCGGATCTTCGCCGCGTCGGTGCGCGCCTCGGCGAGCTGGGCGCGGTACTGCTCCAGGAGCTGGTTCGCCTCGGCCTGGGCGGCCTCGGCCCGCTTGATGCCGCCCTCGATCGCGTCGACCCGGGCCTGGAAGGTCTGCTCCATGCGGGGGAAGACGTACTTCATCAGCACGAAGCAGAGCAGCGCGAACGCGATCGTGCCGATCACGATCTCCTGCCAGATCGGCACGATCGGGTTGTGCTCAGTGCCACCTTCGGCGGCGTAGTAGAACATCAGAACCTCCCGTTCGGGGGGTGACGGCTTACGCGCCGCCGCTGAAGACGAAACCGAAGGCGATGCCCAGCAGGGCCAGCAGCTCGATGACGGCGAAGCCGATCCAGACGTACGGCAGGGTCATCCGGGACGACTCCGGCTGCCGGGCGGTGGAGTTGATGTAGGCGGCGAAGACCAGGCCGACACCGATGCCCGGGCCGATGGCCGCGAGGCCGTAGCCGATGGCGCTGAGGCTGCCCTCTACTGCGGCGATTTCCATGAGTTGGTTCCTCCTGATATCGCGCGTGACGGTTCACGCGGGACGACAACGGTTGTGCGGCTTGCGGGTCAGTGTTCGTCGGCGAGCGCGCCCTGCACGTAACTCGCGCTCAGCACGACGAAGATGTAGGCCTGCAGGACGATCACCAGCGCCTCGAGGAAGGTCAGCGCGATCGACGTGGCCCAGGACAGCACCGAGATGGGCCTCAGGAACAGCGACTCGGAATTCAGCAGCACGAAGCCGCCGAGGGTGAAGACCAGCAGGATGATGTGCCCGGCGAAGAGGTTGGCGAACAACCGCAGCGCCAGGGAGACCGGCCGGGCGACGAACGTCGAGAACAACTCGATCGGGATCAGCAGCGGCATCATGAACAACGGCGCCGGCGGCATCAGCGAGTGCTTGAAGAACTTGCCGAAGCCGTGGTGCCGGATGCCCACGTAGATGAACATCACGTAGCTGATGATCGCCAGGATCGCCGGGAAGGCGATGTGCGCCATCGGCGAGATCTGGATACCGGGAATGATCTGGAACAGGTTGTTCACGAAGATGAACATGAACAGCGTGGTGAGGTACGGCGCGAAGGCCACGCCCCGGTGCCCGATCATGTCCACCGCGATGTTGTTCCGGACGAAGCCGTAGATCGACTCGGCGATCCACTGCTTCTTCGTCGGAACCAGCTGCGGCTTCCGGTAGGTCAGCAGGAAGAAGATGATGGTCGCCGCGACGGCCACCCAGACCAGCGCGGTGAACTTGGTGAACCAGTACGAGTTGTGCGCACCCCACGGCACGATGCTCGGCAGGAAGAAATCCTCCACCGTAGGTGGAAACGGAACTTCGCCCTCTGCTGCGAGGACGACCGACTGTCCGATCACCGCGTCCCTTTCCTAGGTAGGCGTGCCGAGCCGACGGATGACCAGGTAGACGCCCCCGGCCCCGCCGAGCAGGACTCCGATGCCGGTCGCGACGCCACCGGTATCGAGCCACAGGTCGACCAACCAGCCGATGAAACCCCACACCGACAGACCTCCGATGAGGTATGCGAGCGCGGTCCAGCCCTCGCCGGCCTCGGGGGTGCCCGAGCCGCCTGCGGGTTGGGGGGTTTGGTCACCGGTCATGACGGCCGAACGATATCAGCCGGGGATACGAGGCTGTGCCTCACCCCCCGCACAACCTTGTTGTGTGGGCGTCTGGGCGGGCGCGTCGTCTTCAGGGCACGCTACTCCGGTTCGCGGCGCGAAAGAATGACCGATCACTGACAGTTTTCTGTGCCATCCCGCCCCGGCGGGGTATCGGACGCCCGGGCCGGTGGTCAGTCGGTGGCGGCGGCCCGGCGCATCCGGGCGAGGTGCACCCGGTTGAGCCACCAGATGTTCGCACCGGTCCAGGCGATCACCCCGGCGATAACCCCGAAGCCGAGAGCGGGCATCCCGGCCCAGTCCCGGGAGGCGACCCCGGCCATCACCACGCCGATGACGCTGAACTTGGCCACGTACATCGCCACCCCGAACGGAAGCACCAGGCTGGGATGGACCGAGTCGGCCCAGGCGATCACCAGGGTCGAGGAGAGGTAACTGAACGTCACCAGACCGACCCCCACGGCCGCACCGGTCGCCCCGGCGTCGCCGGCGAGGATCCCGCCGACGACGGTGGCGACGACGAGCAACGCCAGCGACGCCCCGAGCACGACCGGCAGGTGTCGCACCCGCCAGTACCTGTCCGCCGGCTCCGCCGGCCGGTCCGCGCCGTCCACCGGCCCGGTCGGCGGCTCCGCCCGCTCACCGGGGCGCTCCGCCAGCCCGGTGCCCGGACGCTCGGTCGGCTCAGCCACGGTGGTACGCCGGAAACGCGGTGACCAGCTCGGCGACGTCGGCGGCGAGCCCGGCCAGGTTGTCGGCACCGCCCGGCGCGGCCGGGTCGGTGCGGACGGCGCGGGCGATCAACGCCGCGATCCGGCGCATCTCCCCCTCGCGCATGCCCTGGGTGGTGACGCTCGGGGTGCCGACCCGGATACCGGAGGCGATCATCGGCTTGAGCGGGTCGTACGGGATGGCGTTCTTGTTCAGCGTGATCGCGGCGGCCTCGCAGCGGGCCTCGGCGTCCCGGCCGGTCACCCCGACCTCGCCCAGGTCGAGCAGGGCCAGGTGGGTGTCGGTGCCGCCGGAGACCGGCCGCATCCCCTCGGCGGCCAGTGCGGCGGCCAGCGCCCGCGCGTTGCTGATCACCTGAGCAGCGTACGCCCGGAAGTCCGGGGACGCCGCCTCGCGCAGTGCCACCGCCTTCGCCGCCACCGCGTGCATCAGCGGCCCGCCCTGGGTGAACGGGAAGACCGCCTTGTCGATCCGTGCGGCCAGCGACTCCCGGCAGAGGATCATGCCGCCGCGCGGACCGCGCAGCACCTTGTGGGTGGTCGCGCAGACCACGTCCGCGTACGGCACCGGCGAGGGGACCGCCTGCCCCGCGACCAGCCCGATGAAGTGCGCGGCGTCGACCATCAGGTACGCCTCGACCTCGTCGGCGATCTCCCGGAACAGGGCGAAGTCGATCAGCCGGGGGTAGGCGGTCGCGCCACAGATGATCATTTTGGGCCGGTGTGCCAGCGCCAGCTCACGGACCTCGTCGTAGTCGATCAGCTCGGTGTCCCGGCGCACCGCGTAGCCGACCGTGCCGAACCACTTGCCGGAGAAGTTGACCCGGCTGCCGTGGGTCAGGTGTCCCCCGTGCGGCAGGTCCATCGCCAGCACCGTGTCCCCGGGCTGCACCAGCGCGGCGTACGCGGCGAGGTTCGCGCTCGCCCCGGAGTGCGGCTGCAGGTTGGCGTGCTCGGCGCCGAACAGCTCCTTCGCCCGGTCGATGCCGATCTGCTCCGCCCGGTCCACCTGGCCGCAGCCGCCGTAGTACCGCCGGCCCGGATAGCCCTCGGCGTACTTGTTGGTCAGCGTCGAGCCGAGCGCGGCCAGTACCGCCGGCGAGGTCAGGTTCTCGCTGGCGATCAGCTGCAACCCGCACCGCAACCGGTCGAGCTCGCCCAGCACCACGGCCGCGATCTCCGGGTCGGTCGCGGTCAACTCGTCGAAGTCCGGCCCCCAGAACGGGGGCGCCCCGGCGTTCCGCTCAGCCATCCCGGCCGCCTCCTCGCCGCGCCCGCCGTCGAGCGCGTACCCGAGTCTATGGGTGGCGGCGCAGGCCCACCGGACGGAACGCCGCCGCCGGACGGCCCGTCCTCACCCGGCCGCCGCCGGCGGCCGGGGTGGCGCGACGGGCGGCCGGGACGGCGCGACGGGCGGCCGCGGCGGGGTGACGGGCGGCCGCGGTACGGCGGTCGGCGGGGCGGTCGGCGGCGGGGCGGGCCCGGTGGGCCACGGCGCCGGGCCACCCGCCGGTCCGGGCCGGCCCGGCTCGACCGGCCCACCGCCGAGGGCGAGCTGCGCCGCGGGCGGGGTGAAGTTGCGGCGCGGCTTGCCGGCCATCGCGGCGACCATGGTGCGGGCGACCGCCTCGATCACCTTCCGCTGGACCGCCGCGCCGACCAGGTCGCTCGGGTCGTCCGGGTTCGCGGCGATGCCCGCCGCCGCGACCTGCGGGGTGAAACCGACGAATGTCTCGGTGGCGTTCCGCTCGGAACTGCCCGTCTTGCCCGCCACCTGCTGGGCGCCGAGGATCCGGGTCACCTCGGGCGCGGTCCCGCCGTCACACCGCCGGTACACCGACTGGTTGCCCACCGGGCACCGGGCCGCGTCGGTGGCCGCCCGGGCCACCTCAGCCGTGATCACCCGCCCGCACCTCGGGTTGGCCGCCGGCAGCGCCCGGCCGACGGTGTCGACGATCCGGAGCACCGGCAGCGGCTTGCAGTGGATCCCCTCGGCACCCAGCGTCGCGTACGCGTTGGCCAGGTCCAGCGGGGTGGTGGCGGCGACGCCCAGGGTGAACGCCCCCCAGCCGGCCGCACCGTACGTCGCCAGCCGGGCGTCCCCCTCGGCCCGGAACACGATGCCCAGCCGCTCCGCCATCCGGACCGCCCGGTCGGCGCCGACCCGCTGCTCCAGCGCGACGAAGTACGTGTTGACGGAGCGACCGAAGCCGTTCCACATCGTGCGGTAGCCGTTCATCCACTGCGGGGACGCGTTGGCCGGACACCAGTAGCCGCCGCAACTGTTCGGCCCGCTGACCGGATAGCGGGTGAGCAGCCGGGACGGCGCCGTGTAGCCGGAACTGAGCGGCATCCCCGCCTCCAGCGCGGCCAGCAGGGTGAACATCTTGAAGGTCGACCCCGCCTGATAGCCGTCGATGTCCCCACCGCCGGCGATCAACTGGTTCACCGTGTTCGGACGGTTCCGCTGGCCGCGCGGGTTGGCCTCCAGGCTGTACCGGCGGTTCACCGACATCGCCAGGACCCGGCCGGTGCCCGGCTGCACCACCGCCATCGGCGCGGCCCGGCGGTCGCTGTAGCCGTACACCCGCAGGGTCTGGCGCAGCGCGACGGACTGGAGCGCCGGGTCCAGGGAGGTGATGATCCGGTAGCCGCCCCGCCGCAGGTTCTGCCGCCGCTCGGTCACCGAGGCGCCGAACGCCGGCTGCGCGTTCCACCACTGCTGGAAGTAGTCGCAGAAGAAACCCCAGTCGACGTGGGCCTCGGGGATGCCGGCGCAGTCGTTCGGCTCGGCCCGGGGCCGCAGCCGCAGCGGCTCCTCCTGCGCCCGCAGCGCCTGCTCCTCGGGGAGTACGCCCATCCCGACCATCTGCCGCAGCACGTACCCGCGCCGGACCAGTGCCGCCTCGGCATCCCCGCCGATCGGGCTGTCGGTCTCCGGGGCGCGGACCAGGGCCGCCAGCAGGGCCGCCTCGGCCAGGTTCAGTTGAGCAGCGGACTTGGAGAAGTAGCGCTGGCTGGCCGCGGCGATGCCGTACGCCCCGGCGCCGAAGTAGGCGATGTTCAGGTACCGGCTGAGGATCTCGTCCTTGGCCAACCGGCGCTCCAGCGCCAGCGCGTACCGCATCTCCTGGATCTTGCGCCCGGCGTTGGGCGCGGTGGCCTGCTCGCGCTCCCGCTCGGTCAGGTTCGGGTCGTTCTTCAACACGTTCCGGACGTACTGCATGGTCAGCGTCGAGGCCCCCTGGAGTACGCCGCCGCCGACCCGGTTGGCGACGAACGCCCGGAGCACACCGCGCAGGTCCACCCCGCCGTGGTCGTAGAACCGGACGTCCTCGGCCGCGACCATGGCCTGCCGCATGATCGGGGCCACCTGGGCCAGTGACACGTTCGTCCGGTTCTCGTCGTAGAACGAGGTGATCCGCGTCCGCCCGTCGTTGGCGTAGAGGTAGGAGCGCTGGGCGATCGGCGGGGTGCGCAGGTCCCGGGGCAGGTCCTCGTAGCGGGCCCCGACGGACCTCAGCGCCACCGCACCCAGCACGGAGACCGGCAGCGCCGCGGCGGCCAGCAGGGTGCCGCAGAGCACCCCGGCCAGCACCAGGGTCCAGAGCTGGTTCAGCCGCAGCCGGAGCATGCCACCTCCCGGGCGGGACACGGGCGCGGGCTTTGCGGACAGCCGGACCCGCCCGCGCCGATCGGACCAGTCAAGACTGACGGTGATTTCCCGGCCACGCTGGCACTTCCGGCAATCCGGGTCGAATTAGCGATGCCGAAGGAGCGGCCGGGGCGAAGCGGACAGCCGCCGGGGGGTGCGGTGGACGGTTGCCCCGTGGGCCGGGGCCAGGTCAGCCGGGGATCAGGGCAGCAGGACGGCCGCGAGCGGCCGTACCGCCTCCTCGATCTCGTCGGCCACTCGGCTGAAGCACTGGTCTCCCCGGCCCCACGGGTCGTCGAGATCGTCACCGGGCAGCACCGACGCGCCCCGCCGGGCCTCCTGCACCGCGGCGACCAGGGCGACCCCGCGGGCGTACAGCCCCTCCGGGGTGTCGTCGGCCGGCGGCAGCGCGGCGGCGTCCACCGTGCCGAGCAGCCGGCCGAACTCACCCAGCACGAACGTGCGCCCGGCCGCGTCCGGCCGCAGCGCCACCACGTACTCCTGCTGGTCGGCCGTGGCGGTCAGCACCAGGTCGGCCGCGTCGATGTGCTCGGAACGCAGCTTGCGGGCGCCGAAGTTCTCCACGTCCCCGCCCCGGGAGCGGACCTGCCGGGCGGCCGGCGGGTTCATCTCCTCGCCGGCGTGCCACCCGCCGGTGCCGGCGCTGTGGCTGTGCAGGAGCTGGTCCGCCGTACCGGGCTCGACCGCCCCGCCCGACCGGCGGGCGAGCCGCTCCCGCACCGCGAGGGTGAGCAGCCGCTCGGCCATCGGGGACCGGCAGATGTTGCCCATGCAGACGTGCAGGACGGTGAACGGCGGCACTCAGGACACCTGGCCCTGGAGGTCCGGCACCACGTCGCGCAGCTTCTCCAGCGGGATGGCGCCCTGGCGCAGCACCCGGGGCACCTCGCCGGTCACGTCGACGATGGTGCTCGGCACCGGTTCGGGACACGGTCCCGCCTCCAGGTAGGCCCGGACCGCGTACCCGAGTTGGTCCCGCGCCTCCTCGGCGGTGACCGCGGGCGGCTGGCCGGTCTTGTTGGCCGACGAGACGGCCATCGGCCCGGTCTCGCGCAGCACCTCCAGGGCGACCGGGTGCAGCGGCATCCGCACCGCCACGGTGCCGTTGGTCTCGCCGATGTCCCACTGCAGGCTCGGCGAGTGCTCCACCACGATGGTCAACGCGCCCGGCCAGAACGCGTCGGCCAGGTCCCGCGCCGCGCTCGGCAGCATGAAGACCAGCCCGTCGAGGGTGTGCCGGGACCCGACCAGGACCGGCGGCGGGTGCTGCCGGCCCCGCCCCTTCGCGGTCAGCAGCGCCTGGACCGCGTACGGGGTGAAGGCGTCAGCGCCGACGCCGTAGACCGTGTCGGTGGGCAGCACGACGAGTTCGCCGTTCTTGACCGCCTCGATGGCCGCGGCGATGCCTCGGTCACGGTCGGCCAGCGACCGGCAGTCGTAGAGCATCACGAGGAGTCAGTCTGCCACGCCGCGCCGCCCACCCTCCCCGGGGTGGCGCGGCGTGTAAGGAAGGGCCCCCCGTTATCGCTTTTTGTATAGGAAGGGCCCCCTCCTAACCGCTCAGCCCGCCCGGGTGGCGGTGGCGAACCGGGGACGGTCCAGCAGATCCGGATGCGCGGCGATGTCGACGAACCGGCCGTCGGCGCGCAGCAGGGCCGGAACCGCCGCCCCGTGCGTGTCGTCGTGCTCGATGCCGAGCACTCCGCCGGGGCGCAGCAGCCGGGCCGCCCGCGCGACCACGAGCCGGATCACCGCAAGGCCGTCCGGGCCGCCGAAGACCGCCTCCGCCGGGTCGTGCTCCGCCACCTCCGGGGGTACGGCGGTGCCGTCCGGCACGTACGGCGGGTTGCAGAGCAGCACGTCCACCCGGCCGGCGAGCGCGTCGAGCAGCCCCGGGTCGGCCACGTCCGCGGCCACCACCTCGACGGAAGCGGCCCGCTGCCCGGCGTCGCGCTGGTGCTCGGCGTTGCGGCGCAGCCAGGTCAGTGCCGCCGCCGACCGCTCCACCGCGAACACCCGGGCCCCGGGGACCTCGTCGGCGACCGCCAACGCGATCGCCCCCGTGCCGCTGCACAGGTCCACCACGACCGCCCCGCCCTCCGGAGCCAGCCGCCGGGCCGCCTCGATGCCCCAGCCGGCGAGCAGTTCCGTCTCCGGCCGGGGGACGAAGACCCCCGGACCGACGGCCAGTTCCAGGTAGCGGAACGGCGCCGTACCGAGGAGATGCTGCAACGGCTCGTGCCGGATCCGCCGCTGCACGAGCTCGCGGAGCCGGTCGAGCTGCGCGGCACTGAGCGGTCCGCCCAGCGCCAGCGCGCCGCGCGGCACGTCCAGGACGTACGCCACCAGCCACTCCGCCTCGACGCGCGCCGGAGCGATGCCCGCGCTGGCCAGCGCCGACGCCGCCGCCGCGACCGCGACCGACGGCCGTACCGGTGCTGACCCTTCGGCGGGGTGTCCCAGAAAACCTGCCACGACATAATCATGAAACGTCGGCCGGGAATCATCCCCACGCGGGTGCGTTTCCCTGTCGGACCCACGCCGGTACTCCAGCGGTCGACGGCCGGCACCGCGTGGTCCGGTGGGGTGACGGGGTCTGTTGACGGACCGTTGGAGGTTGTGCGTGAGTTGGCTCGACCGGGTCCGCGACCAGGCCGAGGAGTTGATGCACGCCCGGAACCTGATGGAGAGCAGCCGGTCCGCCGAGGCGTGTCTGATCTTCGAGCGGGTGCTCGGTGCCACCGACGACCCGTACACCCGGGCCGAGGCGCTGCTGCAACGGCTCTCCGCGATCCTCAACCTCGGCCGCACGGCGGAGTACACCGGCGCGGTGGAGCAGGCCTTCGACGCGGCCCGCGACCTGGCCGAACCGTACCTGCACGGGCACCTGCACGCCCTCGCCGCGCTGGCCGCGCACAACCAGGGCGCGCTGGACCGCTGCGTCAGCCACCTGGTGCACGGGGCCCGCGCGCTCGGCTCGGTGCACGAACCCGACCGGCAGACGGCGTGGGGCTGGCACGACCTGGCGATGGCCTACTCCTACCTGAGTTTCCACGGCTACGCGCTCGGCGCCATCGAACGGGCCCGCAACGTGGGGATCTCCGCCGGGATCCCGGAGGAGACGTTCGCCGCGCCGGGGATCCGGCTGCGCAACGCGGTCGCACTGGACCACCACGGCGACAGCGACGGTTGCCTGCGGGTACTCCGGGACATCGGCAGCGACCTGGCGCGCTTCGTCTCGGCCGGCACCGCCGCCCGGTTGCGGCCGAGCAGCCGGGCCGCCTACGGGTACGCGTTGGCCCGGCTCGCCGCCCTCGGCGGCCCGGCGGTGGACCTGCGGACCTGGCCGGTGCTCGACCCGGTGTCCCCGGCGCCCGACCCGGACGGCGCAGAACCCGACCAGCGGCCGGCCCGCCCCGTGCCGGGGCCCGCCGAACTCGACCACCAGCGGGCGGAGCTGGACCGGCGTACGGAACTCGACGACCGGCGCACCGAACTCGACCCCGAGCGGTTGCTCGGCCACGGTGGCGACAGCGCGCGGGCCCGGGACATGCGGCAGCTGGGGGCGGTGTGCCTGGCCATCGCCGCCGGCCGGCCGATCGAGGCCATCACCCGGCTGGACACGGTGAGCGTCTCGGCGGAGACGCTCGGGGCCGCCGAGCACGCCCGGCTGTGCAGCCTGGCGTACGGCCGCGCCGGTGACCACGCCGCCGCGCACCGGGCCGACCGGTACGCCTTCCGGCTGGCCGCCCAGCGCAACGACCGGCTCCGCGACGTCTACGTGGACGGCGTCGCCGCCCGGATCGACCACGAGGAGATGCGCCGCGAGGCGGCCCGGTACGAGGGCGAGGCGCTGACCGACCCGCTGACCGGGCTGCCCAACCGGCGTCGGCTCGAACGCTACGTGGCGGCGATGGTGGCCCGGGGCGAGCGGGCCACCATCGGCGTCTGTGACCTGGACGGATTCAAGGCGGTGAACACCGCGCACGGCCACCACTCGGGCGACCTGGTGCTGCAACGGATCGCCGGGGTGATCAACAGGGTGATGCGCCGCGGCGACTTCGTGGCCCGGTACGGCGGGGACGAGTTCGTCGTGGTGCTGCCCGGCGCCGGCATGGCCGAGGCCGCCGAGGTGGCCCGTCGGATCAGCACCGCCGTCCGGGGCGAGGACTGGGAGTCGCTGGTGCCCGGCACGCCGGTCGGGGTCAGCGTGGGCTTCGCCGAGGTGAGCGGCGCGGGTGCCGGTCTGCGCGACGCGCTCGGCACCGCGTTCGAGGTGGCCGACCGGGAGATGCTGCGGGCCAAGGCGCGCGCCCGGGTGGCCTCCTGAGGCTGACCGACCCCACCAGGCCCGCGGGCCCGGCAGGTCGGCTACCGGCGGCTCAGCTCGGTCTCGCCGGCGAGCCGGGCCGTCCGGTCCGCCTCGGTCAGCGCGCCGAGCACGCCGTCCAGCTCGCCGGCCAGCACCAGGTCGAGGTTGTACGCGGTGTAGCCGATCCGGTGGTCGGTGATCCGGTTCTGCGGGAAGTTGTACGTGCGGATCCGCTCGGAACGGTCCACGGTGCGCACCTGGGAGCGCCGGGCGTCCGACGCCGCCGCGTCCGCCTGCTCCTGGGCGGAGGCGAGCAGCCGGGCCCGCAGGATCCGCATGGCCTGCTCCCGGTTCTGCAACTGGCTCTTCTCGTTCTGGCAGGAGACGACGATCCCGGTCGGCAGGTGGGTGATCCGTACCGCCGAGTCGGTGGTGTTGACCGACTGGCCGCCGGGCCCGGACGAGCGGAAGACGTCGATCCGCAGCTCGTTCGGGTCGATGGTGACGTCGACCTCCTCCGCCTCCGGCAGCACGAGGACGCCGGCGGCGCTGGTGTGGATCCGGCCCTGCGACTCGGTCACCGGGACCCGCTGCACGCGGTGGACCCCGCCCTCCCACTTCAGCCGCGACCAGACCCCGTTGCCGCCCTCCGGCACACCCCGGGCCTTGACGGCCAGCGAGACGTCCTTCACGCCGCCCAGGTCGGAGTCCTGCGCGTCCAGCACCTCGGTCGCCCAGCCGTGCCGCTCGGCGTACCGCACGTACATCCGGAGCAGGTCACCGGCGAAGAGCGCGGACTCCTCGCCGCCCTCCCCCGCCTTGATCTCCAGGATCACGTCCTTGGCGTCGTGCGGGTCGCGCGGGATCAGCAGCTCGGCCAGCCGCCCCTCCAGGTCGGGCAGCGTCGTCGCGATCGACTCCGCCTCGGCGGCGAACGACGGCTCCTCGGCGGCCAGCTCGCGGGCCGCGGTCAGGTCGGCACGGGCCTGCTCCAGCTCGCCGGCGGCCTTGTACAGCGGGGTCAGCTCGGCGAACCGCCGGCCCACCCGGCGGGCGGTGGCCTGGTCGGCGTGGATCGCCGGATCGGCGAGGCGTTGCTCCAGCTCCGCGTACTCCGCGAGGAGGCTGGCCAGTCGCTCGCCGCTCATGCTCGTGCTCCTTCTGCTCGTGTCGCCGACTGCGCGTGTTCCCACCGGCGCCGGCGCTCGACGGCACCCGGCGTACGAAACACGGCGCCCGCCTCCGGCTTCACCAGCCGGAGACGGGCGCCGTCAGAGCAGCTACTTGGCCTTCTTGGCCTGAACCTTGGCGTACTTCTGCTGGAACTTCGCGACCCGGCCGGCGGTGTCGAGCACGCGCTGCTTACCGGTGTAGAACGGGTGGCAGGCGCTGCAGGTCTCGACGTGGATCGAGCCGCCCTTGGCGGTGCTGCGGGTCGTGAACGTGTTACCGCACGAGCAGGTGACCTCGGTGGTGACGTACTCGGGGTGGATCTTGGGCTTCATGTCGCCGCGGTCCTTTCATCGATGGTCGCCGGGTCGCCCTGCACCGCCGCCACCTGCGGCGACGTGCGTCGCCGAGGATGACGGACACGGGCGTGAACCGGAACCGGTGGCCGACTGACCAGTGTGCCATGGGCTTCCGCCGGCCCGAAATCGGGCTGCACTCCAGGTCCGTGACGGTTAACGTCGGATCCCCTCCTGGCATTCCCCCTCCGCGTTCCCCCCTCGGCCCGCCGACACACCCCCGCGCCGGCCGCCGCCGGACGTCCATCGCGCCAGAATTACCGGACAAACGGCACAAACACCCTCCCCGGCCGGTGCGACCGACGACCCGGCTGTGAAGATCGAACAGGCGTACCGTGAGATTGTGGCCGCGCCGCCCCCCGGGGTGGACCCGGCGCCGCCGTGGCAGCGGGTCCGGCCGGCGGCGGAGCACGACCCGCACCGCCTGGAGTGATCCCGATGAGACTGATCGTCACCCGAGGGCTGCCGGCCTCCGGGAAGACCACCTTCGCCCGCAAGCTGCAACCGGGCGTCGTCCGGGTCAACCGCGACGACCTGCGCCGGATGTTGCACGGGGAGCGGCTCTTCACGCAGTGGGCCGAGGGCCAGGTGACCGCCGTGCAGCGGGCGCAGGTCGAGGCGCTGCTGCGGGTCCGGGCCGACGTCTGCGTCGACGACACCAACCTGCGGTCCCGGACGGTACGGGACTGGGCGCGGCTCGCCGCCCGCTTCGGCGCGACCTTCGAGGTGCACGACTTCACCGACGTACCGGTGGACGAGTGTGTCCGGCGGGACGCGGAGCGCCCGGAGCCGGACCGGGTGGGCGAGGAGGCGATCCGGCGCCTGCACGAGCGGTACCTGGCCGGCCGGAGCCTGCCGCTGCCCGTACCGACCGTCGAGCCGGGCGGGCCGGCCGCCGTACACACCCCGTCGCCGGAGCGCCCGGAGATCGTGCTGGTGGACATCGACGGCACCGTCGCGCTGATGGCCGGGCGCAGCCCGTACGACATGAGCCGGGTCGGCGAGGACCGGCCGAACGAGGCGGTCATCGCGGCGGTCCGGGCCATGCACGCCGCCGGGTACGGCGTCGTCTACTGCTCCGGGCGGGACGCCTCCTGCCGGGCCACCACCGAGAGGTGGCTGGACCGGCACGTCGACGTCCCCTACCTGGCCCTGCACATGCGGGCGGTGGGCGACACCCGGCGCGACTCGATCGTCAAGCGCGAGATCTACGACCGGGAGATCCGGGACCGCTTCCGGGTGGTCGGCGTCTTCGACGACCGCATGCAGGTGGTCAGGATGTGGCGCGAACTCGGCCTCACCGTCTTCCAGGTCGCCGAGGGCGACTTCTGACCCCCGCCCCCGCGCCGCCCCGCGCCGCCCCGGCGCGGCCCGCCCCGGCATGATCGCGGTGATCAGGGAGTGGTGACCCCGACACGCCGACGACACGCGGGAACTACTCCCTGATCACGGCGATCTTGGTTTCGGTGTGGGTGCCGTTGACCGTGACGGCGAGGCGGACGGACCCGGGGCGCAGGGGGGTGAGTCGGGTGGTCGCGGGGTCGAACCAGGCGGCGTGCCACGGCCGCAGCCCGTACCGCGCGCCGATGTGCAGGTTCGGCGACCCGCTCCAGTCGGCGCTGAGCGGGGCGGCCACCGGGACCTGCCGCCCGCCGGGCTGGGTCACCGTCGCCGTCACCGGCACCGGGGCGCCGAGCCGTACCGTCGGCGGGGCGGCCAGCGCCACCGCGTCCACGTGGGCCCGGGTCTGCGCGCTCACCCAGCGCGGGCCGGGCACCAACGGATCCCGCCGGGCCGCGTCGGCCTCGGCCCGACTCACCGGGTCGACGCCGAACATCGTCCAGCCGGTGAAGCCGCCCAGGTGGGGCGCGGTCGACGGGTTCTTGCCGGCGTTGCCGTTGATCACGTACGGCACGCCGTCGACCCGGTCCGCGTGGAACGTGCCGACGTGCGAGCCGACGAAGAGCGTCCCCTTGCCGGTGTCCTGCTGGAAGTCGGCCAGCCACCGTTCGAGCAGCGCCGCCTCCTTGCGGTCGACGAGCTGGCTCGCCTTCGCCGGGGTCGGATCCCGCAGCGGGTGGTGTTCCAGCACCACCACCGAACCGACCCGGGGATCGGCGGCGGCGCCGTCCAGCGCCGCGCGCAGGGCCCGGACCTGCGCAAGGCCGCCGCCGCGCAGGCTGCCGGTGGAGGTGTCCAGGGTGACGAACCGGGTGGCGGTGCCACCGGGCGCCGGCCGGTGGTCGAAGACCCGCGAGGTCTCCCCGAAGACCGCCCGGAAGTTGTCGATCGGGGCACCCATGATCTCGTGGTTGCCCGGCACGTACACGTACGGCACCTCGCCGGCCAGCTCCTCGTCGAGGATCCGCCTGGCCAGCGCGAAGTCGGCCGGGTAGGCGGTGTCCACGAAGTCCCCGTTGACCACCAGGAAGTCCGGCCGCGCGGCCCTGACCTCCCGGAGCGTACGGCGGGCCTGGGCGACCAGGTCGCTGTCCGGGTCCGCCGCGACGAACTGGGCGTCGGAGAGCACCGCGAACCGCCAGGGCGCCCGGTCGAGGGTGCCGTCGGTCAGCACCACCCGGTCGGTGCGGGGCGGCTCGACCGGCGGGGTCACCTCCGGCGGCACCTTCGCGACGATGTCGTCGATCACGATCTCCCCGGCGTACGACGCCGAGGCGTCGGTCTCCGCCACGTAGAAGCGCCGGATCCGCACCGGGTACACCACCCCGGCCGGCACCGCCAGCTCGACGTACCGCCAGCCGGTCCAGTCCAGGTACGGGCCGCGCAGCACGTGCTGCTGGTCCAGCGCGTCGTGCAGGTGCAGGCTCGGCCACTCGCCGTTGCCGCCGCCGTTTATCCACATCCCGAACGCCTGCGGCTGGCCGGGCACCTCGATCCAGGCCGGCGGGTCGGCGTACCCGGCCCGGGTGCCGGTCGACTGGCCGAAGTCGTACGACATCCGCAGGCCGGACCCGGTCCGGCCCGGCGCCGGTGCGACCGATCCGGTGGCCCGGGCGGCGCTGAACCGCCAGGCCGGCGCGTCGTCGAACATCGCCACCGGCACGTCGGTGAGCCCGACGGTCACCGGTACCACGGTGCTGGCGTCGCCGACCCGCACGGTGACCAGGCCGGCACCGCTGCCGACCCGGGCCCGCACCGAGAGGGTGCCGTCCCCGGCGGGGGTGACCTCCAGCAGGTCGCGGTCGTAGTCCAGGCGCACGTCGGCGGGTTCGATCGGCGCGGTGTTCCCCTCGGCGTCGTAGCCGACCACGCCGAACGTGCCAGTCGCGTCCGCGCCGGCCAGCCCGACCTTGTCCACGGTGCCGTCGATCCGGGCCAGCGGGCCGAGCACGGTCAGCGCCAGCTCGCCTGCGGCCCGGCCCCGGAAGGCGGTGACGGTGACCTCGCCCGGCTGCCGGGCCCGGAACGTCCCGGCGGAGTCGACGCCGCCCCGGCTCGCCGGGCTGGTCCGCCAGGCGGGTCCGCCGGCGGCCGGGCCGTAGGTCTCGTCGTAGCCGGCCGCGGCCAGCCGCCGGGTCAGGCCGGGGAAGACCCGCTCCGGGCGTCCGCCGCGCACCGGACCGACTCCCGGTGCGGTCACCGGGTCGAGCACGGTCTTCACCCAGTACGCGGTCAGCCGGCCGCTGCCCCGCGGGGCGAAGAGCGCGAGCCCGTTCGGCACCGGACGCTCCGCTCCGTCTGAGGGGCTGTTCTCCACCCGTACCGCCGGCTGGCCGGGCTCCCGGGCGAGCAGGGTGGCGGAGCCGCCGCCGTCGAGGTTGAGCGCGTGGTGCGCGCCGAGTTCGGCCATCATCCGGCCGAGTTCGGTCAGCGTCACCCCCCGGCTGTCCGTCTGCCGTCCGTCGACGGTGAGCAGGACCATCTTCCGGCCGTCGGCGGAGAACCCGACCGCGGTACGCGGCTCGGAGTTGACGTCGCCGATGTCCTGGGCCACGCCGTCGCGGACCAGCACCCGGTTGCCGCCCACCGCGGCGTGCAGGACGCTTCCGTCGGAGGGCTTCGGGGCGTACGCGAGGTCGACCGGGTCGCCCGGGCGCAGTGCGGCGAGCGCGACGGCCCCGGCGTCCCGGCCGAGCAGGACGCTGCTGCCGGCCGGCACCGGTCCGCCGCCGGCGACCTCGGCCACCGTGGCGACGCGACCGCCGACCAGGGTCACCTCGGTGATCCGGGTGGCGCCCTCGACGGCCCGGCCGCGCGGGTACGACCCCCAGAGCGAGGTGAAGACGCCGATGCCGTCCGGGGCGACCATGTTGTTGAACTGGGTCAGCCTGACCGGCCCGGTCGGCAGGGTGGCGGTGCCGTCGAAGTGCACCTGGATCACCCGGCCGACCCCGTCGGCGGTCACCCCGGCCGCCTCCTCGTGCCCGGCCACCGGGGACTGGATCAACCGTCCACCCTGGATGCCGACGCCCTGCGCGGCGCCGGAGTTGTTGATGTCGAAGAAGTCCCCGTTGACGGCGGCCACCGCACCGGCCCGGTCGACGGCCCGGCGCAGCGGTTCGGTCCGGGCCACCTCGCCGGAGTTGACGTAGTCGACGGTCAGCCCGCCGGAGAGGTCGGCGGTGAGCGCGTCCGCCCGGAGCCAGCCGTTGGCGTCGTACCGGTCGTAGGAGGTCAGGTCGAGCCCGGGTGCCACGGGCCGGGTCCGGGTCTCGGTCTCGATCCCGTCGGCCGGTTCGACGGCGACCGGCGCGGACGAGGCGGTGCCCGCGGACGAGGCGGGCGGGGCCTCGTCGACGGCGGTGCCGCCCGGCCCGGGACGCAGCGGCGCGGCGGTGAGCGGCGCGGCGCGGACCCCGGCGGACGGCCCGGCTCCGGCGGGGACCGGGCCGACGATCGTGAGGGCGGGCGCCAGGAGCAGCAGACCGGCGAGGCGGGCGGATCGGCGGCGGGTGCGCATGTCCGGTAGTCAACCGGACCTCGTATAGAAGTTTCAATACCTGATGGCTGAACCGAAGGAAAACTACGCACGCGTGCCGCGACCGCCGGGTGGCGGTCGCGGCAGGCTCCGTGCCGGCGCGACGCTACGCGCTCAGCTGGCGCAGATGCCGTACCCGGTGAGGGTCCACGAGTTCGGCGGGCCGGCACCGTCCTCGTTTGCCCAGGCGGAGGTGTCCTCCAGGGTGCTGACGTTCACTCCGGAGAGCAGCACCTGCCCGTTGCCGGCGTTGATGTCGGCGCCCGTACCGTAGAGCGCCTTGCCCGCCGGGCACGACTGCATCAGTGCGGCCTCCCCCTCCTCGTCCGGCCCGGCCGGGAACGAGATCCGCTCCAGACCGGCCGGTTGGGTGGCGCAGACCGCGAACGTCGTCACGCTCCAGCCCGCCGGAACGTCGGCGCCCGGGATCGGGACGCCCCGCGCCCGCACCGTGCGCAGGTCGGCCGAGGGCTGGACCTGGTCCAGCACCACGTTGCCGGCACCGCCGTTGACCCGTGCCCCGGTACCGATCACCCGCTTCGTGCCGCAGCTGGCCGTGACGTACTCCGTCTCCGCCGCACCGGTGACCGAGACGATCTGCCAGCCCGCCGGCGCCGGCGCGCAGACGGCCTGGCCGGTGAGCTTCCAGGTGCCCAGGAAGTTGTCGTCACCGGCCTCCCGCATGGTGGCGAAGAACCCGCTGCCGCCGGCCAGCGGTTCGAGCCGGTCGAGGGCGACCTGCCCCAGGGCGGCCGGGGAGGCGGTGAGGTAGCCACCTCCACCGGTCACCACCTTCCCGGCCGGGCAGGACACGCTCACCGACTTGTCCGCACTTGTCGCACCGGTCGTGAAGCCGACCTTCTCCAGGCCGACCGGATCGGCCGCGGCCGGCGCCACCGGACCGAGCGCCGCCGCCGTGACCACGGCGACGAACCCACCGACGAACACTGAACCGTTTCGTACGGAGCCGTTCATGGTTCCTCCCTCTCCCGCCCCGACCAGGTGTGCCGGGGTTCTGCGGGTGCCGGTGGCGGCGCCCGCGCAGCTACCGATCGGCGTGACCGGCTTCACCGGCCGGGAGGGGCCGATCCGGCAACTCGACGCGCTCCTCGGGGACCCGGCCGGACCGGGCCCGACCCGGGCGGTGGTGATCTCCGCGATCGGCGGCACCGCCGGGGTGGGCAAGACCGCCCTCGCGGTGCACTGGTCCCACCGCGTCGCGCACCGCTTTCCGGACGGACAGCTCTACGTCGACCTGCGCGGCTTCGACCTCGACGGGCGGGCGCTGTCACCGAGCGAGGCGCTGCGGGACTTCCTGGACAGCCTGCACGTCCCATCGCACCGGGTGCCCGCCGAACTGTCCCGGCAGGCCGCCCTCTACCGCAGCCTCCTGGCCGGCCGGCGCATGCTGGTGCTGCTGGACAACGCCCGCGACGCCGAGCAGGTCCGGGCACTGCTGCCCGGCTCGCCCGGTTGCCTGGTCGTGGTGACCAGCCGCAACGAACTCACCCCGCTGGTGGTCAGCGAGGGCGCCCGACCGCTCACCCTGGACCTGCTCACCCCCGGCGAGGCCCGGCGGATGTTGGACCATCGGATCGGCGCCGCCCGGGTGGCGGCCGAGCCGGACGCGGTGGCCGAGATGATCCGCCGCTGCGCGCGGCTGCCCCTGGCCCTCGCCATCGCGGGCGCGCGGGCCGCCACCCGTCCGGACTTTCCCCTCGGCGCGCTCGCCGCCGAACTCCGGGACGCCCACGGTGACCTGGCGGCGTTCCAGCTCGGGGATCCCGGCACCGACGTACGCGTCGTCTTCTCGTGGTCCTACCGGACCCTGGACCCCGGGCAGGCGCGGCTGTTCCGGCTGCTCGGGCTGCACCCGGGGCCGGACGTCGACCCGGTCGCGGCGGCCAGCCTGGCCGGCCTGCCAGCCGATCGGATCCGGCCGCTGCTGGCCGGGCTGACCCGCGCCCACCTGCTCACCGAACACGCGCCCGGGCGCTACAGCCTGCACGACCTGTTGCGCGCCTACGCCGCCGACCTGTGCCGGGGACGGGACACCGAGGCGGACCGCGCCGAGGCACGCCACCGGCTCCTGGACCACTACGTGCAGTCCGCCCGGGCCGCCGACGAACTGCTCGATCCGCACCGGCTGGCCCCACCCGTACCGGTGACGGGGCCGCGCGCGCGGGTGACCGTGCAGCCACCCACCGACCACGCCGGGGCGATGGCCTGGTTCGCCGCGGAGCACCGGGTGCTGCTCGCCGCGGTCGCCCAGGCCGCGGCCACCGGTTTCGACGGTCACGCCTGGCGGCTGGCCGGACTGCTCACCACCTACCTCGACCGGCAGGGGCACTGGGACGACCTGGCCGGGGTCCAGCGGGTCGCGCTGGCGGCGGCGCGGCGCGGCGCCGACCGGCTGGGCCAGGCCCAGGCACACCGGGGTCTGGCCATCGTGCACACCTGGCTGGGCCGGTACGACGAGGCGCACCGCCACTACCGGGACAACCTCGACCTGTACCGGGAGCTGGGCGACGAGATCGGTCAGGCGCAGACCCACGTCGGCATCAGCTGGGTGCTCGCCCGGCAGTGCCGGCGCCGGGCGGCGCTGGCGCACGCCGAACAGGCTCTGCTGCTCTACCAGGCGGCCGGCTCCACGGTGGGGCAGGCGAAGACGCTGAACAACATCGGTTGGCTGCACGCGCGCCTCGGCGACCAGCACCGGGCGGTGAGCTGTTGCCACCAGGCCCTCGACCTGCACGCCGGCAACGGCGACCGGCACGGCGCCGCGCTCACCTGGGACAGTCTCGGCTACGCCCACCACCTGCTCGGCCAGCAGCAGCGGGCGATCGAGTGCTACCACCGGGCCCTGGACCTGCACCGGGCCCTCGGCGACCGCTACGACGAGGCCGAGGTCCTGGCGAACCTCGGCGACACGCACCTGGCGGCGGGCGACCGGACGGCCGCCCGGACGGCGTGGCGGCAGGCCCTAGCCGTCTATGACGAGCTCGGCCATCCGGATGCCGACCAGCTGCGCGGCAAGCTGGCCGGGAATCCGTACCCCGACGCCCGGCCCGCGGCCCGGCCCGCCGGGGACGGGGAACGGACCGCCACCGCCACCACCTGATCCGGACCGGGCACAGCCGGCGCGACGCCGGACGCACGCGGGGCCCGGCCGAGATCGGCCGGGCCCCGCGTGGCATCACCTCGAACTGACCCCGGGTCACTCCCCCGGGGTGGACTTCGCGATCTGCATCAGGAACTCGATGTTGGTCCGGGACTGCTTGAGCCGGTCCAGCAGCAGGTCCAGCGCCGCCTGCGAATCCAACGAGTGCAGCACCTTGCGCAGCTTGTGGATGATCGCCAACTCCTCCGGCGCGAGCAGGATCTCTTCCTTACGCGTGCTGGAGAGGTGGATGTCGATGGCCGGGAAGGTCCGCTTGTCGGCGATCTTCCGGTCCAGCTTCAACTCGGCGTTACCGGTGCCCTTGAACTCCTCGAAAATCACCGTGTCCATCACGGACCCGGTCTCCACCAGCGCGGTGGCGAGGATGGTCAGCGACCCACCGTTCTCGATGTTCCGCGCCGCGCCCAGGAAGCGCTTCGGCGGGTAGAGCGCGGTGGAGTCGATACCGCCGGACATGATCCGGCCGCTGGCCGGCGCGGCCAGGTTGTACGACCGGCCGAGCCGGGTCACCGAGTCGAGCAGTACGACCACGTCGTGGCCGAGCTCGACCAGGCGCTTGGCCCGCTCGATGGCCAGCTCCGCGACCGTGGTGTGGTCCTGCGGCGGACGGTCGAAGGTGGCCGCCACGACCTCGCCCTTGACCGAGCGCTGCATGTCGGTGACCTCTTCGGGCCGCTCGTCGACGAGGACGACCATCAGGTGGCACTCGGGGTTGTTGGTCGTGATCGCGTTGGCGATCGCCTGCAACACCATGGTCTTACCCGCCTTCGGCGGCGACATGATGAGCGCCCGCTGGCCCTTGCCGATCGGCGTCACCAGGTCCATGACCCGGGTGGTGAGGATGTGCGGCTCGGTCTCCAACCGCAGTCGCTCCTGCGGGTAGAGCGGGGTGAGCTTGTAGAACTCGGGCCGCCGCTTCGCCTCGTCCGGGTCCATCCCGTTGATGGTGTCGAGCCGGACGAGGGGGTTGTACTTGTCCCGCCGCTGCTCGCCGTCGCGGGACGCCCGTACGGCACCGGTCACCGCGTCGCCGCGGCGCAGGCCGTACTTCTTGACCTGGGACATCGAGACGTAGACGTCGTTGGGCCCGGAGAGGTAGCCGGTGGTGCGGACGAACGCGTAGTTGTCCAGCACGTCGATGATGCCGGCCACCGGGACGAGCACGTCGTCCTCGTTGACCTGCGGCTCCCGACCGCCACCGCCGCCACCGCCGCTCTCGGCGTTGTCCGGCCGGTCGCTCCGGCCCCGACGCCGGTCGCGGAAGCGGCTGCGACGGCTGCGCCGTCCACCGCCCTCGCCGTCGTCGTCGCCGTCGTTGTCCCGGTCGGCGGAACGCGGCCCGCGGTCGTTGCGGTCGGCCCGCTCGCCCCGGTCACCACGCTCGTTGCGGTCGGTCCGCTCGGAACGGTCGGCCCGCTCGCCGCGGTCACCCCGCTCGTTGCGCTCACGGCCGTTGCGCGACTCGGCGCGCTCCGCGCCGTCACCGCGCTCCGCGCCGTCACCGCGGTCCGCCCGGTCGCCGCGATCCCCACGCTCGCCGCGATCCCCGCGCTCGCCCCGATCCGCCCGCTCACCGCGATCCGCCCGCTCACCGCGATCGGTACGGGTACCACGCTCCGAATCATCGGACCGTTCGGTCGAAACCGCCTCGGCGTCCGCCTTGGCGGCGCCCCGGCCGGATCGACGGGACGTCCGGTCCCGGCCCTCCCGGGCCTCCCGGCCCTCTCCGCCGGTCACCGGCGCCTGCTCGGCGCCGCGGCGCTCGGTGTCCGACCGGTCACCACTGTCCCGGACCTCGGCGCGGACCTCTTCCCGGGCCGGGGCGGCCGCGGCCGAGACCTCTGCCCGGGGACGGGGCGCGCCACCGGTGGCGGAGCCACCCTGCCGCTCCGAGATGGCGGTGATCAGCTCGCCCTTGCGCATCCGGGCCGTACCGGAAATGCCGAGCGACGCGGCCAGGCTCTGCAGCTCTGGCAGCAGCATCGCGGACAGCCCGGTGCCGGTCCGCCGACGGCGGGTAGGACCTGCGGTGGCTTCGCCAGCGACGTTGGAAACATCCGACGTCACGTCGGTGGTGTCGCTCAATGGATTCCTTCCCTCGATAAGGCCGGGGCTGCCCGTGTCCTGAGGAGCTAGGTGGCCGGGCGGCCTCGGTGCACCCGCCTCGCGTGACGCGTCGCGGGAGTCTGTAACACAGCAGCCGGTTGGTTTCCCGACCCACCAGCGTCGGTGGGCAGGTCTCGCCGCCTGCGGCGACCTGTGGAAACTGCGGTGCGGCGTGGCCTAGGCAGGGGTGAGACGGGCTGACCGCCGAGAGCTTCGGGGGTGCACCGACCCGCAGGAGTCGCATTGCTTCGCGGCTGTGCTAAGTCTAGAGCGTAATCAACTCTTCCGACCTGCGGCAACAGGGTCCCGCTCGGCGTGTCCCAGTCTACCCCCATCAACCTGGGCTCCGGCCACGTCTATGCCCAACCTTTGCACGGCCCAACCCATTCCCGCCGCGAATTCCTCAGGTGGGCTGGTCAGGGCCAGGACCGACGGTCCCGCCCCACTGACCACGGCAGCCACACCCGCCGCACGCAACTCGGCCAGCAGGGCCGCCGTGCCGGGCATGCCCTCGGCCCGGTAGTCCTGGTGCAGCCGGTCCTCGGTCGCCGCGAAGAGGAGCGCCGGATCCGCCGTCAGGGCGTGTACCAGCAGGGCGGCCCGGCCGGCGTTGGCCGCCGCGTCCGGGTGCGGCACGCTGGGCGGCAGCGCGGCCCGGGCCACCGAGGTCAGCCCGCGGGTCTCGGGTACGAAGACCGTCGGCCGGACCTCGGGCGCGACCGCCAGGGCGACCGCGCGGGCCGGGGCGCCCGGTTCCGACCAGGCGATGGTGAACCCGCCGAGCAGGCAGGGCGCGACATTGTCCGGATGCCCCTCCAGCTCGGCCGCCAGCCGCAGCGCCGCGGCGTCGTCCAGCCGCTGCCCACCGTCGTCGACCAGCGCGCGGGCGAGCTGCACCCCGGCCACGATCGCCGCCGACGAGGAACCCAGACCGCGCGCCTGGGGGATCCGGTTGACGCATTCGACGGCCAGCCCGGACGGCTGGCCGCCGAGCGCGTCGAAGGCGGCCCGCATGGCGCGGACGACGAGGTGGTCGTCCCCGGTGGGCAGCTCCCCCGCGCCCTGTCCGGTGACCTCCACCCGGCAGCCGTCCGGGGTGATCCGGGCGCTGACGTGGTCGTACAGCGCCAGCGCCAGACCGAGGGTGTCGAAGCCCGGGCCGAGGTTGGCGCTGGTCGCCGGCACCCGGACCCGGACCGGCTCGGAAACGAAGGACGGCCGCATCGGCTCATGCTAGGCGGCCCGGGCCGGTCGGTCGGGACCACGTCCGCCGCCTGGGACGCCCCGGGCGGCTCCCCGGCGGCGGATCAGCCCGCCGGGTCGCCGTCCGGGCCCGGCGCCGCGCCCGTCCCGTCCGGCGGCGGGCCGTCCGCCGGGTCACCCCTGGACGGGTCGCGGTGGGCACGGCCGCCCGCCGGTTCGCCCCGGGGCGACTTCGGGGTACGCCCGGTCGAACGCAGGGACAACCGCAGCGCGTACTCGATCTGGGCGTTGACGCTGCGGAGGTCGTCGGCGGCCCATCGGGCGATTGCGTCGTAGACCTGCGGATCGAGGCGCAACAGGAGCTTCTTGCGTTCGGCCATCGGTGCCAGTTCCTCTAGCTGTGCGGGCAGCTGCGCGGGGGTGGGTCAGCCGTAGAGGGTTCCGGTGTTCACCACCGGCTGGGCGGCCCGGTCGCCGCAGAGTACGACGAGCAGGTTCGCCACCATCTGCGCCTTCCGTTCCTCGTCCAACTCCACCACGTGTTCGTCGCGCAGCCGCTCCAGCGCGTTGGAGACCATCCCCACGGCGCCCTCGACGATCTTGAAACGGGCCGCCACCACCGCGCTCGCCTGCTGGCGGGCCAGCATCGCGTGTGCGATCTCCGGCGCGTACGCCAGGTGGGTGGTGCGGGATTCGAGCACCTCGACGCCGGCCAGTTCGACCCTTTCCCGCAGCTCGTGGGTCAGCTCCTCGCTGACCACCGTGCTGTCGCGCAGGCTGGAGCGGCCCGAGTCGTGCGCCTCGTACGGGTAGCTGGTGGCCAGGTGCCGGACGGCGGCCTCGGACTGCACGGCGACGTACTCGACGTGGTCGTCGACGGCGAAGGCGGCCTTGGCGGAGTCGACCACCCGCCACACGACGACCGCCGCGATCTCCACCGGGTTGCCGTCCGCGTCGGAGACCTTGAGCCGGGCGGTCTCGAAGTTGCGCACCCGGAGGGTGACGTGCGAGCGGTCCGTGAGCGGCCAGGTCCAGTGCAGGCCGGGCTGGCGGATGGTGCCGACGTAGCGGCCGAAGAACTGCACCACCTGGGCCTCGTTCGGGTTCAGCACGACGAACCCGGTCGCCAGCACCGCGAGGAGCACGGTGTAGCCGATGGCGACCACGATGATCCGGGGGTGGATGCCGGGCTCGTCGAGGACCGGCAGGACGGCCGCGAACCCGATGCCCGCCAGGGCCAGCAGGCCCACGATCGGGATGATCCCGGGGATCCGGAAGGCGGTGCGCTCCATGACATCTCCCTACTAGCAAAGTGATATCACTAGGATATCGATCGACCGCGAACCCGCAAGAGGGTTTCGAGGGCGGATCAGCCGACCGGCTCGGTGGCCGGGGCCGGTTCCCGGTCGGAGCGGTCGAGGCGACGGGTCGCGGCCCACCAGCCGACCGCGTAGACCACCGTGGTCAGGCCGCAGCCGACCAGCACGACCCGCTCGTCGACGAGGTCCACCACCCCGGCCACCGCGAGCTGGCTGACCGAGATGGCCAGCGTCGCCAGCATCATGTCGGTGGCGAAGACCCGGCCCCGCAGCCGGTCCGGCACCTCGCCCTGCAAGGCGTAGTTGGAGAGCACCCAGTTGCTCCCGCCGCCGAGGTGCGCGACGAAGACCAGCACCAGCACCAGCCAGAACCACGGCGCCACCGACACCCCGACGTACGCCAGCCCGTAGGCCGACATGGAGAGCGCCAGCCCGGTGAACAGCCAGGAGCGGTGGTGGAGCACCCTCCGGGTCAGCAGCGGCCCGACCAGCGCGCCGGCACCGCGTACCGCGAAGAGCAGGCCGGTGCCGAGCGCGCCGACCCCGTACAGGCCGGCCAGCAGGGGGAAGACGGTCAGCACGCCGTTGCCGAGCCCGACCGCGCTCTTCACCGTGACCAGGGCGAGCACCCGGGGACGCCGCCCGATGTAGTGCAGCGCCTCGCGGATCGCCGTCCACGGATGCTGCACCGGCTGGTCCGCCTCGCGCGGCACCTGCAACGGCCGGCGGATCAGCCGGGCGAGGCCGGCCGCCAGCGCCAGGCCCGCCGCCGCCACCCAGAAACAGACGTACGGTCCGGCGACGGCGGTGAGCACCCCGCCGAGCGAGGCGCCGACCACGCTCATCGTGCCCCACGCCGAGCCGGCGACCGCGTTCGCGGCGGCCAGGTCGGCCGGGTCGACCACGTTGGGCAGCGCCGCCTGGGCCGCCGGGGAGTAGAAGGCCTTGGCGACCGCCATCGCCCCGATCGCCAGCAACCCGAGCCAGGCCGTGTCCGCGCTGCGGACCGCGAGCAGCAGCAGGACCGCGACCAGCGCGGTCAGGTTCGACACGATCATGATCTTCTTGCGGTCCAACCGGTCCGCGACCGTCCCGGCGTACGGCAGCAGCAGGGCGAGGATGCCGGTGTCGACGGCGAGCACCAGCGCGCCCCACACGCCGCTGCCGGTCAGCTCGGGCAGCAGCACCAGCAGCGGCACCATGACGAACCAGTCGGCCCCGAAGACCACCAGCTCGGCCGCGAAGAGGTTGCGGAAGTCGCGGTTACCGGTAAGGACCGAACGGGGAGACGACACGTACCAGGACGTTACTACGCCCCCCGGCGTGCCGTCTCCCGGCCGCGACGCGCTACTCCTGCGGCGGCGGCAGGGGCGACCGGCGGCTCTTCGGCAACCGCAGCACCTCGAACTGGTCGGTGCCGTCGATCAATGCCCCGGACGGCGCGCCCCGCCCCGGCACCGTCCCGGCCGCCCGGTGCCGCCCCGCCTCGGCGGCACTGAGACCCGACCCACCGGCCCGCGGGGATCCGCCGTTGCGCCCATCCGCCGCGGCGCCGTCCGGATCACCGGCACGACGGCGGCCGAACCGCTCCCTGGCGTTCTCCACCATCGTGTAGAGGGTCGGCACCAGCACCAGGGTGAGCAGGGTGGAACTGATCAGCCCGCCGATCACCACCACCGCCAGCGGCTGCGAGATGAACCCGCCCTCGCCGGTCAGCCCGAACGCCATCGGCAGCAGCGCGAAGATCGTCGCGATCGCGGTCATCAGGATCGGCCGCAGTCGGCGCCGGCCGCCCTCGACCACCGCCTCGGTCACCCCCATCCCCTGGGCCCGGTACTGGTTGATCAGGTCCATCAGCACGATCGCGTTGGTCACCACGATGCCGACCAGCATCAGTACGCCGATCAACGCCGGTACGCCGAGCGGCGTGCCGGTGGCCAGCAGCAGGCCGATCGCACCGGTGGCCGCGAACGGCACCGAGACGAGCAGGATCAGCGGCTGCACCAGGCTGCGGAACGTGGCAACCATGATCACGAAGACGATCGCGATCGCGGCGAGCACGGCCAGACCCAGGTCGCCGAAGGCCTCCGCCTGGTCGGCGCTGACCCCGCCGACGGTGAACGTCGCCCCCGGCACGTCGATGGCGTCGAGCCGCCGTTGCAGGTCCTCGGTGATCGCGCCCAGGTTCGACCCGGTCGCCGTACCGCTGACCGTCACGCTGCGCTCGCCGTCGATCCGGGTGACCGCCAGCGGGCCCTGCACCTCGACGATGTTGGCGATGTCGTCGAGCTTCGCCGTACCACCCGGACCGACCCGCAGCGCGCGCAGCGCCGCGACCCCGGCCGGCGGCGCCCCGGTACGCAGCACCACGTCCTGCGGCGCGCCGTCCAGCGCCACCTGCCCGAGCGGGCTGCCCCGGAACTGCTGGCCGACGAGCTGGCCGACGGCCGCCTCGGTGAGCCCGAGCCGGGCAGCGGCGGCCCGGTCCACCGTGACGTCGATCCGGGGCGCGCTCTCCGCCAGGCTGCTGCTCACGTCCTCGACACCGGAGATCTCCGCCATCGCGGCGCGGGCCGCCTCGGTCGCCCGGGCCAGCACCTCGGAGTCCGGCGCCTGCACGATCACCTGGAGCTGGTTGGCCGCACCGGCGCCCGGGCCCCCGCCGGCGCCGCCGAACGCGATCTCGCCCGCGCCGGTCAACCGGTCGAACTCGGCACGCAGGTTCCGCTGGATCCGCTCGGCGTCCGCGTCGGGGTCCAGGGCGACCGAGAAGCTGGCGTTGTTGGCGCCGGCTCCGCCGCCCCCGAAGAGGCCGCCTCCGCCGCCGACCGTCACCTGGTACCGGTCGACGCCCCCGGTCCGCTCCAGCACCGCCTCGACCTGCCGGGCCGCCGCGTCGGTGGCCGCCAGGCTGCTGCCCACCGGCAGCTCCTGGCTGATGTTGAGGGTGTCCTGCCCGGAGTCGTCCAGGAAGTTCGTCTCCAGCCGGGTGGAGAGCCCGAACGTGCCGAGGAGCACGACCAGGCCGAGCCCCACGGTGAGCCAGCGGCGGCGGGTGGCGAACCCGATCACCGGCAGATAGCCGCGCTGGAGCGGGCTGTGCAGTTCCTTCTCCTCCGCCTCCCGGCGGACCGCCTCCTCGCTCGCACCGCCGTTCGCCGGCCGGAGGAACCAGTACGCCAGCACCGGGATGATGGTCAGCGAGACCAGCAGCGAGGCGAGCAGCGCCACCGTCACGGTGATCGCGAACGGGGCGAAGAGCTCCCCGACGAAGCCGCCGACCAGCGCGATCGGGGCGAAGACCGCGACGGTGGTGAGGGTGGACGCGGTCACCGCGCCGGCCACCTCGCGTACTCCGCCGACGATGGCGCGGTGCTTGTCCTCGCCGTACCCGAGGTGGCGTTTGATGTTCTCCAGTACGACGATCGAGTCGTCGACCACCCGGCCCACCGCGATGGTCAGCGCGCCGAGGGTGAGCAGGTTCAGTGAGTAGTCGCCGATCCAGAGCGCGATCAGGGCCACCAGCACGGAGAGCGGGATGGAGACCGCCGTGACCAGGGTCGACCGCACCGAGAGCAGGAAGACCAGGATCACCAGTACCGCCATCACCAGGCCGAGCAGTCCCTCGGTGGTCAGGCTCTCGATCGACTTCTCCACGAACGGCGCCTGGTCGAACACCACGGAGAGGCCGGCACCGGAGGCGGCCGACAACTCGGCCAGCCGGTCGCGGATCTCGTGCGAGATGCGTACCGCGTTGCCGTCCGGCGAGGCGGTGACCGAGATGCCGAGGCTGTCCACGCCGTTGGTGCGGGTGAGCGAGGTCGGCGCGGCGAGCTGCCGCTCGACGGTGGCGATGTCCCCGAGCCGCACCGGGGCGGCGCCGGCCCGCGCCGGCGGCAGGAAGATCCCGGCCAGCTCCTGCACCGTGGCGAACCGGGTGCCGACCTGGACCGTACGGGTCTGGTTGTTCTCGGTCAGCGCGCCCGCCGGGACCGCCACGCCGTTGGCCCGCAGCGCGGCCGCGATCGCGGTCGGCGCGACCCCGGCCGAGGCGAGCCGGGCCGGGTTCGGGGTGATCACCACCTGCTCGTCGCGGGCGCCGGTCACCTCGACCGTACGGACCCCCTCGATGCCCTCCAGCTCCGGCACGACCGTGTCGGCGAGGGTGGCCGCGAGCGCCCGTTCGTCCCCGTTGCCGGCCGCGGCGAGCACCACCGCCGGCAGGTCGTCGGTGCCACCGGCGAAGACCGTCGGCTCGACGCCCTCCGGCAGTTGCGCCTCGACCCGGTTCAGCGCGGTCTGCATCTTGTTGACCGCGTCGTCCAGGTCGGTGCCGAACTCGAACTCCACCTGGAGGGTGCTGGCGCCCTCCCGGGAGGTCGAGGTGACCTTGGTCAGCCCGACGACGCCCTGGATGCTGTTCTCGATCGGCTCGGTGACCTGCGCTTCGACGATCTCCGGCGACGCGCCCGGGTACTGCGCCATCACGAAGGCCGCCGGGAACTCCAGCGACGGCAGGAGCTGCTGCTTCAGCGACGGTACGGCGAAGGCGCCGAACCCGGCGATCACTATCGCGACGAGGGCGACGAGGCCCCGGTTGGCGAGACTGAGTCTGGCGAGCAGCGACATGTGCGGGCTCACTCCTGAATATCGGATCTGCGCAGGTTGCCGACCGCGCGATTCGGCGGGGGGCGGGGCGGCAGGAGAGAGTCTGCCTGACGCCGGGCGCCACCGCCGAGCCGGGGCGCGAGGCGCAGCATGCCGCGCCGCCGGGCCGGTACGCCAACTCCGGCTCAGCCCGCTCTCAGCCGACCGCCTGCCCGGGCCAGCGTCCGGGGGCGGCTCAGACGAGGTCGAGAGAGCGGGCCGCGGCCAGTACGTCGTTCTGGATGGTGATCGGGCTGGGTGCGGTGGAGATGGCCCACTCCGGGTCCTTGAGCCCGTGACCGGTGACCGTGCAGACGATGGTGGAGCCGCTGGGCACCTTGCCGGCGGCGGCCTGTTGCAGCAGCCCGGCGACGCTGGCCGCGCTGCCCAGCTCGACGAAGACGCCGACCTCGCGGGCGAGCAGCCGGTAGGCGGCGAGGATCTCCCGGTCGGTGACCGCCGCGATGAGCCCGCCGGAGGCGTCCCGGGCGTCGATCGCCTTCGTCCAGCTGGCCGGGTTGCCGATCCGGATGGCGGTGGCGATGGTGGAGGGCTCCCGGACCGCCTGGCCGGTGACGATCGGGGCGGCGCCGGCGGCCTGGAAGCCGTACATCCGGGGGCGGCGGGTGGCGTTGCCGGCCTCGGTCTCCTCCCGGTAGCCCATCCAGTAGGCGGAGATGTTGCCGGCGTTGCCGACCGGCAGGCAGTGGATGTCCGGGGCGTCGCCGAGCGCCTCGACGATCTCGAACGCGGCCGTCTTCTGCCCGTGCAGCCGGTCGGCGTTCACGGAGTTGACCAGCGCCACCGGGTAGTCCAGGGCGAGCTTGGCGGCCAGCCCGAGGCAGTCGTCGAAGTTGCCGTTGATCTGGAGCAGCCGGGCGCCGTGCACGAGCGCCTGGGCCATCTTGCCCAGCGCGATCTTGCCCTGCGGCACCAGTACGGCGCAGGTGAGCCCGGCCCGCGCCGCGTACGCGGCGGCCGACGCGCTGGTGTTGCCGGTGGAGGCGCAGATGATCGCCTTGTTGCCGGCCTCGACCGCCTTGGAGACGGCGACCGTCATGCCGCGGTCCTTGAACGAGCCGGTCGGGTTGGCGCCCTCCACCTTGAGGTAGACGTCGCAGCCGAGCCGGGCGGAGAGCACCGGGGCGGGCAGCAGCGGGGTGTTCCCCTCGTGCAGCGTGATGACCGGCGTCGCCGCACTGATCGGCAGCCGGTCCCGGTACGCCTCGATCAGACCCCGCCACATATCGCTCTCCTCGTAGCCGCGGTCCCGGCCCTCGCCGCAGCGGGGCCGGTCACCTCCACGGTGACCCACCGTCGCCGATGGGCCCCACCCGCACCAGGCACTAACCACCTGGCGGGACGACCGGTGCCACCCGTCGCGTCGCGCATGCAGGGGTCCCCGTCGGAGAGCGTTCTCCGCCGACGCCGCCGGGGGCGGTGGCACCGGGGCCGGCGGGTCAGCGGCCGGAGGCCTCGACGCGGAGCACGCTGGCGATCGAGCGGATCACGTCGAGGTCGCGCAGTTCGTCGACGGTCGCGGCGAGCGCGGCGTCCGGTGCGGCGTGCGTGACGATCACCAGGACGGCGTCGTCGCCGCCGCCGGTGAGCGACCCGGGTGGACCATCCGTCGGCGTCGAGGCCGGGCCGGTCGGCGCGGAGGCCTGCCGGACGGTCGCGATCGAGACGTCGTGCTTGGCGAACACCCCCGCCACCAGGGCGAGTACGCCGGCCCGGTCGGCCACGTCGAGGCTGATGTGGTAGCGGGTGACCGCCTCCCCCATCGGCCGGATCGGCAGCGCCGCGTACGCCGACTCGCTCGCCGCGCGCACCCCGGCCAGCCGGTTGCGGGCCACCGCCACCACGTCGCCGAGCACCGCGCTGGCGGTCGGCGCGCCACCCGCGCCACGGCCGTAGAACATCAGCTCGCCGGCGGCGGTCGCCTCGACGAAGACCGCGTTGAACGCGTCGCCGACACTGGCCAGCGGATGGCTGCGCGGGATCATCGCCGGGTGCACCCGGACGCTGACCGACTCCGCGCCGGTCGAGTCGACCCCCCGGGAGGCGATGCAGAGCAGCTTGATCGTGCAGCCCATCGCCTGGGCGCTGGCCACGTCCGCGGCGGTGACCTCGGTGATCCCCTGCCGGTGCACGTCCGCTGCGGTCACCCGGGTGTGGAAGGCCAGCGACGCCAGGATGGCCGCCTTGGCGGCGGCGTCGAAGCCCTCCACGTCGGCGGTCGGGTCGGCCTCCGCGTAGCCCAGCTCGGTCGCCTCCTCCAGCGCCTCCGCGAAGCCGGCGCCGGAGGAGTCCATGGCGGAGAGGATGAAGTTGGTGGTGCCGTTGACGATGCCGGTCACCTGGGTGATCGTGTCGCCGTGCAGCGACTCGCGCAGTGGTCGCAGCAGCGGGATCGCGCCGGCGACCGAGGCCTCGTAGTAGAGGTCGACGCCCGCCTCGGCGGCCGCGTCGTGCAGGGTCCCGCCGTCCTCGGCGAGCAGCGCCTTGTTGGCGGTCACCACGCTCTTGCCGGCCCGCAGCGCCTCGACCAGCCAGGTGCGTACCGGCTCGATCCCGCCGATGACCTCGACCACCACGTCCACGTCGTCCCGCTTGACCAGGCCGAGCGCGTCGGTGGTGAAGAGCTCGGGGTCGACCGGCAACGGGCCACGGTCACGGCCCAGCCGACGTACCGCGATGCCGGCGATCTCCAGCGGGGCGCCGACCCGCGCGGTCAGGTCGTCGGCCTGCTCGTGCAGCAGGCGTACCACCTCGGTGCCGACGGTGCCGCAGCCCAGCAGGGCCAGCCGAACCGGTCTCGTCATCCCACATCCAATGCCAGCAGATCGTCTTCGGTCTCCCGCCGGACGATCACCCGCGCCCGGCCGTCGTCGACCGCCACGACCGGGGGCCGCGGGACATGGTTGTAGTTGCTGGCCATGCTCCGGCAGTAGGCGCCCGTACCGGGCACGGCGAGAAGATCTCCGGGCTGCACGTCGGCGGGCAGGAATTCATCCTTCACCACCACATCCCCGGCCTCGCAATGCTTTCCCACCACCCGGGCGAGAATCGCCGGCCGGTCCGACGCCCGCGAGGCGAGCGTCGCCGAGTACGAGGCACCGTACAGCGCGGTACGGATGTTGTCGCTCATCCCCCCGTCGACGCTGACGTACGTCCGGATGCCGTCCACGTCCTTGACCGTGCCGACCTCGTAGAGGGTGAAGACGGCCGGCCCGATGATCGCCCGACCCGGCTCGATCGACAGCCTCGGTACGCCCAGGTTCAGCCCGGCACACTCCCCGTCGACGATCTTGTTGAGCCGCTTGGCCAGGTCGTGCGGTGTCGCCGGATCGTCCTGTGTGGTGTACGCGATGCCGAAGCCACCGCCCAGGTCCAGTTCCGGCAGCTCCACCCCGCGCGCGTCGCGGATCTGCGCCTGCAACGCCAGCACCCGGCGGGCGGAGACCTCGAACGCGCTCGTGTCGAAGATCTGCGAGCCGATGTGCGAGTGCAGGCCGCGCAGCTCCAGCACGTCCTCGTCGAGGATCCTGAACGCGGCCTCGGCCGCCGCGCCACCGGCCAGCGAGAAGCCGAACTTCTGGTCCTCGTGCGCGGTGGCGATGAACTCGTGGGTGTGCGCCTCGACGCCGACGGTCACCCGGACCAGCACCCGGGGCCGTACGCCCCGCTCGCGGGCCAGCGCGGTCAGCCGGTCGATCTCCTGGAACGAGTCGACGATGATCCGGCCCACCCCGGCGTCGACGGCGCGGGCCAGCTCGGCCGGGGACTTGTTGTTGCCGTGGAAGCCGATCCGCTCCGGCGGCATGCCGGCCGCCAGCGCGACCGCCAGCTCCCCACCGGAACAGATGTCCAGGTGCAGGCCCTCCTCGGCGATGATCTGGACCACCGCCCGGCAGATGAACGCCTTGCCCGCGTAGTAGATGTCCTCGCCCGGGAACGCCGCCCGGAACTCCCGGCAGCGGGACCGCAGGTCGTCGCAGTCCAGCACGTACGCCGGGGTGCCGAACCGCTCGGCCAGCTCGCGGACGTCCAGGCCCGCGACCACCAGCGCGCCGTCGGCGCCGCGCGTCACGGTGCGCGGCCACAGTCGCGGCACGAGGGCGTTGACGTCGTCGGGGGTACGCAGCCACTCCGGCCCCCGGGATCCGAGGTCGCCGTGCAGCGCCCCGGCCTCATGCGCGCGCATCAGAATTGCCTTTCGTTCGCGACTGCGGGGCTCGCAAACCCGGCTCACTCCTCGCGCTCACGGTGCCCCCGTCCGTTCGCGACTGCGGGGCTCGCAAACCCGGCTCACTCCTCGCGCTCACCGGGGTCACATCCTCTCGGGGGCGGAGACGCCCAGCAGGTCCAACCCGTTGGCCAGGACGATCCGGGACGCCTCGACCAGCCAGAGCCGGGCCCGGGTCAGCTCGGTGGCCGGCTCGTCGCCGACCGGCAGCACCCGGCAGGCGTCGTAGAACCGGTGGTAGGTCCCGGCCAGCTCCTCCAGGTAGCGGGCGATCCGGTGCGGCTCACGCAGCTCCGCCGCCGTCGCCACCACGGCCGGGAACTCGCCGAGCGTCTTGAGCAGCTCGTTTTCCTTGGCGTGGCTGAGCAGCCCCGGCTCGAAGTCGTCGCCCCGGGTCACCCCCAGGTCGGCCGCGTTGCGCAGCAGGGAGGCGATCCGGGCGTGCGCGTACCGCACGTAGTGCACCGGGTTGTCGTTGGAGTTGCGGGTGATCTCCTCGATGTCGAGGGTCAACGGCGAGTCGGTCGAGGAGCGCGCCAACGAGTAGCGGGCCGCGTCCACGCCCACGGCATCGACGATCTCGTCGAGCGTGATGATGTTGCCGGCCCGCTTGGAGAGCCGGGCCGGTGCGCCGTTGCGGACCAGGTTGACGAACTGGCCGATCAGGATCTCGATGTTGAAGTCCGGATCGTCACCGGCGCAGGCGGCGATGGCCCGCAGCCGGTTGACGTAACCGTGGTGATCGGCGCCGAGCAGGTAGACGCACTTGTCGAAGCCGCGCTCCCGCTTGTTGATGTAGTACGCCGAGTCGGCGGCGAAGTAGGTCAGCTCGCCGTTGCTCCGGATCAGCACCCGGTCCTTGTCGTCGTCGAAGTCCGTGGTGCGCAGCCAGATCGCGCCGTCGGACTCGTAGACGTGACCCTGCTCGCGCAGCCGGTCCAGCGCGTGCTCGACCGCACCGCCGCCGTGCAGGGTCCGCTCCGAAAACCAGACGTCGAAGTGCACGCCGAACCGCTCCAGGCTGGCCCGCATCTCCTCCAGCATCAGCTGGTAGCCGCGGTCCCGGAAGACGGCGACCGCCTCCTCGGACGGCCGGTCGACCAGCTCCGGGTGCTCGGCGACGATCCGGGCGGCGATCTCCGCCACGTACTGGCCGACGTAGCCGCCCTCGGGCACCGGCTCGGCACGGGCCGCCGCGTGCAGCGACCGGCCGAACCGCTCCATCTGGGCGCCGGCGTCGTTGACGTAGTACTCGCTGGTCACCTCGGCGCCGGCGGTGGTCAGGATCCGGCGCAGCGAGTCGCCGACGGCCGCCCACCGGGTGTGCCCGAGGTGGATCGGGCCGGTCGGGTTGGCCGAGACGAACTCCAGGTTGATCCGCTGCCCGGTGAGCCGGTCACCGCGCCCGTACCCCCGGCCGGCCTCGACCACCTCGCGGGCGAGCTGCCCGGCGGCGGCCGGGTCGAGCCGGAGGTTGAGGAAGCCCGGCCCGGCGATCTCGACCGATTTGACGCCCGGCGTCCGGGCCAGCTCCTCGGCCACGGCGGCGGCCAGCTCACGGGGCGGGAGGCCGACCCGTTTGCTCAGCTGCATCGCGATCGTGGACGCGTAGTCGCCGTGCTCCGGGTTGCGGGGTCGCTCCAGGGCCACCGACTCCGGCAGTACGGAGTGATCGAGCCCGCGCCGGTCGAAGACGGCGCGGGCGGCGGCGAGAACGGCCTCGGCAAGGTTGGCGGGAGTCACTTAAACATGTTACCGGGGGTAGACTCGGGCACTCGGCGGCGACCCTGCGCGAATTGCCCGGCCCGCCCCTCCTGACCAACCGACCTGACGAGGGACCATGAGCATCAGTACCTCGGGTGGCGAACAGCGCCGCCCGTCCGTGGTCAGCACCGGCAAGAAAGCGCCGGCCGGCGGCAGCCCCGCCGCGGGCGGCAAGTCGGCGAGCGGAGCCAGGCCGGTGACACCACGGCCCGGTGGCGGCGGCAAGAAGCAGGGGCGCCGGCCGGTCTCACCGGTCAGGGTCAGCCAGGGCCGGTCCTGGGGCTCGATCGGGCTCTTCGTCGCGGTCGGCGTGGTCGCCGCCGCGATCATCGGCTACGGCGCGTACGCGGTGATCCAGAACGGCAAGAGCTGGGAGGACAAGGCCGCCGCGATCGACGGGGTGGTCAACTTCCGCGAGAGCGACCCGTCCGTGGTGGCGCCGCTGCCGGGCAAGCAGTCGCACGAGCCCGGCCCGCTGACCTACAAGGTCAACCCGCCGGTCGGCAGCAGCCACAACGCCGCCTGGCAGAACTGCATGGGTGACGTCTACGACGCGCCGATCGCCAACGAGCACGCGGTGCACAGCCTGGAGCACGGGGCGATCTGGGTCACCTACAAGTCCGACCTCCCCGCCGAGCAGGTGGAGAAGCTGGCCGGCAAGATCCGGGGCAACGAGTACATGCTGATGAGCCCGGTGCAGGACCTCGGCGCGCCGATCTCGCTCCAGGCCTGGGGCTACCAGCTCAAGCTCGACAACGCCGACGACGGCCGGATCGACGACTTCATCTCGGCGCTGCGCGAGAACGCCTCGATGGAGCCCGGCGCTCCCTGCTCCGGCGGCATCACGGCCACCGGCACCGCCCCGCGCGACAACGTCCCGCAGAACGAGGGGCAGATGCCCCCGCAGGGCGGGGAACTGCCCCCGCAGGGCGGCTGATGAGTCTCTCCACCGGATCGGGCGCGCCGGCCACCGCCGGCGCCTCCGCCCAGCCCTCCGCCGCGCCGGCCAGCACTGGCCGGCGCGGCTACGGCGTGGTCTGGCTGGCGCTCGCGATCGTGGTCGGGCTGCTCCTCGGGTACGCGGGCGGGCTGCTCACCCCGGGCCTGCTCCGGCCCGGCGACACCTCGCCCGAGGCCGGATTCGCCCGGGACATGTCGACGCACCACGCCCAGGCCGTCGAGATGGCGATCCTGGCGCACGAGAAGGCGACGGACCCCGACGTACGGATCGTGGCCGCCGACATCGCGCTCACCCAGCAGGCCCAGATCGGCATGATGCGGACCTGGCTGCGTACCTGGAACCTGAACCCGACCGGCAGCCAGCCGCGGATGGCGTGGATGCCGCAGGGCACCGAGATGGTGCGGAGCGGCCTCATGCCGGGGATGGCCACCGACGCCGAGCGCGCCCAGCTGCGCGCCGCCACCGGCCGCGACTTCGACGTCCTCTTCCTGCGGCTCATGCGCAACCACCACATCGGCGGCATCCACATGGCGGAAGCCATCCTGGATCTCTCCGACGACGAGCAGGTCACGGCGCTGGCCGAGTCCATGAAGAGCGGACAGCAGAAGGAGATCGCGTTGATCGACTCGCTGCTCGCGAAGCTCGGCGCCGCTCCCAGGTAGCGGGCCGACAGCACCTCGTCATCCGGCTCACGGGCGCCGGCGGGAATCTCCCGCCGGCGCTTCTTTGTCGGTCACACCGCGCCTCGGCATTACATCCGATACGGGTGCCTTAGGAGGGTTGCCCGGTTGGAGAGGTTTCTCCGGACATAACGTGACCAGTCCTGATCCGCCGTCGTTGTCCTGAACATGGGGGTTGCTCTCAAGGACGCACGCCGGTCGGTGACCAGTTGGTGCCGTCGGCACACCATCGGTGGCGACGGCGCGGTCGCCGCCGCCCGTCGCGGGCAGCGGCCGGGCGAGGCGGGCACGCTCACCCGCGAGCAGGAACTCGACCTCATCGAGGCGCTGCGCGGGCGCTACCCGGACCAGCACGGACTGGACGACGAACTCTGGACCCGGCAGGCCGTGGCCGCGCTGATCCACCGCCGGTACGACCTGCGCCCCGACCCGGCCGAGGTCGCCGGATACCTGCGCGCCTGGGGCCTCGGCCCCCGTGAGCCGACCGACCGGGCCTGCGGCCTCTGCGTCGACCGGGTCGCCGTCTGGATGGAACGCGCCTACCCGGCGATCGTCCGCTCCGCCCACGAGCACGGAGCCGAGCTGCACTGGATCGGCCGTACCCGGCTGCACGGGGTGGTGCCGGCCGCCGACGTGCTGTCCGCGATGTCCGTACGCGGCCGGGTGCGGTTCATGATCGCCACCCCGACCGTGGACCCGCCACTCCCCCGGGACTTCCTGCTCCGCCTCAGCGGCACGGACGGCAGGGCCGTACACGTGGTGGTGGACGGCTCCTGGTCCCGCGCCGAGTGGCCGCGCCGCCTGCCGCCGCGCATCGTGCCGCACCCGTTGCCCAGCTGCGGCCGCTCGGCGTGACCGGAAGGCCGGTGCGCCGGCCCCGGGTGCCCCGGCTCGACCCGGCGGATACCGATTCGGCCCGCCGTGGGGTCGGCTGCTATCCTTCCTGAGTCGCTGAGCCCCCGTAGCTCAGGGGATAGAGCACCGCCCTCCGGAGGCGGTGGCGCAGGTTCGAATCCTGCCGGGGGCACCAAAGAGATTATGGGCAGAACAAGCCAGACGGATTGTCTTGTAAACACAGCCGAGGGCCGTCCAGTCCTCGGCTTCTTGCTGCCCGTCCACCTGGTCGGCGATGGCAACAGCCACCCGCCGTCCGCTGGCGCCTCGGCACCGGGCCTGCCCGGCAGCCGTCACTGATGCGGGACGTCGATGCCGGCCGCCCGCAGGTTCGCCTCGACCAGCGCGTTCAGCCGGCCGATGGACTGCCACTGGTCTTCCCGGTGGTGGTTGACCAGTCCGTACCGGTAGGCGGCGTCGGGCCGGTCCTGAAACCCGGTCGGCATCACCAGCAGCGCGCGGTTGGCCAGTAGCTTGTCGGCCAGTGCGGACGCCAGTTCCTCGATCCGCGGGTCGTCCGGATCCCAGGACATCGCATCGCAACCGCGCCTGATCAGTTCGACGAACTCGGGATCGTCGAGCGAATGTTCGAGCCGGGTCAGAAAGCTGTCGAAGATCTCCGGAACCAGCGCCCGGGCCAGCACCAGAGCCTCCCGTTGGATGGCCACGTAGTCCGGACTGAAATCGAGATCGGCGAGTCGGTCCAGGACCGCGCAGGCCCGGTCGGGCAGCAGGACCCGGTCGCCATGGGCGAGCCGGTGCAGCGTGTCCCGGCGCGCGATCAGGTCGTCGATCCGTTCGGTGAGCCGATGACCGACGTCGTCCAGGGCGGCGGAGAACCGCTCGGGATCGGCGTCGAGCAGGTCGCAGATCTCGGCCAGCGGCACGCCGGCCCCGGCCAGGGTCCGGACCTGGACCAGCCGGAGCAGGTCGGCCGATCCGTAACGCCGGTAGCCGGAACCGTCACGTTCCGGCTCCTGGAGCAGGCCGAGACGGTGATAGTGCCGCACGGTCTTGATCGTGACGCCGACGAACGCCGCCGCCTGACCGATCGTGAGCCCGTCCGCCATCGGCTCAACCCACCTCCGGATCGTGGGCGGTCGCGGTCTCGCGAACCGCGTCGACGACGGCACGGAAGTCCTCGTGTGGGATCGAGCCGTGGTCGCTGGCGACCTTCGCGCTCATTCTGAGGTACGGGTTGCGGGCGATCACAGCGGCGAGGGTAGCGCGCAGCTGTGCCAGCTCATCACCCTTGTCGCCGAGGCTGCCCCCGGGGCCGGGGACGCTTGCGGTGCCGGTCAGCCCATGATCGCGACAGGGGTTGACCTTGACCTTGGGGCAGGGTGCACGCTCACTTCATGGCTGCCTCGAAGGGGCCGGTGGCCCTACTGTCCCGAGGTAAGGAATGACCGTGTCTGAGTCCCGCCACACCATCAAGAACACCGCTGCCGGGCAGGATCGCCCGGAGCTGCGCAAGGCCATCGAGGAGATCGTCGATGGCGGTTTCGCCGGGGTGCAGCTGCGCGTGCACGATGACCGGGGCGAGTGGGTCGGCAGCGCCGGGGTGCGCGAGCTGGGCGACGCCGCCGAGCCGCCGACCGACGGGCGGTTCCGGATCGGCAGCACCACCAAGACCTTCACCGCGACCGTGGTGTTGCAACTGGTGGCCGAGGGCAGGATCGGGCTGGACGCCCCGGTGCACGACCACCTGCCCGAGTTCGGGCTGGACCGGCGGATCACGGCGCGGATGCTGCTGCAGCACACCAGCGGGGTGTTCAACTTCACCGGCGAGGTCTATGACGACGGGACGTTCGCGCCGGGGATCCCCGCGATCGGCAAGGAGTGGGTGGACAACCGGTTCCACACCTACCAGGACGAGGAACTTGTCCGGCTGGCGTTGTCCAAGCCGGCGCGGTTTGAGCCGGGCACGGACTGGAACTACTCCAACACCAACTACGTACTGGCCAAGCTGCTGATCGAGAAGGTCACCGGCCACTCCTACGCCGAGGAGATGCAGCGGCTGATCCTGCGGCCGCTCGGCCTGTCGGGCACCGTGGTGCCGGGCGCCTCGCCGGAGGTCCCCGAGCCGCACGCCCACGGCTACTACCAGTACCAGGATGCCGGTCAGTGGAAGACGGTCGACACGACCCGCTTCAACCCCTCCTGGATCTCCGCCGCCGGCGACATGATCTCGACCACCGAGGATCTCCACACGTTCATCTCCGCGCTGCAGGGCGGCAAGCTCCTGCCGGCCCCGCTGCTGGCCGAGATGCGTACGCCGCACCCCAAGAGTGGCGACTACCGCTACGGCCTGGGGTTGTTCGTGGAGGAGACGGACTGCGGCGGAACCGTCCTGCACCACAACGGCGGCCTCTGGGGCTGGGCGGCGCTGATGTACAGCACGCCCGATGGCAGTACCACCCTGACCGGCTCGCTGACCTCCGGCGACGCCGAACTCGACTTCGCCGCCATGGCCGAGGCGTTCGAGCAGGTGAAGCAGAGGCTCGTCAAGGAGGTGTTCTGCGGCGGGCAGGCCGGATCGGCTGACGAGGCGGCCGAGCCGACTCAGCCGACAAGCTGAGCACCGGAGGTGGTGCCGGGGGCACGTCCAGCACCGCAAGAGGCAACGCGAACCGGTGTACGGTGCCAGGCGCGCACCCGGATCGCGGCTATGTCGGATCGTCGGACCTTGAACCCGGACGGTCCTCGGGCGGCAGCCAACCGTTGGCCACCTAAAATCTTGCGGACAAGCACCCGGACAAGGAGGAGCGTGTCGTGGTGCGCTCGGCACCGTTCCTGCTGGAGTGCTTGCACCGGGCCGGGATGCGCGATGTGGTCACAGTGGAGCCGGCGACGGGTGGGCTCGCGGCGCTCGCCGGCATAGCCACCCGCCGGAACGCGCCGCCGGTGTTCGTCAAGGCCTTCGCCGACGCGCCGGCCGACGACGTTTTCGTCGCGGAGGCCGAAGGACTGGCCACCCTGCGCGAGCTTGGTGGGGTGGCGACACCCGAGGTGATCCTGGCCGACCGGGAACTGCTGGTGTTGTCGGTGCTGCGACCGAGGCCGCGCAGCGAGACCTTCTGGGAGCAGTTCGCGCACGCGCTCGCCCGCATGCACATGAGCACAACCCACCCCCGCTTCGGGTGGCACCGCGACAACTGGCTGGGCCGCCGCCGGCAGATCAATACCTGGCACGACGACGGCTTTGCGTTCTTCGCACAGCACCGGCTGCTCCGGTGGCTCGGACAGCCCCGCGTCGAGGCGGCACTCGACCCCGCGCACCGGGCGGCGCTGGAGCGGCTGTGTCACCGGCTGCCCGACCTGCTGCCGGACCGGCCGGCCTGCCTGACCCACGGCGACCTGTGGGCACAGAACATCCTGGCCACCCCGGACGGGCAGCCCGCGCTGATCGACCCGGCGGTGTCCTACATGTGGGCCGAGGTCGACCTCGCCCACGTGTGGTCCACCTCGCCCCCGCCCGAAGCGCAACGGTTCTTCGCGGTCTACGCGGACCTGACCTCCCTCGATGACGACTGGCCGACCCGCATGCCGCTTCTCCAGCTGCGACAACACCTCACCGTGCTGGCCCAGTTCGACGACGACTGGGGCGCGGGCGACCAGATCCGTGCCACCCTTGCCCCGTTCCGGACACGAACCTGACCAGAGGCCCGCAACCCTGAGCCGGCATTCGCTAGATCAGCCTCACTCGCCTCGGGTACCTGCGCCATCGGAGCGAGCATCGGAGGACGCGTTGAGCGCCGCGTCGGACCGTGTGATCATCGGCTGCCGAGGCACTGGTTCAGCGGGGCACGGCGAACAAGCGTACGATTGGGGCATCCCGGAAATGACGACATCCCACTCTTGAGGTGCCCGCCACGCCGGACCCAGCCCAGACGAGGGCGTCATGGCAGTTCCGCAGACCCGAAACACACCGGCAGAGCCGGCCAGCCCGGCACCGCTCGCCCCGGTCCGGCCCTCGACGCCGCCCCAGAACGCGCCCCGGCCCCGGGCCGGTGCCGCCTGGGTCAGGGTCGGCATCGCCGCGTTCACCCTCGTGGTGCTCAGCGTCTTCGTGCTACAGAACACCCGCGACGTCGAGGTGACCTTCCTGTGGATGCACGGCGCCCTGCCGCTGGCCGCGGCACTGCTGATCGCGGCCGTCGGAGTGATCATCCTGGCCATGGCGGTGGGCGCCGCCCGAGTCAGCAGAGTGAACCGCCGGGCCCGACAGCGGCACTGACACCGGCCCCGGGCAACCACCGGACGCGCCGTGGACATCGAGTTCCTTCATGCGCCATCAACCAGAAGAATTCAGGGGACACACGATGTACATCGATAAAGCTGAGATTGTCGCGACACTGCGGTCCCGAGGAATGGACAGCAGGGCCGACTGGGTCGACCGCCAGCTGCCTGCCATGGTGGACATCAAGAAGAACAGCTCGTTGCTCAAGACGCTCGACATCCACCCCGCCAGCATGCCCACCGAGAGCGTCGGGGCGGGGCAACGCTGAGTCGTTCGGAAGCGGCTGACCCGACCGGGGCAGCGTCGCTTGGTGTGACGGCGGGGTAACCGGCCGGGCGGATATCAGTTGATCCTTTCTGTGAGCCCGCCCGCTGTCCCGCCAGGACCGCCGTCAGTCAGCCCGGGTGACCGATGACGACCGACCAGGCGGTGGGGTTGGCGCGCCGGGCCGAGGGGCCGCAGCGCCCGACTCTGCTGGAGCTCTTCCTCGATCTGGTCTTCGTCGCCGCACTCGCCCTGACCTCGCAGAAGTTGGCGTCCGACCTGAGCTGGGTCGGAGCCTTCCAGAGCCTGGTGCTGCTGATGGCGGTCTGGTGGATCTGGTCCGTCACCGCCCTGACCACCGATCTCTACCTCGCGCAGCGCCCACCGATCTATCCGATGACCCTCTCGGTGATGCTCGGCACCATGCTGATGGCCGCCGCGCTGCCGGTGGCCTTCGCCCGGGACGGCCTGATCTTCGCGGGTGCGTACGTGGCGATCCACCTCGGTCGGAGCCTGTTCCTGCTGCCCGGGCTACGGGGTCCGCAGGCGCACCGGCAGGCCGCCCGCTTCTTCTTCTGGTTCGCCGTCTCGGCCGTACCGTGGCTGGCCGGAGCTGTCGCCACCGGCCCGGCGCGGGCTGCGCTGTGGGCGGCGGCCCTCGCCCTGGACTACGGGACGGCCTGGCTGCGCTATCCCACCCCCCGCCTCGGCCCGGTGCCGAGATCCCAGTACATGCTGGCGGCCGAACATCTCGCCGAGCGCTACCAGCAGTTCTTCACCCTCGCCCTCGGCGACATCATCCTGGTCACCAGCCTGACGTTCGCCGGGACCGGGTTCGCCGTCGACCGGACGGGGGCGTTCGTGGTCGGGTTCGCCACCGCCGTACTGTTCTGGCAGATCTACGTTCAGCGTGCCGGCGCGCTGTTGCAGGCGGCCATCGAGGCCTCCCGCGACCCGGGGCGGCTCATGCGGTCCGCGCCCTACACCCACCTGCTCATGGTGGCGGGCGTGGTCGCCGCCGCGGCCGGCGCCGAGGTCGTGATCGCCCATCCCACCGGCCCCACCACCGCCGGTCTGGTCGGCGTCCTGCTCGGCGGGCCCGCGCTGTTCCTGGTCGGCCGGGTCCGGTTCGAGTACGAGATCTTCAGCCGGGTCTCCCGGACCCGGCTGCTCGCGCTGCTGCTGCTCGTGGTCGTCGCTCCCGCGATGATGTTCGTCCCACCGCTGGTGGTCGCCGTCGTGGGCAACCTCGTCCTCGCCGGGGTCGCCGCGTCAGACCTTCTTCGTGCCCGGGGCCGCCCGCCCGAACCGCCGTCACCGGCCCTCTGAGCCCGGCGTCCGGGCCGCTGCCTCCGCACCGGCGGGAGCGACGCGCGGCGGGGTGGACCGTACGCTCGGCTGCCGGGACCGGTCGGCCCGGCTCCCTCTCGCGGTCGTCATCCTCGCGAGGCGGAGACAGCCCAGGAGAGGACCCCACCATGACAGCCTTCGAGGAGCACTCGCCCATCGTCGAACCGGACCCTGCCGCCACGCCGGGGCGGGAAGCCGGGGAGGGGACATCGCGGACGGCCACCGCGGCCGTGATCGTCTGTCTGCCGACCGCCGACCGTGGCACCTCGTTCCGGTTCTACCGGGACGGGCTCGGCCTGGCGCCGATCGGCGAACTCGCCGACGACGGCGTACCCGAGCCGTTGCAGTTCGTGCTCAACGACGGTCTGCGCCTCATGCTGATCCCCACCGGTGGTTTCGGCTGGGTCCTCGGCGGACGCGAGGTCGCCGCGCGGGATAGCAGCGAGTGTGTGCTCAGCCTGGCCGCCGGGACCGAAACCGAGGCCGAGGAGATCGTCCGGCGGGCCTGCGCGGCCGGTGCGACCCTCGTCACCGCCCCGGAACGCCAGCCGTGGGGATATTCGGGTGCCTTCGCGGACCCCGACGGCCACGTCTGGATGGTGACGGCCTAGTCAGCCGGGCGGGGTCCGGCGATCGGGGCCGCACCCGGCGGGGATTGTCCGCTTTCGCCGTCGCCGCGCCGACTGTACGTGACGGCCTGCACACCCTCGAGCCACCGGGTACCCGTACGGCCAGAATTGGCACCGGGTCCCGGTGACACCCGGCGGCAGTCGGGGCGCCGCCGCCGCGACGATCGGCGGGCCGAGGCGTTTACCGAACCCTTAACTGCTGCTTGGGATGGTGGCCGGGAACGACGAGCGGAGCGGGAGTACGGGGCGTGCGGGTGCTGGTGGCGGACGACGAGCGGTTGCTGGCGGACACGGTCGCCGAGGGGCTGCGTCGCCTCTCCATGGCGGTCGACGTCTGCTACGACGGCGACGGCGCGCTGGAACGGGTCGGGGTGAACCGGTACGACGTCGCCGTGCTGGACCGTGACATGCCGGGCCACAGCGGTGACGAGGTGTGCCGGCAGATCACCCGATCCGACGCCGGTACCCGGGTGCTGCTGCTCACGGCCGCCGCCGGGATCCGCGACCGGGTCGAAGGGCTCGACCTCGGCGCCGACGACTACCTGACCAAGCCCTTCGCCTTCGCCGAGCTGGTCGCCCGGATCCAGGCACTCGGCCGGCGGTCGACCCCGGCCGTACCGCCGGTGCTGGAGCAGCACGGCGTCGTCCTGGACGTGGCCCGGCACGCGGCCTCGCGTGACGGCCGGCCGCTGCACCTGAGCCCCAAGGAGTTCGCGGTGCTGCACGTGCTGCTGCGGGCGGCGGGACAGGTGGTCAGCGCGGAGGAACTGCTGGAACAGGCCTGGGACGAGCACGCGGACCCCTTCACCAACTCGGTGCGGGTGACCGTGATGACCCTGCGCAGGAAGCTGGGCGAGCCGGGGATCATCCACACCGTGCCCCGGACCGGCTACCGGATCGGGGGTTGATCATGGCCTGGACCCCGAGGCGGCGGGTACTGCTGGTCGGCGTGGCCGCGCTGCTGGTCGGCTACCAGGCGCCGGCGCTCTCCGGCTGGCTCCTGGGGTGGCAGTGGCGGGTCAGGAACCTCTGCGACCTGCCGGGCGTGGGCGCGGCCTGCGACCAGCTGAACGCCGCTTCCGCCCTGCTGCCGGCCGCCGCGCTGCTCGTCGTCGTGCTGGTGAGTCTGGCGGCGCTGCGCTGGGCGGCCATCTGGTGCCTGCGGCCGGTCCGGCAGCTCGCCCGGCCCGTCTCGCACGTCGGGCCGCAGAACCTCGGCTACCGGATCCGGGCCGACGGAACGGACGAACTCGCGGAGCTGTCCCGGGCCCTCGACGAGATGATGGACCGCATCGCGGCCGGGTACGAGGGACAGCGGCGGTTCGCCGCGAACGCCTCGCACGAACTGCGGACCCCGCTGGCCGTCCAGCGGACGCTGATCGAGGTCGGCATGGCCCAGCCGCTGACGAACGAGCAGGTCGAACTGCTCACCGCGCAGCTCCTCCAGACCAACGAGCGCAACGAACGGCTCATCGAGGGCCTGCTCGCGCTGAGCGAGAGCGACCAGGGCCTGCGCTCGCGTACCCCGCAACGGCTCGACGAGATCGCCGCCGCCGTGGTCGCCGGGTACGCCGACCGGGCGCGCGACGCCGACGTGTCGATCAGCACCCGTCTCCGGCCCAGGGTCGTCCCGGGTGAGCGGGTGCTGCTGGAGCGGCTGGTGACGAACCTGGTGGAGAACGCGATCAAGTACAACCGGCCGGGCGGGACCATCGAGGTCACCGTGGGCGGGGCACCGGCGCTCACCGTGGTCAACACCGGACCCGCCGTACCGGCCGAGGCGGTGGCCGGCCTCTTCGAGCCGTTCCGGCGCCTCTCCGCGGACCGTACCGCCCACGGCGGTGGCGCCGGGCTCGGGCTCACCATCGCCCGGTCGATCGCCCAGGCGCACGACGGCGTCATCTCGGCCGAACCCGCCGGCCCCGGGGGCCTGCGCGTGGACGTCCGGCTGCCCGGCCAGCTCTGATCCCAGGCCCGGCCGCCGTGCCGGCAGCCGTCCCACCGTCCCGAGGCACCGCAGCCGGTGCCGACCCTGCCCTCGGCACGCCCGAATTCCCCCGGCACGCCCCGCTCAAGGAGAACCGCCGTGACGACCCTCCGGGTGCCCCGTCCCGCAGCCCCGACCCCGCCCGCCACGGGCGCGGGCCCGGCGGCGGTCCGGGCCGGCTCGGAACGGGCGCAGTGGGCGGACGTCGCCAAGGGCGCCTGCATCCTCCTCGTGGTGCTGTGGCACGTCGTGGTCAAGCACTACCTCCAGATCGACTGGCACGTCGGCGTGCCGGTGCCCGGCGCCTGGGGCCTGCTGGGCGAGCAACTCCTGCCGCTGCGGATGCCCCTCTTCTTCACCATCTCGGGCGTCTTCGCGGCCAACGCCGTCAACCGGCCGTGGCGGGTCGCCGGACGTACCCGGATCGCCGGATTCCTCTACCTCTACGCGATCTGGTTGCTGATCCACACCGCCCTGCTCGCCGCCGCGCCGGGCTTCCCGACCGACCGCGCCCGATCCGGCACCGACCTCCTGGCACAGCTCACCATCACCCCGTCGAACCTCTGGTACCTGTACGCGCTCGCGCTCTACTTCACCCTGGCCAAGGCCGTACGACGAATCCCCCGGCCGGCGGTCCTGGCCGCCGCCGCGGCGCTCTCCGTCGTCACGGCGGCCGGTCTGCTCGACACCCCGGGCAACCGGGGCGGGCTCTACCAGAACCTGGTCTTCTTCCTCGCCGGCCTCTACCTGCGGCCGTACGTGCTGCGGTGGGCGGCCACCGCCACCGACCGCCGCCTGGCGCTGACCTTCCTCGGGTACGCCGGGGTGCTGGCCCTGATGGGCGTGGCCGGCGCCGAGCGCTGGCCCGGGGTGTGGCTGCTGGTCTCGGTCGTCGCGGTGGGCTTCGGGGTCACCGCCGCGGTACGGGCCGGCCGCTGGCCCGGGTTCGCCGACCCGCTCGCCGCCCTCGGCCGCCGTACCCTGCCGGTCTACGTCATCCACATGCCGGTACTGGCGCTGGCGCACCGCTGCCTCGTCGGCCCGGTGTCGGAGCTGGGCGGAACCGGCCAGGCGCTGCTCGTACTCGGATATCCGGTCCTGCTGACCGCGGCGGTGCTCGGGCTGAGCCTGGCGCTGCACCGCGCACTGACGGCGGCCCGCCTGACGTGGCTGTTCGCGCTGCCCCGGTTCGGGATCCGCCGGACCGGGCCGCGGCAGCGGGGCGACTAGACCGCCCGTTGGGTGGTCCACAATCCACATACGGCGGCGTACGCTCGGCCCGACACACGGCCCCCGGCGGCGCTGCCGGATCGACGGCCGTGCCGCCGGTCCCGCTCCGGTACGTCACCGGGCCTGGCACCCAGGTGGACGGTGGGAAGGGCAGGAATGAAACCGAGACGCACGATACTGGTGGCGGCCGCCGCGGCGCTGCTCACCGTGGTGTCGCTGGCGCCGGCGAGCCAGGCCGCGCCAGCGCGCTACACGCACCTCAACCCCGGGGGGCAGCCACGGCTGACCGAGCGGGTCCCGGTCAACGTGGTCTTCGTCGGCTACGAGCCGACGCAGGTGTCCCGGTCGTCGTTCCTGGCGGGACTGCCCGCCGGCTACGACCCGGTGGTCCGGTCCCGGCTGCTGTACGGGGTGACGGAGAAGCTCGGCCTGCACTACGACTACGACTACCGGGTCAGCTACACCGACCGGCGCTACGAGGACCGGTTCTTCGGCGAGCTGAGCCGGCTGGCCCGGCCGGCGCCGCTGACCGAGTACCAGACGCTGTACAACGGGCAGCAGGGCAACGTGCTCGACGTCGCGGCCAACCACCACATCGACGCGCCGAGCGTGGAGAAGTGGCTGGCCACGCACCCGCCCGCCGGGGTCGACACCCGGCGCAACACGGTCTTCTTCGTCAACTGGTACGGGCGGTCGGACTTCAAGTTCCACGTCTACACCAAGACCGACGAGCCCGACCCGGACACCGGCTACAACTTCGGCGTCGAGCGGGACAGCCGGAAGATCATCGCCTGGGGCGGCACCACGGCCGCCGACGAGGAGAACGGCCTCGGCTCCACCCGCCGGATCTGGTTCCACGACCTCTCCGCCGGACCGGAGTCCTGGACCGACAACTGGAACGTGGACGAGCCGGATCTGGACGGCAACGGCGCCGAGGACTACCGGATGCCCCCGATCTGGGAGTACGTCGCCGGCGGCTACCGGGCGCCGGGCGAACTCGCCGGCGACCTCGGCCGGATCACCCGGTACGTCGCGCTGAACCTGCTCTTCACCACCTCGCCGCTCTACCCGGTGGAGCTGCCCACGGCCGAGCCGCCGCGCTCGATCAACCTGGACAGCAACGTCTACGAGGGCTGGCCGGGGGTGGACGCCTCCAGCCGCTACGTCGACTCCGACCTGCTCCTCGCCGAACTCCGGGAACTGCGCTGGCGCAACACGCTGGACTACGACAGCCAGGACCTGCCGTTCAGCGGCGAGGCCGAGCGCTGTTACCGGCTGGTGATGGAGTCCGACGAGTCCTGCTATCCGGAGACGGGCTTCCCGCCGTTCGCCAACTTCTACCTCCAGAACCAGCGGGAGCTGGCGCGTACCCAGGACGATCAGGGCAAGGTCGACTACGAGCTGCCGATGTTCAGCTACGCGGTCCCGGAGGGCACGCCGGTGCCCGGACTGGGCTTCGCCGACGACAACTACGTCGACGGCACCCAGTCGTACGTCTTCGCGTTCATCTCGCCGGAGATCGTCGAGTCCGGGTACGGGCTGACCACGACGCTGATCCACGAGGTGGGCCACCACATCGGGATGAGCCACCCGCACGACGGCTACGACAGCGCGTCCGGGGTGGAGTACGGACCGGTCGACGAGTTCTACTTCGCGGGCGCCGGTGACCAGAGCAACTCGATGATGAGCTACATCGACCTGAACTGGGACTTCAGCCAATTTGATCATGACAACAGCGATCGTTTCCTCACCGCCGCGTACAACGAGGCGGCGAACCGGCTCGCCGCGGACGTACTCGCGGCGCCCGGCGCGCACCGGGCGCAGGACGAACTGAAGCTGGCGGACGGGCTGCTCGGCCTGGCCAAGGTGGCCCTGGCCGCGCACCGGTACAAGCCGGCCTACGCGCTCGCCGAGCAGGCGTACGCGCAGGTCGTCCGGGGTGCCGGACAGGCGGGCGTACCGGCCGGCGAGGTCGCCCGGCAGATGGCCGGGGAGGCGAAGGCCGCCCGGACCGTCGTCGAGTCGACCGGGCCGCACGAGTTCATCGACAGCCTCGACCCGGACGGGCCGCGCAGCCAGCCCTGACGGCGCCGTGGGCGGGAGCGGGCCATCACCCGTTCCCGCCCACGCGCCGACCACGCCGACCGCGCCACCGGGTCGAGCCGGCCAGCACCAGCAGCAGCGCTGTCCCGAACATCGCGGTGCCGACGACGTTGACCTGCGGCGGTATCCCCCGCTGGTTGGCTCCCCAGACGTACATCGGGAAGGTGACCGTGGTGCCGGAGTTGAAGTTGGTCACGATGAAGTCGTCGAAGCTGAGCGAGAAGGCGAGCAGGGCGGCGGCCACGATGCCGGGCAGCACCAGCGGCAGCGTGACCCGGCGGAAGACCTGCCACGGCGTGGCGTACAGGTCCAGCGCCGCCTCCGTCAGCCGGTGGTCCATTCCGGACAGACGCGCCCGGACCGTCACCACCACGAACGACAGGCAGAACAGCACGTGCGCGATCACCACGGTCCAGAAGCCCTGCGGTACCCCGGCCGCCACCAGAAGGGCGAGCAGCGCGGTGCCGAGCACCACCTCCGGGGTCGCCATCGGGGCCAGGACCAGCAGGTTCACCGCGCCCCGGCCCCGGAAGCGATGCCGGGCCAGCGCGAAGGCCAGCAGGGTGCCGAGCACCGTGGAGACCACGGTGGCGAGGAAACCGATCTGTACGCTGCGCAGCACCGCGGTACACATCTCGGCGCTGGCGCACGGGTCGCGCCAGTTCTCCAGGGTGAACTCGTGGAAGTCGTACGACAGCCGGCTGGCCGGGCGGTTGAACGACAGGCCGGCGACCACCACGACCGGCAGCAGCAGGTAGCCGAGCACCAGGGCGGCCACCCCCAGCACCCAGTGGTCGGCGAGCCAGCGGCCGAGTCGGGAGGACACCGCTAGCCCAGTTCCTCGGCGCCGCTGCGCCGCAGGTAGCCGACCACCAGGACCAGTACCGCCGCCATCAGCAGGACGGCGAGGGCGGCCCCCTGCGGGTAGTCCAGCCGGACCAGGAAGGCCGAGTCCACCACGTTGCCGATCATGTACGCGTTGGGGGTGCCGAGGAGTTCGGCGCTGACGTAGTCACCGGTCGCCGGGATGAAGGTCAGCAGCGTGCCGGCGACCACCCCCGGCATCGACAGCGGAAGGGTGACCCGCCGGAACACCTGGACCGGGCCGGCGTACAGGTCCCGGGCCGCCTCCACCAGCCGATGGTCCAGCCGTTGCAGGCTGGCGTAGAGCGGCAGCACCATGAACGGCAGGTAGCAGTAGGTCAGGCTGGTGACCACCGCGACCGGGGAGGCGAGCAGCCGGCCGTCCGGCGGGAGCAGGTGCGCCGCGCGCAGCAGGCCGACCAGGACACCGGTGTCGGCCAGGATGGCCTTCCAGGCCAGGGTCCGGACCAGGAAGCTGGTGAACATCGGCGCCACCACGCAGACCAGCAGCAGGTTGCGCCAGCGCCCGGCGCGCAGCGCGATCGCGTACGCCAGCGGGTAGCCGAGCAGCAGCGCCAGCCCGGTGGCGAGCGCGGCGAAACCGAACGAGCGGACCAGGTGCGGCCAGTACGCCGACAGCGCCGCCGGGTAGTTGCCGACGGACCAGTTCATGACGTACCCGCTGGTCAGCGAGCCGGCCGGGTCGTAGAGGCTGGTGGCGACAAGCTGGATCGCGGGCAGCACGAAGAAGACGACCAGCCAGAGCGTGCCCGGCAGCAGCAGCAGGTACGGCAGCAGCCGGCCGCGCCGCGCCGGCCGCCAGGGCCGTGGCGGGGCGGACCCGCCGGTACCGGCCGGCACCGTCATGCCGGGGTCTCCCCGGCGGCGGTGCGGGGCAGCAGGAAGGCGTGCCGCGGGTGCCAGTGCGCGACCACGCTCGCGCCCACCGGGACCGGCGTGGTCACGCCGTCCGCCGCCGCGAAGACGGAGAGTTCCGTCCCCCACCGGGTGCGGAGCTGGTACTGCGTGCTCACCCCGAGGTAGGCCGCGTCGCCGACCACCGCCGCCACCGACTGGTGCCCGCCGGGGACCGGCTCGCCCGCCCCGGCCAGCCGCAGCTTCTCCGGCCGTACCCCCAGCAGGACCGGGCCGTGCTCGGCCCGGGACCGGGCCACGGGCACCGACCACCGCTCGCCGTACGCCTCGACCAGCACGTCTCCGCCGGCCCGGCCGACCACCTCGCCCGGCAGCAGGTTGGACCGGCCCAGGAAGGAGGCGACGAAGGCGCTGGCCGGGAACTCGTAGAGTTCGGCCGGACGGCCGAGTTGTTCGATCCGCCCGCCGTTCATCACCGCCACGGTGTCGGCGAGGCTCATGGCCTCCTCCTGGTCGTGCGTGACGTGTACGAAGGTGATCCCCACCTCGGACTGGATCCGCTTCAGTTCCAGCTGCATCCGGCGGCGCAGCGCCAGGTCCAGCGCACCGAGCGGTTCGTCCAGCAGCAGCACCCGGGGTTCGTTGATCAGGGCACGGGCCAGCGCCACCCGCTGCTGCTGCCCACCGGACAGCTCCGCCGGCCGGCGCGCTCCGTACCCGTCGAGCTGCACCAGCGACAGCATCCGCGCCACCCGCTCGGCCACCTCCGGTACGCCCCGACGGCGCAGCCCGAACGCGACGTTCTCGAAGACGTCCAGGTGCGGGAAGAGCGCGTAGCTCTGGAAGACGGTGTTCACCGGCCGCCGGTACGGCCGCAGCCCGGTGACGTCGCCGCCGCCGAGCAGCACCCGCCCGCTGGTCGGCTCGGTCAGCCCGGCGACCATCCGCAGCGTGGTGGTCTTGCCGCAGCCCGACGGGCCCAGCAGGGCGAAGAACGATCCCGGCGGCACGGTCAGGTCGATCCCGTCGACGGCGGTGACCTGGCCTCCGCCCCGGCGCCGCCCGCCGCCGAACCGCTTGGTCAGCTCGACCAGCCGCAGCTCCCCCGCCATCCCGTCAACCCCCGATGACCTGCTGGAACTTCGACTCGTACGCCCGCTCCCGCTCCTCGGTGAGCGTCATGAAGCCCTTCGCCCGGCCCAGCAGCGCGTCGTCGGGGAAGATCAGCGGGTGATCGGCGAGTTCCGGGTCGATCCGCTCCATCTCCGCCCGGGCGCCCCGGACCGGGCAGATGTAGTTCACGTACGCCGCGAGCCGGGCCGCCACCGCCGGTTCGTAGTAGTAGTCCATCAGCGCCTCGGCGTTGCCCCGGTGGGTGGCCCGGTTGGGCACCAGCATGTCGTCGGAGTAGAGCATCACCCCGGAGTCGGGGGCGACGAACCGCACCTTCGCGTCCTCGGCGGCGAGCTGGATCACGTCGCCGGACCAGGCCACGCAGGCGGCGATGTCTCCGCGGGCCAGCTCCGGGGCGTAGTCGTTTCCGGTGAACCGGCGGATCTGGCCGCCGCGTACCGCCGCGCGGAGCTTCTCCAGGGCCTGGTCGAACTGCGCGTCGGTGAAGTCGGCCGGGTCGTGGCCGTTCGACTGGAGCAGCAGGCCGACGGTGTCCCGCATCTCGCTGAGCATCGTGACCCGGCCCTTCAGGTCCGGCCGGGTGAGCAGCTCGTCGACGGTGCGGATCTCGCCGGTCACGTTGCCGTTGTAGGCGAGCCCGGCCAGGCCGGACTGCCACGGGATCGCGTACGCGTTCTCCGGGTCGTACGCCCGCGCGCGCAGTGACGGGAGCAGGTTGGCGTGCACGGTGGCCAGCCGCGCCGGGTCGAGCCGCTGGACCCAGCCGAGCCGGATCATCCGGGCCGCCATCCAGTCGCTGAGCACGACGATGTCGCGGCCGATCGGCTGGCAGGCGGCGAGCTGGTTGCGTACCTTGCCGAAGAACTCGTTGTTGTCGTTGATGTCCTCGGCGTAGCTCACCCGGATCCCGGTCCGGGCCTGGAACGCCTCCAGGGTGGGCCGCCGCGACCCGTCGTCGGTCACGTCGAGGTACTGCGGCCAGTTGGAGAAGGCCAGCTCCTTTTCGGTGCCCGACCGGTCCTCGCTGGCGCAGTCGGCCTCGCTCCGGGCGGCCCCCCGGGTCCCGCAGCCGCCCAGGGCGGCCGTCGCGGCGGCCAGTGCCGCCGAGCCGGCCAGGCCACGCAGCAGGGTCCGCCGGGGCAGCCGCGGCTCGGGGCGGGATCGGTCGCGCATGGCACGGGCTCCTCGGGGCGGCGGCCGGCGGGCCGGTACGCCGGTGGCGACCCGCTGGCCGGAGATCAACACAAAGACTCTAGCCAGACCCGGGATCGCGACCCGCTCCAGCGTCACCGGCCCTCCCCCGGCCTCGCCGGCGAACCCGCGCTCCCCCCTCGGTGCCCCTGGAGCGGTCATGCCCTGACGCGGCCTGTAGACCTGCCCGCACGAACGGGACACCGCAGCCGCAGCGGTCGGCCGTCGGCGGGCGGGCGCACGAACGGGGCAGGCCTACAGGCCGTGAGACGAGACACCGCGGCGGGCCGCCTGCCGACGGGCGCACAAACGGGGCAGGCCTACAGGCCGGGCTGCTGCCAACCGGCCCGGGAAGCGCACAGAGCGGGATGGCCCGGGGTCGCCGAGCCGCCGCTCGCTAGTGGCTGGGCGGGATGACCCGGAGGTGGCCGCGCCGGCCGGTCTGCTGGCCGGTCTGCGGATCGACCCCGGTCTCCTCCGGACGCGCCGGCGCCGGGCGGGCCGCCTCGCGTACCGCCTCGGCGAGCGCGACCAGGTCGTCCGTGGTCGGCGGCGGCGGCTCGAACTCCCCCTCGTGCCGGACCACCTCCCAGCCGCGCGGCGCGGTCAGGCTGCGGGCGTGCGGCTCACAGAGGTCGTACGTGTGGGGCTCGGCGAACGCGGCGAGCGGTCCGACCACGGCGGTGGACTCGTTGTAGACATAGGTCAGCGTGGCTACGGCCTGTCGGGGGCAGCCGTTGCGGGAGCAACGCCGTGGTGACCTCACGGCGGCACGGTATCGCCACTACCGGCCCCGTGACTCCGCTTGCCGTTCCGACACGCCGGTAGCGGTGATCACAATTCGGGCGTGCCGCTTCCGACACGGCCGAATCCCCGAGCCGACGCCGCTCGGACCAGGACTACCCTGGCGTCGTGGGCCGGAGCCCACGGCCGAACGCGAAGCGGGGTTGAGATGACAAGTCCGGAGAATCGTCGGCCCAACCCCGGGCGCCGCACCCATCGGGACCGGCACGGGCGCGGGCTGCGCGGACGTCTCGTACCCGCCACCGTGCCGCTGGCCCGTACCAAGTCCGAGATCTTCGACGACCTGGTGCTCGACACCGTGGAGACGCTGGAGCGGCGGTTCGCCAAGGAACTGGCCGGCGTCGAGTTCGCGGTCGAGGACGTACCGCCGGATCTCAACGTCTACGACTCGGACGTGCTGGAGGACGGCGAGGTGCCGCTCGCCCGGCTGCTGCCCGGCCGCCCCGGCCGCCAGGAGGTCCCGCCGAGGATCGTGCTCTACCGTCGGCCCCTGGAATTCCGGGCGATCGACCGGGAGGATCTGGCGGACCTCGTGCATGACGTGATCATCGAGCAGGTCGCGAACCTGCTCGGCGTCGATCCCGACGAACTCGCCTGACGGCCGGGCGCCCGCCAGGGCGTGGACCGGCCTGGCCCGGGCGGCCCCCACCACCCGGGCCCGACCACTCAGGCGACCCGACGCTTCAACTTGCGCCGCTCGCGCTCGGACAACCCGCCCCAGATCCCGAACCGTTCATCGTGCCCCAGCGCGTATTCCAGGCACTCGGTCTTGACCTCGCAGCGGGAGCAGATCCGCTTCGCCTCACGGGTCGAGCCGCCCTTCTCGGGAAAGAACGCCTCCGGGTCGGTCTGCGAGCACAGCGCGCGCTCTTGCCACTCCGGAGCATTCCCGAGCAGGTCGGCCACCTCGAGTCGGCCGTCCATCCAGTTGCCTCCTTATCGCGCACCGGCACAGCCGGCGCAACCCCCCACGCGGAAGGCGTGTTTGTCCGTCCGGTAGCGATTTGATGCGCTCCGTACGAACGACCCCACTGAAATTACACGCGTGTAATGCGTGCGTCGTCAAGCGGAACCTGCTAAGTAGGGCCACCCTGCCGCGTGTCCGGACGACGGTCACGCCGTCGCGGTCTCGCAACCTGCCCTATCGATTCAGACCGGGCAGGGGTAACGCACGCTCGGCGAGTTGCACCCAAGTTCCGGCGTGGCGCGGCACGGCGCGCCACGCCGGCTCCCCGGCGGCGGTGGCCGGAACCGGACTCAGCGCACCCGCTCGTAGACCGTGGTACGGCGGCGCGCGGGGCGTCCCGCGGCGGCCGCGATCCGCTCCAACTGGGCGACCGTACGCGCCGAACCGTGGTCCGAACCGGCCATCCGGGAGATCGTCTCCTCCATCAGCGTGCCGCCGAGGTCGTTGCAGCCGCTCCGGAGCAGCTCCGCGGTGCCGGCGTCCCCGAGCTTGACCCAGGAGCACTGGATGTTGGCGATCCGGCCGTGCAGGAGCAGCCGGGCCATCGCGTGCACGACCCGGTTCTCCCGCCAGGTCGGGCCGGGCCGGGCGATCCCGGCCAGGTAGATCGGCGCGTTGGTGTGTACGAACGGCAGCCCGACGAACTCGGTGAACCCGCCGGTGCGGTCCTGCACCCCGGCCAGTACCCGGAAGTGCCCCAGCCACTGCCCGGGGTGGTCCACGTGGCCGTACATCATGGTGGAGCTGGACCGGATGCCCAGCTCGTGCGCGGTGCTCACCACCTCGACCCAGGCGGCGGCCGGCAGTTTGCCCTTGGTCAGCACCCAGCGCACGTCGTCGTCGAGGATCTCGGCGGCGGTGCCGGGAATGGTGTCCAGGCCCGCCTCGCGCAGTGCGGTCAGCCACTCCCGCACCGGTACGCCGGCCTTGGCGGCGGCGGTGACGATCTCCATCGGCGAGAAGGCGTGCACGTGCATCCCCGGCACCCGGGTCTTGATCGCCCGCACCAGCTCGGCGTACGCGGTGACCGGCAGCTTGGGGTCGATGCCGCCCTGCAGGCACACCTCGGTCGCGCCGTCCCGCCACGCCTCCTCGGCCCGGTCCGCGACCTGCTCGACGGAGAGCCGGTACGCGTCGGCGTCCCGCTCGCGCTGGGCGAAGGCGCAGAACCGGCAGCCGACGTAGCAGACGTTGGTGAAGTTGATGTTGCGGTTCACCACGTAGGTGACGTCGTCGCCGACCGTTGCCCGACGGACGTCGTCGGCGAGCCGGCAGAGCTCGTCCAGGGCCGCCCCGTCGGCGCCGAACAGCGCCAGCGCGGCGGCCTCGTGCCGGGGCTCCAGCAGCGCGGCCGGGTCGTCGGCGGCCAGCCGGAGACCGGCCCGCAGGTCATGATCGGCATGATCAGGGGCCCCGTCGGGCGACCCGCCGGCGACCCGCGGGAACTGCTCCCTGATCACCGGGATCTTGGGGGTCGGGGGTGCGGGGGTGAGCTTGGCGCTGACCTCGGCCCAGTCGCCGTAGACGTGGTCGAAGTCCCCGCGCCGGTCGGCGGTGCGGCCCGCGGTGTCGATCGTGGCGTGCAGGTCGGTCCGGCCGGCCGGGACGAACTGCTCGTCCGGCTCCTGCCAGGGCCGGCCGGTGGGACGGGCCGCCTCGACCGCCAGGCCGGTCTCCGGGTCGGCCAACGCGGCCACGTGCGCCGCGAGCCGGGGGTCGAGCCACGGGTCGCCCCGGCGGACGTACTCGGGGTAGATGGTCAGCCGTTCCCGGAGGGTGAACCCGGCGGCGGCCGTACGGGCGGCCAGCTCGTCCAGGTGCGGCCAGGGCCGCTCCGGGTTGACATGGTCCGGGGTGACCGGCGAGACGCCGCCCCAGTCGTCGATGCCGGCCCGGAGGAGGAGGTCGAACTCGCCGGCGATCAGGTTCGGCGGCGCCTGCATCCGGGCCCGGGGGCCGAGCAGGATCCGGGCCACCGCCACGGTGGCGGCCAGCTCGTGCAGCTCGGCGTCCGGCATCCCGCGCATCGCCGTGTCCGGCTTGGCCCGGAAGTTCTGCACGATGACTTCCTGGAGGTGGCCGTACTCCCGCATGCTGCGCCGGATGGCGAAGAGCGAGTCGACCCGTTCGGCCGGGGTCTCGCCGATGCCGATCAGGATGCCGGTGGTGAACGGCACCCCCACCCGGCCGGCGTCGTCCAGCACCCGCAGCCGCACCGCGGGCTCCTTGTCCGGCGAGCCGTAGTGCGGTCCGCCGGGTTCGGACCAGAGCCGCGTCGCCGTCGTCTCCAGCATCATGCCCATGCTCGGCGCCACCGGCTTGAGCCGTTGCAACTCGGCCCAGGAGAGCACGCCCGGGTTGAGGTGCGGCAGCAGGCCCGTCTCCTCCAGCACCGCGATCGCGCTGGCCCGGACATAGTCCAACGTGGAGTCGAAACCCCGCTCGGTCAGCCACTGACGCGCCTGTGGCCAGCGCCGCTCCGGCCGGTCACCGAGGGTGAAGAGCGCCTCCTTGCAGCCCTGCGCCGCGCCGGCGGCGGCGATCGCCAACACCTCGTCCCGCTCCAGGTAGGCGGCGGGCAGCCGGTGCGGCACGGTGGCGAAGGTGCAGTAGTGGCACCGGTCCTGGCAGAGCCGGGTCAGCGGGATGAAGACCTTCTTGGAGAAGGTCACCACCCCGGGGCGCCCCGCCTCGATCAGCCCGGCGTCCCGCACCCCGGCGGCGACCCCGAGCAACCCGTCGAGGAGTTCGCCCCGCGCGGCGAGCAGCGCGGTCGCCTCGTCCGGGTCGAGGGCCCGTCCGTCCGCCGCGCGACGCAGGGCCCGACGGATGCTGGCGTCGGTCGGTGCCCGGTCAGTCCCATCAGCCACCCGTGCAGCCTAGGCCGTATCCCGGACACCGCACGCCCGGACGTGGGGCCGGCACCCGGCCCCACGCCGTGGCAACGATCACAGCGCCCGGCTCACCGCCGCCGGGTCACGCCTGACGCGGCGGCTGGGTCGGGTCGTCGTCCGCCTCCGGAGCGGGCGGCCGGGCACCCGCCGACGGCTGCTGGCTGGCCGGGTTGATCCGCTGGGTCCGCTCGTCCGCCGGCCCGGAGCCGGAACCGGTGCGCTGGTGCAGCACCTGGGTGCGCTCGGCCTCCTCGTCCTCGGTCCCGGCCGGCGAGGGCGAGGACGAGGCGGGCGAGGGCGAGGCGGGCGGTGCCGACGCGGGCGGTGCCGACGCGGGAGCGGCCGGGACCGGCGGGGCCGGGGACGGGGCGGCGGGCGGCGCCGAGGCGGGGGCCGGCGGAGCCGACGACGGAGCCGGGGCCGGCGGGGCCGAGGTGGGCGGAGCCGAGGTGGGCGGGGCCGAGGTGGGCGGGGCCGAGGTGGGCGGGGCCGAGGTGGGCGGTGCGCCGTACCCGGGCTGGCCGAAGCTGGCCGGGGTGCCGTAGTCGATCGGCTGGCCGAAGACGGTCGGGCTGCCGTACGTGGTGGACTGGGCGGGACCCTGCGGGTAACCGGCGGGCGGGTAGCCGGGCTGCTGGCCCGGTACCGGCGGGTAACCCGGGTAACCCTGCCCGGGGTGCCCGTACGGCTGGGGCTGGCCGTAGAGGCCGGGCTGCCGCTTCGGCTTCGGCACGTGGTACAGGGTGCGCCAGACGCGGTACACCACGAACGCCGCCACGCCGAAGAGCGCCACCAGCGCCGTACGGCTCAGCAGGGTGAGGAAGAAGTCCTTGAACCTCGCCTCGGCCAGCGTGTCGATCAGCCACGGGAAGATCGTGATCAGCCCGAAGAAGGCGGAGACGCCGTACTCGGCCAGCGCCGCCACGGTGATCACCTTGGCCCGGGGAACCGGCGGCTGGACGTGCGTGGCCAGCAGCACCGCGAGCACCGGCAGCACGATCGCGGTGAGCCCGATGAAGCTGCCGGCGGTGTACCGGGCCCGGTCGGTGTAGTCGTCCGAGTTCGGCACGAGGAGATCGATCACGGCGGCGAAGAGCAGCAGGGCATTCGCCCCGATCAGCACGAACGCGATCAGCTCGCGCAGCGGCTTGGTCACCTGACTGGCCTGCGGCGCGTCGGACGGCGCTGGCCCGGGCTGACTGGTCAAGACTCCCCCTTCGGGCGGTGGCGGACGGTGGCGACGCATGAGCCTAGTCCGCCCACCCGCACAGTGCCCGACGACAGCCGGTAGGCGAGGATGGTCGACATGCGCATCGTGGTACTGACCGGGGGCATCGGCGGCGCCCGCTTCCTCACCGGCGTACGGGCGTACGCCCGGCAGGCCGGCGCCGAGGTGACCGCGGTGGTCAACGTGGGCGACGACGTGATCATGCACGGCCTGCGGATCTGCCCCGACCTGGACAGCGTGATGTACACCCTCGGCGGGGGCGCCGACCCGGAACGCGGCTGGGGGCGGGCCGGCGAGACCTGGACGGTCAAGGAGGAGCTGGCCGCGTACGGTGCGGAGCCGACCTGGTTCGGCCTCGGCGACCGGGACGTGGCGACCCACCTGGTCCGGACCACCATGCTCGACGCCGGATATCCGCTCTCGGCGGTGACCGACGCGCTCTGCGCCCGCTGGCGACCCGGGGTACGCCTGCTTCCCGCCACCGACGACCGGCTGGAGACCCACGCCGTGGTGAGCGACCCGGGCGGCGGGTCCGACGGCGCGGGCACCCAGCGGGCCATCCACTTCCAGGAGTGGTGGGTACGCCACCGGGGCGCCCTGCCCACCCACCGCTTCGTCTTCGTCGGCGCCGAGGCGGCCAAACCGGCGGCCGGGGTGCTCGACGCGCTCGCCGGGGCCGACGCGGTGCTGCTCGCCCCGAGCAACCCGGTGGTGAGCATCGCCCCGATCCTCGCCGTGCCGGGGCTGCGGGAGGCGCTGGTCGGCGGCCGGGCACCGGTGATCGGGGTCTCGCCGATCATCGGCGGCGCCCCGGTACGCGGGATGGCGGACCGCTGCCTGGCCGTGCTTGGCGTGCCCTGCACCGCCGCCGGGGTCGCGGAGCTGTACGGCGCCCGTTCCGCCGGTGGCATCCTGGACGCCTGGCTGGTGGACTCGGCGGACGCCGGGGTGGCGGTACCGGGGCTGACCGTGCGGGCGGCCCCGCTCTGGATGACCGACGAGGCGGCGACGACGGAGATGGTCCGCGCGGCGTTGGCGCTGGGCCGACCCGGCGAGGAGCGGGGATGACCCGCCGGGGACGGGCCGTGGAGCCGGGATGGGACAGGCCCGGGGGGTGGGCATGAAACTCGAGGTGCTGCCGGTGCTGGGCATCGGCGACGTCACCGAGGGCGACGACCTGGCCGCGTTGATCACGACCGCCGCGCCGTGGCTGCGCGACGGCGACGTGCTCGTGGTCACCAGCAAGATCGTGTCGAAGGCGGAGGGCCGGGTGGTCGACGTACCGGTTGACGGCCCGGAGCGGGAGGCGGTCCGCGCGGAGTTCCTCGCCGCGGAGACCGCCCGCCCGGTGGCCCGGCGCGGCACGACCCGGATCGTGCAGACCCACCACGGCTTCGTGATGGCGGCCGCCGGCATCGACGCCTCCAACGTGGACCGTTCCCGGCTGGTGCTGCTGCCGAAGGATCCGGACGCCTCCGCCCGGGCACTCCGGGCCGGACTGCGGGAGCGGCACGGCGCGGACGTCGCCGTCATCGTCTCGGACACCATGGGCCGGCCCTGGCGCAACGGCCTCACCGACGTGGCGCTCGGGGTCGCCGGGATGCCCGCGGTCCGGGACCACCGGGGCGAGATCGACCCGTACGGCAACAAGCTGAGCATCACCCAGATGGCCGTGGTCGACGAGCTGGCCGGCGCCGGCGAGCTGGTCAAGGGCAAGTGCGACCAGGTACCGGTCGCGGTGATCCGCGGTTACCTGACCGCGGCCGAGCCGGACGACGGTCCCGGCGCGGCCACGCTGGTCCGGGACGCCGGGCAGGACCTCTTCGCGCTGGGCACCGCCGAGGCGCGGGCGGAAGGGCTGCGCGCCGCCGCCGTGCTGGGCGAGTCGGCGGTGCCACCGGGCCGATGGGCCGGCGCGGACGGCGAGCCGGCCGGGTCGGCACCGGCCGCCGACGCGGCGGCCCGGGCGATCGCCGCAGTGGCCGGGGTGGTCGCGCCCGGCACCGTCCTCACCATCGACACCGCCGCCGGGGTACGCGCCCGGCTCGGCACCGCCCCACCCTCGGCGCGGCCGGGTGACTCGGAGCGGCCGGGTGACTCGGAGCGGCCGGGTGACTCGGAGCGGCCGGGTGACGCCGCCGTGATCGACTGCCGGCCGCCGGACGCCGCCGATCCGGCCGCGTTGATCCGGTTCGGCGCCGATCTGCACCGGCTGCGCGCGGCGCTGGCCGCCGAGGGAGCCGGGTCGACGCTCCTGTCGCCCCCGACCGGCGCCGTGGGGGCCACCGTGCTGGTCACCGTCGCCCCGGCACCGCAGGGCTGACCGCCGGCACCCGCTCAGCCGTCCAGCAGGGCCCGGCCGAGCGGGGTCAGGCTGTGCAGCACCGTGTTGCGGTCCCGGTGGCTGACCAGCAGTCCCGCGTTGCGCAGCACGGTCGCGTGCTGGCTGGCCGCGGCGGCCGAGATGTGCAGCCGGCGGGCCACCTCGCCGGTCGAGCAGCCGTCGCCCACCGCCACCAGCACGCTGGCCCGGGTGCGGCCGAGCAACGCGGCCAGGGCCTCCAGGCCGCTCTCGCCCCGACCACCTGCCGGGACCAGACCGGCCCCCTCACCCGGAGCCGGCGCCAGCCCGCCGAGCCGGTCGACCGGATAGACCAGGACCGGGGCGAGTTCGGGATCGAGCAGGGTCACCGGGGTACGGGCGCAGAAGAACGACGGGACCAGGAACAGCCCACGCCCGTCGAGGTGCAGCTCCCGGTCGGCCGGATAGTCCGGCACCTCCAGCACCCCCGCGTCCCACCGGCTGGCCGGGCGCAGGCTGGCGAGCAGCCCCTCGACCCCGCCGTCGAGCAGGGCGCGGGCCCGGCGGATCCGGTCCGCCTCCACCGCCGCCTGCACCCGTCCCCAGTACGGCTCGATCGCCGTCTCCCGGTAGGTGCGCATCGACTCGGTGAGGTGGCCCAGCACCTCGGAGTCGCCCCGGGCCAGTGCGGAGGCCGAACCGGGCAGCGAGAGCGGGTTCTCCGCGGCGAGCAGGGTGAGGTCCCGCTCCAGCGCGGCGACCGGTGTGGACCGTACGGCGTCCAGCCCGGCGTCGAGCCCGTGCACGCTCTGGGACGGGGTGAGAAAGTCGGGGAAGTATCCGCGCGGCGGGTTGAGCGCGAAGAGCAGCCGCAGCCGGGCGAGGGTGTTTTCCCGGCGCAGCCCGCCGGAGACGTTCCGCCGCCAGCCGGCCATCACCGGATCCCGGCTCCGGCCCTGGAGCAGGTGCAGGCTGAGGACCAGCTCCCAGACCGGGTCGGCGGCGGGGGCGACGCGGGTCCGGGCAAGGTCCTCGCTGGAGAAGAAGATTCTCAGCACGGCATGCACTCCCGAATCGCCGGACGGGGGCTGCCCGGCAACCAGTCGCACTCTACCGGGCGCCATCCATCTGTGTCTTTCAGCCTGAGCTGAAAGACCTCGACGGCCACCCGGGCCAACCGGCATGCTCGCTGTGCCGGCAACGGGATCCGCTGGCGTCGTCGACGCCGGTGGTCCTACGGCATGCCGGGCGGGGGAGGAACGCGACGTCCGGACGGTCACCACGAGGGTTCGCGGCCCTTGTTCCGCGAAGGTGCCGTCCGGGCGGTCGCTTCCGCCACCCCTGCCTCCGCGAGGCGTTCAGGAGCCGGCGTCCGCCGCTCCTCCTTCGACGATCCGCAGCGCCACCCGATGCTCCTCGTCGGTCACGTAGTAGCGGGTGCCCTCCAGTTCGGTCAGCCCCTCCACGTTGCGCAGCGGCGCCAGGTCCGCGACCAGCACGCCGGGCGTCATCGGCCGACCCGGGCCCTCCGGTTGCCCGAACCGCACGTGCCGGCACGCCACGTCGCCGCCGCTCGGATGGTCGTCGAGCAGCACCGAGCCCTTGTCGAGCGCGTCGATCGACCCGATCACCGCGTCGTACGAGCCGTCGCCCCGGGCGGAGAGCGCCCGGAAACCGGTCAGCTCCCCCTCGGCGGTCACCCCGGTCAGCGCGTACGCCCCGACGACCCGGGGCCAGCCCCGCCGGTCGAACATCTCCGCCAGGTCACAGACCTCGACGAGGATCGGTTCGCCCCGGGCGGTGACCGGAAAGCGCAGGCCGAGCAGGAGCGTGCCGGCCGGGGTGAAGGCCGCCGCCTCCACGTTGACCGGCAGGTCCTCGGCGGCCAGCCGGCTCACCCAGCTCTTCGCCCGGGCGGTGCCCCGGTCGACCGTCGCGGTGATGAACCGGTGCCGGATCAGGGCGCCCCCGGGCAGCGGGACGATCCCGGCGCGCGGCAGCGCGTCGTTGACCGCGCGGTGCAGCCGGAACTGGTTGCGGACCACCTGTAGCCGGGGCCGGGCGGCGACCGCCTCCGGCTCGCGGAACCGGGCCACGAAGGCGCGTCGGGGCCGCAGCGGGCCGGCCTTCGAACCGAAGTGCGACCCGACCACGTAGACCCACTCGCCGTCCCGGGCCAGCGCCTCGGCGTCGTCGGTACGGCCGTTCTCCTCGCCCGCGTCCATCGGGACGTGGTGGGTGCTCCACCCGCCGTCGTACCCCTGCACCAGCAGGGCCAGGGACTGCTCGACGGGTCCCTCGTCGAGCACCGTCCAGCAGGCGCGGCGGGCGCCGTACGCGGCGAGCAGTTCGGGTGAGCGCACCGGCAGCAGGTCACTCGCCTCGTTGCCGGTGAGGCCGAGTTCCACCGTGCTCGGGGGGTGCGTCATGAGGATCATGCTACGGCTGGTCGCATAGGGTGGCGCCGTGCTGGAAGCCCTGTACGCCGACGCCGTGGCGCTGCTCACCGACTGGCGGCCGCCGACACCGGCGGCGCGGGCCGCGCTGGAGGAGACGCTGCGGCTGCTCCACGACGGCGGGCCGGCGGCGATGACCCGGGCGCACCGGGCCGGTCACGTCACCGCCAGCGCCCTCGTGCTGGACGCGACCGGCGAGCGGGTGCTGCTCTGCCTGCACGGGCGCTTCCGGCGCTGGGTGCAGCTCGGCGGGCACTGCGAGCCCGAGGACCTGACGCTGGCCGGGGCCGCCCTGCGGGAGGCGACCGAGGAGTCCGGCATCGAGGGACTGCGGCTGGACCCCGTACCGATCGACCTGGACATCCACCCGGTGGCCTGCCAGGGCGGCTCCCTGCACCACGACGTACGCTTTGCCGTCGTCGCCCCGCCAGGGGCGGTCGAACGGGTCAGCCCCGAGTCGGTGGAGCTGGGCTGGTTCGCGCCGGACGCCCTGCCGGAGCCGCTGGCCGACGCCACCGCCCAACTGGTGGCGCCGGCGCTCGCCTCGCTCAGACGTAGTTCTCTTCGCCCCGCTCCTTGAGTTCGTCGACGAGCTTCTTGACCTCCTGGGCCCGGTCCCGGGGGCAGACCATCACCGCGTCCGGGGTGTCCACCAGGATCAGGTCCCGGACCCCGAGCGCGGCCACCAGCCGGCCGGAGTGCGGGACCACCACGAGCCGCTCGGTGTCCCGGAGCAGCACCCCCGGCTTCGGCTCGACCATCTCCGCGCCGAGCACCACGTTGCCGTCGGAGTCCGCCGGCAGTACGTCGCCGAGGGTGTCGAAGTCGCCCACGTCGTTCCAGCCGAAGTCACCCGGCACGGTGGCCACCCGGCCGGCCGCCGCCGCGCCCTCCATGACCGCGTAGTCGACGGAGATCTTGGGCAGCGTGGGCCAGATGGCGCCGAGCACCTCCTCCCGCTGCGGCGTGTCCCAGGACTGCGCGACGGAGGTGAGCCCGGCGTGCAGCGCGGGCTGCTGCCGGGCCAGCTCGGCCAGGAAGACGTCGACCCGCCAGACGAACATGCTGGCGTTCCAGAGGTGCCGTCCGGACCGGTAGTAGCCCTCCGCGACCTCCGTCGCCGGCTTCTCCTTGAACTCGTCGACCCGGCGCAGCGGACCGGTGCCGACCAGCTCGCCGCACTGCAGGTAGCCGTAGCCGGTCTCCGGCCGGGTGGGCTTGATGCCCACCGTCATCAGCAGGCCCTGCTCGGCGCCGATGATCGCCTGCCGGACCGTAGCCACCCAGGTTTCCGGGTCGCCGATCAGGTGGTCGGCGGCGAACGAGCCCATCACCGCCTCCGGCTCGCGCAGCGCGATCACGGCGGCGGCCAGCGCGATCGCCGCGCAGGAGTCCCGGGGCGAGGGCTCGACCAGGATGTTCTCCTCGGGCAGCACGGCCAGTTGCCGGGCCACCGCGGCCACGTGCGCGGCACCGGTGACCACCATGGTCCGCTCCGGTGTGGTCAGCGGGGCGAGCCGGCCGACCGTCGCCTGGAGCAGGGAGTCCGCGTTGCCGGTGAGCGGATGGAGGAACTTGGGATGACCGGCACGGGACAGCGGCCACAGACGGGTGCCGCTGCCGCCCGCCGGGATGACGGCGAAGAGCATCAGCACATCATGCCGGACACGTGGCGTCGGTCACCCACCCTTGCCCGTACCGGCGACCGCCGGGGTGCCGGGGCACCCCGGTCGGCTCAGGCGCGGGCCCGGCTCCAGGCGGCGATGTGCACCTCGGCGCTCGACTCCCAGGTGAACTCCTTGGCCCGGTCGAAGCCGGCCTTGGCCAGCGCCAACCGGCGTGCCTCGTCGTCGAGCAGCGAGCCGAGGTCCGTCGCGATCTGCTCCGGATCCTCGCTGGTGTAGGCGACCGCGTCGCCACCCACCTCGGGCAGCGACAGGCGCGGAGTGGTGAGCACCGGCGCGGCGCAGGCCATCGCCTCCAGGATCGGCAGGCCGAAACCCTCGCCGTAGGACGGATAGGCGGCGACCAGCGCACCCCCGAGGAAGCCCGGCAGGTCGGCGTAGCGCAGGTAGCCGGGGCGCAGCAGCCGCAGGTGGGCCGGCACGTCCGCCACCGCGCGGTCGATGTCGTCGTCGTGCCCCTGGCCACCGGCGATCACCAGCGCCGGCGGGTCGGGCCGGTCCTTCACCGCGAGCACCCAGCCACGGATCAGGTTCGGTACGTTCTTGCGCGGCTCCTTGGCACCGAGGAACGCCACGTAGTTGTGCCCGCCCAGGCCGAGCCGGGCCCGCACCCGCGCCTTCTCCTCGTCGGTCGGGGCGTGGAACGCCGACTGGTCGACCCCGTGGTAGGCCACGTCGATCCGGGTGGGGTCGGCGTCCAGCAGCCGGATCAGCTCGTCCCGGGTGGCCTTGCTCGGCACGATCACCCGGTCCGCCCGGCGCAGCGAGGTCTTGATCGCGCTCCGGAAGAAGGTGCGGCGGGTCTTGTCGTAGTGCTCCGGTTCGGTGAAGAAGGTCGCGTCGTGCACGGTCACCGTCACCGGACAACCCGCGCGTAGCGGGCAGGTGTAGAAGGGCGCGTGCAGCACGTGCGCCCCGACCTGCTGGGCCAGCAGCGGCAGACCGGTCTGCTCCCAGGCCAGTCGGGCGGGCCGGTGCGCGACCGCCGCCGGAGCGGGGATCACCTCGGCGGCGGGCAGCATCCGGGTGTAGCGCTCCGCGTCGGTGCGGAGCCCGACCACGGCCAGCTCCAGGCCCGATCCGATCACCTTGCCGAGGGCCCCGAGCAACCCGTCGACGTATCTACCCACGCCGCCCCGGTCGGCGGGGACACTCGTGGCGTCGATGAGCACGCGGGGCGGGCGACCGGCGGTCACTGGGCAACTCCTCGGCTGGCGGTGTGGGTCGGCTTGCGGGATGGGTCGACCAACGGTGTGGGCAAGAACACGTCATCGAGTTGTGGGAAACAACACCTACACCAAGCCTACGCCGGGTCGGGCGGAGCGCGTTGACGGCGACCCGTCGGTCAGCTGTCTTTCCGGTGACTGTGCCGGCCGCGCCGACGCGCTCGACGGACGCGCGGTCCGATCGATGCCCGCCCGCCGGCCGACCTGTCATCCCGACCTGGGTATCGTCGCGGGCGATGGCCGACAACATTGCCCGGGTGTTCACCGCCGCGGTCGCCGCGGACCCGGCCCGACCGCTGCTCACCTGGTACGACGACGCGACCGGCGACCGTACCGAACTCTCCGGCGCGACCCTGGCCAACTGGGTCGCCAAGACCGCGAACCTGCTGGTCGACTCGGCGGGGCTGGCCCCCGGCGATCCCGTCGGGGTGCTGCTGCCGCCGCACTGGCAGACCGCCGCCGTACTGCTCGGCGCCTGGTCGGCCGGGGCGGCCGTACACGACGACCCGGCCCGGCCGGTCGACGTGCTCTTCGCCGCCGCCGACCGGATCGACGCGGCGGCGGCCTGGCCCGCCGGCGACCGGTACGCGCTCGCGCTCGCCCCGTTCGCCGCCCCGCTGCGCGAACTGCCGGCCGGGTACGCCGACTACGTGGTCGAGGTGCGCGGGCACGGTGACCACTTCAGCCCGTACCCGCAGGGCGGGCCGCAGGACGCGGAGCTGGTCGGCCGGGCGGCCCGGCGCGCGACGGAGCTGGGGATCGGGGCCGGTGACCGGGTGCTGATCGACGCGGCGCGCCACCCGGACCCGGTGGACTGGCTGCTCGCCCCGCTGAGCGTCGGGGCCAGCGTGGTGCTCTGCGGCCGGCTCGACGCCGACCGGCTGGCCGGCCGGGTCGGGACCGAACGGGTGAGCGTGGAGTTGGTCTAGCCGGTCACCTCGGCCGCGCGGCCCGCCCGGCGCTGCCGGGCGATCCGTTCGAAGGCGACCAGCGACTCCGGGTTGGCCAGCGCGCCGGTGGCGGCGGCGGAATCCACCGGCGTACCGGTGAGGATCCTCTTCACCGGTACCTCCAGCTTCTTCGCGGACAGGGTCCGCGGCACCGCGCCCACCTGGCGGATCTCGTCCGGCACGTGCCGGGGCGAGAGCGCGGTACGCAGTTCGCGGGCGATCCTCGCGGTCAGCGCGGCATCCAGGTCCAGGCCCTCCGCCAGCACCACGAAGAGCAGCAGTTCACCGGCGCCGCCCTCGTCGTCCTCGATGTGGATCACCACGGAGTCGACCACCTCGTCCAGCCCCTCCACCACGGAGTAGAACTCGGCGGTGCCGAGCCGTACGCCGCCGCGGTTGAGGGTGGCGTCGGAGCGGCCGGTGATGACGCAGCCGCCACGGGAGTTGATCGTGATCCAGTCCCCGTGCCGCCAGACGCCCGGATAGACGTCGAAGTACGCCTCCCGGTAGCGGCGGCCGTCCGGGTCGTTCCAGAACCCGACCGGCATGCTCGGCATCGGCGCGGTGATCACCAGCTCGCCGAGCTGGTCGAGCACCGGCACGCCGTCGGCGGAGCGGGCCTCGACCCGGGCGCCCAGGCAGCGGCAGGCGATCTCCCCGGCGTGCACCGCGAGCAGCGGTACCCCGCCGACGAAGCCGGTGCAGACGTCGGTGCCGCCGGAGAGCGAATCCAGGCGCAGGTCCGGGCCGACCGCCTCGTACACCCAGCGGAAGCCCTCGGCGGGCAGCGGTGCGCCGGTCGAGCCGACCCCGCGCAGCGCGTCGAGGTCGGCCAGTTCCGCCGGGCGCAGGCCGGCCTTGCGGCAGGCCAGCAGGAACGGCGCCGAGGTGCCGAGGTAGGTGGTGCCGGTCTCGGCGGCGAGCCGCCAGAGCGCCCCGAGGTCGGGGTGCGCGGGGTTGCCGTCGAAGAGCACGATCGCGGCGCCCACCGCCGGGCCGGAGACCAGGAAGTTCCACATCATCCAGCCGGTGGTGGTGAACCAGAGGAACCGGTCGGACGGCCCGAGGTCGTGGTGCAGCGCGAGCATCTTGAGGTGTTCGAGCAGGATCCCGCCGTGCCCGTGCACGATCGGCTTGGGCAGCCCGGTGGTGCCCGAGGAGTAGAGCACGTAGAGCGGGTGGTCGAAGGGCACCGCCGCGAAGGAGAGCGGCTCGTCGCTCTCCGCGGCCAGGTCCGCCCAGGTCAGGGCCGCGTCCGCCGGTGCGGCGTCCGGATCGAGATAGGGCAGGACCACGGTGTGTACGAGCGACGGCAGCGCGTCCCGGATCGCGGCCACCTCGGCCCGGCGGTCGACCCGCTTGTCGCCGTACCGGTAGCCGTCCACGGCCACCAGCACGGTCGGCTCGATCTGCCGCCAGCGGTCGGTGACGCTGCGGGTGCCGAACTCGGGGGCACAGGAGGAGAAGATCGCTCCGAGGCTGGCGGTGGCCAGCATCAGCACGAAGGTCTCCGGGATGTTCGGCGCGTACGCCGCGACCCGGTCGCCGGGGCCGACGCCCAGCCGGGCGAGGCCGGCCCGGACCCGGCGTACCTGGTCGCGGAGCTGGGCGGCGTCGAGGGTGACCGGGGGCCGGGTCTGGCTGTGCCCGATCACCACCGGGTCGTCGTCGGCGAGGCCGGGCATCCGCAGCACGTGCTCGGCGTAGTTGAGGGTGGCGCCGGGGAACCAGCGGGCGCCGGGCATGCCGGCGTCGACGAGGGTGGCGGTCGGCTCGGTGTACGCCCGGACGTCGAAGTAGTCCCAGATCGAGCGCCAGAAGCCGTCGAGGTCGGTGACCGACCACTGCCAGAGCGCCGGGTAGTCGTCGAAGTCGAGTCCCCGCTCGCTGCTCAGCCACCGCAGGTAGGCGCCGATCCGGGACCGGTCGCGCACGTCGGCCGGCGGCGTCCAGAGCACCTCGCCCACCATCGTCGGCTCCTCCCCGCTTAGCCAGTGGTCCGCCTAGCCAGTGGTCCGCCTCACTGGTCCGCCGTGCCATTGTGGCGTACTCCGACCCGCCATTCTGCGCACCGGAAGCCGGCCGGTACGCGTGCCCGGCCCACATGGCCGTCCCCCGGCACATGTGGGACGACCACGGCGGGCGGCCCGGCGCGGGGCAGGCGGCCCGGCTCGACGGCTCGATACCCGGTCGGCAGCCTGTAGAGCTGCCCCACCTACGCGCCCACCCACGGCCGGCAGCCAGCCGCCCCGGCCGACCGCAGCCTGTAGAGCTGCCCCGCCTACGCGCCCACCCACGGCGGGCGGCCTCGCGCGGCGGGCGGCCTCGCGCGGCGGCTCGATACCCGGTCGGCAGCCTGTAGAGCTGCCCCGCCTATGCGCCCACGCACGGCCGGCAGCCGGCCGCCCGGCCGACGGCGGGCGGGTGCCCCGCCTGTGCGCCCAGCTCTACAGGCGCCCGGGGACCCTTGCGGCGCCAGGCCGACGCCACCGGGCGCGAGCAGGGTGCTGGCGGGGGCAGGGTGCTGGCGGGGGCAGGGTGCTGGCGGGGGCGCTGGCAGGACGGCCGATCGCCGCCCCTCGCCGGCGGCCCGTCAGGCGGTGGAGGTGCCGGTGCCGGTGCCTCGGTGGTCCTGGATGGCCCGGCGCTTGGCCAGCCGGTGCGCCCGGCGGATCTCCGCCTCCCGGAAGCGGCGCTCGTCCTCGGCGGTCTCCGGCAGCACCGGGCGCACGGCGCGGGGATTGCCCGCGACGTCGACCCCGACGAAGACCAGGTACGCGGTGGCCACCACGATCGGGTCGTCCTCGGCGCTGTCCCAGCGCTCGGCGACGACCCGCACGCCGACCTCCATCGAGGTCTGGCCGGTCCAGTTGACCTGGGCGTGCGCGTGCACCAGATCGCCGACCCGGACCGGCTCGGCGAAGACGATCTCGTCGATCGCGGCGGTTACCGCCGTGCCGCCGCTGTGCCGGGCCGCCGAGGCACCGGCCACGTCGTCGACGAACTTCATCAGCACGCCGCCGTGCACCGTGCCGTACAGGTTGACGTCGACCGCCGTCATTATCCGGCTCAGCGTGACCCGGGAGTAGGCGGTCGGCTTTCCGGCCGGCGGTGGCGTGGCCTGCTCGGTCTGGGCGGCGTCGCTCGGGGTGGTGTGGCCGGGGGCGGTGTCGGTCATGGCGGCAACGGTACGGCGCCCCCCGGGGCCACCCGCCGGTGTCGACCCGCCCAGTGACCCCGGTTACCGCGGGTGAACACCGCTGCCCGTACGGCAAGATCGGTGCGGCCGGCGCGGGACAGGCTGACCGATCCCTCCGGAGGCGGTACCGTGCGCGGATGCGACATCTCTGGAGCTTTCTCGCCGGACTGGTGGCGGCGCCATTGACCTGCGCGATGATCGCGCTCGGTCAGGACGGATCGGCCCGCACCGTCGCCGGTTGGGTGGAACTCGACAGATTCAACACCGCGAACCTGATCCAGGCGGCCGTGTACCTCGGGGTCGCCGGCGTCCTGCTCGGCCTGCTCGGCACGCTGCGGGTGTCGCCGCTCGGGCCGCTCGTCGCCGGTCTGCTGCTGGTCGCCCCGTACGTCGGTCTCTTCATCGACCCGTTCGCGGTGCGGAACGCCGTCCCGACGAACTGGGAGGTGTTCGGTGACCCGCTGCCGCTGCTGGCGGTGCTGGACAACGGCACGACCTTCCTGATCGGCGTCCTGCTGCTGATGGCGACGTTCAGCGTCCAGCGCTGGCGGCGGTGGCCCGCCCCGGCCGACGCCACACCGACGCCGCCCCCGGCCGACGAGGAGGAGCACACGCCGACCGACTGGTCGCTGCTGAACAACCCGCCGGAGAGTGACGTGTCACCTCCGACGCTGCGCTATCCCGAGCCGGACACCGAACCGCTGCCCCCGCTGCCCCGTCGGGAGGGCGAGTCGCCGTGGGCAGCCCCGCCGCGTACCGCCGGCAAGCGCGACGGTGCCGCGGACAGTTCGACGAGCTGACGACCGCCCGGCGGGTCGTATCCGCGACCCGCCCCGACCGTTCGGGTCGGACGTGCGTTGCCCCACCCCGGTACGGTGCCTGAGGTGACCGGCTGAGGAGGTTGGACGTGCGACATCTTGGATCGCTGCTCCTGGGGCTGGTCAGCGTGCCGCTGCTCTGGGTGCTGACCGGCGTCGGGCTGACCCGGTTCAACACCGGCATCGTGCGGGAGCAGGCCGGTGGCGTGGTCCTCGGGCTCGCGCTGCTGGTCGTCGCGGGCGTGCTGCTGGCCGTCCTGCTGGTCCCCCGGATCTCTCCGGTCGGCCCGGCCGTCGCCGGGCTCTGCTACCTGCTGATGGCGGCCTGGACCGCGGTGGACTTCCGGTCGCTCGTCGACGTGCTGCCGGCGAGCTTCCTCGGCACCCCGCAGGCGCTCACCGCCCCGATCGGCGGCCTGTGCGTGCTGCTCGGCGTCGCGCTGCTCGGCACCGTGGCCAGTCCGCGTCGCTGGCGGAGTGGCGATCCGGCACCGGCCGGATACCCGGTCAACGCCGGGCAGCAGGGCCACCCGCAGTACCCGGCGCCCGGGCCCGGCGTCCTCCCGCCGAACTACGGTCCCGCGATCGGCCCGGCCAACCACCCCCAGTCGGCGCCGCCCAACTACGGGCCTACCGTCCCGTCGAACTACGGGCCCACCCCACCGCAGAACGCACCGTGGATGCCGCCGCAGCATGCCCCGACGACGCCGCCGAACGCGCCGTTCGGGCCGCCGTACCAGGCGCCGCCGCCCGCCACGCCGGCGCAGGGCCGCCCGCCGAGCCCGCAGTCCGGTACGGACGGGACCCAGCAGTTCACCGGGGGCGCCGGCCTGGCGGACGACGGCACCGACGGGGTCACCCGCCGACTCGGTGACGACAGCCGACCGAGCTGACCCGCCCGGGAGCCGACTCCCGCACATCGACCTCCTGCGGCCCGGCCGTGGTTTGCCGATTTCCGGTCCCGCGGGCAGCGGAAACGCGAGAATGAGGCAGCCGGGGCGGCGCGGTGACGGGAGTGCACGATGCGCGGAGCCATGACCACCGTGGGTGAGCTGCTACTGAGCCGGCTCCACGACCTTGGCGTACGGCACATCTTCGGCCTGCCCGGCGACTACAACATGGAGTTTCTCGACCAGATCGAGGCGTTTCCGGGGATCGAGTGGGTGGGCAGCTGCAACGAGTTGAACGCCGCCTACAGCGCCGACGGCTACGCCCGGCTGGCCGGCATCGCGGCGATCGTCACCACCTTCGGTCCGGGTGAACTCTCCGCGGTGTGTGGCCTCGCCGGGGCAATGGCGGAGTCGGTGCCGATCGTGTCGATCGTGGGCGGGCCACCGGTCCGGATCATGGAGCAGCACGCGGCGATGCACCACTCGCTCGCGGACGGCGACTACGACCGTTGGGTCCGGGTCGGCCGTGAGGTGACCGTGGCCCAGACCAGCCTGACCGCCGACAACTTCCACCTGCCCCCGGCCACGGACGTCCTGCTGGCGCCGCTCTGGGGCGCGATCGGGTACGCGACGCCGGCCGCCTTCGGCGCGGGGATGGCGGAGCCGGCCCGCCGGGTCGTCCTCATCACCGGCGACGGCTCACTCCAGCTGACCGTCCAGGAGATCAGCCGCATGCTCGGCACCGGCCAACGTCCGATCATCATGGTGCTGAACAACGGCGGCTACACGGTGGAGCGGGCCATCGAGGGCCCACACCAGCCCTACAACGACATCGACACCTGGCGCTACGCCGAGTTGCCGACGGTGTTCGCCCGGAACGCGCCGGTCGACTCGCACGTGGTCACCACCGAAGGGGAACTTGCCCGGGTCTTCGCCGGCCTGTCCGGCAGGCCCGACCGGTTGACCATCATCGAGGTACGGCTGGACACCGAGGATGTGCCGGCCGGTATGCCCCGGTGGGGGCAGGAGACGACCGCCCTCGACTACCAGGTACGGATGTCCATGGACCCGCCCCGGTTGCCGTGGGGTGGCCTGCCGGAGCAGACCGCGAGCTGACCCGAGCCGTCGGCTCGGGAACCGGCTAGGCGACGCCCTTGAGCAGGTGCCGCGCCATCACGATCCGCTGCACCTGGTTGGTGCCCTCGTAGATCTGGGTGATCTTGGCGTCCCGCATCATCCGCTCCACCGGGTAGTCGCGGGTGTAGCCGTACCCGCCGAGGAGCTGGACCGCGTCGGTGGTGATCTGCATGGCGGCGTCGGAGGCGAAGCACTTGGCCGTCGCGCCGAAGTAGGTCAGGTCCGGCTCGTCCCGCTCGGACTTCCCCGCCGCCGCGTACGTCAACTGGCGGGCCGCCTCCAGCTTCATCCCCATCTCCGCGAGCATGAACTGGATGCCCTGGAACTCGGCGACCGCCTTGCCGAACTGCCTGCGCTCCTTGACGTACCCGATGGCGTAGTCGAGCGCGCCCTGCGCGATGCCGACCGCCTGGGCGGCGATGGTCACCCGGGTGTGGTCCAGGGTCCGCATCGCGGTCCCGAAGCCGGTGCCGGGCGCGCCGATCATGCGGTCCGCCGGGATCCGTACGGTGTCCAGGTAGACCTCGCGGGTCGGCGAGCCCTTGATCCCGAGCTTCTTCTCCGGGGCGCCGAAGCTGACCCCGGGGTCGGACTTCTCCACCACGAAGGCGGAGATGCCCCGCGAGCGCGCGGCCGGGTCGGTGGCCGCGAAGACCGTGTAGTAGTCGGAGACGCCGGCGTTGGTGATCCACCGCTTCACGCCGTTGAGCACGTAGTGGTCGCCGTCCGCGACCGCCCGGGTGGTCATCGCGGCGGCGTCGCTGCCCGCCTCCGGCTCGGAGAGGCAGTACGAGAACATCGCCTCGCCCCGGGCGACCGGCGGCAGGTAGCGCCGCTTCAGCTCGTCCGAGCCGGCCAGCAGCAGCGGCATCGTGCCGAGCTTGTTGACGGCCGGGATCAGCGAGGAGGAGGCGCAGGCGCGGGCGACCTCCTCGATCACGATCGCGGTGGCCAGGGCGTCCGCGCCGGCACCGCCGTACTCCTCGGGGATGTGCGGGGCGTGGAAGTCGGCGGCGCGCAGCGCCTCGTACGACTTCATGGGGAACTCGCCGGTCTCGTCCGCCTCGGCGGCGTTCGGCGCGACCCTGGCGGTGCAGACCTCCCGGACCGCCTCCCGGACCGCCTCGTGCTCCTCCGGCAACTGGTACACGTCGAATGCCGACCCGCTGCTCATCGCGGCCCTCCCCGTCACTCGTCCCGGCGGCGCCCGCCCCGTCCGCCTGACGATACCCGCCAGTAACCAGGACAGGGTACTCGCCGGTAACCGGCCTCCGGCTGCGGCGTCGGGGCGACCGGCCGAGCGGCCGAGGCGGCGGCGATCACGGCGTGACGGAGGTGGCGAAGCCCTCGACGTACCGGCGCTGCCACGGCGTCTCGACGGCCCGCCTGTCGTAGTGTCGCCGGACGAACGCGACCGCCTCGGTGGGCGGCACCCCGTCGAGGACGGCGAGGCAGGCCAGGGCGGTACCGGTGCGGCCCCGGCCGCCGCCGCAGGCGATCTCGACGCGCTCGCTCGCGGCGATCTCCCGCGCCTCGCGCAACGTCTCCCGCGCCTGCTGGCGGTCGCCGGGCAGCCAGAAGTCGGGCCAGCGCAGCCACCGGCTCTGCCAGGCGACCGGGGGCGGCGGGCGGCCCAGCAGGTACACACCGAAGGTGGGCGACGGACCGGCGGGCAGGGGCCGGCGCAGGCCGCGGCCGCGAACCAGACGCCCGGACGGCAGGCGGAGGACACCGGCGGCGCCGGGTTCCCAGGTGGTGATCGGCTCCATGATCAGATCCTCAGGGCGCGTATGCCGCGTACCGGCGGCTCAGGAGGCGGACAGCGACCTGGTACCCGGCGACGAACATCACCACCGGCACGAAGCCGATCGCCTGGAACAACGACGGGATCCCGTCGTTGTCCCAGTCTGACCTGGCGTACAGGACGAGTCCGGTCAACAGCAGCGCGAGGAACGAACCAACTGCCAGGAACATCGCCCAGACGAATGCGTACTCCCGCGCCCGGGCCCGGTACTGGGCCGCCAGCACGGCGGCTTCGGTCGGCGGCGTCCAACCCCCGCCCCGGTACCGCTCCCAGACGTCCTTGATGGCCCGCACCTCGTGAACCTGTGCCCCAAGGCCCCCTGGCAGGGCGAACAGTCGGCCCTCGCGGTCGAGCAGCATCGTCCGGGACGAGGCCGGGTTGTTCTCGATCTCGATGCTCAACACGTCGGACCACGCTGTCCTGCGCGTCCAGAACAGTTGCCGTACCACGATGTGGTCCTGGTAGACGATGGTCGCCACCCGCCAGAACCAGATGATGCCGAGGTACACCGTGCTGATCAGCACGAGCATCGACACCTTGAACGTCAGGGGCAGGTCCGGCTCCGGCACGATCGAACGCACCAACGGAATGCCCGGCGCCCCGAGGAAGAGGGTGATGAACACCAGCTGTTTCGGCCGTAGCCGGTATTTGCGGAGCACCCGACCGGCGGTCCGTGTCTGCACCAGATCCTCCCGTCAGACATTGACGTTCGAGGACGCAACGGTATCGCCGGGTCTGGGGAGGGGTCCCCGCACCGCGAACGGCGGCCGCTGCGCCCCGTCGGCGGGGGCTCGGTCAGCGGGGGCCTCGGTCAGCGGAGGGCTCGGTCAGCGGGGGCGACGTCGCGGACGAAGGCCCGCCAGGCCACCGGGCCGAAGCTCAGCACCGGCCCCTGCGGGTCCTTGCTGTCCCGCACCGCCACCACGTCGCGAAGATTGTCGGCGACCTCGACGCAGTTGCCGCCGTTCGAGTTGGAGCGCGACGAGGTCCGCCAGACGTATACGTCACGGGTCATGTCGATCCACCATCTTCGAGAGCGCGGCACGGGTCAGGTCCCGGGGAAGTGCCACCGAGCGTACTCCGTCCCAGGCCCGGACGAGGATGGCTAGCGGCTCCGGTTCGGGGATCAGCCGACCGGTCAACTGGTCCTCCATGAACGCCACGTCCGCGCCGTCCTCCAGCGTAACCAGGGCGAACGCGCCGCTCTGCCCGACGTAGACCCCGGCACTGAACGGCACCAGGTGTAGGAAGACCCGGGGCCGGTGGCTCAGCTCGATCAGGTGCGCCACCTGCTCCCGCATGATCTCGGGATCACCGCGGAGCAACGCCGCCTCGTCCACGACGAAGGTGGCCAGCGGCGGGCGCGGACCGTCCAGGATGGTGGCCTGCCGATCCAGCCGGATCGCGAGCCGCGCCTCGGCCTGCTCCGCGTCGAGCAGGCCACCGGCGAGCACCGCTCGGGCATACGCCTCGGTCTGGAGCAGGCCGGGCACGTAGAGCGGCTCGAAGGTGCGGAGCGCCACCGCCTCCCGCTCGTAGTCGCCGAAGGGGCGGAACCACTCCGGTGCGGCGCCCCGGCGGGCCTCCGCCGCCATCGTCGCGACCAGGTTCCCCGAGCCGAAGAGCTGATCCAGCCGCTGCGCGGTGTCCGGCAGCGGAATCCGCCGGTCCGTCTCGAACGCGGCGATCAGCGACGCGGAGACCCGGATCGCCTCGGCGGCCTGCTCCTGGGTCAGCCCCTTTGCGGAGCGCAGGTGCCGCAACGCCATGGCCAGAGAACTGCTCATGTCCTACCCGTCCTTACCGCCGTTGGGTGAATCCTTACCGATGTCAATTGGCCCCCTCCTACCTACCGGATCGGGACGGGAAAAGTCCACCCTGGATTCAGCGGAACCGCTCGCGGAAAAGGACGCCGGGTGGAACCGCGCGGGAAGGTCGCCCGACGTCAATCGGGTGACCTCCCGCGTCCAATCCCGGAAGGAGGAAAGATCAATGCCAAAACGGCACCGTGCACAGATACGGCATCGCCGCGCCTGGTATTTCCTGTGGTATTTCTGCGCCTGCGGACGCCGCTGGCCCGGCCCCCGCTGCCGGCCCGGTGCAGGGGTGCCCGGTGGCCCGACCCGACCGACGGGCTCCCCCGATCCGGACCACTCCCGCCCCGGCCCCGGACGCCCACCGACCCGCGCCAGCTCTCCCGACCCCGGACACCCACCGAACCGGGCGGCCCCTCCCGACCCCCGATGCTCACCGACCCGCTCCGGCTCTCCCGACCCCGGATGCCCACCGGCCCGCTCCGGCTCTCCCGACCCCGGATGCCCACCGGCCCGCGCCGGCTCTCCCGACCCCGGATGCCCACCGGCCCGCGCCGGTAGCCGGAACGAGCGGCCGCTCTGGGACGCTCCGACCTGGTCTCAGCTGGGCAACGGGCGGGCCGGCCGGCTCACGCCCGCCCAGGCCCACCGCGCCTGGCACGGCGAGCACATCCGACAGGTCGGCCGGCCGTGACTGGCGAGACCGACCCGAGAACACCCGACCGGACGAGCCGGCACGAGCCGGCCGACCCGACCCGGGAGCCGACGCACGACACGGCCGACGGTGGCGCCGAGATCCGGGGGCCGCACGCCCGATTCCGCGCCCACGTACCCGCCCGGCCGTCGTTTCGATGCCGTGGCTGCGGCGCCCCCTGGCCGTGCCAGCCGGCCCGGTTGTCGTTGCTGCTCGCGTACCGGAACGACCGGGTCGGTTTGATGATCTACCTGGCCTGTCAGCTCCACCGGGCGCTGCACGACCTGCCCGGCGTCGACCCGGTCGACCTCTCGACCCGCTTCCTGGGCTGGGCGCCCCGGGACCCGCCCTGACCGCCTTCGACCGCGATGCTGGCGTACGTCCCCCGCGCCTCAGGCCCCTCGGTCTGACACCCTCGATGACGTCCCCGTCAGCCCCGCCGCGATGCGTTGCGCGACCTGCGCGGCCGGAGCCCCTGTCGTGTCCACCACCTCGGCTTCGCGGCTCAGCCAGCCACGAGCTTCTTCGTAGGCATCGAGGTGGTCCAGACGCCACTGTCGAGCACCGGTCTCGACCGTGTCCGTCTCGATCCGTCGGACCAGGATGTCCCGCTCGGCGTGCAACACGAAGTGCCGAACCGGGATGCCGGCCCTGTCGAGACCGGCGCGGATCTCCATCCAGTACTGCTCCACCAGAACCGACTGCGGCACGACGAGCACCCCGCCGGTAAAGGCCAGAAGCTGAGCGGCGGTCTCCACGACCAGGGTCCGCCACGGCGGCCAGTCCTGAAAGTCCGTGACCGGTACGCCCAACACATGCTCCAGCAGGTAGCCGACCTGCTCCGTGTCGAAGATCCGCGCCTGCGGAACCAGTCGTACGAGTTCCTTCGAGGTGGTGGTCTTACCGGCGCCGAAGGTCCCGTTCAACCAGACAATCACGGAGCCGAGCCTAACCAGCAGAAGGAGCCCAGCCGCCACACCCCGCCCCCCGACCAACTGGCGCTGATGTCGACCGCTTCATGATCTCGTAAAGTTCGGCCCGTTATAGCCGGCCGAACTTTACGAGATCACCGGATGGGGTGTTAGGAAGGGCCCCTTCCTATACAAAAAGCGATAAGAAGGGGCCCTTCCTTACACCTAGCCCAACAGCTAGGCCACGATGGAGCGCAGGGGGATGTTCGCCGCCCGCAGTTCGCGGACGAGGTCACGCAGGAACGGGTGCTCGTCGGCCGCCAGACCCTCCGGGTTGGGAATGGTCAGGTAGGCCGAGTCGTTCGCCGTGGCCACCCGGACGTCCCCGGCGTGCTCGGCGACCAGCGCCCGAGCCCGGGACAGATCGGTGGCCGGCACCTGGATGGTGATCGGCCGCCACTGTCCGCCCAGGTTCTCCGGCACCGGTGCCGCCGCAGCGGCGGCCCGCGCCGACGGTACGGCCGGCGGGGTCGCCGTGGCCCGCGCGCCCGGTGACGCCGAGGCGGCCGGACCCGTCGCCGGGGCGAGCAGCGCGTTGGCCACCAGGTGCAGGCCGCTCTCGTTGTACGCCCGGAACAGCGGGTTGAACGCGAACAGCACCGCCCGCCCGGACCCGGTCGGCTCGTCCACCAGCGCCGCCGTGCCCTTGAGCACGTCGGCGTGCACCGTGTAGCCGTTGAACCAGAACCGCTCGTCGGCCGGGTACCGCAGCACGTTCCTACCCGTGGTGCTCGGGCTGAGGATCGAGTCGCCGTTGTTGAACTCGAAGTCCTCCGCCGGCCGGCCCAGCCCCACCGGGCTGCTCCGGTCCACGTCGACCCGCAGGTGCGAACCGATCACCTGGTAGTCCGCCGGCTTCGGCAGCTCGGTGGTCGAGGTGAGACCGGCCGCCCGGGCCATCCGGGTGCCCTGGTTGCGCAGCCCCAGGTAGGTGCCGCCGCCGGCCACCCAGGTCCGCAGGTTGGCCTGGCCGGCCTCGGTGAGCCCACCGGTCGGGCTGCTGCCGTCCGGCACCAGCAGGACGGTACGGCCGGTGAAGGCGGGCGTGTTCTCGTTGATGTCCGCCGTGGTCACCGGCGTAAGGTCCAGCCCCCACCGCTTGCCGAGGACGTACCGGGCCTCGCCGTGCGAGCCGGCGGTGGTCGAGATGCCGGTGCCGCCGAAGAGGCCGACGTCGGGCCGGCGCAGTACCGTGCCGGCTGGCGCGCTCCGCCGGGCCGTCAGGGTCACCCCGGCGGACTCGGCGAGCCGGTCCCGCGACGGGGTCAGCGCCGCCGCCGGCAGCGTGACGACGCCGGTGGCCTGGTCGCGCCGCAGTTCGACGCCCGCGCCGAGGAGCGTGAAGGTCAGCTCGGCCGCCGCCGCGGAGTCCAGCGGGTACGCGTACGAGCCGTGGCGCGGCGCCACCCAGGTGCGCCCGCCGTCGATGTCCCGCACCCGCTCCGCCCTCGGCGAGAGCCGGTCACCGGTGTAGACCGTTTCCACGCCCATCAGCAGCGGGTTGCTCCACGACGAGACGTCGTAGAAGTACGGGAACGGCACGTACGGGTCCTCGCCCATGATCGCCTGGATCCAGTGCTTCTGCGGCTGCTCCATCGGGATCCAGTACGCGCCCTCCGGCACCGTCAGGTTGCGGGCGGAGCGCCCGCCGAAGATCCGCGCGTTCGGCACCGTGGCCGACCGGGTGAGCCGGTAGACCTCGACGTCCATCCCGCGCAGCCGCTCCACGAGCTGCCGTACGTCGCCGAGCTGCCGGTTCGGCAGCAGGAAGTACGACCGGACGGTCACGTCCGGCACCGGGAACTGGACCTCGTTCGTCGGCTGGACCACCTCGTTCGGCTCCAGCGCGCCGGCCCGCCCCTGTGCCAGGGCGTCCTTCCAGATCTTGTAGTAGCCGGACAGCACCTCGCGCTTGTTGGCCGACGCCCAGCCCAGGGTCGCCCACTGGGTGTTGAACTGCTGCTGCACCCGGTCCTGGACGGCCGAGGAGCTGCCCTTCTCGTACGTCATGCCGGCGGCGCCGAAGCCGGTGGTCGGCACCGTGTCGCCGTACCCCATGAAGAACATGTCGTAGGTGTCGTAGTTGAAGTAGCACTCGGTGGTCACCGTGTCGGTGCAGGCGCCGTTGTAGCCGAAGCCGGCCGCGTTCGCCGCGCCGATCCGGTTGATCCAGTCGACCGCCTCGCCGGGGATCTCGTGGTGGATCGGGTCGGCGTTCGGCGGGAAGAAGTACTCCAGACCGCCCATCTCGTGCGCGTCGACGAAGACCTGCGGCGGGTACCGGCGCAGCAGGTCGACCTTGGCGTCCGTCTCCGGCTGGGTCCGGGCGAACCAGTCCCGGTTGAGGTCGAAGCCGTACTCGTTCTGCCGCCGGGTGGCGTCCCGGCCGTCCGGGTTCTGCGTCGGCACGATGATCGTGACCAGGTTCTCGTTGCGCTCCCGTACCTCGCAGGAGAGCCCGGCGGCCAGCTCGTAGAGGGTCTTGAGCGCGGCGTCGCCACCGCTCTTCTCCCCGCCGTGCACGTTGCCGGTCACGTAGACGATCGCCGGCCCCCGGGCGGCGGTCTCCGCCGCCTTCCGGTCCGACAGCCGGCGCGGGTCGCGCAGCGCCCGGATCTCCTCGGCGATCTCCTCCAGCTCGCCCCGGCGCAGGTGCGCGGGGTCCGAGACGATCGCGTACGGCAGCGTCTGGCCGAGCACGCTGGTGCCGAGCGTGCCGGTCACCACCCGGTCGGAGGCGCCGTCGACGGCACCGAGGTACGAGCGGATCTCGTCGTCGGTGACCACCCGCTCCTGCCCGACGCCGAGCGGGAAGCCGAGATGCGCCTCCGGGCTGGGTACGTCGGCCAGCCGGGCGGCCGGGTTCTGGCTGCACCCGCGCGGGCCGGACGAGGCGCCGGCCGGGCCGTCGGGCTGGGCGGCGGCCGGGGTGCCCGGCAGCAGCGGCAGCGGGGCGAGGACCAGGGCCAGGGCGGCACCGCCGAGCCGCCGGGAGAGCGTGGATCTGGAGAGGGACTTCGGGGGGAACTTCCAGAGTGTCATCTGAAGTTCGTGTTCCCTTCTCGGAGAATCGGGCGTAAGGGTGGCTCGGAGCCTATGACCAGCCATTTCCGGCGGTCAAGATCTTCAAGGACGACGAATCGACCGAGCCGTGAAACACGCCTAGCGCCTAAAATCGGGGGAATAGCCCCATCCGCCGACCTCCGTCGGCGGCGTCGGCGCCGGCTGTGAACATGGCGACCGAAGGTGCGACGGCCAGCGCGGTCCGCGTAGGCTCAGCCCTTGTCGTCGCCCGCACGGCCGGCCGACTCGCCGACCGCGCAGCCACGACCCGAGGTGTGCAAGGCCCACAATGTCCGACATCGGCGCTCTCCTCCGGCGCTGATACTCCCGACCGCGACGCAAGGAAGCGCCGCTACTGCGAGCGGAGAAGACAGGCGTGACGATTCCGTACCCCAGCACTCAGCCCATGCCGGCGATCCCCGCGGTCACCCCTCCGTCCGGCGCCTCCCGCCCGCGGCTGACCTTCCTCGGGACCGGCTACCTGGGCGCGACGTACGCCGTCTGCTTCGCCGAACTCGGCTACGAGGTCATCGGGTTCGACGTCGACGCCGAGAAGATCGCCAAGCTGGCCGACGGCCAGGTGCCGTTCCACGAGGCCGGCCTCGACGAGCTGCTCCGGCGCAACCTGGCCGCCGGCCGCCTCCGGTTCAGCACCGACATCGCCGAGACGGCCGCCTTCGGTGACGTGCACTTCATCTGCGTCGGCACCCCCCAGCGCGCCGACGGGATGGGCGCCGACCTGTCGTACGTCGAGGCCGCGGTGACCGGGCTCTCCCAGCACCTGACCCGCAAGGCGCTGATCGTCGGCAAGTCCACCGTGCCGGTCGGCACCGCCGAGTGGATCGAGCAGCTGGTCGGCAAGCACGCCCCGGCCGACCTCGGCGTCGAGGTCGCCTGGAGCCCCGAGTTCCTCCAGGAGGGCTTTGCCGTCGAGGACGTGCTGCGCCCCAACCGGATCGTGGTCGGGGTCAAGAGCGAGTGGGCCAACGGCATGCTCTACTCCGCGCACAAGGGCGTCTTCGACCTGGCCGCCACCGAGGACCGCGAGGTCCCGCTCGTGGTGACCGACTTCGCCACCGCCGAGCTGGTCAAGGTCGCCGCGAACGCCTTCCTCGCCACCAAGATCTCCTTCATCAACGCGATGGCCGAGGTCTGCGAGGTCGCCGGCGGGGACGTCACCCAGCTCGCCCGGGCGATCGGCTACGACCCGCGGATCGGCAACCGCTTCCTCCAGGCCGGCGTCGGCTTCGGCGGCGGCTGCCTGCCCAAGGACATCCGGGCGTTCCAGGCCCGCGCCCAGGAGCTGGGCGCCGGCGAGGCGCTGCGGTTCCTGCACGAGGTCGACCTGATCAACCTGCGCCGGCGTACCCGGGTGCTCCAGCTCGCCGCCGAGCTGCTCGGCCGCCGCTACGGCCCGGCCGGCCCCGACCTGTCCGGCACCCGGATCGCGGTCCTCGGCGCCACCTTCAAACCCAACTCCGACGACGTCCGGGACGCCCCGTCGCTCGCCGTCGCGGCCGCGCTGCACAAGGCCGGCGCCGACGTGCGGGTCTACGACCCGCAGGGCATGGAGAACGCCCGCCGGGAACGCCCCGACCTGAGCTACGAGCCGAGCATGATCGACGCGGTACGCGGTGCCGACCTGGTCTGCGTACTCACCGAGTGGGCCGACTTCCGCAACGCCGACCCGGTCGCCCTCGGCGAGCTGGCCGCCGGCCGGCGGGTCGTGGACGGCCGCAACTGCCTCGACTCGGGACTGTGGATCCAGGCCGGCTGGGAATACCGGGGCATGGGCCGCCCCTGAATCCCGCCGGAGCCGCTGAGCCCCGCGGCGGGCTCCGGCACCGGACCCCGACGACCGTAAATTTCGCGCCGACTTGCCGGCCGCGTACCCGACCGGGTACGCGGCCGGCCTTTTAGGATCTCCTCAGCCGGAAATCGCCCCACGACCGGGGACTGTTCAACGGTTGCCCGCTATGGGCATGCTTCCGGGGGAAGCCCGTGACGCAGCGCCGCCGGCCAGGAGGAGGTGCCGTGAGTACGTACCAGTGCTCCTCGTGTGGCCGGGAGATCGAGGCGGCGCCGGTCTGTCCACAGTGCGGGGCGGAACAGCCGCAGTGGGCCGACGACCTGGCCCGGATCGAGCGCTCGATCGCCGAGATGAAGATCCGCGAGGCGGCGATCGCCAAGGAGCAGAAGACCATCGCCTCCCAGATGCAGGCGGCGCTCTTCCAGCGCGACATCCTGTCGCACGAGCAGCGGCGCAAGCAGAACACCAAGCCCCGCCGGGTGCTGCGCCGCAAGGCCAACCGCCGCCCACCGACGGCCGCCCCGGCGTCGGCGACCGCCCCCGGCACACCGGGTACGCCCGGCCCGTCGCGGGTCCCCCGGCAGCCCCGCAACGGCGGCGGCCAGGGCTGGACCCCGCCTCCCCCGCCGCCCCCGCCCCCGACGGAGCCGCTGCCGGACATCGAACCGGTGAACCGGCCCGAGGCGTCGAGCCGCGAGGTGCAGAACATCCTGCTCGGGCTCGGCGCGCTGCTGCTCGGCGTCTCGGCCGTGGTCTTCGCCGCGGTCGCGATCAGTACGCTGGACGCCTTCAGCCGGGTCACCATCCTGCTCCTGGCGACCGCGCTGATGCTGGCCGTGGCGCCCCGGATCGCCCGGCGCGGGCTGATCGCCACCGCCGAGACCATCGCCGCCGTCGGCCTGCTCCTGGTGCCGCTGATCGGCTACGCACTCTGGACGGTGGAACGGTTCGGCGACGGCCCGCTCTCCGGGGCCACCTTCGCCGGGCTCGCCTGCCTGGTCACCGCCGCCGTCGCCGGGGCGTACGCGGGAGCGACCGGGCTGAACGCCCCCCGGTACACGGTGGTGATCGCACTCCAGCCGGTCCTGCCGCTGCTGACGTACCAGTGGATCCACGGGCCCGCCGGTTGGGCCGCCGTACTGACCGCGGTGGCGCTCGCCGACCTCTACCTGGCCCGGCTGCTCACCGACGACGGACGACTCACCGGCGGGCCGGGCCGGTTCCGGTTCGGCGCCGGCACCCGGAGCCCCGGCGCACCGGCCGCCGCCCCGGCCGGCCGGGCGTCGACCGGCACCCGGCCGGAGGATCCCGCCGCACCGGACGCGCCCGCCGCCCGGCCCGGGGCGGGCACCAACCGGCCGGAGAGTTCGCCGGAGGAGGCCGACGCCGTCCTGCGGGTCGACGATCGCGACCTGCGCGACGGCCCGCTGCGCGGGGACGACCCCGGGCGCGGGGAGGCCCGCCGGGGCGAGGCCCTCGGGGGCGAGGCCCTCGGGGGCGAGGCTCGCCGGGGCGAGACCCGCCGGGGGAACGACGCCGACCTCGGGCTGGACCCGGTACCCGACGGACCCGGTGCGCCGGCGGCCCCGGCGGTACGGCCGCCGGTCGCCCCGTGGCTGCGGGAGCTGACCTGGACGCTGCACTGGCTGACCTTCGCCGCCGCCCTGGTCTACGCGGTCACCGCGCTGGTGCAGGCCGGGACCGTACCGGACGCGGCCCGGGCCGGCCTGGTCCTGCTGCTCGCCGCCGCCGTCGGCCTCGCCGGCACGCTCACCCTGGGCCAGGCGCCGTTGCCGGACATCGGCGGCGCGATCATGACGCTGGCCGTGATCGGTGCCGCCGGGCGGATCGCCGCCGTCGCGCTCCCCGGACAGGCCCTGCTGGTGATCGCCGCCGTCATCGCGATCACCGGCGTCGGCGTACGGGTGGTGCCGGAGGCGGCCCGCCGGGGCCCGCAGCTCGCCTCGGCCGCCGCCCTGGTGGTCATCGGCGCGCTGGTGGCCGGAGGCGCCCTGCGGGCGGCCGTGGCGCCGATCCGGGCCGCGCTCCCGGTCTGGGAGGCCGACCTCGCCCGGTACCCCGTCGAGCTGGCCACCGGGGTCGACCCGACGTCCTGGCAGCTCACCGCGAGTGCGCTGCTGCTCACCATCGCCGCGGTGCTCGCCTCCCCGCCCGAGGTACGGCGCGAGTTCGCCGTTATCGGCGCGGCGCTCACCGCGCTGTCGGCGCCGGCCTCGTTCGGCCTGCCCTGGGCGGCGGCTCCCTGGCCACCGGTGCTGGTCGGGATCGGCATCGGTCTGGCCGGCCTCGCCGCGGAGACCCGTCGCGCCGCGCTGACCCACGCCGTCGCGGCGGCCGCGCTGGGACTCGCCGGAGCCGCGGCCTCGGTGGCCCGGCCCGGGCTCACCGCCGCCGTGCTGTTCGCGCTCGCGATCGCCGGGGCACTGATCGCCCTGGCCCCGACCGTCCCGACCGCCACCCTGGGCCGCTGCGCCGGGCTGGTCGCGCAGTGGGCGGCCGGCGGTGCGGCGTTCGCGCATGTTCGCGGTGGCGTCGTTCGTGGCGGCGACGGTGCCGATGGACCCGACCCCGACCGCCACCTCCGTACGCGAGGCGACCGAGCCGGTCCTCGCGGCCAGCTTCCTGGCCGTCTGCGCCGTCCTCGGGTACGCCGCCATAACCCAGGTCTCCCGACGGCAGATCCCGCTGCCGCTGGCCGTCGGCGCCGGGCTCGGCGCGCTCGCGGTCACCGCCGCCGCCTTCGGGGCGCCCGGCGCCACCTTCGCCGACACCTGGGTCGGCGGTCTGGTGCTGGTCGCCGCCGTACTCCTGCTCCTGGCGCCGTCGATCGACAGCGGGCGGCGGGCCGACCGGCTGCTCGACGGGGCGGACATCGCCGCGGCGGCCGTCACCGCCGCCCTGATCGGCACCCTGGCCCGGATCTCCGGGATCCTCGGCGACGGCGTCGAACTGGCCGCTGCCGGCTTCGTGGTCCTGGTGGTGGCCGCCGGAGTCCGGGCGATGCCGGCCGACTGGCGGCGTGGGCCGGTCCTCGGGCTCGCCCTCAGCGGCGGCGTCGTCGCGCTCATCGCCGGCTACACGGCGCTCAGCGGCGGGCTGCGGGTGCTCGCCGCCCCCGGCCGGCTCTGGGAGGCCGACCTCACCGGCTGGCCGGTCGGCACCGTCGGCGCCGGCTGGCAGGCCCCGGTCGCGCTGGTGCTGCTGGCCGCGGCCGCCACCATCGCCCTGCCCCGCCCCTGGGCCTACGACGTGGCCGGCGTCTGTGTCGGGCTGGCCACCATCGGCACCCCGGCCGCGCTGGGACTGCCGTGGTGGTCCCCGATCGTGGTCGGCGGCGCGGTCGCCACCGTCTACGGCGTGACCGCCGTGGTCGCCGCCGATCCCCGCGCCGGCCTGGCCCGGGCCACCGTCGCCGCCGTGGTCGCCCTGCACGCCGTCGGGGCGAGCCTGGTACGGCCGTGGACCACCGCCGCCGCGCTCGGCATGGTCCTGCTGATCGGGGCCGTCGTCGCCGCCCTCGCCCGGATCGTCGGCGCCCTGACCGGTCCGGCCGAGGAGGCCGACTCCTGGACGCTGCCGCCGCACCTGGCGCAGATCGGCGGCCTCGCCGCCGGTGGCGCGCTGCTCGCGCTCCCCGGTTGCCTCGCTGCGCTCGCCGCGTCCCTCCGCTGGCCCGCCCAGGTGGTCATCCTCGGTACGCTCGCCGGCGCCAGCCTCGGCGTCGCCGTGATGGCGATGGTCCGTCGGCACGTCCCGCAGTACCTGCCGTTCGCGACGGTCGGCATCGTCGGCGGCGCGACCTCGGGGGCGCTCGCCGCACTCTTCACCGACCTCCCCTGGAGCGTGTACGCCGCCGCGGCCGTACTGCTCGGCGTACTCGCCGAGCTGGTCCGGGCGGTCACCCCGGCGCCGAGTCCGCTGCGCGAGCCGGTCCGCCGCTGGTCGGTGATGCTCGGCGGCGCGTTCCGCCGGCTGCCCGAGCCCAACCGGCCGGGCCGCTGGTCGGTCAACCCGGCCGTCGGTGCGATGGTCGCCGCCGCGCTGCCGACCGCGCTGGCCGTGGCCGCCCTCGCCCCGGCCCTGGTGGCCGCGCTGGTCGAGCCGTACCAGACGCTCACCCGGATCTGGGACGGCCCGCCGCCCGAACTGGCCGGGCCGCAGGCCGGTGCGGTCCACCCCGGCAACGTGCTGGCGGCGCTCCTGCTCACCGTCGCGGCCGGGCTGGCCGCCACCGGGTTCGGCAACGGGCGGCCGGCCCGGGCGATCCCGGTGGTGCTCCCCGGCGCGGCGGTCACCCTGCTCATCGCCCCGATCTCGCTCGGGATGGGCTGGCCGAACAGCACGATGGCCGCCCTCGCGGTCTTCACCATCTCGATGCTGGGGCTGGCCCTGACTCCGCCGCCGCCGGAGGCCGAGCGGGCCCGCTCGCTGCGGCTGACCCGGATCCTGGTCTTCGCGATCGGCCTGGCGGCCGGCGGGGCGGGGCTGGCCGGCGCGCTCGCCACCCGCGAACTCACCCTCTTCACCCTTGGTGCCGCGGTGGGCGTCGGCGCGGTCGCCGCGATCGGCGGCCGGACCCAGCGGGCCCGGATCCTCGGCTGGCTCTTCGCCTCGGTCAAGGCCCAGCTCTTCGTCTTCACCGCCGGGCTGGTCGCCGGGCTGGCGCCGGTCTGGTCCGCCTTCGGCGTGCTGGGGGTGGGTGCGGTACTGCTGCTGCTCGCCACGTCGCTGCCCCGGCTGCGCCGTCCGGAGGCGGTCCGCGAGGCGACCGCCGTGGAGTGGAGCGGCTACGGCGCGGCCCTCATCGCCGCCGCGCTGGCCTACGACTCGCCCCGGCACCTCGCCGCGCTGCTCGCCGCGTGGGGCGCGGTGCTCGGGGTGGCCGCCACCCGGCCGTACCGCAGCACCGTCGAGCGGCGCACGCTCTTCTGGTCGGCGGTCGGCTGCGAGATCGTCGCCTGGTGGGTGATGATGGCGGTCGCCGACGTCGCGCTGCCGGAGGCGTACACACTGCCCTTCGCGCTGCTCGCCCTGCTGGTGGGGCTGTTGGAACTGCGGCACCGCGCCGATCTGAGCAGCTGGGTGGCGTACGGGCCGGCGCTGGTGGCGGCGTTCCTCCCCACCCTGGTGATCGTGATCGCCGGCAACAACGATCCGGTACGGCAGGTGCTGCTGCTGCTCGGCGGGGTGGCGACGCTGATCTTCGGCTCCTACCGGCGCCAGCAGGCACCGGTGATCGTCGGCGCGGTCGTCACCGCCATCGGGGCGCTCCGGGCGCTGTTCAGCTTCGGCCCGTGGCTGGTGCTGATCCCGGTCGGCCTGCTGCTGCTGGCCTTCGGGGCGAGCAACGAGAACCGCCGCCGCACCCAGGACCGGCTGCGCTCGCTGCGCGGCATGCGGTAGCCCGCCGGCCCTCGGCCGCCGTGGCACTGCGCCTGCCAGCCCGCCACCTGGCCGACCGGACCCATCGGCCGACCGGCGCCTGGTCGACCGGCGCCTGGTCGACCGGCGCCTGTAAGGCTGGGCGCACAGACGGGGCCGCCCGGCGGGTCGGCTGAATGTCGGGCTCGGCGCACAGACGGGGCGCCCGGCGGGTCGGCTGGATGTCGGGCTGGGCGCGTGTCGGGCTCGGCGCACGGACGAGCGGCAACCGACGGATTGGGCGCCTGTAGAGCTGGGCGCACAGACGGGACAACCCGCTGCCGGCCGATCGACGGGCCTGGCGGGTCAGGCGGGTCACGCCCGGCCGGCCGCCGAAACCTGGGCGCACAGACGGGGCAGCTCTACAGGTCCCGCAGGAGCACCCCGCACCCCGACCGCCCGGCAGGCCCGGCGAGTCACGCCCGGCCGGCCGGCGAGCCGTGGGCGCACAGACGGGGCAGCCCTACAGGTCGCCCAGGAGCACTTCACACCCCGGCCGCTATGCCCCCAGGGTGGCGCGGAGCCGGGCCTCCTTGTCAGCCACCACCCGCTCCAGCTCGACCTGGAACGCCGCCATCCGGTCCCGGAGGGCCTCGTCGGCCGCGCCGAGGATCCGTACCGCGAGCAGCCCGGCGTTGCGGCCGTTGCCGATCGAGACCGTCGCCACCGGGATGCCGGCCGGCATCTGCACGATGGAGAGGAGCGAGTCCAGCCCGTCCAGGTGCTTGAGCGGGACCGGCACCCCGATCACCGGCAACGGGGTGGCCGAGGCCACCATGCCGGGCAGGGCCGCCGCGCCGCCCGCACCGGCGATGATCACCTGAATGCCCCGGCCGGCCGCGGCCTGGGCGTACTCGATCATCTTGACCGGGGTGCGGTGCGCCGAGACGACGCCGACCTCGTAACCGACGCCGAACTCGTCGAGGGCCTTGCCGGCCTCCGCCATGGTCGGCCAGTCCGAGTCACTACCCATGATCAGCCCGACCTGGATCGGAGCCCGCCCGCTCATGCCCGGCCCTCCCGGAGCCACCAGGCGGCCCGGACGGCCCGGGACCGCGTCTTCTCCAGGTCGTCGCCGAGCACCGTCACGTGCCCGATCTTCCGGCCGGGCCGGACCTGCTTGCCGTAGAGGTGCACCTTGACCCCCGGGTCCTCGGCGAAGAGGTGGTGCAGCCGCTCGTCGATCGACATGCCGCCGTCGGGGCCGCCCAGCACGTTCGCCATCACCACCACCGGGGCGGTCAGCGTGGTGTCCCCCATCGGATAGTCGAGCACCGCCCGCAGGTGCTGCTCGAACTGCGAGGTACGAGCGCCCTCGATCGTCCAGTGCCCCGAGTTGTGCGGACGCATCGCCAGCTCGTTGACCACCAGCTCCGGCTCGCCGTCGACGCCGGTCACCTCGAACAGCTCCACCGCGAGCAGCCCGACCACGCCCAGCGCGGTGGCCAGGTCGATGGCGAGCTGCTGGGCGCGCAGCGCGACCTCCTCGGGCAGCCTCGGCGCCGGGGCCAGCACCTCCACGCAGACCCCGTCCCGCTGCACGGTCTCGACCACCGGATAGGCGGCCACCTGCCCGAACGGCGACCGCGCCACCTGTACGGCCAGCTCACGGCGCAGCGCGACCCGCTGCTCGGCGATCAGCTCGGTGCCGGCGGCACGCAGCCGCTCGACCAGCTCGGCCGCCTCGGCCGGGTCGCGGACGACCCACACCCCCCGGCCGTCGTAGCCGCCCCGGGCCGCCTTCAGGACCACCGGCCAGCCGACCCGGTCACCGAACTCGACCAGGTCCGCCGGCCCGGCCACCGGCCGCCAGGGCGGCACCGGGGCGCCCAGCTCGGACAGCCGCTCCCGCATCGCCCGCTTGTCCTGGGCGTACCGCAGCGCGTCGGCGGGCGGGTAGACCGCCACCCCGGCCTCGGCCAGCGCCCGGACATGCCCGGTCGGCACGTGCTCGTGGTCGAAGGTCACCACGTCGCAGCCGTGAGCGAAGTCACGCAGTGCGGCGAGGTCGGTGTGGTCGCCGTACCGGACGTCGGCGGCGACCAGCGCGGCGCCGTCGGAAGGGCTGAGCGCCAGCACGCGCAGTGACTGGCCGAGGGCGATCGCGGCCTGGTGGGTCATCCGGGCCAGTTGGCCGCCGCCCACCATGCCGACAACGGGCAGACCCGTGCGGGAATCCATAGCGCCGGCAAGCCTAACGTCATCCGGACCGGAGCTGCGCCACCAGGTCGTCCGGGTCGGTGACCGGCCGGTCGCACACGAAACCCCGGCAGACGTACGCGGTCGCGACGCCGTCGCGCATCGGGCGGCCGGCGAGCAGCGGGACACCCGGTCGGTCCGGTTCGCCGGCGACCAGCACCGCCCCGGGCGGGGCGTGCCGGCGGGCCGCCACGAGCAGTGGATCACCAATCGGCTCGGCGGTGGCCACCGCGATCTCGTACGGGCCGGAGAGCAGCGCCTCGCCGACCGTGGCGGCGTACCCGGTGAACCGGGCGTGCTGGGCGGCGATCGGCGCCACCGTCTCCAGCGCCGCCCGGGCCGCCTCCCGGTAGCGCACCTCGCCGGTCAGCGCCGAGTACGCCACCAGCGCCGCCGCCATCGACGACAGTCCGGACGGGGTGGCGTTGTCGGTCGGGTCGGCCGGACGGCTCACCAGCTGCTCGGCGTCGTCGGCGGTGTCGTAGAACCCGCCGTGCCCGGTGCCGAACCGGGCCAGCGCGGTGTCCAGCAGCTCGCCGGCGAGCCGCAACCAGCGACCGTCCCCGGTCAGCTGGTGCACGGCGCAGAACGCCTCGGCCACGCAGCCGTAGTCCTCCAGCACCCCGGCCGGCTCACCGACCCGGCCGTCCCGGGAGACCCGGCGCAGCCGCCCGTCCACGAGGTGCCGCTCGGCGAGCACCTCGGCGATCGCGGTGGCGCCGGCGGCGCTGACCGGATCCCCGGTCAACGTCGCGTACTCGACCAGCGCGGTGACGGCCAGCCCGTTCCAGGCGGCCACCACCTTGTCGTCCCGGGCCGGCTGGGGCCGCCGGTCGCGGGCCTCGCGCAACGCGGCCCGGACCCGCTGCCAGCGCTCCGCCACCGCCGGATCGGCGTCGTCGATGTCCCGGGCCAGCCGCAGCACGCTGCTGCCGTGTTCGAAGGTGCCCTCCGACGTGACGTTGAACAGGTCGGCGGCCCAGGCGCCGTCGTCGGCGCCGAGCGCCTCGACGAGCTGACCCGGGGTCCAGGCGTACGTCGCACCCTCCACGCCCTCGGTGTCGGCGTCCAGCGCCGAGGCGAGGCCACCGGCCTCGGTGCCGAGGTCGTCCAGCAGGAACCCGGCGGTCTCCGCCGCGACCCGGCCGGCCAGCGCGTCGCCGGTCAGCCGCCAGAGCTCGGTGTAGACCCGCAGCAGCAGGGCGTTGTCGTAGAGCATCTTCTCGAAGTGCGGCACCGTCCAGTGTCCGTCCACCGAGTAGCGGGCGAAGCCGCCGGCGAGCTGGTCGTAGATGCCGCCCCGGGCCATCGCCTCACAGGTGTGCCGGACGATCTCCAGGTCCCGTTCCGAGCCGGTGCGCTGGTGGTGGCGGAGCAGGAAGAGCAGGTTCATCTGCGGTGGGAACTTCGGCGCGCCGCCGAAGCCGCCGTTGACCCCGTCGTACTCCTTGCCGAGCTGGTCCGCGGCGGCGTCGAGCAGTTCGGCGGTGAACGGCGCGCTCGGGCCACCCACGGCCTGGGCGCCGCCGATCGCCTCGACCACCGCGGCGCCCTGGCGCAGCACCGCCTCCCGCTGGTCCCGCCACGCCTCGGTGACCGACTGGAGCAGCCGCACGAAGTTCACCTTCGGGAAGTACGTGCCGCAGAAGAAGGGGGTGCCGTCCGGGGCGGCGAAGACCGTCATCGGCCACCCGCCCTGGCCGGTCATCGCCTGGGTCGCGGTCATGTAGACGGCGTCGACGTCCGGCCGCTCCTCGCGGTCGACCTTGATGGAGACGAAGTTCTCGTTGAGCAGATGGCCGACCGCGGCGTCCTCGAAGGACTCGTGGGCCATCACGTGGCACCAGTGGCAGGCCGCGTAACCGACCGAGACCAGCACCGGTACGTCCCGGCGCCGCGCCTCGGCGAACGCCTCGGCCGTCCACGGCCACCAGTCGACCGGGTTGTCCTTGTGCTGTAGCAGGTACGGGCTGGTGGCGTCGGCCAGTCGGTTCACCCGTTGACCATAACCCCGCGGGGCCGGCCCGGCTCGCCGACGCGGTCGCTAGGAGGCGCCGTCGGCGCGCAGCGGGAAGATCCGGACCTGGGCGGTGTCGAGCAGCGACCGGAGCACCGCGACGATCTTGTCCGAGGGCATCGGCCGGAAGAAGTGGTAGCCCTGAGCGGCGGTACAGCCGAGCTCGGCGAGGGCGGCGCGCTGGTCGGCGGTCTCCACCCCCTCGGCCACCACCCGCAGGCCCAGCTCGCGCCCGAGGTCGACCGTGGTCCGGACGATCGCCGCCGCCTCCGGCGACTCCGCCATCTTCATCACGAACGAGCGGTCGACCTTGAGCTCGTCCACCTCGATGCGGGTCAGGAAGGTCAGCGAGGAGAAGCCGGTGCCGAAGTCGTCGACCGCCAACTGCACGCCCATCGACCGGAGCGCGGCGAGCACCTCGTCGATGACCTCCAGCTCGCTCATCACCACCGTCTCGGTGATCTCCAGGACCAGCCGGTGCGCCGGTACCTGGTGCCGGCGCAGTGACTCGGCCACCTCGGCCGGCAGTCGCGGGTCGAGCAGGCTGCGCGCCGACACGTTGATCGAGATCGGTACGTCGAGTCCGTGCCGGGCCCAGTCGGCCGCCACCGCCAGCGCCTTGTCGACCACGTACCGGGTGAAGGCGCCGAGCAGCTCGCTGCCCTCGATCGCCCGGACGAACTCCGCCGGGCTCAGCCGGCCGCGCCGCGGGTGCCGCCACCGGATCAGCGCCTCCACCCCGGTCGGTTCCCCGGTGCAGAGGTCGACCGCCGGCTGGAGCGCCAGTTCGAGCTGGTCGTCGACGCCCAGCGCCTCACGCAGCTCGGCCAGGAGGGCGAGCTTGTCCGTGCTCGCCTCGTCCCGGGCGCTGTCGTACGAGGCGATGCTGCCGCCGCCCTGCTTCGCCTGGTACATGGCGATGTCGGCCCGGCGCAGCAACTCGGTCATGTCGGCGGTGCCCGCGCCGGCCACCACCACGCCGACCGACACCTCGACCGACATCCGCACCCCGGCGACCTCGATCGGGTTGGCGAGGATCTCGACGATCTCCCGGGCCCGGCGCAGCACCTGCGCCATCGGCGACCGGTGGTCGCCCAGCGCCCCGGCACCGGTCAGCACCCCGGGCGACGGGATCAGCAGGGCGAACTCGTCCCCGCCGAGGCGGCCGAGCAGTTCGCCGGGCCGGGTCAGCGCGTCGAGCCGATCGGCCGTGACCTGGAGCAGCTCGTCGCCGGCCGCGTGACCGAGGGTGTCGTTGACCTCCTTGAAGTGGTTGATGTCCAGCAGCAGCAGCGCCACCGGATGCTCGTGGCCGAGCCGGTGCAGGGCGAGGTCCCCCCGACTCAGCAGCGCCGCCCGGTTGACCAGGTTCGTCAGCGTGTCGTGCACCGCGTCGTACGACGAGCGTGCCGTCACCCGGCGCAGTTCGCGGTGGGTGACGGCGTCGTGCAGGGCGCCCGCCAGCGCGTCGCCGAACGCCGACATGGCGTCCCGCTCGCGCCGGCCGGGCGGGGCCGAGGTGGGGAACTGGACCCGCAGCTCGCCGACCCGGGCCGCGCCGACCACCAGCGGGCGGGTCAGGACCGGCTCGGCGTGGTCGGGCCGGTCGGTCGGCGACGCGGCCAGCTCTGGACGCTCCCCCTCGGGAAGCTCGCGGTGCACCACCTCGCTGCCGGGCTCGCCGAGGTAGCGCCGCCACCGGTCGTCGCCGCCCACCGCGGCCACCTCGGCCCGCTCCGCGCCGAAGATCTCCAGCGCGCCGGTCACGCCGGCGGTCGCCACGGCGTGCTCGTTGAGCTGGTTGAGTGCCCCGATCGCCTCGGCCAGCGCCCGCCAGGCGCGGCGCTCGTCGTCGGCGCGCAGCCGATGGCTGTACGTCTGCTGTAGCAGCCACAGCGCGGGCGGCAGCAGCAGCAGCCAGCGTGGATCGCGCTCGACCACCGCCACGACCGCCAGCCCGACCAGCACGTTGCCGACGAACATCAGCGACTTGCCCCGCAGGGCGCGCAGCAGCAGCGGGCCCGGCCGCGACCCGTGCCGCAGTGCGATCGTCAGCGCCGCGAGCCAGGCGCTGACGAGCAGGTAGGTGAGGGCGCCGAGGGCCAGCGCGCCGGCCAGCGGCGGCGTCAGGCCGGCGCCGAACGGTGCCCCGAAGGCGGTGCTGACGGCGGTGGCCAGCGCGACGGCGGCGGCCAGGGACGCGGTGACGTGTACGACGTCGAGGAGCGGACGGCGGTCCGAGAAGATCGTCAGCAGGGACCAGCCCAGTCCCACCCCGAGCAGGGCGGCGGCCGGCAGCCAGCCGGCGGGCACCAGATAGAGGCCGATGATCAGAGCCGCCTCGCCCCAGGTGACCGAGACGCTGCCCGAGCCGACCCGGAACCGCAGCCGGGCGAGTTGGGCGATCGCCAGGACGCCGACCGCGATGCCGAACCGGGCCAGCCACGGCACCGGGTCGTCGGGCGGGAGCCGGGCCGGCATCGCGAAACCGGCCACCGCGGCGGCGAGTGCGGCGGCGAGGGTGACGAGGGTGAGCACGCGCACCCGGTCGGGGGCCGACGGGGCGCCGGCCGGCGCGCCGGACCGCCCGGCGGGCGGCTCGGGGGTCACGGATGGCGCCGGCGGCTGGCCGGACGTCACGGATCGCCGCCGGTCACTGGGAGCGGGCGCGGGGCGGGTCGGGGCGGCACGAACCGCCGGGCGTCGGGTCTTGAGATCATCGGCGCCCCCTTCCGCGCACGGTGCGGGGACTTTTGGTCCCCCGGCGGAAGGCTAAGGCAATCCGATTGGCCGCAACAGGGGGCGCGGGGTCGGATTAGCCGGGATCATGGCGCGGAAGGACGGTTCCCGTCGAGGTGGGGAGCACTGGGAGCGCTTCCACCAGATTCCTCCGGAGCGACCGTTTCGGTGAGCGCCGGGTCGGCCCGATCGTCCTGCCCCGGCCCGTCGGTCGGCTGCTCGGGGAACCGGTCGGGCAGCCGGCGCAGCCGTGCGTTCATGTTGCGGATCAGCAGCACCGTGGCGATCGCCAGCAGGGTGATCAGGAAAAGGCCCATCGGCCCGGCCAGGCCACCCGTCCGGGTGTCCCCGAAGTTGTTCTCCGCGAGCACCTGTGCAGCGGTCAGCATGACGAAACCCTCCGATGTGCGAACTGCCCCCTACGGTACGCCCCGCTGGGGTCAGCCGGCCTGGGCGGTCTCGCGCACCCCGGCGAAGAGGTCGGACTCCGGCAGCGGACTCTCCACGAAGGAGCGCACCAGCTCGAAGTCCTCCGTCGGCCAGGCGCGCCGCTGCAACTCCATCGGCACGTGGAACCAGAAGCCGTCCGGGTCGACCTGGGTGGCGTGTGCGCGCAACGCGTCGTCCCGGACCGGGAAGTAGGCGGCGCAGTCGACCCGGGTGGTGATCCGCGGGCCCTTGTCCGGCCGGTCCTCCCAGCGCTGGAGCCACTCCGCGTACGGCGACTCCTTCCCGGCCGCCAGCATCCCCTCGTGCAGGGCGGTGATCTTGGCCTTGGAGAAGCCGATGTCGTAGTAGAGCTTCAACGGCTGCCACGGCGCGCCCGCCTCCGGATAGCGCTCCGGATCCCCGGCCGCCTCGAACGCCGCCACGCTGACCCGGTGACACATGATGTGGTCGGGGTGCGGGTAGCCGCCCTCCTCGTCGTACGTGGTGACCACGTGCGGGCGGAACTCGCGCATCAGGCGTACCAGCGGGGCGGCCGCGACCTGCACGTCCTGCAACGCGAAACAGCCCTCCGGCAGCGGCGGCAGCGGGTCGCCCTCGGGCAGCCCGGAGTCGACGAAGCCCAGCCAGGCCTGGTCGATGCCGAGGATGGCCCGGGCGGCGTCCATCTCCGCCCGGCGGATCTCGGCGATGTTGGCCCAGACATCCGGGCGGTCGAGCTTGGGATTGAGAACGCTGCCCCGCTCACCGCCGGTGCAGGTGACGACGAGGACCTGGACGCCTTCGGCGACGTATTTCGCCATGGTCGCCGCGCCCTTGCTCGACTCGTCGTCGGGATGGGCGTGCACGGCCATCAGACGTAGCTGCTCTGCCAACTCCGGTGCTCCCTCGTCGTGCCGGATCGACCCCGGCCCCCCGCTGACCTGTCCGACCACCACCGGCGGACCGCTCGGTCCGCCCGGCCGACCGGGTGCTCCGGCCGACCTGCCGGCCCGGGCCCGCTCTTCGGCTGAGAAGATGGACCTACCCATTCTTGCCGACGCCACCGACATCAGTCCCAGGAGATCGCCTCCGGTGCCCGAGACGCCCGCCACAGTCGTACCAACCGCCCCGGTCTTCCCACCCGGCCGGTACGGCCGCCGGCGCGCGCACCGGACCCGCCGGCCCTGGCTCCTCGCCCTGCTGGTGGCCGTCCTGCTCGTGACGATGGGCGGGATCGCCTTCCGGCTCTACCGGATGTACGGCGACCCGACCTACGACGCGCAGGTGATCACCTACACCGGGGTCACCGAGTCGCAGGTGGTGATCGACTTCCGGGTGACCGTGCCGACCGGCGGCTCGGCGATCTGCGTGGTGCAGGCCCGCTCCCGGGACGGCGCCGTCGTCGGCCGGGAGGAGGTACGCGTGGTCGCCGAACCCGGCGAACGACACCCGGTCGCACGACACCGGCTGGCCACGACCGGGCGGCCCATCATCGGCGAGGTACTCCGCTGCCGGGCCCCCGACTGAGTCGGCGAGCCGCCCGTCGTCCGGGCGCAATTCGGTGGTCGGCGCGGAGCGGCCGTGATATGTGAGCGGCATTCGCCGAATGCGCCCCGCTCCGGCGGAGATAACCGCTGGGGCTTTCCGGATATCCCCGGCCACGCCCAGCCGATAAATGACGTGGCGTCCGGTGTGTAGCGCACTGGTAACTTGGTAATTCGTCCTGTCCGACCACTACCCGAGGAGATCGTCTGTGTCCAAGACCGACCGCGAGGCGGCCACCTGGCTGTCCCAGGAGGCCTACGACCGGCTGCAGGCGGAGCTCAACGAGCTGATCGCTGGCCGTCCGGCGATCGCCGCGGAGATCAACGCCCGTCGCGAAGAGGGTGACCTCAGGGAGAACGGCGGCTACCACGCCGCCCGCGAGGAACAGGGCAAGCAGGAGTTCCGGATCCGCCAGCTCCAGGAACTGCTGCGCACCGCCCAGGTCGGCGAGAAGCCGACCGCCGACGTGGTCGCGCCGGGCTGCGTCGTCACGATCCACTTCGACGACGACACCGAGGACACCGAGACGTTCCTGCTCGGCTCCCGGGAGATCGCCGCCACCACCGACCTGACCGTCTACAGCCCGGAGTCGGCGCTCGGCAAGTCCATCCTCGGCACCCGTCCCGGGCAGACCGTGACCTACACCGCGCCCAGCGGCGCGGAGATCAAGGTCACCGTGGTCCGGTTCGAGGCGTACGGCGGCTGACCGGCGGTGATCGCCCGGTCGGCTCAGCCCGGCTGGGCGATCGCCACCTGGTACCCGCTGCCCCGCAGGGCGCTGATCAGCCGGTCGGAGTGCTCCGGCCCACGGGTCTCCACGGAGAGCGCGACCTCCACCTCACCCAGGCCCAGGTGCGGGTTCTGCCGCTGGTGCACCACGTCGACCACGTTGCCGCGGTGCTCCGCGATCTGGGTCAGCAGCGACGCGAGCTGCCCCGGCCGGTCGGCGCAGCGGACGGTGATCCGCAGGTAGCGGCCCGCCGAGGCGAGCCCGTGCTCGATCACCCGGAGCATCAGCAGCGGATCGATGTTGCCGCCGGAGAGCACCGCCACCACCGGGGAGTCCACCTCGACCGCCCCGGCCAGCAGCGCGGCCACCCCGGCCGCCCCGGCCGGCTCCACCACCTGCTTGCCCCGTTCCAGGAGCATCAGCAGGGCGCGGGAGATGTCGTCGTCGGAAACCGTCACGACCTCGTCCACGAGCTTGCTCACGTGCGCGAACGTGATCTCGCCGGGGCGCCCCACGGCGATGCCGTCGGCGATGGTGGCGTACGTCGACAGCCGTAGCGGCTCACCGGCCCGCAGCGAGGGCGGAAACGCCGCCGCCCCGGCCGCCTGCACCCCGATCACCCGTACGTCGGGGCGCAGCGCCTTGGCCGCCACCGCGATCCCCGAGATCAGCCCCCCGCCGCCGACCCCGGCCACGATCGTGCGGACCTCGGGGCACTGCTCCAGGATCTCCAGCGCCACGGTCCCCTGCCCGGCGATCACGTCCGGGTGGTCGAACGGGTGGATGAAGACCGCGCCGGTGCGCTCGGCGAAGTCCTGCGCCGCGACCAGGGACTCGTCGACGGTGCTGCCGACGAGTTCCACCCGGGCGCCGTACCCCTTGGTGGCCGCCACCTTGGGCAGCGGCGCGCCCACCGGCATGAAGACCGTGGCGGTGGCGCCGAGCAGCCCGGCGGCGAGCGCCACCCCCTGGGCGTGGTTGCCGGCGCTGGCCGCCACCACGCCCCGTTCCCGCTCGGCGGGGGAGAGCCGGGCGATCCGCACGTACGCGCCGCGGACCTTGTACGACCCGGCGCGCTGCACGTGCTCGCCCTTGAGCCAGACCGGCCCGCCCAGCGCGGCCGAGAGCGGCCGGGACGGCTCCAGCGGGGTGACCCGGGTGATCCCGACGAGCAGCTCGCGGGCGGCGGTGACCTCGGCGAGCCCGACCAGCTGCGTGGTACCCCCGGTCCTCATGCCCCCGATCGTCGCATCACCCCGACCGGGCGGGGCTCACCGCCTCCACCGCCATGCCGGGCATCACAGGCGCGCTCGGCCGGGCCAGGTCGATCCGCGCCTCCTGGGCCCGGGAGATCCGCAGGGCCAGCAGCACGAACGACGCCGCCGCGACCACACCGGCGACCAGCGGCACCAGGTTCACCAGCAGCGCCCGGTCGTAGTAGTCGACGTACGCGGCGAAGCCGCCCGGCCGGCTCGGGTGCGGCAGGGCCATGTACGCCGCGAGGTCGGCGCGGGCGACCAGCCGGTCGGCGCCGAGGTAGACCAGATAACTCAGCCACCAGACCCAGACCAGCGCCGGGGTGGTGAGGCGCCACAGGCTGCCCCGGGCGACGTCGGCCATCACCCGGAACGGGACGACGAGGTTGACGACCGGGACGAACCAGCCGCCGATCGCCCACCCCGCGGCCAGCCGGGATCCCGCGCCCGGGAACGCGTCCAGGTTGCGGTAGGCCCGGTAGAACCAGATGATCACCAGCACGGCGGCGGCCAGGACGAGGGCGATCTGCCCGAGCCCCAGGACCGTCTCCAGGTATGCGGCCTGGTCGAGCGCTGCGATGTCGCCGTCCCGCTCGGCGCGGCGGGCCAACCGGGCCCCGAGGGCCGGCGAGAGCAGCGCGGCAGCGGCGGCGAGCATCGCCAGGGCGACCGCGACCGAGGCGGCGAGTCCGGGCACCCGTACGGAGTAGGTGCGCACGTCGGGCCGGACCGGCGGTTGCCCGACCGGGGTGAAGCAGGTGTCACAGTCGGATCTGCCGGCCGCGACCTCGGCGGCACAGGTGTGGCAACGCATTGGACCCCGTCCTCAACCGGTTGACAAAGCGCGCTCACAGTAGTGGAGAAGTGGGCCGAGGGTGATCCCTTTTCCCGTCGATCGGCCGCCGGCCGGCGGGGCCGGGTCAGCCGGCCGGGGTCGCCACCCGGGGCCACTCCGGCGCGTGCCGGCGCCACGGGGCGGTCAGCTCGAACTGTCCGGCCACGCCGAGCAGCAGCAGCTCCGAGCCGGGCGGACCGACGAGCTGCACCCCGACCGGCATCCCGTCCGGGCGCAACCCGACCGGGACCACCAGCGACGGCAGGCCGGCGATGTTCCACGGCCCGGCGTACGGGGCGTACCGGATGCAGGCCAGCAGGTTGGCCGACCAGGACCGGCCGGCCCAACCGTCGGCCGGGGGCGGTGCGGTGGCCAGCGCCGGGGTGAGCAGCAGGTCGACGGAGTGGTCGGCGAAGAAGCCGATGGACCGCTCCCGCCAGCCGGCCCGGTCCTGCTCCCGGACCAGGCCCCGGCGCTCCGCCCAGGCGCCGAGCGCCGCGTGCCGGCGGGTACGCGGTTGCAGGGTCTGCGGGTCCAGCCCGTCCTCCCGCACCGCGCGCGCGGCGCAGGCGAGCCAGGTCGCGATGCCGCGCAGCCCCAGCGCGTTCGGATAGACCGGGTCGACCGAGACGGTGTCGTGGCCGGCCGCCGCCAGCAGCCGGGCACCGGCGGCCACCGCGTCCCGGTTGGGCTGGTCCGGCCGTACGCCGGAGACCGGCGAGCGCAGCGAGACCGCGACCCGCAGCCGCTCCGGCGGCACCAGCTTGTCCGGGCGACGTCCGGCGAGCACGGCGAAGCCGACCGCCGCGTCCGCCACCGTGGTGGCCAGGATGCCCTGCTCGGCCAGGCCGAACCAGTCGTCCACGCCGAGCTGGCAGGGCACCACGCCACGGCCGGGCTTGAGCCCGACCAGCCCGCAGCAGGCGGCCGGGATCCGGATCGAACCCAACCCGTCGTTGCCCTGGGCGATCGGCACCATGCCGGAGGCGACGGCGGCGGCGGCACCGCCGGACGAACCCCCGGGGGTACGGTCGGTCCGCCACGGGTTGCGGGTGACCGCCGTTGCGTCGTCGGTGAAGGCGAAGAGCCCGAGTTCCGGCATCCGGGTCACCCCGACGATGACCGCGCCCGCGCCGCGCAGCCGGCGGACCACCTCGTGGTCCTCCTCGGCCACCGGGGTACGGGCCGCCGCCGAGCCGTTCCAGGTCGGCACGCCGGCCACCGGGGTGTTCTCCTTGATCGCCACCGGCACCCCGGCCAGCGGCAGGTTCGCCAGGTCGTCCTGCTCGTCGACCTTCTCCGCCTCGACGATCGCCTCACCGCCCCGCACCATGCGGAACGCGGACAGCTCGCGATCCGCCCGGGCGACGTGGTCGAGGTGGTCCGCCACCACCTGGGTGGCGGAGGCGTCACCCCGGCGTACCGCCCGGGCGATCTGCTTCGCGGTCGCGCCCACCCAGGTCGGCATGATGTCCTGCACGGCCACCTCCCCATCGGCTCGTCCCGCAGGGCCGTCCGGGCGGGCGGGGTCGCCCTGCGCGCATGGCCGGGCCGGCCGCGACATCCACGGCCCGCCCGGTACGCGCGCCCGGACAGCGGTCAGCCGAGCGCCTGCTCCAGGTCCGCGAGTAGGTCGTCGGCGGTCTCGATGCCGACAGACAGTCGCACGAGATCGGCGGGAACTTCAAGCGGCGAGCCGGCGGCACTTGCGTGTGTCATCCGGCCCGGGTGCTCGATCAGGGATTCCACCCCGCCCAGCGACTCGGCGAGCACGAACAGCTTGGCCCGGTTGCAGATCCGTACCGCCTGCTCCTCGCCGCCGGCGGCGCGGAAGGAGATCATGCCGCCGAACCGGCGCATCTGCTTGGCCGCCGTCTCGTGGCCGGGGTGCTCGGGCAGGCCGGGATAGAGCACCTGGGACACCGCCGGGTGCCCGGTGAGGTAGTCGGCGATCCGTTCGGCGTTGTCGCAGTGCCGGTCCATCCGTACGCCGAGGGTCTTGACCCCGCGCAGGGTCAGCCACGCGTCGAACGGGCCGTTCACCGCGCCCATCGCGTTCTGGTGGTACGCCAGTTCCTGGCCCAGCCCGGTGTCCGCGGTCACCAGGGCACCGCCGACGACGTCGGAGTGCCCCCCGACGTACTTGGTGGTCGAGTGCACCACCACGTCCGCGCCGTGCGCGATCGGCTGCTGGAGGTACGGCGAGGCGAAGGTGTTGTCGACGACGAGCAGGGCGCCGGCGTCGTGGGCCACCGAGGCCAGCCCGGCGATGTCGGCGATGCCGAGCAGCGGGTTGGTCGGCGTCTCCACCCAGATGATCTTCGTTTCGCCGGGGCGGATCGCCGCCCGTACCGCCTCGACGTCGGAGATCCGGGCGGGCGTCCAGGTCAACCCCCACCGCTGGGTGACCCGGGCGAAGATCCGGTACGTGCCGCCGTACGCGTCGTCCGGGATCACCACGTGGTCTCCCGGCCCGCAGAGCGCGCGCAGCACGGCGTCCTCGGCGGCCAGCCCGCTGGCGAAGGTCAGCCCGACCCGGCCGCCCTCCAGCGCTGCCAGGCACTCCTGGAGCGCGTCCCGGGTCGGGTTGCCGGACCGGCTGTACTCGTAACCCAGCCGGGGCGCTCCGACGGCGTCCTGGGCGTAGGTGCTGGTCTGGTATATCGGCGGCACCACCGCCCCGGTGCGGGGCTCCGGCTCCTGGCCGGCGTGGATGGCAAGTGTCTCGAAGCCGTGACTCATTTCTGTGAGGCTAGTCCGCCCTGGTGGCGGGCGACGCGCCGTCCGGGATCGTGGCGGTTCCGGCCGGGTCGGCCGGTGGCCAGCAGAGAGGTCGCGGCGCTCAGAGGAGACGTGGGGTAGCAAACAGCTAGGCCGCCGTCGGCTCGTACCCCGCGTCGCGTGCCGACCGCTCCACCTCCTCGATGAACGTGTCCAACTGCTCGAGGTTGAGTCGCCGCCGGACGATGGTGGCGAATACCAGCATCTTGATGGTCTCCACCTGCGCCCCCGACATCTGTCCAGCGAGAAATCCTGGCCGAGAGACGCTCTGATCACACGCTCCACATCGGCGGGACGGAGATCCCGCCTTCTTGAAGGTCTGCACGGTCTGGACCGCGATCTTCGGCACGGCGAACAGTCGCAGCCGGCCACCCAGAGCGAGGTCGAGCGCGGCGGAGAGCGCCATATTGACGACGGCAGCCGCGTCCACCCACCTGGTACGGCCCAGTTCCTCCCGCGACCGGTCAATCGCCACACGATCCCCACACGCTGTGGCTTTGAGGAACGTTCCCATCAATGTCCCGGGCATTGTCGCTATCGTCTCCATCGCCACTTGCCCCAGCGGCCCGCAACTCGCGGCTCTCAGTGACACCGACCTCACTACCGGGCAGACAACCGCACCCCACAACCTCCGATGCAGGCCACTCTGTCTCGAAGCCATGAAAGCACTTCGAGTCAACGCTGACCGCTGGACGCGCTATGAGATCGCCAGACAGGTGCTAACGGCCACTTGTCTACGTTCGATTCCGCGCAACCGACGGGCAATCTCCTCAAGATTTCCTTGCTCCAGCAAGATGACGAAATGCAACGCCGTTGGGACACGATCAAGAGCTACACCGTCTTCGTCATGACTCGCTCCCGCCCGCTCACTGCCAGAACAGAGGACATCCACCAACATCGGCAGATGTGCGGTAGCCACCAACGCATCACCATGTTCAGTTACCACCAGTATCGCGTCTCTATCCAACCACCGCACGTCGCCCAAGCACTCATCAAGCGCGTCCCAGCTGTAGCCGAAATAGCTCGGGAACCGAAGCGCCCGCGAGAGCTCCCTGAAGGAAGGCGTCGGCCCCGACATCATTCGGCCGTCGATGCGGCTGACCATGCCATCGAATGCGTCAACCAACTCCAGGCGTGCCGCTTCCCGCTCTGGCATGAAGATCCCGCTAGTCTGCCCGGGTGGCGGACTGTGTGTTCTGTGGAATCGTGGCGGGTACGGTGCCGGCGTTCCGGGTGGCGGACTCCCCTGACGGAATCGTGTTCCTCGACACGCGCCCGGTCTTCAAAGGGCATCTGCTGGTGGTGCCGCACGCCCACGTGGAGACGCTGACCGATCTACCGACCGCCGCCGTGGGCGGATATTTCGCCCTGGTCCAGCGGCTCGCCCGCGCCGTCGAGGCGGGACTCGGCGCGGGCGGCAGCTTCGTCGCGATCAACAACCGGGTCTCCCAGTCGGTGCCGCACCTGCACACCCACGTCGTACCCCGGACGAAGGGCGACGGCCTGCGCGGCTTCTTCTGGCCCCGGACCAAGTACGCCGATGGCGCCGAGGCGCAGTCGTACGCCGACCGGGTGGCCGCCGCGCTGGCCGACTGACCGGCTACCCGCCCGGGCAGTCCAGCCCGTCGGCCCGGCCGGCCTGGATCAGGGTCGCGCAGAGCTGGCGGACGACACGGTCGGGATCGAGATCCCAGAGCAGGACCGTCGTGTCCGGCCCCCCGGTTGCCAGCAACGGCTGGGTCGGGTGGAAGGCGACAGCGTTTGGATTGGCCTCGTGTCTGTGCAGCCGGGCGACGACCGCGCCGGTCCGGACGTCCCAGAGCCGGACCACGGGATCCTGGGTAATCGCGGTGGCCAGTAGCCGCTGGTCGGGTGAGAAGGCGACGGCGCGTACCGGCGCGGTGTGCGCGAAGCCCTCCGGGCCGACCGGTTCGAGGGTGGCGGCGTCGCGCAGTTCGACCCGCTGATTCGTCCCGGTGACGGCCAGCAGCTTCCCGTCCGGGCTGAGCGTGAGGTCGGTGAAATACTGCTGTCCGGCGTCCCGGTCGACCAGTGGCGTCAGGTCGCTGGTCCGCCAACTGCGCAACCGTGCAGGTCTGACGGGGCCGGGGGTTCCGGAGGCGGACGGCGCCAGAGCGACGACCAACCGGTCGCCGGACGGGCTGAGTGACAGCTCGGCCGACCTGGTCTTCCCGAGGTCGAGCGTGCCGCGTTCGTGCAGGGTATCGGGATTGAGCAGGTGTACTTTCGTGGGACGGTCGTCTCCCGCGCGGTTCGGCGGTGCCGTGCTGACCGCCAGCAGTGAGCCGTCGGCGGCGTAGGAGACATTGTCTGTCGTCACCCCCTCGCCGAGCGTGACAGCGACGCGCTGCCGGCCGGAGGCGTCCCAGAGTCGCACGGTGCCACCGCCATCGGTGGTGGCCAAGGTGCCGTCCGGGGCGTAGGCCAGGTCGGTCGGCATCGCGGGATGCCTCAGGGTCGCCGCCAGCGACCGGGTGGCAAGGTCCCAGAGCCGGACGCTGCCGTCGGTGGTGCCGCTGGCGACCCGTTGCCCGGCCCCGTGGAACGCCACGTCCATGACGGTCCCCACATGGTTCAACCGGTTGAACGGGTTCCGCCACAGCATTGGCGGCTCCTCGGGACCGGTGACAGCGATGACCCGCCCGTCGGCCGAGGCCGCGATGTCCAGCACAGAGCCGGCAACACCTGGGTACGGCTCACCCGGCATCGCGCTCTGTACCTCCCAGATGTCCAGGTAGCCGGGCGACCGGCCGGGGGCGATCAGTGTGCCGTCCGGGGTGACCGCGAGCCGAATGAGCGGTCGATCGGTCTCGGTGTCGGAGTCGGAGGTGTACGACCGCAACTGCCGGCCCGACGGCACCGCCCAGTGCTGGATCTGACCGCGGTGCGTGCCGGTGACCAGGCTGCCGTCCGGTGCGAAGAGCACCCTCCCCGCACCGGGGATGTCGGCCACCGGTTTACCGTCAGCGAGCCGCCACACCCGCCCCTGCGCCCCGCCCCGGGTCAGGAGGCCGGCCATCGCGACGTATCGGCCGTCGCTACTGACCGCCAACGACTCGCCCAGGTAGAGGTCTCCGCTCGGGATGACTCCGGTCTGCCGGCCGTTGACCGGGTCCCAGACGCCGATCTCGGCGTGGGTCTGCCTTGGCTCGAAGCGACTGGCCAACACGGCGCGGGAGTCGGGGCGCCAGGCATGCCCGCCCAGGCCGGGCAGGGTGTGCCGGAGCCGGCCACTCGGCACTTCCCAGATCCGCAGGCTGTTTTGTTCCAGCGTGGAGGTGGCCAGAAATCGGCCGTCCGGCGAGAAGGCCACCCACGGCACGGGTTCGGCGCCGGCCTGCAGGTCCGTGCCGACCCGGCGCAACGTGCCGGTGTCCCAGAGCCGCACCGTGCCGTCCTCGTGTCCGACCGCCGCCAGCGCGCCGTCCGGGCTCAGCCCCACCGTCCGCCCGCCCGGTTCGGTGCCAAGCTGGCTCACCTCACTCAGCATCTGCGCGGAGAGCAGGGCGCCGCGGGCCTCCGGGGTCCGGTACGTGGTCCACGCCTGGACGGCCAGCCGGGTGGCGGCCAGATAGTCCGTATCGGCGGCGACCAGCGACTCGGCGGCGAGTTGGCTGGACCGCGCCTGCGCCTCGCGGTCGCCCGCCTCGCCGCGCTGGTCCAGGGCGATCACCCCGCCGATGGTCGCCAGCGCCAGCGCCACGGTCAGCCCGGCCACGAGCTGGCGCAGCCGGCGTACGTTGCGGCGCCGGGCCAGTTGCGCCGCCTCGGCCGCCGCCACCCCGGCGTCCAGGAACCGCCGTTCGTCACCGCTCAGGTCGGTACGCCCGGCGGCCCACTCCCGGGTCCGGGCCAACCGGGCGCCCCGGTAGAGCGCCTCGGGGTCCTCGCCCGCCGTCACCCAGTCCCGGGCCGCCCCGGTCAGGTGCTGGCGCAGCAGGATCTCCTCGCGCGCCTCGGCCAGCCAGCCCACCAGCCGGGGCCAGCCGGTGAGCAGCGCCTCGTGGCTGATCTCGACGCTGAGTTCGTCCAGGGTGACCAGCCGGGCCGCGACGAGCCGGTCCAGTACCGCCGGGTCGACCGACTTCCGGCCGGCCCGGCGGCGTACCACGGCGTTGTTCTCGGCGACCGCCGCCAGGCTGACCAGGGCGGCCCGCAACGCGTCCCGGTCCCGGGGGTCCAGTTCGGTGTAGATCCGCTCGGCGGTCTCGGCCAGCGCCCGCTGGATGCCCCCGGTGCCCCGGTAGGCGGCCACGGTGAGCCGTCGGCCCTCCCGCCGGGCCCAGGTGGCCCGCAGCGCGTGCCCGAGCAGCGGCAGTGCGCCCGGCTCGTACGGCTCGCCGGGGCGCGCGCCGAGGTCGCCCATGAGCAGCTCCACCAGGCCCGGTTCGACGGTGAGTCCGGCCGACCGGGCGGGTCGCTCGACGGCCCGGCGCAGCTCGTCGGCGTCCATCGGGCCGAGCACCAGCTGCCCGTCGGCCAGCACCGGCGCCAGCGGCGCCAACCGGGTGCACTGTGGATAGAAGTCGGCCCGCACGGCGAGCACCACCAGCGCCGGGGCGGCGTTGGCCAGGGCCTTGGCGAACGCCTCCCGCTCGGCCGGGTCGGCGCAGCGGCTGAACAACTCCTCGAACTGGTCGACCACGATCAGCAGTCGTCCCGCGTCCCCGGCAGCCCGCGCCGCCAGCTCACCGAAGCGCTCCGGCGCCCGCCGCACCACCGCCGGATCCACTCCGGCGGGCGCCGCCGGCACCGCCGGCCCGGTCGACTCCGCCGGCACCGCCGGCCCGGTCGACTCCGCCGGCACCTCCGGCCCGGTCTGCTCCGCCGGCACCGCCGGCCCGGTCGACTCCGCCGGCACCACCGGCGCCATCGACCCCGGCGGCATGGGCGGGAGGGCCGGTGCGGCCAGCGCGGCGGTGCGGCGGAGCAGCTCACCGAGCGGGTCCGCGCCGGGGGTCAGCAGCAGCCACGGCCAGGCCGCCGCCTCGGCGCCGAGCCGGCCGGCCGCCACCGCCGGCAGCAGGCCGGCGCGCAGCAGCGACGACTTCCCCGCCCCGGAGACCCCCACCACCACCAGCGGGCCGGCGCCGACCGTCTGCTCGGCCAGTCGGGCCAGCAGCAGCGACACCGCCGCCTCCCGGCCGAAGAACCAGCGGGCGTCCTCCACCTGGAAGCTCGCCAGTCCCGGGTACGGGTCCTCGTCGCCGTCGGGCGACGGCTCGGGCTCCTCCCCCGCCGTCGCCCCGGGCACCGATCCGGAGGCTTCGGCGCGCCGCTGGGTGACCGTCACCAGCGACTGCCGGACGATGCTCATCTGCTGCCGCAGCTCGCTGCTCTGCTCGACCAGCAGCGCCTGCACCCGGTCCAGCGAACCGGAGACCTCGGTCAGCATCCAGCGCAGCTCACCGACGTCCGAGCCGAGGGTCCGGAAGGCGTCGGCGAGCGCCCGCTGCCACCCGACGTCGGCGCGTACCGACTCGTCCAGCGCCACCCCGACCGCGTCGACCGCCCGGAGCACCTCGGCCACCTCGGCCCGGAGCAACCGCCCCCGCTCGTCGGCGGTTTCCAGGCGGGGCAGCAGCGCCTCGGCGACCGCGTCCCGCCACTGTTCCTCGGTCGCCCGGCGCCCCCGCATCCGCTCGGCGGTGCCGGCGAGCACGTCGGCCAGGTAGTTGCTGCCGAGCCCACCCACCTGGTCGAGCGCGGCACCGAACGCGCCGGAGGCGCCGAGCCCGGCACCCGCCACCGGGGCGACGGCCGAGGCGGCGAGGAACGCCAAGATGCCGTACGGCGTCGCCGCCCGCACCCCCGCGCCGGTCCGCCGGCCGGCCGACCGCACCCACTCCCGCACGCCCCGCCGGGCCCGCTCCACCGCCGCCGGCCGCGGACCGTCGTCCGGCGTGGACACCGGCGCTGCGTCGCCTCCGCCGTTGTCGGGCATCGCGGTCCCCGATCGTGATCGACTGTCCGTGTGCCGCGCCACATCGGGAGCAGCCGCCTCATGGGTACCACGGGGGTCAAGCGGCCCCGGCTCGCCGGGCAAGTCGGGACGAACCGGCCGGGTCGACGCGGTACCGGGCGGGCGGCCGGCCCCATCCCGGTGGCCTGCCGGCCGTCAGCGGGGGTAAGGATCTGTTGCCGTGCCGCGTTACACCCGGCAGAGGTACGAGAGGAGTCCCACCGTGTTCCTACGGCGTATGAAGGCCGAGCTGCCCGCCCCCGACCAGGCGCTGCCCGGCCGGCCACTCGCGATGCCGGTTTCCGACCGGCACGAGGTGCTCGGGGCCCCGTTGAAGGGCCCGTGGCCCGAGGGGACGAAGGTCGCCGTCTTCGGCATGGGCTGTTTCTGGGGCGCGGAGCGCCTGTTCTGGACCCTGCCGGGGGTGATTTCCACCTCGGCGGGTTACGCGGGCGGTTACACCCCGAACCCGACGTACGAGGAGGTCTGCTCCGGCGGCACCGGCCATGCCGAGGTGGTGCAGGTGGTCTACGACCCCTCGAAGATCGGCTTCGCGGATCTGCTGAAGGTCTTCTGGGAGAACCACGACCCGACCCAGGGCATGCGCCAGGGCAACGACGTGGGCACCCAGTACCGTTCGACGATCTACGTCACCGACGACGAGCAGCTGGCGACGGCCGAGGCCTCCCGGGAGGCGTTCGCGCCGATCGTGGCGGCGGCCGGCCGCGGTGAGATCACCACCGAGATCGGCAAGCTCGGCGAGTACTACTACGCCGAGGACTACCACCAGCAGTACCTGGCGCCGACGAAGAACCCGGGCGGCTACTGCAACCACGGCCCGAACGGGATGACCTGCCCGGTCGGCGTGGCCCGCACCGGGGCGTAGCCCGCACCGGACACGACGAGGACGCACCGCTGCCGCGCTGGGGATCCCCCGGCGCGGCTCGTCGTGCGCCCCCTGCCGCGCCCCCAGCCGCGTCCTCGCCGCGCCCTGCCGCCGGGGCAAGATCGCGGTGATCAGGGAGCTGCGCACCCGACACGCCGACGACACGCGCGAACCATCCCCTGATCATCGCGATGGTGGGGGTGGGGTGGGCGGGGTGTGAGCAAAAAACGTTGCCGGGGCGGAGCACGACTGGATAGCGTGGCCGTACACGGGAAGGGAGGTGGTCCGAGCTTTGTATAGCAATGGGACTCGTGAGGTGGCTGTCCGCTAGCCGCTGTCCTTGACAGCTCGGTTCCCGCTCTCCGGAGCGGGGCTTGTGTACAGCGTCGAGACCGTGTGGCAGCGGTAACGGCGAATCCACGGCAGCCACCCGACCCCCGGGGCGCCGGCCCAGTCCAGCCGGCGGCCGCATGACGATGGTCATGTGGACCCCGGGGGTCGACCATTCCCACAGCTCAACACCCCCCGGCAGATCCCGCCCGGAAGGACGCGCCGTGTCGGTACGCGAGCTGACCGTGCTGGGCACGGCCAGCCAGGTGCCCACCCGGCACCGCAACCACAACGGCTACCTGCTGCGCTGGGACCGCGAGGTGATCCTCTTCGACCCCGGCGAGGGCACCCAGCGGCAGATGCTGCACGCCGGCATCGCGACCGGCGACCTGACCCGGATCTGCGTCACCCACTTCCACGGCGACCACTGCCTGGGCCTGCCCGGCGTGGTCCAGCGGCTGTCGCTGGACCGGGTCGCGTGCCCCGTCGAGGCGCACTTCCCCGCCGGCGGCGCCCACTACTTCGCCCGGTTGCGGCACGCCAGCTCGTTCCACGAGACCGCCGAACTGCGGGAACTGCCGGTGACCGGCGACGGGCAGGGCTTCGAGACCACCGCCGGCCGGCTGGAGGCCCGCCGGCTGCGGCACCCCGTGGAGACGTACGGCTATCGGTTGGTGGAGCCGGACGAGCGCCGGATGCTGCCCGACCGGCTGGCCGCGTACGGCATCCGTGGGCCGGCCGTCGGCGAGCTGATCCGCACCGGCCACGCCGACGTCGACGGGCGCCGGGTCCCGCTGGCGGCGGTCAGCGCACCCCGCCCGGGGCAGCGGTTCGGCTTCGTGATGGACACCGGGCTCTGCGACGAGGTCTTCGAACTGGCCGACCGGGCCGACCTGCTGGTGATCGAGTCGACCTTCCTGTCCGAGGACGCCGCGCTGGCCGCCGAGGTCGGGCACCTCACGGCGGCCCAGGCCGCCCGGGTGGCCGCCGAGTCGGGGGTACGCCGGCTCGTGCTCACCCACTTCTCCCAGCGGTACGGCGTGACGGAACGGTTCGCCGACGAGGCCCGCGCGCACTTCGACGGCGATCTCGTGGTGGCGCAGGACCTGTCGCGGGTGCCGGTGCCGAGCCGTCGACCGGACGGGCCGGCGGCACCGGCGGCACCGGCGACGGTCAGCGGGGAAGGGCCGACGCCAGGCGCTTGGGGGCCCTGATCCGCCACGACTCGGCGAGCAGTTCGCTCAGTTCGACCGGGTCCGCGGTGTCCAGCGCGACCACCACCATCGGATAGTTCAGGTAGTGCGGCGGCACGGTGTAGGTCTGCGGAGCCGCCGCGACCAGCGCCTCCCGCTCGTGGGTGAAGATCGCGATCCGCTCGCCGTCCTCCAGCAGCCGGACGAAGAGCTTCCCGCGGATCTTGCAGGCGGGAGTCCCGTATGAGATGCCCTGTTCCACCTCGGGTAGCACCGACACCAGATCACACACTCTGTCCCAGGTGACCATATCGACCAGGTTACTACGCTCGACGGATGACGTTGATGTTGCGCCCGGCGGTCGCCGGCGACCTGAGGGCGATCGGCGCCCTGCACCAGCGCTCGCGCTCGGCGGCGTACCGGGACTTCCTGCCCGCCGAGGCGCTGGCCGCGGTCTCGGCCGAGACGATGGGCGAGTACTGGACCGAACGCTGGTCGTGGGAGCGGGACAGCCACCTGCTGACGGTCGCCGAACGCGACGGCCGGCTGGTCGGCTTCAGCTATGTGGGCCCGCACGACCCGGAGGAGCCCGACTCGGCCGGTCCCGACGTCGGCGAGCTGTACGCGATCCACCTCGATCCGGCCGAGCAGGGTCGCGGTACCGGCCGGGCGTTGATGGTCGACGCCCTGGCGACGTTCCGGCTCCGGGGCTGGCGCCGGGCCGTGCTCTGGGTGCTGGCGCAGAACACGCACGCCCGGGACTTCTACGCCCGGGGTGGCTGGCGGCCGGACGGCGTCGAGCGGGAGGGCGACATCGGCCCCGCCCCGACCTGGCAGGTGCGATACGTCCGACCCGTGCCGTAGCCGCCGGCCCCGGGTGTTAGGAGGGGGCCCTTCCTATACAAAAAGCGATAGGAAGGGCCCCCTCCTAACACCGATCGCGCCGCCCCTCAGCGGGCGCCGAGGTGGGCGAGCAGGTCCTGCCGGGTGAGCACACCCTTCGGCTTGCCGTCCACCAGCACCAGCGCGGCGTCGGACTTCTCCAGCAGACCGACCGCCTCGCTGACCGGCTGCCCGCCGCCGATCATCGGCAGCGGCGGCCCCATGTGCCGCTCGATGGTGTCGTGCAGATGGGCCTGCCCGGTGAAGAGCGCGTCGAGCAGGTCCCGTTCGGCGATCGAGCCGGCCACCTCGCCGGTCACCACCGGCGGCTCGGCCTTGAGCACCGGAAGCTGCGAGACGGCGTACTCCCGCATGTAGTCGATCGCGTCCCGGACCGTCTCGGTCGGGTGGACGTGGATCAGCTCCGGGATCGCACCCGGCTTGCTGCCGAGCGCGTCGGCGACGGTCGCCCCGGTCGCGCTGGTGGCCATGAAGCCGTACCGGGCCATCCAGTCGTCGTTGAAGATCTTCGAGAGGTAGCCGCGCCCGCCGTCCGGCAGCAGCACCACGATCACGTCGTCCGGCCCGGCCCGGCGGGCCACCTCCAGGGCGGCCACCACGGCCATCCCGCAGGAGCCGCCGACCAGCAGCCCCTCCTCCCGGGCCAGCCGCCGGGTCAGCTCGAACGACGACTTGTCGGAGACCTCCACGATCTCGTCGCAGATCGTCCGGTCGTACGTCTCCGGCCAGAAGTCCTCGCCGACCCCCTCGACCAGGTACGGCCGGCCGCTCCCGCCGGAGTAGACCGAACCCTCCGGGTCGGCACCGATGATCCGTACCGCCCCGCCGGAGACCTCCTTGAGGTAGCGGCCGGTGCCGGAGACGGTGCCCCCGGTGCCCACCCCGGTGACGAAGTGGGTGATCCGGCCGGAGGTCTGCTCCCACAGCTCCGGGCCGGTCGTCTCGTAGTGCGAACGCGGGTTCGCCGGGTTGGCGTACTGGTTGGGCTTCCAGGCGCCCGGGATCTCCCGGGTCAGCCGGTCGGAGACGTTGTAGTACGAGCGGGGGTCCTCCGGGGCGACGGCGGTGGGGCAGACCACCACCTCGGCCCCGTACGCCCGCAGCACGTGCTGCTTGTCCTCGCTGACCTTGTCCGGGCAGACGAAGACGCAGCGGTAGCCCTTGAGCTGGGCCACCAGCGCCAGGCCGACGCCGGTGTTGCCGCTGGTCGGCTCGACGATCGTGCCGCCCGGTTTGAGCAGCCCCGCCGACTCCGCCTCCTCGACCATCCGCAGCGCGATCCGGTCCTTGACCGAACCGCCGGGGTTGAAGTACTCCACCTTGGCGAGCACGGTCGCCGAGATGCCGGCGGTCACGTTGCGGAGCCGTACCAGCGGGGTGTCGCCGATCATTTCGACGACGTTGTCGTAGTAGCGCACGTCGCTGTGCCCTTTCGAGACTGCTCGCCGGCCGGACGGCGCGGGCCGGGGCACAGGTCGGTGCTGGTGGCGTGCGGCCGGGCGAAGGATCCGATGTCCAGCGCCAGCCTACGTGTCGACGGACGGGCAGGTGGGCGGGGATCGTCAGCTCAGCGTCGCGGCGCCCGGGCCCGGCCCGTCGCCCGGGCGGGATCGCCGTCCAGCACGTCGCCGGGGATCACGGAGTCCCGGCGGGACTCCCATTCGAGGAAGCGCTCGGTCTCGGAGAGGACGCTGCCGGCCAGCCAGGCCACCATCAGCGCGTCGTCGGCGAGGCCGAAGACGGCCAGCATGAGCTCGGGCACCACGTCGACCGGTGACAGTATGTAGGCGGTCGCGGCGGTCATCAGCGTCAGCCGCAGACCGGCGTCGTAGTCGCCCCGGATGGTCGCCCGGATCATCCGGGGCAGCGCGGCCAGCCGCCTGCCCAGTGACGGCCCACCCCGGGCGCCGGACGTCAACGCCCGGGCCAGCGACTTGAAGGCCGCGGCCCGCCTGAGTGTTTTGGTTGCCATTTCCGCCCCTCCCTCTTCGCCCCCATGATGCATCCGTCCGCAACCTATTGCCCCGTGGACGCCCGACCGATGCCTCATCGACGGCAAGTTGACGGTCGGCGGCCGGCGGACGGCCCGGATCGGGGGTGTGACCGGCGCGGGAGCGGCCCGGGTGGGCGGCTGTTCGGCCGAGAGGCAGGACGCCGACAGCGCGGCCGCGACCGCCGAGATAATCTCAAAGGTCGCGGGGATGGACAGGATGGGCGGGGGGCCTTGATGAGTCCGGCCGGTTCGAGGGTGCGGAAGCGAACGTCGTGGCGGGTGGCCCGCCGGGTCGCGAAGCTCGCCGCCCTGGGTGTGGGCCTCACCGCGATGAGCAGTGCCGCCGCGACCGCGCTGCTCGTCGGGCAGGCTCGGGCGGCACGCCGGGTGATCCCGCTGGCCGAGGCGCCGCCGCCGCGCGGGGACGGCATCTACGGCGCCAAGTTCCCGGGCGAGCCGATCACCATGGTGGTGCTGGGGGACTCCTCCGCCGCCGGCTACGGGGTGCACCGGCCCCGGGAGACGCCCGGGGCGCTGCTCGCCACCGGCACCTCCCGGCGGCTGCGCCGACCGGTCCGGCTGTACCGGTACGCCGTGGTCGGCTGCCTCTCCTCGGGACTGCGCCCGCAGGTCGACGCGGCCGTGGAGCGGCGGCCCGACGTGGCGGTGATCCTGATCGGCGGCAACGACGTGACGAACCGGACCCCGCCGGCGGTCGCGGTACGCCACCTGGTGGAAGCGGTACGACGGTTGCGGGCCGCCGGCGCCGAGGTGGTCGTCGGCACCTGCCCCGACCTGGGCGCCATCCAGCCGATCAAGCCGCCGCTGCGCTGGCTGGCCCGGCAGTGGAGCCGGCAGATGGCCGCCGCGCAGACGATGGCCGTGGTGGAGGCGGGCGGCTGGACGGTCTCCCTCGGCGATCTGCTCGGTCCCCGGTTCGCCGCCGAGCCGACCCGGATGTTCGCGTGGGACCACTTCCACCCCTCCGCCGAGGGGTACGCGATCGCGGCCGCCGCGCTGCTGCCGACCGTACTGGCCGCGCTCGGCTCGGGGGCGGAGCGGCGCACCGCCCCGCTCGGCGCCGCGGGCGTACGGTCTCTTCCAGCGGCGGCGTACGAGGCGGCCCGGCACGCGGGTACGGAGGTCCGGGGTGTCCGGGTCGGTGGCCGGGACCGGGGCCCGGGCGGGCGGTGGGCGCAGCTGCGCCGCCGCCGGCCACGGTTCGGCCATCCCCGCTCCGGGGAGGCAGAGGGGGTCCTCGGGACGGCACCGCTGGACGGGGTGACAACGAGGCCGTCCACGGTAGAGGATCGGGCATGACGCGACGAGCGACGAGTGGGGTGCCGGGGTGACGGGCACATCGGGACGGATCGTCAGGGCCGGTACGTTCGCGCTGGTCGCGAGCGCGGTCGGCGGGGTGGTGCTGCTCGCCGGTGAGGCGGTGCTGGCCCGCACCCGCCGGTACGCCGAGCCGGAGCTGGGGCTGGCCCTGCGCTCCACCGTGGGCCGGGTCGACGCGCCGCTGCTGCGGCTGGTCCTGCTCGGTGACTCGGCGGCTCTCGGCGTCGGGGTGGACCGGGTCGGCGACACGGTCGGCGGCCAGCTCGCCCGGCTGCTCGCCGAGGGGGTCGGGACCCCGGGTGGCGGGCGGCAGGTCCGGCTCTCCAGCGTCGGGGTTTCCGGCTCGCGTTCCACCGATCTCGCCACCCAGGTGGCCCGGGCGCTGCTCGGCGAACACCCGGACGTGGCGGTGATCCTGGTCGGCGCCAACGACGCGACCGGGCTGCGCCGGCCGGGTGACGCGGCGGCCCATCTCGGCGCGGCGGTACGCCGGCTGCGCGCCGCCGGTGTCCGGGTGGTCGTCGGCACCTGCCCGGATCTCGGGGCGGTCCGGGCGATCGCGCCGCCGCTGCGGCAACTCGTAGGGTATGTCGGCCGGTTGACCGCGCGGGCCCAGGCGGACGCGGTGCTGGAGGCGGGCGGCGCCGTGGTCGACCTGGCCGCCGAGACCGGGCCGGTGTTCCGGGCCGATGCCGGGACGCTCTGTCACGACGGCTACCACCCCTCCGCGGACGGCTACCGGGTCTGGGCGCACGCGCTGCTGCCGGCGGTGGCGACCGCGGCGGCGGCGACCCGGCACGGCTGACCCGGCCGGCGCGGCTGACCCGGCCCGCACGGCCGGCGCGTCCGGCGCCGGGGGACGTCCGGCGGCGGTGGGTTAACGTTGGTTCATGTCGACCGCGCTCTCTCCCCGCGACGCCGTCATCGTCGCCACCGCACGCTCCCCGATCGGGCGGGCGCACAAGGGTTCCCTCCGCGAGGTACGCCCGGACGACCTGGCCGCGACGATCGTGCGGGCCGCGCTCGACAAGGTGCCCCAGCTCGACCCGACGGAGATCGACGATCTCTATCTGGGCTGCGGGCTGCCCGGCGGCGAGCAGGGCTTCAACATGGCGCGGGTGGTCGGCACGCTGCTCGGCCTGGACACCGTCCCCGGTGCCACGCTCACCCGGTACTGCGCCTCGTCGTTGCAGACCACCCGGATGGCGTTCCACGCGATCCGGGCCGGCGAGGGCGACGTCTTCGTCTCCGCCGGGGTGGAGTGCGTCTCCCGCTACGCCCGGGGCAACTCCGACGGGCTGCCGCCGCAGGCGCAGGAACTGGTCGGGGGCGGGTGGCAGAACCCCCGGTTCGACGCGGCGCGGGCCCGCTCGGCGACGCGGGCCGAGGGTGGCGCCGCGACCTGGCACGACCCGCGGCTCGACGGCGAGCTGCCGGACATCTACCTGACCATGGGCCAGACCGCGGAGAACCTCGCCCAGGCGTACGACGTCAGCCGGGCCGACATGGACGAGTTCGGGGTACGCAGCCAGAACCTGGCGGAGAAGGCGATCGCGGACGGCTTCTGGGCCCGGGAGATCACCCCGGTCACGGTGCCCTCCGGTGCCGTGGTCGAGACCGACGACGGGCCCCGGGCGGGGGTGACGCTGGAGGCGGTGGCCGGGCTCAAGCCGGTGTTCCGCCCCGACGGCCGGGTCACCGCCGGCAACTGCTGCCCGCTCAACGACGGTGCGGCGGCGGTGGTCGTGATGAGTGCCGAGCGCGCCCGCGAGCTCGGCATCACCCCGCTGGCCCGGATCGTCTCGACCGGGGTGACCGCGCTCTCGCCGGAGATCATGGGGCTCGGTCCGGTGGAGGCGTCCCGGCAGGCGCTGCGGCGCGCCGGCATGACGATCGACGACGTCGACCTGGTCGAGATCAACGAGGCGTTCGCGGCGCAGGTCATCCCGTCGTACCGGCAGCTCGGCATCCCGCTGGAGAAGCTCAACGTCGCCGGCGGCGCGATCGCCGTCGGTCACCCTTTCGGGATGAGCGGGGCCCGGATCACCGGCACGTTGCTGAACGCCCTGGACTGGCACGACCGGAGCGTGGGGCTGGAGACCATGTGCGTCGGCGGCGGCCAGGGCATGGCGATGGTGCTGGAGCGGCTGAGCTGAGGACCCGCCCGGCCGGTTGAGCCGGGTCGCCGGTGGGTCAGAGGGCCTGCCGGGTCGCCGCCACCTCGGCGGTCGCCCGGGTCAGGACCGGCGCCGGCGGATCCGCGCCGACCAGGTCCCCGGCCACCACCCGCAACTGGTCGGGCAGGACCAGGTCGTTCTCCAGCCGGGGTACGCCCCGGCGCGGCTCCGCGGTCGCGTCGGCGGCCAGGTTGGCCAGGACCTGGACGAGGCGGTGCACCAGGTCGGACCGGGCGGTGTTGCCGGCGGCGGCCGGTGCCGCCCAGCGTTGCGGAGTCCAGTGGCCCACCTGGTTGGTGAGCAGTTCGACCTGGCGGGCGAGGGCGTCGGCCGGTCGGGTCGGCTCGGCTGGCTTCATCGGGGCAGATTCTACGGCCGCGCATCCGCCCGCCCCGGCCCGATCCGGTCCTCGGAGGTGGTCGACCGCGTCCGGGGTGCGGAGCCGGTCAGCGCCGGATGTAGCTGATCAGCCGGAGGATCTGCCAGTAGAGGAAGATCAGCCCGACCAGTAGCCCGAAGGCGCAGTACCAGGCGAAGCGGGTCGGCAGGCCGTCCCGGGCCCCGCGTTCGATCAGGTCGAAGTCGAGGACGAAGGTGAGCGCGCCGACCGTGATGGCGACCAGCGCGAAGACGTACGGCAGCCAGCCGACCTGGCTGGTGGTGCTGTAGATCTCCAGGGTCTCCCGGCCGCTGACCAGGTAGATGACAAAGTTGACCAGGCTCAGCGCCACGATGCCGATCAGCGCTCCGACGACCAGCCGGGCGAACCGCGGGGTGGCCCGGAGCACCCGCAGGCCGTAGAGCACGGCCATGCCGAGGAAGACGCCGAAGGTGCCGGCCACGGCCTGTAGCACGATGCCGGGGTAGACCATCTCGAAGCCCCGGCTGGCGACGCCGAGCAGGCCGCCCTGTAGCACCGCGTAGAGGCCGATGACCAGGGGGTTGGTGATCCGGCGGATCGAGATCACCAGGGCCAGCACCAGCCCGGCCAGGGCGGTGCCGACGGCGGCGACGCCGACCCAGTCGCCGCGCAGCGTGACCCAGGAGACCGCGGCGGTCGCGCCGGTCAGGATCAGCAACCCGACGGTACGGACCACCACGTCGTCGATGGTCATCTCGGTGGCGGGCGCGGTGCCGAGGACCCGCCGCTGGACCCGGGCGGTCTCGTCGAGCCGGGTCAGCACGGGGTTCGAGCTCTCCATGCCCACTCCCCCGCCAATCGCCATCACCGGCCGGCCGCCGTGACCGCCGCCGCCGCGCGACCAGCTCACGACCGGCGTGCGGCGAAATGTCGGTTTCAGCGTAGTGGCTGATCGAGGAGCCGGCCGGAGAAACGACGACGCCCGCCCCGGGAAGCGGGGCGGGCGTCGGTCCGATCAACTCGACGGGCGGTGCCGTCAGTCGTCGCCCTGGAAGTAGCTCAGCAGGCGAAGGATCTCGATGTAGAGCCAGATCAGGCTGACCAGGATGCCGAACGCGGCGACCCAGGAGTAGCGCTGCGGCAGGCCCATCCGGACGCCCTCTTCGACCTCGTGGAAGCTGAGGATGAAGCTGAGCGACGCGATCACGATGCAGATCAGGCTGAAGCCGATCGCCAGCGCTCCACCGTCCCGCAACCCGGTGTTGAAGCCGAAGAGCGACAGCACCAGGTTGATCAGCATGACCGCGAAGACGCCGACCATCGCCGCGATGACACCGCGGACGAACTTCCGGGTGGCCCGGATCGCCTTCATCTTGTAGAGGCCGGCCATCAGGAAGAAGACCCCGAAGGTGGCGACCACGGCCTGCAGGACGATGCCGTTGTAGAACGACTCGAAGAACTTGCTCACCATGCCGACGAAGACACCCTCGACGAGGGCGTACGTCACGATGAGCGCCGGATTCGCCATCCGGGAGAAGGAGATGACCAGGCCGAGGACGAGCCCCACCACGGCTGCGCCGATCCAGGCCGCGCCGGCGAGCGCGTCCGGCACCAGCACCCAGGCCGCCGCGGCGGACGCGCCGGTGATGCCGAGCAGGGTGACCGTCTTGACGACAACGTCGTCGATGGACATGGGCTGTACGGTGGGCGGCGCTGCCGGATAGCCTCCAGCCGTCGGGTACGCCTGCCCGTACTCGGGCTGCCCGTACGCGCCGGCCGGAGCGTACCCGGCGGCCCGTTCCCGCTCGGCCGCCTGGCCGAGTCGGGCCAGCACCGGGTTTGACGTCTTCACTTCTCAAGCCTCCCTGGAGGATCGGTGCACGGTGACCGTGCCCTTCCAGGGTAATGGTCGCCGGCGATGTTGTGGAGATCCACGTCACCAACCACGCCGGAGGGTCGGGCTGACGGGCCGGAAAGACCCGGACGAACGGGCCGCCAGGGGGCCGCCGGGGGGCCGCCGGACACGCGGGCGCGGGCGGCGGGCGTGCGAAGCGGGTGCCCGGGGCGGGGGTCGAACCCGCACGCCTTGCGGCAGCCGCTTTTAAGGCGGCCGTGTCTGCCTTTCCACCACCCGGGCAGGGCGGCACCCGACACCATCGGTGCCGGTGCCTGCCACGGTAGCGAATCCCCGCCCACCGGGCGCACCCCGTCGCCTGATCGGCACTAGGGTCGACGTCGTGACCAGCACAGCCCGCGCGGCCCAGGACGCCGCCGCCGACCCGGCCACTCCGGCCAGCGACGCCGACCGGCCGCCGACCCGGACGGCCCGGTGGACCGGAGCCCTCCGCCGCCACCGGTGGGACCTGGCCGCCTGCCTGCTCCTCACGCTCGTGGCCGGCTGGCTCAGCTTCGGGCTGTGGCTGGACCCGGCGACCCGGACCCTCGCGCTCAACCCCGAGGACCAGATCCTCATCGAGTGGTTCATGGCGAACGACGCCCGCATGCTGCTGGGCGACTTCGCCCTGGTCAGCGACCGGCTCAACGCGCCGGACGGCTTCAACCTGATGACCAACGCCACGATGATCGTGCCGGGTCTGCTGCTGGCACCGGTCACCCTGCTGTTCGGCGCCGCCACCACGTTCGCCGTACTCATCGCCGGCAACCTGGCGGCCACCGCGATCGGCTGGTACCTCCTCTACACCCGTACGCTCCGCGCGCACCGGGCATCGGCGCTCGTCGGGGCGGCGTTCTGCGGCTTCGCCCCCGGCATGATCTCCCAGTCCAACAGCCACCCGCACATGACGGCGCAGTGGCTGGTTCCGGCGCTGGTCTGGTGCGTGGTCCGGATGGTCCAGCTCGCCGACCCGGAGCGGCCGGACGGCGGCACGCCCGCCAACCGCCGGCTGCTCGGCCTGGCCGTGCTGCTCGCCGCCCTGGTCACCGCCCAGGTCTTCGTCGGCGAGGAGGTGCTGTTCCTGACCGCGGCGGCGCTCGCCCTGATGACCGTCGGCTACGCCGTCTCCGCACCCCGGTACGTCTGGCGGGTACTGCCCCGGTTCCTCCTCGGCCTGCTGGTCAGCGCGGCCCTGGCCGCCGTCGCGCTGGCGTACCCGCTCTGGGTGCAGTTCTACGGCCCGCAGAGCGTCCCGAACGGGGTGTTCAGCCCCGACCACTTCTCGGCCGACCTGGCCAGCTACCCGGCGATCTCGCCGCTCTCCCTGTTCGGCTCGGCCGACGCCGCCCGGCTGAGCACCGGCCCGGCGGAGTACAACACGTTCCTCGGCCTGCCGCTGCTGCTGGTCGCGGTCGGGTTCGTCTGGTGGCTGGGCCGGCGCCCGCTGGTCGTCGCGATGGTTCTCACCGGGCTGGTCTGCGCTTGGCTCTCGCTCGGCCCCCGGCTGCTGGTGGACGGCGTCCGGACCGACACCTGGGCGCCGTACTCGCTGCTGCGGGAGAAGCCGGTCATCGAGGGGGCGCTGCCGATGCGGTTCGCCCTGGTGCTCGTACCCCTCATCGCCACCCTGCTGGTGCTGGCGCTGGACCGGGCCCGCGAGTCGGAGGCGGGCACGGCCCGGTTCATGGTGCCGGTCGGGGTGGCCGCCGCGCTGATCCCGATCGCGCCCACCCCGCTGCCGACGATGGACCGCCCGCCGGTGCCGACGTTCATCTCCGCCGGCCACTGGCGCGACTGCGTGCCCTCCGACGGGGTGCTGGTGCCGGTGCCGCTGCCCACCCCGCAGGAGCCGGACCCGATGCGCTGGGCCGCCGCCGCGAACGCCGGGTTCCGGTTGCCGGAGGGCTTCTTCATCGCGCCGTACGCGGCCGGCGGGCAGGCGTCGTTGGGCACCTACAAGCAGCCCACCTCGGCGCTGCTCAGCGAGGTCGCCACGTCCGGCCAGGCGCCGGCTCTCACCGAGGCGCACCGCGAGCAGGCCACCCGGGACGTGGCGTTCTGGGGCGCCTCCTGCGTGGTGCTGGCGCACTCGCAGCCGAACGCGCCGGCGCTGCGCCAGACGTTGGAGGGGCTCTACGGCCCGGCGACCGAGGTCGCCGACGCGTGGATCTGGCGGTTCTGAACGCCGGACGGCCGCTGGTCCGCCGATGCGGGCCGGCGCCGGGCGGTCAGTGCTCCGGGGTCTCCGCGACGGCGAGGACGGACTGCCCGAACGGTACCCGGATCCGGCCCTCCACCCGGCGCAGCACCGGCACGCAGAACCGGTCGTAGATCTTCAGCGGCACGCCCTCCCGGGGCAGCCCGTCCATCGCCTTGACCAGCAGCATCCAGCCGAGCAGCCCGATCGAGTTGACGTAGTGCACCTTGACCGGGCGCAGGCCGGCCCGGCGCAGCGTCGCCTCCATGGTGGGGACCCGGTACCGCCGGAAGTGCCCGATCCTCCGGTCGAAGTTGCTCATCGCCTGCTCGAACGCCGGGACGACGAGCACGATCCGCCCGCCCGGCCGGACCAGCCGGGCGAAGTCGCGCAGCGCCTCCACGTCGTCCTCGATGTGCTCCAGGACGTTGAGCGCGACCACCGCGGAGTAGTCGGCGCTCTCCCGGATCGGGACGGCGAGTTCCCGCACCCGGACCCGGGGATGGCCGGCGAACCGCTCCGCCAGCTGGGCCAGCCGGCCGGGGTCGGCCTCGGAGGCGGTCACCGAACGGCCGGCCTCCGCCCAGAGCGCGGCGGCCTCACCGAGCCCGGAGCCGATCTCCAGCGGGTCGTCGCCGAGCCACGGCTCGGTCAACGAGATGAGCCACCGGTTGTGGTTGACGGCCGACCGCAGGTCTTCCAGCACCGCCGACTGCAGGACGGTGGATTCGGCGAGCGTCGCGGGCGCGCGCAGGTCTCCGGGGGCGCTCACGCCGACGGACCCGTGGTTGGCCGGGCGGCGACCGCCGGGGCAACTGATCCCTCCTGGGCGCTGACGACTCGACTGGGGGGCATATCGACTCCTCGTCATCGCATACCAAGGCCGGGACAGGATAACCATGCCGTCGCGGACCCGGCTACCCGAAGGCGGCGGGGACGGGACCGGGGGACGGTCCGAAGACCGTCCCCCGGCACAGGCGGAAGTGGGCTCGCTCAGACCCGGGAGTCAACCCCGGCCCGGGTACCGGCCGTCGGCCGGGTGTCGCCACCGGCCGGCGCCGCCGCCTCCACGAACTCCTCCCGGGGGTCGTGGAGCTGGCCCAGCGCGACGACCTCCCGGCGGAGGAAGAAGGCGAGCGACCAGTCGACGACCACCCGTACCTTGCGGTTGAGCGACGGGATCCGGCTCATGTGGTACGTCCGGTGCATGAACCAGGCCGGCAACCCCTTGAGCTTGATGCCGTAGACCTGCGCGACGCCCTTGTGCAGGCCCAGGCTCGCCACGCTGCCGGCGTGCTTGTGCTTGTAGTCCACCGGCGTGCCGCCCCGGATCACCGCGCGGATGTTGTCGGCCATCAGGGCCGCCTGGCGCACCGCGTGCTGGGCGCTGGGCGAGCAGTACTCGCCGGGCGGCTTGGTCAGGTCCGGTACGGCGGCGCAGTCACCGGCACTCCAGGCGCCCTCGACGATCCGGTCGCCGTCGACCACCTGGAGGGTCGGCAGGCAGCTGATCCGGCCCCGGTTGTCCCGGGGCAGGTCGGTCTGCTCCAGCATCGGCGACGGCTTCACCCCGGCCGTCCAGACGATGGTGTCGGCCCGGAAGCTGTCCCCGTCGGAGAGCCGGACCAGGCCGTCGACGCAGGATTCCAGCCGGGTGTCGAGCCGGATGTCCATGTCGCGCTTGAGCAGCTGCGCCACGGTGTACGCGCCCATGTCCCGGTCGACCTCGGGCAGCACCCGCTGGGTCGCCTCGACCAGCACCCAGCGCATGTCCTCCGGCTTCAGCTCCGGGTAGTACTTCAGGGCGTCCCGGGCCATGTCCTCCATCTCGGCGAGCGCCTCGATGCCGGCGTACCCGCCGCCGACGAAGACGAAGGTCAGCGCGCAGCGCCGGGTCTCCGGGTCGGTCGTGGCGGCCGCCACGTCGAGCCGGTCCAGCACGTGGTTGCGCAGGTAGATCGCCTCGCCGATGGTCTTGAAGCCGATGCCGTTCTCGCGCAGCCCGGGGATCGGCAGGGTACGGGAGACCGAGCCCGGCGCCACGATCACGTGGTCGTACCCGATCTCCCGGGGTGGGCCGATGATCGGCTGCACGGTGGCGGTCTTCCGGGCGTGCTCGATCCGGGTGACCGTGCCGGAGACGATCTGGCAGCGGCGCAACTCGCGCCGCAGCGGCACGACGGAGTGCCGGGGGGAGATGTTGCCGGCCGCCGCCTCGGGCAGGAACGGCTGATAGGTCATGTGCGGCTGCGGGTCGACCACGATGACCTCGGCCTCCCGCGACCGGAGCTTCTTCGACAGGCGCAGGGCCGCGTACAACCCGACGTGTCCGGCACCCACCACAAGGATCCGCTGCGGTTTCACGCCTCCCATCTTTCCCCCGCCGGGGCCTTGACACTCGACAGATGCCCCTTTTGTGAGCGACGACGCCAAGTGACCCGCGTTACCCCTTTGACGTCGGCCCGGAGGCCGGCGGTCACCGGCGCCGCAGCAGCCAGCCGAGCAGCCCGGCGGCGAACACGGCCAGCGCGAGGCCGGCCAGCAGCGCCAGGCCGGAACCCGCGCCGTCCCACCGCCCGTCGAGGGCGAGCAGCGGCACCGCCAGCACCGCCGAGCCGAGGCAGACGGCCAGGGCCCGGGAGATCCACCGGGCGAGCACCTCCGGCGAGACCACCACGTCGTGCGAGAGCAGGGCGGCCAGCGCCGCGAGGCTGTGGGTCAGGTAGAGGAAGGTGGCCAGGCCGAGCAGCCGCCACAGCGCGATCGGCTGGTCGAACCAGCCGGTCGCCACCACCCAGCCGGCCACCGCGGCCAGCATCACCAGGGTCGGCCAGAACTTCTTGGGGGCCAGCGCCGGCAACAGCGCCGCGACCACCAGCAGGCCGAGCAGGCGGACGTCGAAGACCTGGACCGGGTACGCCAGCGTGAGCGAGAGCAGCGCGCAGAGGAAGACGGCGCAGCGCACCAGCAGCGGCGCCAGGGTCGCCCGGCCGATCGCGGTGTAGATCTCCCTGATCCGGTTCACTCGCTGCGCTCCCTCACTCCTCGCGCTCACCGGGCCGGCCTTCCGCTCGCGACTGCGGGGCTCACTCGCTGCGCTCCCTCACTCCTCACGCTCACCGGTCCCGCTTCCGTTCGCGACTGCGGGGCTCACTCGCTGCGCTCCCTCACTCCTCGCGCTCACCGGAGCGCCGGGCGGGGGGCGGAGGCGAGCCGGGCCACGTCCCGCAGCACCAGGTCGAGGCTGCCGGCACCGGCCCACTCGACCACCGGCACGCCGTGCTCGCGGAGCTGGCCGATGGTGTTCTCCCGGTCCAACCGCCAGAGCCGGTACGCCACCTCGGACCACTTCGCCCGGCCGGGCGGGGTGGCCGAGGCGGGCAGCGTGTCCACCGCCACCACGATCCGGCCGGACCGGGCCAGCCGGGCCAGCATCGCCGCCGACCGCTGGTCGACCAGTGGGGTGAGCACCACGACGAGCGCGTTCGAGGAGAGCAGGTGCGGCCCGAAGACGTGGTCGTACGGCTCGAACGGCGACTGCTCCACCCGCACGTCGAGAAGCCATTCCAGCACCGTCAGGTACTGCCGGCGGCCGGTGGCCGGACGGAGCCGGCGCGCGGCCGGGCCGTATTCCAGCATCGAGACCCGGTCGCCCCGGTGCAGGTAGTGCTCGGCGATCGCCGCCGCGGACCGGACGCAGGTGTCCAGCACCGACGCGCTGCCCCGGATCCCGCCGGACCGACCCGCCTCGGCGAGCACGTCGAGCAGCAGCACCACCTCGGCGTCCCGGTCCGAGAGCATCGCGGCGACGTGCAGTTGCCGGGCCCGCAACGAGACCCGCCAGTCGATGCGGCGCAGCCGGTCGCCCGGGCCGAAGATGCGTACCCCGGCCAGCTCGCCGCCCTCCCCCGGACGCCGCGACCGGTGCCCGCCGACCAGGCCGGCGGCCCGGGGCATCGCCTCGTCGGCGTCGAACGGCTCGGTGACCGGGTAGACCGCGACCATGCGGCGTTCGCCGATCACCGGCTGGCTGACCAGCAACCCGTCGCAGGCGGCCGCGCGGACCACCGCCGGTCCGACCGAGTGCCGCCCCCAGCGCAGGGACTCGCCCGCCAGTGACAGGTCCACGGCGGTGCCGGCCGGCGCGGTCAGCGCGTACGGGCGGTCGAGCGGGTTCCGCCGCCCCGGCCGTACCGGGGTCGGCTCCCCCGCCCCGGCCGGCGCGGCGGCCGTAGCGTCGGCGTCCACGCCGTCCGGCGCGAATCGCACGTCGTCGATCCGGAGCCAGGGCGACACGGCGGCGCGGACCACCACCAGGTCGTAGCCGACCTCGTCCAGGTTGCCGACCGTGACCGCGCCGGTCAGCGCGCCCCCCTCGACCAGGTTGGTGTCCTCGGCGTCGACGGCGACCTCCGGCGGGTGCACCGGACGGCGGCGCAGCGCGTACGCGGTGCCGATGGCGAACGGCGCGGCCAGGACGACCAGGTCGACCCGGCCCAGCAACGCCCCGGCGAGCAGCAGCAGGCCGGTGAGCAGCACCGCCCGGCCGAGGGCCCGGGTCGGTGCCCACTCGGCGGGGGCCTCTGCGGCGGGTCCGGTGTCGGTCTGCCCGGCCGGCCGGCGCGGGCCGGGCACGGCCGGTCGCAGGGCCGGTGCGGGCGGGTTCACGCCGATGCTGTCCCGGTCAGTCCGCCCGCGTAGCTGGGCAGCGCCCCGCTGGCCGGCGCCGGGGTCTGCGCCAGGACCTCGTGCACCACGAACGCGGGGTCCACCCGGCGCAGCCACATCTCCGGGCGGAGCGTGATCCGGTGTGCCAGCACCGGCACCGCGACCGCCTTGACGTCCTCCGGGACGACGTAGTCCCGGCCGGCGAGGGCGGCCTTGGCCCGGGCCAGCAGCAGCAGCCCCAGCGAGCCGCGCGGCGAGGCGCCGACCAGCACCGAGGCGTGCTCCCGGGTGGCCGCGGTCAGCTCGACGATGTAGCGGCCGATCGAGTCCTCGACCACCACGCTCTCCAGGGCGTCCTGCATCGAGCGCAGTACGGCGGCGTCCACCACCGGCGTGAGTTCCGCCTCCTCCTGCCGGCGGGCCATCCGGCGGCGCAGCACGTCCCACTCCTCGTCCCGGGCCGGATAGCCGAACGAGACCCGGAGCAGGAACCGGTCCAGTTGCGCCTCCGGCAGCGGGTACGTTCCCTCGTACTCGATCGGGTTGGCGGTGGCGAGGACGTGGAACGGCGGGTCCAGCCGGTAGGTGACGCCCTCCACCGAGACCTGCTTCTCCTGCATCGCCTCCAGCAGGGCCGCCTGGGTCTTCGGCGGCGTACGGTTGATCTCGTCGGCGAGCAGCAGGTTCGTGAAGATCGGCCCGGCCCGGAAGCTGAAGTCGGCGGTGCGCTGGTCGTAGAGGAACGAGCCGGTGACGTCGGCGGGCAGCAGGTCCGGGGTGAACTGGAGCCGGCGGAAGTCCAGCCCGAGCGCCTGGGCGAAGCAGCGCGCGGTCAGCGTCTTGCCCAGCCCCGGCAGGTCCTCCAGCAGCACGTGCCCGCCGGCCAGGATGCCGGCGAGGACCAGTTCCAGCGCGTCCCGCTTGCCCACCACCACCGTGCCGACCTGGTCGAGCACCGCATGGGCCAGCTTCCCGACGTCGATCGGGGTGACCTGGTCCGCGTCGTTCATAGCTTCTCCAATGGGGCGACGAGTGCCGCGAGGTCGCGCGGCGCGGGTGTGCGCTTGGGTGGGGCGGCGAGGAGCGCCCACAGCGGCTCGCCCAGCAGCTTCCGGGCCCGGGCCGGGTCGCTGGCCCGGGTGATGCCGTGCCGCTGCCGCAGCCGCTCGTCGGCGAGGTCGCCGAGCATCGGCAGCACCCCGCGGGCGAACCGCTCCGGCTCCCCCTGCGACCAGGCCAGCTTGGTTTCCCAGCGGTTGACGGCGCTGCCGAGGGCGTCCCGGGCGGCCCAGTTGTAGTCCGCCTCGTCGGAGTCGCGCGTCCCACCGGGGAGCCGGATCCGCACGGGCGGCGGCGGGGCCAGTCGGGCGGTCACCCGGCGCAGCAGGATCAGGGCGAGGAAGCCGGCGAAGACGGCAGGGGCGGACACCCCGACGCCGACCATGCGCAGCCCGAGGACGACCGCGGCGGCGAGGGCCGCCGCGCCGAAGACGGCCGGCAGCCACCGGCGCAGGGCGCCGCGCCGGCGTACCGGCCCGGCCGGTTCCTCGTCGTGTCGCAGCAGGTCGTCGATGCTGGCGCTGGAGGTCACCCGGGCACCTCGGAGACCTCGGCGGTGAGTTCGGCGCGCAGCCGGCGCAGCGCGGAGACCGCCTGCGCGCGCATCCGCTCGTCCACGGTGTGGGTGGCGTACCGGGCCTCCCGGTAGACCTCGGCGAACGCGGAGAGCACGTCGGCACTGACCGGCCGCCCGCCGCGCAGCAGCCGGGTGACCAGGTCGGTCGGGGTGTCGCCGGGCAGCCGTTCCACCCCGGCGGCGTCGGCCGCCTGTTCCAGCCGTACCCAGCAGGCGATCACCGCCCGGCGCGGGTCCCCGTCGGTGTCGGAGAGGTCGACCAGTCCGGCGTCGAGCGCGGCGACCACCTCCTCGGTGGCCTGCCCGGCGGGGCGGGCCGGGCCGCGCCGCCTTCTGGTCAGCGTGGGCCGACGGCGCAGCACGTCGCGGACGAGGGTCCAGAGCAGGATGACGACGACCCCGAGCACCACGGCACCGCAGAGCGCGGCGCCGAGCAGCGCGATCCAGTCCGGCAGGTGGGGACCGGCGGCGGCCGGAGGCGCGCTCTGGGTGGCCTCGACGCCGGCGGGCGCGGCCGGCTGTTGCAGGGTGGGGACGATGTCGGCCGGCGGTTCGACCCGGCCGACCCCGAGCGAGGAGTTGGCGGACGCGAGGGCGGCGAGCCCGAGCAACCCGACCACGGCGACCGGCGGCCACCAGTTGCGCAGCAGGGCGGCGGTCAGGGTGGACCGGGTCGGGGGGTCGCCGGAGCGGGCACGATCCGAGGGGCCGCCCGTCATCGCCACCGCCCCTCGACCCTCCTAGCGAGCGCCACTGTCCTGGCGGACGCCGTCCAACCCGGCCAGGCGTCGGGCCCGGGCGAACACCTCGTCCAGCATCGCTGGCGTGAGCCGCCCGGTAAAGGTGTTCTGCTGGCTGACGTGGTAGCAGCCGAGGACCTGCGGAACGGCGTCGCCGGACCAGTGTGCCCCATGGCCGAATCGCGGTCGCGGGGTGGGCGGGGGTACGCCGTACACGGCCCGGAGCGCCGGCCACCACGCCGCCCAGGCGAAGGCGCCGAGCGCGACCACCACCCGCAGCGTGGGCCGGACCAGTTCGATCTCGCGGTGCAGCCAGGGCGCGCAGGTGTCCCGCTCGGCCGGGGTGGGCTTGTTGTCCGGCGGGGCGCAGCGGACCGCGGCGAACATGCGGGTGTGCCGCAGGACCAGCCCGTCGTCGGCGGTCACGCTGGTGGGCTGGTTGGCCAGCCCGGCCCGGTGCAGGGCGGCGATGAGGACGTCGCCGGAGCGGTCGCCGGTGAAGATCCGGCCGGTCCGGTTGCCGCCGTGCGCGGCGGGGGCCAGGCCGAGGATGCCGATCCGGGCGTCCGCCGGGCCGAGGCCGGGCACGGGCCGGCCCCAGTACTCCTGGTCCCGGAACGCGGCGCGACGGACCCGGGCGACCTCCTCGCGCCAGGCGACCAGGCGGGGGCAGGCGAAGCAGTCGGCGACCGCGCCGTCGAGGTCGGCGAGGTCGGTCGCCCGCCGGGCGCGGGCGACCACCTGCGCCGCGGTACGGGTTTCAGCCAAGCCGGGTCCGGAACAGTTCGAGGGTACGGGCCCAGGCGCTGGCCGCGGCCGGCTGGTCGAAGACCTCCGGCCGGTCGTCGTTGAAGAACGCGTGCCGGGTGCCGGGGTAGTCGTGCAGGGTGCACTCGCCGCCGGCCGCCTGGATCGCCTGCTGTGCGGCCTGCACCCCCTCGGCGGCGGAGGTGCCGTCCTCCTCGGAGCAGTGGATCGCCGCCACCTTGCCCGCGTAGTTCGACCACTGCGGACGCATCCGCTCCCACGGCAGTACGGGGTAGAAGCCGGCGGTCGCCACGATCCGGTCGGAGAGCGTCGCCGACCAGAGCGCGAGGCTGCCGCCGGCGCAGAAGCCGACGCAGCCGACCTTGCCGGTCACCTCCGGCCGTTCGGCGAGGTAGTCGGCGGCCCCGGCGATGTCCCGGGCGGCCTGGTCCATCGCCAGGCCCATGATGAGCTTGCCCGCGTGGTCCGGCTCGGTGGTCGAGGTGCCGTGGTAGAGGTCGGGGGCGAGGGCCACGAAGCCGGCCTCGGCGAACCGCTCGGCGACCGAGGTGATGTGCGGGACGAGCCCCCACCACTCCTGGATGACGATGACGGCCGGGCCGCCCGCACCGTCGGCGGGCAGTGCCAAATAGCCCTCGCTGGTCCCGCCGTTGCTGCGGTAACTCACCATCTCGCCCATCGGTCCTCCTGTCGGTCAGTCATCGTTGGCTGGTCGCACAGTTTTTCCGACCGATATCCGATGGTCGGTGGGTCTTGCGCCGCGGGTGTGTGCCGGTAGCCTGCCACGTCCACCGGGGGGACGGAAGCCAACAGCGACGTGGCGTACACCTCCTGTTGCCCTGGTGTACGCCACGTCGCCGTCCGCCCCGCCCCCGGGGCGCCCCCGTTCAGCTGGTCGGTGTCGGGGTCACCGCCGGTGCCTCGCTCGTCGGGACGGCCGACGGGCTGGCCGACGGGTCACCGATGGGAGTCCCGGCCGGGTCCGGCCCGGAGGTCGGGACAGCGGCCGGCGTCGCGCTCGGGCCGGGCCCGCGCAGTTGGAACGGCGCGTGCTGCGGGCAGTACGGATACGGCTGCTGCATCGGGTCCACGTACGACTCGCCGGGTTCGAGCCGCTCCCGGGCCTCGTCGCACCACGGACCGCCCAGCCGGATCGGTTCGCCGTTCTGGTCGAAGAGCCGCACCCCCTCGACCAGGCGGCCCTCGCTGTCGTAGACGTAGACGTCCCGCACCCCGGAGTACTGGTCGGTGTAGACCTCGTGGTAGCCGTAGCCGTCCTGGGCGGCCCGGCTGTCGGCGTCGAAGAAGCCGACCAGGCCGAAGATGACCAGGAATGCGCTGCTGAGGTGGAGCACCCAGGTCGGTCGCCGGCCCAGCGTGGCGCTGCGTCGGCCGAGCCAGACCGAGCCGGCCACGGTCGCGGCGAGCAGCAGCAACGCGGCCAGGGTGCTGCCGCCGAGCCGGGGCAGCAGCCCGAACGGCTCGCCGGTCACCATCACCGTGACCAGCATCGCGACCAGGTAGCCGCGGAGCAGCCACCAGGCGGGGCGGAGCAGCCGGAGGAACTCGCTGAGCCGGGCGTACCCGAGGACCGGGCCGAGCCGGGTGTCCACGGCCCGCAGCCGTTCGCGGCCCTTGCCCACGACGGCGCTGATCCGCTGGTCGAGGTTGGCGCCCCCGGCCGGGGCGGCGACCCCGGCGGCGGCCCGCAGCTCGACCGCGTACGCCTCGGGCGGGCCGAGCCGTTCGGTGAGCGAGCCCTCCCCCTCGACGGCCACCTCGGCGAGGTGCTCGGGCAGCTCCTCGAGCAGTTCGTCGCGGACCGCCGGTGGCAGGTCGGCCAGCGCCGCGCGGACCCGCCCGACGTAGCTCGCGATCTCCTGCTCAGTCACGACGGTCATGCCGCCATCCCCTTATCGTCAAGCAGACTGTCCATTGTGCCGGCGAATGCCCGCCACACCTTGCCCGACCGGGCGAGCTGGTCGCGTCCGGCCGCGTTGAGCGCGTAGTACTTGCGGTGCGGCCCCGACTCGCTGGGCACGACGTAGGTGGTCAGCAGCCCGGCCTGGAAGAGCCTGCGCAGGGTGCCGTAGACGGAGGCGTCGCCGATCTCTTCAAGGCCGTAGGAGCGTAGCCGGCGCATGATGTCGTATCCGTAACCGTCCTCGTCCTTGAGCACGGCCAGGACGGCGAGATCCAGCACACCTTTGAGCAACTGGGTCGTGTCCATGGGCCGAAACACTACTGTTCAATCCACAGTACCGTCAAGAACAGAACACTGTGTCGGTAAGGAAGGGCCCCCGCTTATCGCTTTTTGTATAGGAAGGGCCCCCGCCTAACACCTCAGCAGCACCCGCAGGCGTCGCCGCGCCACGCCTCCCGGCCCTCCTTCACCGCCACTCCGGCGATCACCAGCGCCGCCGCCGGATCGGCCCACCACCAGCCGAACAGCGAGTTCAGCGCCAGCCCCACCAGCAGCACGGCCGACAGGTAGGTGCAGAGCAGCGTCTGCTTCGAGTCGGCGACCGCCGAGGCGGAACCGAGTTCCCGCCCGGTCCGCCGCTGCGCGGCCGAGAGCAGCGGCATGACCACCAGGGAGAGGGCCGCCAACACCAGGCCCACGGTGGAGTGCCCGGCCCGGTCCGCACCGAGCAGCGCGCGTACCGACTCGACCGCCACGTACCCGGCGAGCACGAAGAAGGAGACCGCGATGACCCGCAGCGCCGCCCGCTCGCGCCGCTCGGGGTCGGCTCCGGCGAACTGCCAGGCCACCGCCGCGGCCGAGGCGACCTCGATCACCGAGTCCAGGCCGAACCCGACCAGCGCGGTGGAGGAGGCGAGCGTACCGGCGCCGATCGCCACCACCGCCTCGACCAGGTTGTACGCGATCGTGCCCGCGACCAGCAGGCGTACCCGGCGGATCAGCACGGCCCGCCGGGCCGGCGCGGGCCCGACCGGCGCGAGCGGCAGCGACCCGGCCATCAGCAGCAGCCCCCGGTCCCGGTCCGGCTCTCGGCGCAGGCCAAGGGGTCCGTGGTCAGCACGACCCCCAGCAGGTCGCCCAGCGCGTGCCCGAGCCGGGCGTCGGCCAGCTCGTAGCGGGACCGGCGTCCCTCCGGTACGGCCACCACGAGGCCGCAGCCGCGCAGGCAGGCCAGGTGGTTGGAGAGGTTCTGCCGGGTCACGCCGAGCAGGTCGGCCAGCTCGGCCGGGTAGCCCGGCCCGTCCCGCAGCGCGAGCAGCAGCCGGGCGCGGGTCTGGTCCGACAGCGCGTGCCCGAACCGGGCCAGAACCTGGGCGTAGGTCAGGGTCTCCACGGAGGCAACTATACAGTGAACGCTGAATTCAGCGGAAGATGGACGCAGTTGCCCGACCGGCACAGTTCACAGGGTCGATGATCAACCAGCGGATGGCCGTCACCGCGGGGACACCCGGGCTGACCAGCCTGACCGCATGAATCCGCACTGGAAGAACCGCCTGGTCTCGGCGGGCCGCCTCGGCGCCGTCGTCGCCGCCGTCGTCAGCACGGCACTCGGCGCGAACGCGCTGCCCGGAGCCGGATCGGCGGCGCAGCACGCGGCCGCCAGCGCCCCGAGGGCCGGCGACGTCAGGATGAACGAACTCCAGTTCATGGGCGCGCACAACGCGTACCACCGGGAGATGCAGGACGCCGAGCTGGCGTCGGCGGTGAGCATGGATCCGACGTACCCGTCGTGGGGGTTCTACTCCCACGCCTCGATCCCGGACCTGCTCGGTCGGCAGGGCATGCGCGGGCTCGAACTGGACCTGCTCCCCGACCCGAAGGGCGGCCTCTACCGCCAGCCGCTCGCCCGCAAGCTGGCCGGGCTGGGCCCGATCGACGATCCGGCGATGGCCGCGCCGGGCATGAAGGTGCTGCACGTCGCCGACCTCGACTACAACAGCACCTGCCGTACGCTGGTCGACTGCCTGCGGCAGGTGCGGCAGTGGTCCCGGGAACACCCCGACCACGCGCCGATCCTGCTCCAGCTCGAACTGAAGCAGACCGACGACCGGTTGGAGCAGGCCGGCGGGGCGGTCAGCCCGGCCTGGGACGCGGCCCTGCTGGACGACATCGACCGGGAGATCCGCTCCGTCTTCACCGAGAACGCGTTGATCAGCCCGGACGACCTGCGCCGCCCCGGCCTGACCCTGGAGCAGTCGGTGCTCAGGTACGGCTGGCCGACCCTGGACCGGGCCCGGGGCAAGGTGATGTTCTTCTTCGACAACGGCGGTCCCGGCCCGATCCGCGACATGTACCTGGCGGGGCACCCCAACCTGGCGGGGCGGGCGGTCTTCACCCGGGGCAATCCCGGCGACGCGGACGCGGCGATCACGATGGTGAACGACCCCCGGGGTACGAACGAGGCGACCATCCGGGACCTGGTGAAGCGGGGTTACCTGGTGCGGACCCGCTCCGACGAGCCGCTGAGCACGGTGAAGACCGAGGAGTTCAGCCGGCTGGACACCGCGCTGGCCAGCGGCGCGCAGTTGGTGACCACCGACTTCCCGACCGTGGGCATGGCCGCGCGGTACGACAGCGACTTCGTCGCCGAACTGCCCGGCGGGACCGCCGTACGGTGCAACCCGGTCTCCGCGTCCCGCGCCTGCCGCGACGACCGGCTGGAGCGGTAGCCCGCCGGAACGGGCAGGTCGGGGAGCAGGTGGCGGCCGGGGCCACACTAGGTGGTGGTGTCAGGTAGCTGGCACTGCTACCTTGCCACGCATGGATTTCGCTGTGACCCGCCGCCGCCTGCTCGCCGCCGCCGGAGCGGGCGGCGTCGCCGCGCTGACCGGAGCGCGGCCCGCCGGGGCGTACGCCCGACTGCCGGCGGAGCTGTTCGCCCTGGGGGTGGCCTCGGGCGACCCCACCCCGGACGGCGTCGTGCTCTGGACCCGGCTGGCGCCGCGCCCGCTGGAGCCCGGCGGCGGCATGCCGGCCCGGCTGGTCACCGTGCAGTGGCAGGTGGCCGAGGACGAGCGCTTCGCCCGGGTGGTCCGGCACGGCGTGTCGACCGCCCGGCCGGAGGCGGCGCACTCGGTGCACGTCGAGGTCGGCGGTCTGGCACCAGCGCGGGAGTACCACTACCGGTTCCGGGTCGACGGCCGGATCAGCCCGGCCGGGCGGACCAGAACGGCGACGGCGGCGGGCGCCACCCCGGACGCGCTCCGGTTCGCGGTGGCGTCCTGTCAGGACTGGCAGAACGGCTACTACGCGGGCTACCGGCACATGGCCGAGGAGGATCTGGACCTGGTGCTGCACCTCGGCGACTACATCTACGAGGGCGAGATCACCGCCGCCGGCACACCGGACACGCCGGGCTACGTCCGCGCCGAGCTGCCACCGGAGCCGGTCCGGGCCGAGCCGTACACCCTGGAGCAGTACCGGCTGCGGCACGCCCTCTACAAGACCGACCCGCAGCTCCAGCAGGCGCACGCGGCGGCACCCTGGGCACTGACCTGGGATGACCACGAGGTGGCCCCGAACTGGGCCGGCGGCGACGACCCCGATCCCGCGTTCCCGGCCCGGCTGGCCGCCGCCCGGCAGGCGTACTACGAACACCTGCCGCTGCGCCGGGCGGCCCGCCCCGGCACCGGCTTCCGGCTCTACCGGCGGCTGACCTTCGGTGACCTGCTCCGGGTCAACATCACCGACACCCGCAGCTACCGCTCCACCGCCGCCGGGGAGATGCTCGGCGCCGCCCAGGAGTCCTGGCTCGTCGACGGCCTGACCAGGTCGCCGGCCCGGTGGAACGTCACCACCGCGCAGGTGCTGATGGCCCAGCTCGACTACCTGCCCGGACCGGGCCGGTCGTTCTCGACGGACAAGTGGGACGGCTTCCCCGCCAGCCGCCAGCGGCTGCTGACCGCGATCGCCGCCGGTGGTGTCCGCAACCCGGTGATGCTCTCCGGGGACATCCACACCAACCTGGTCAACGACCTGAGGATCGACTTCGAGGACCCGGACAGCGCCACCGTGGCCACCGAGTTCACCGGCGCCGCGATCGCCAGCCGGGGCGCCACCCCCGAGGAGGAGGCCGGGATGGTCGCGCTGCTGCTGCCCGAGTCGCCGCACATCCGCTTCTTCGAGGGCTACCACCGCGGCTACCTGCGCTGCCGGGTGGACCGCGACAGCTGGCGGACCGACATCCGGGCGCTGGACACACAGGGCTGGCGGGGGCAGGTGACCAGCCCGGACGCCGGAATCCGTACCCTCGCCTCGTTCGTGGTCGAGGACGGGCGCCCCGGTGCGGTCCGGGTCTAGCCGGCGGCGGGCCGGCCGGTGACGCAGAGCAGCGACCGGGACCGGGTGGTCGTCGCGGTCACCGTGGTCGCCACCAGGCCATGCTCCGCGAGTACGGCCGGCAGCCGCCGCGCCAACTCGGCGGCCCGGTCCGCCCCGGGCGGCTCGTAGATCAGGTGCAGCGCGGCGTCCGGTTTCAACAGTCGGGTGACCACTGCCATCTCCCGGGCCGGCGAACGGGTCCAGAACAGGTTGACGTTGATCGCGAAGACCGTGTCGAACCGTTCGCCGGCCGGGTCCAGGTCCGCCAGCGAGCCGGCCCGGATCTCGGCGCGGCCGAGCGCGATCTGGGTGGCGTTGCGTTCCCGGGCCAGTTGCACCATCGCGGGTGAGGAGTCGATGGCGACGATCCGTCCGCCGACGAGTCGGTCACATATCAGCGACACCGCCTCGCCACGACCGCAGCCGATCTCCAATACGTGATCGTCCGGCGCGATCTCCAGAAGGCGGTTCGCCCACCGGAGACGGTCCGCGACCGTCGGCCCGTTCTGGGCGCGGGCCACCCGCAGTCGGGGAGCGGCCCAGCCGAGAAAGCGGTGGTAGATCCCGGCCGGATCGGGACCGGGCTGTGGATTGAGCCGGCAGAGGTCGTCGATCGCGTCCTGGAGCATGCTGGCCAGGTAGACGTGCAGCGCGACCGGATCGGCGGCGTACTCCACGGGCAGGCGGTGCCGGGCGGTCGGGCAGGGCCACGGCCGCGCGCACGCCCGGCAGAGCCAGAGCGGCCGCTGCGGCACGTGCGGTCGGGTCGACTGTGGCATCGTGACCTCCCGGATGGCGAGTCGCGGTCGGCGTCGCCACCCCTTCGGTACGGCACCGCCCGCCCTGGAAGGGGGCCGCCGGCTTGCCGTACCGGCGGCCCCCGCAGGTCGCGCCCGGGACCTCACAGCCCCCTGTTTGTCAGCCGGACGCGACCGCCTGACGGAGAGCCTGGAGATCGACCGCCGTCTCCGACAACAGCATCGTGCGGAATTTGCCGAAAAATATTGACGCTGCGTCGCCGGACCCGATATCGGTGTCTCGTTCGGAACGTTCGGCATCACGCACCGGAGAATGGAACGGGTCATGGGGGATCGCGCGTCGTCCGTACCGCAGCGCCAACTCGGCCGGCATCTGAAGCTGGCCCGCGAGGAGGCGGGGATCAGCCTGGAACCGGCCGCGAAGCTGCTGGAGTGGTCGCGGGCGCGGATGTACCGGATCGAGCGCGGCGAGACGACGGTACGCACCCACGACGTCGAGGCGATGTGCCGGCTCTACGGCGTCACGGCGCAGATGACCGACGTGCTGCGGAGCCTGGCCAAGGAGTCCAAGGCGAAGGGCTGGTGGCACGCCTACGGCGAGGTGATCCCGACCTGGTTCCAGCTCTACGTCGGGATGGAGGCGGGAGCCGCTCGGATCCGGGATTTCGAGTCGACGCTCATCCCTGGGCTGCTCCAGACACCGGAATACGCCGCTGCTGTCTTCGGGACCAGAGCGGGGGTCACCGAGCATGAGGTGGCCGCCAGCGTCGCGTTTCGGTTGGAACGGCAGCGCATCCTCCGGCGACGCCGACCTAAGGCGCCGGACCTAAAGGTGATCGTGGACGAGTCCGTGCTGCACCGCCCGATCAGCGACCGCGACGCCTGGCTGGCCCAGCTCGCTCACCTGGCCAACGCCAACCGGCTGCCCACGGTCACCGTCCGGGTGCTGCCGCTCTCCGCCGGCCCACATCTCGCCTCAGTGGCGAACTCATTCCGCATCTTCGAGTTTCCCGCCCAGGGCACCCGGCCGCCGGAGCCGACCACCGTCTACAGCGAGAACCTGACCGGCGCGCTCTACCTGGACAAGCCGGGGGAATTGGCGGTCTACGATGAGATCTGGCGCAGCCTGGGCGAGCTGGCGCTGAGCCAGGAAGACTCCGAGGACCTGCTTGCCGCCATCATCCGGGAGGGTGTCGATGACTGAGCCGACTGTGCCGCACTGGCACACGAGCACCCGCAGCAGCAACCAGGCCGCCTGCGTAGAGGTGGCCGGCAACCTGCCCGGCCGGGTCCTCGTGCGCGACACCAAGCAGCGAGACGGCGGCACCCTCGCCTTCGCCCCCGCCGCCTGGCGCGCCTTCCTCACCGACCCGCCCCGGCGCGGCTGACTCCCCCGCCCCGGCACGGACGGTCGACCGTCGTGGTGACCCGCGGCCGGACGCTGGACAACCACACCCTGCGCCGATGGATCTTTGTGGCCTGGCCGCCTGGTTGCGCCGGGAGTTGATGCTCCCGGCGCAACCGAAGCCGTCGTCTCAGGCCGCGGAACGCTCGGCGATCGGCCGGCGGCGCAGGTTCACGTTCGAGACGGCCGGCGGTGTGTAGGCCGCCTGGTTGGGGCCGGCGTCGGTACCGGGCGGGGCGATCTCGTCGATCCGGTCGAGGATCTCGTCGTCCAGGGTGACGTCGGCGCCGGCGAGCAGGTCGTCGAGCTGTTCCATGGTGCGTGGCCCGAGGATCGCCGAGGTCACGCCCGGGTGGGCGATCGCGAACGCCATCGCGAGATGGGCCATCGGCAGGCCGGCCTTCTCGGCGAGCGGAATGAGTTGTTCGACCACCTCGAGCTTGCGCTCGTCGCTGAAGTACTGCGGCGTATGGCCGGCCCGGTGGGTGTCGGTCTGCTTGCCCTTGCGGTGTCGGCCGGTGAGCAGGCCCTGGCCGAGCGGGCTCCACACCAAGGTGCCCATCCCGTAGCGCTGAGCGATCGGCAGGACCTCGCGTTCGATGCTCCGGTTGACGATGGAGTACGGCGGCTGCTCGGTGTGGAAGCGCGCCAGGCCGCGCCGCTCGGCGACCCACTGCGCCTCGACGATCTCCGAGGCCGGGAAGGTCGACGTGCCGATCGCGCGCACCTTGCCGCTGCGGATCAGGTCAGACAGCGCCGACAACGTCTCTTCGATGTCGACCGTCGGGTCAGGGCGGTGGATCTGGTAGAGGTCGAGGTAGTCGGTCTGCAGGCGGCGCAGGGAGTTCTCGACCGCGGTCATGATCCAGCGCCGTGAGTTGCCCCGGTGATTCGGGTCCTCGCCCATCGGGTAGTGCACCTTGCTGGCGAGCACGGCGCCGTCGCGGCGGCCCTTGAGTGCCTTGCCGACAATCTCCTCGGACTCGCCCTGGGAGTACACGTCGGCGGTGTCGACGAAGTTGATTCCCGCGTCCAGCGCCCGGTGGATGATCCGGATCGAGTCGTCGTGGTCGGGGTTCCCCAGGGCACCGAACATCATGGTGCCGAGGGCATAGGGGCTGACCTGGATTCCGGTCCGGCCCAGCGAGCGGTGTTTCATGGTTTTGTCTCCCGTGAAGGCGTGTGTTGAGTGGCCGGCGCTGGCGAACGGCGCGGCGGGAAAGAACCCGACGCGCCGAGGCCGGGAACCCGACCAGACGACGTGACCGATGTCTTGAGGCCCGGACTATCCGGACCGCGCTGAGGACGCCGTCCGCAGTTCCTCGTCGTCGAACACGATCTCGACCAGCGGGCTACGCGCGAACCAGTCGTCGAACTCCTGGCGCCGGGCGACCCGCGCGGCGATCTCGGGCCGGTTCTGGAGGTCGAGGATTGCGGTGATCACTCGCCGTCGGGTCGGCTCGTCGACCGGCACCGCGGTCGCGGGCAGGTCGGCTTTGACCCCGTGCTTGAGATGCACCATGAACCGCGGGTTGGCGCGCACGTTCGCGTACCAACTGCGGGGTCCGGGCATGCCGCTGAGGTACCAGCGACCGTCGACGCGGTGGAACCAGATTTCGATGCGGCGCGGGATGCCGGTGCGGGCGCCCAGCGTGGTGATGTCGATGGTGCGCTCAGCCGGGGAGGAGTCCGGCCCGATGGCGAGGGCTCGCGCGACGGCGTCATCCACGGTCACGTTCTCATCGGCCGTTCGTCGTCGAGGGGCACCTCGCCCCGTCGTTTTCGGTCCGGCCCAGGGCGTGGTGATTCATGCTTCTCCCCTGGAGGGGGTGGTTGAGTGTCTGCCGACCTTCATCCCTTGCCTCCTGTTTTGCCAGCACTGGTCCGGAATCCTGTGTCCGTTCCGGTAGTAATTCCAGCAAAACAAAGCCGCAAACCCCGTGCTAGCAGAATCGTCTTGGGTAGTTGCACGATCCTCTTCGCTCCGGCGATTTCACGGCAACGCCGGCGCGTCGGCGGCGGGGCCGGCTCCGCCGCGAATGCGTGCCGCGTCGATGCTGGGCGGAACACCGAACAGGCGCCGATACTCGCGGCTGAACTGGGACGGATTGTCGTATCCGACGCGACTGCCCACGCCGGTGATGTCGTGGGGGTTGTTCGCCAGCAGCAATCTCGCCGTCTGCAGGCGGATGTGTTTCTGGTACTGGATCGGGCTCATCGCCGTCACCGCGTGGAAGTTCCGGTGGAAGGCGGAGACACTCATCCCCGAGAGCTGGGCCAGTTCCTCGACGCGGAACGGCCGGGCGTAGTTCCCCCGGATCCACCGCACCGCCCGCGTGATGTGGCTGAGGCTGCTGTCTACGAGGCCGAGCTGACGGACGAGGTCACCCTGTTCCCCGGTCATCAACCGCCAGAGGATCTCGCGCTTGAACAGCGGGACGAGTGCCTTCCGGTCCCGGGGCTGGTCGAGCAGGCGCAGCAGCCGCACGACGGCGTCGAGCAACTCGTCCGGGGCGTCACTGACCGCGATTCCCGGCCGTGCGGTACCGGGGGAACCCGGCAGATCCCCCGGCCCGACCTCCAGCAGCAGCTCCGCGACGGCGGCAGGGTCCAGGGTCATCCCGAAACCGAGTGCGGGGTGGCCCGGGCCCGCGTCGACGACGTGCCCCGTCACCGGGAGATCGACCGAGGCGACGAGGTACTGACCGACGCCGTACTCGTACATTCGGTCCGCCAGCGCGAGGCGCTTGCCGCCCCGGGCGATGATCGCCAGAACGGTGCCCGACATCGAGGTCACCGGCGAAGCGCCGGGGTCGATCTTGCAGATCCGGACGCCGTCGATCGCAGTGGTCAGATCGGGACGTACGTGCCGTTCCAGCAGGTCGCGCAGCTCGTGCAGGGACATCTCACGAGTGGAACACAGAACTCGCGGTGATCGACCGGCAGGGAGAGGCTCGTGCATGGACGTGCGGGTGATCCCGAAGAGACCGAGCGGATTGTGCAACGAATCGCGCGCATCGTGCTAGTTGATCAAGGCTCCGCGGGCTTGACTGGTAGAGCACAGCGGGCGGGCCGTCCCGCCGTCTCGTACCTGCATCCACTTGGAGCTTCCTGATGTCGCTCGATTCCTACGTCACGCTCGGCCGTTCGGGCCTGCGCGTCAGCCCCTTCACGCTGGGCACGATGACCTTCGGCGAGGATTTCGGTTGGGGAAGCAGTCCCGAGGAATCCAAGAACATCCTCGCTGCCTACCTGGACCGGGGCGGCAACTCGATCGACACGGCCAACATTTACACGAACGGCCACTCCGAGAAGATCATTGGCGACTATTTCGCCGGCCAGCGCGCACTGCGTGACCGGGTGGTGATCGGTACCAAGTTCTTCGGCAACCTCTACCAGAACGACCCCAACGGGGGTGGACCCGGCCGTAAGGCGATCGTGCAACAGCTGGAGAACTCGCTGCGGCGTCTGCAAACCGACTACATTGACATCTACTGGTTGCACAATTTCGATCCGTCCACCCCGGTCGAGGAGACCCTCCGGACGCTGGATGACCTGATCAGCGATGGCAAGGTCCGCTACCTCGGATTCTCTGACATTCCGGCGTGGGCGACGGCCGAGGCCGCCACCATCGCGCGCTTCCGCGGGTGGGCGCCGATCATCGCCTTGCAGTTGGAGTACTCCCTACTCGAACGCACCTCAGAGGGAGAGTTGATCCCCATGGCTCAGGCCCTGGGCATGGGAGTGATGCCATGGGGGCCGCTGAAGAGCGGGTTCTTGTCCGGCAAGTACTCCAGCGCCGCCACCGGCCCGGTCGACACCACACGTGCGCAGATGGTCGGCGTCCCGAGCGAAGCCGACTACGTCGTGATCGACGCGCTCAACACCGTCGCCCGCGAGGTGGGAGCCAGTCCCGCCGCGGTGGCACTGGCCTGGGTGCACGGTCGCCTCGGAATCACCTCCACCCTCATCGGCGCCCGCCGCATAGACCAGCTCAGGGCCAACCTGCAGGCCCTGGACGTCACTCTCACCGAGGCCCACCGCGCCACACTGGACGACGTGTCCGCTCCCGCGCTGAACTTCCCCGCCAACAACAACAGGATGTTGGCGCGGATGATGCAGTTCGCCGGAGCCACCGTGGACGGGCGCCCGTCCACGGTCTCCCCGCGACTGCAATCCAGCCGCGCCCGCTACTGACCAACACCCAGACACTCGTTCCGATGGTCCGCCTCATGGGCGGTAGCTGGTGCTGGATCCGTTTGCTGGCAGGATCCGCGAGAAAGGACCTAGCCGGAAGCGGCCACGAGCGGGGACCGGTCCCGGCGGCGGGCGCTACGGTCGAGCCATGACCCAGCTCAGCGGACGATCGGCGGCGATCCTGCTCCTGGCGGCGCTCCTGCTGACCGGCTGCGGCGGCGGGGGCCCGGCCGCGCCGCGTACCCCCGGGGTCGCCTCGACGCCGCCCCCGGCGAGCCCGAGCCCCACGGCGGCCGCGAGCCCGACGGCGGCCTCGGACGGGAAACACAGCGTGGCCGAGGTGGCCCAGCGGCCGTGCCTGGCACTCGGCGCCGAGCAGACCACCGAGCTCGGCGTCGTGATGGCGCCGTCCGAGACGGACCTGGGCGGCCCGTCCTGCCAGTGGTGGACCCGGGACGGACTGATTTCCTTCACCCCCTACCCCCGCTCCGACGAGACGACCCGGTCCGACGTCCGGCACCTCACCCGGCGGACCATCGCCGGACACCGGGCGGTGCTCGGCACCCTCGACCGGGGCGGTTGCAGCATGTACGTCTCGGTCGGCACCCGGCAGTCGTTCCGGCTGCTCTCCAGCCCATCGCCCCGCGATGCCCCCGAGGTGCCGGAGGACTGCGGGTTGAACACCCGGTTCGCCACCGCGATCCTCGCCCGGCTGGAGTGACCACCGCCGTGTCCGAGGTGGAGGTCACCTTCTCCGCCCCGCCGCCCCGGCGGGCGAGGCACGACCAGGGATCCCCGCTGGACGAGGTACGCCGGTCCATCCACACCCTGGTCCGGCAGCTCTCCCCGGAGACGGTGGCCTGCTTTTCCACCAGCATCCACCCGGAGGACGTCCGGGTCGGTGGCTCCGAAGACCTGTACGACGGCACCGAACGGGTGGCCCGGGCCCTGGTGCGACACCTCGGGCTGCCCGAGACGGAGATGCACATCCGGTTTCCGGTGCTGCCGGCCGGGCGGGCCGGACAGGTGCTGCTCGGCGACGGCTACCAGATCGACATCGACCAGAGCATCGCCGCGCATCGTCGGGACATCGGCGCGGTGCTGGCCCACGAGGTGACGCACGTCTTCCTGTGGCACCACCGGATGCGCTACGAGGACGAGATCCTCACCGACACGGCCGCGGCCTTCCTCGGGGTGGGCTGGCCGATGCTCGACGCGTACCGGCTCGACTACGAGGTCATCCGGTGGCTCGGCTATCTCGCCCCGGACCAGTTCGGCTACGTCCTCGGCCGGCGGGCCCTGCTCTTCGGCGAGGACCCGGAACCGTCGCTGAGCAGCCCGATGGCGCTCGGGGCGTACCGGCACGGCCACGCCGGCGCGATGCGGGACTGGACCACCCCGCCGCTGACCTCGACCGACCCGGGCCGGCGGAAGGACTACCAGAAGGACAAGGCACGGGTACGGCGCGCCCTGGACCGGGGCGTGCTCCGCCCGCACGCGGTGTCGAAGGGCGACGGTTACGCCTTCTCCGGCCGTACCCCGGTCATGGTGACGTTCGGCTGCCCGGTGTGCAGCGTACGGATCAAGCTCCCGGTCGACAGTCGGGTGAGCATCCACTGTGGCACGTGCGGGGTGGACCTGGACTGCGAGACCTGAGCCGTCGGCCTAGCGTGGAACCCCACGATCCCCTGGGGGCACGAGATGACCGAGGCGTCCGTACGGCTGCGACCGGTGGTGGAGGACGACCTCGCCATGTTCCGGCGGTTCCTCACCGAGCCGGGCCTGATCGGCCTCGACTGGGCCGGCTTCCGCGACGCCCAGGCACCGGCCCGGCGCTTCGCCGCCGACGGCTATCTCGGCACCGAGGACGGCCGCCTGATCGTCGAGGTCGACGAGGAGCGGGCCGGCCTCGTGAGCTGGCACGCCACCGGCCCCGGGGTGGCGAAATTCTGGGAGATCGGCATCGTGCTGCTGCCGGAGTGGCGCGGCCGGGGCATCGGCTGGCGGGCCCAGGCGATGCTCTGCGACTACCTGTTCACCCACACCCCGGCGGAACGGGTCCAGGCCGGCACCCATCCGGAGAACATCGCGGAGCAGCGGTCACTGGAGAAGGCCGGCTTCCGCCTGGAGGGCGTACTGCGGTCGGTCGAGTTCCGGGCCGGGCAGTGGCGCGACGGCTGGCTCTACAGCCGACTCCGCCACGACCCGTCGCCGCTGTGACCCGTGGGCGGCGACGGTCATCCGGTGGCAACTGCCCGGTTCTGGCCTGTAGAGCTGCCCCGTCTGTGCGCCCACCGCAGCCGACCGAAGACGGAGGAGCGGGTCCGCCGGCTGGAGCAGATGGCCGACCAACAGCGGTCGGTGCAACTCCAGCACCACCCGGCCCGGGCCGAGGGCCCTCAGCGGGGCCCGGGGGCGGTTGCCCCGTTTGTAGGGGCAGGTCTACAGGTTGCGCGCGGCCTTCCTGGTCCGCGTGCGGTAGCGCCGGCCGTCAGGCCACCACCGACTCATCGGTGAGCCATCCTTGGCAACCGAAGGCCCGTGGCCCGGGCGGCTCGGGCTAGATCGCCGTGACGACGTTGCCGCGCAGCGGGGCGAGCGCACCGCCGATCTGGCCGATCGTCTCCTCCGGTACGCCGAGCCCGGCCAACGTGTCGACCAGGTGGCCGACCACGGCGTCGAAGTCCGCGTCGGTGATGTTCAGGCCGGCGTGTGCCGAGGACATGTCCCGGCCGGCGTAGATCTCCGACCCGCCGATCGCCGCCGCGATGAACGCCCGCTGGTGCGCCTTCAGCTTCGGCACGTCCACCCCGACGAAGTACGGCGCCAGCTTCGGGTCACCGAGCACGCGTACGTAGAAGTCGTCCACCGCCGCGCTGACCGCCGGGGCGCCACCGATCGATTCGTAGATGCTCATCTCACTGGCCTCTCTGCACGAATGTCCGAAGTGGACTGTAGGCGGTCGGACGGGGGCCGGCAAATACTGGCAGTCGCCCAGCTCGGCACGACACGGTGGACGCTAGCTCCGGCACGTTGCCCGGGAATTGGCCCGGCGCGACGGCAACATCACGATGTCCTCACAACGCCTTGAACTGGATCGTGATGCGACGGGTCTACGCCAGGCTCCAGGCGATGCCGTCCAGGATGTCGTGCTCACTGGCGATCACCGACGACATGCCGGCGCTGCGCATGACCACCTGCAACACCAGCGCGCCCGCCCCGATCACGTCGGCCCGCCCCGGATGCATCACCGGGATGGTCAGCCGCTCGGCCGCCGACCGGGCCAGCAGGTCGGTGGTCACCTTCACCACGTCGGCGTACGGCACCCGGGCGTGGTGGATCCGCTCGGACCGGTACTCGGGCAGCCCCAGGGCGATCCCGGCGACGGTGGTCACCGAACCGGCCAGCCCGATCAGGGTGGCCGCCTCCCGCCCCGGCACCACGGTCAGCGCCCGCTCCACGGCGGCGGTGATGTCCGCCTCCGCCGCCGCGACCTGCTCCGGCGTCGGCGGGTCGTCCCGCAGGTGCCGCTCGGTCATCCGTACGCAGCCGATGTCCATCGAGACGGCGGCCTGCACCGTCGCCGTCCCGCCGCCACTCGGCCGGTCGCCGACCACGAACTCGGTCGACCCGCCGCCGATGTCGACCACCAGGAACGGCCCCCGCACGTCGGGGCGGAGGCCGCGGACCGCGCCGGTGAAGGAGAGCCGGGCCTCGTCGTCGCCGGTCACCACCTCGGGCTCCACCCCGAGGGTACCCAGCACCATCGCCCGGAACTCGTCGGCGTTCGCCGCGTCCCGGGAGGCGGAGGTGGCGCACATCCGGACCCGGGTCGCGCCCAGCGAGGAGATCTCGGCGGCGTACCGGGCCAGCACCACCCGGGTCCGCTCGATCGCCTCCGGAGCGAGTCGCCCGGTCCGGTCCACACCCTGACCGAGCCGGACGATCTCCATCCGGCGGGCCACGTCGACCAGCGCCGACTCCGGCCCGGCGGAGGGCTCGGGCAGGTCGGCCACCAGCAGCCGGATCGAGTTGGTGCCACAGTCGATCGCCGCGACCCGCTCCGTCACGCCCACCACCCCACGTCGTCGTCTCCCTGGTTCATCACAGGCGCAGCAGCATCCGGACGTTGCCCAGGGTGTTCGGCTTGACCCGCTCCAGGCCGAGGAACTCCGCGACAACTTCCTCGCCGGCCGAGCGCAGGCGCTGCTCGCCGAAGGCCGGCAGGCGGCGTCGGCGCACCGGGTCGATCTTCAGACGTAGTCCTCGAACCCGCCGAAGAACCGGGTCTCGAAGGTGAGCACGAAGACCCGGGAGACGCCCAGCTCGCGGGCGGTCGCCAGCAGCTCCGAGACGATCCGCTGGCCGATCTTCCGACCCTGCCAGCCCGGGTGCACCACCACCGAGCGGATCTCGGCCAGGTCCTCCCACATCACGTGCAGCGCCCCGCAGCCGACCACCGTCCCGTCGGCGGGGTGCACCGCCACCCAGAACTCCTGCACGTCCTCGTAGAGCGTGACCATCGCCTTGCTGAGCATCCGCCGGCCGTCGCGGTACGTGTCGATCAGCTCGCGGATGCCGCGTACGTCGGCCGTCCGGGCCCGCCGGACGACCAGCTCCGGTTCGACCCCGCTCACCAGGTCGACTCCGGCTCCACGCACGGGCCGCCGCGCCACCACGGCTCCAGCAGCTCCAGCACCTCGTCGCCGAACGGGTTGATCCCCGGGCCGGCGCCCAGCGCGTGCCCGAGGTGCACGTGCAGGCACTTCACCCGGCCGGGCATGCCACCGGCGGAGACGCCGTGGATCTCCGGCACCTGGCCGATCGCCTCCCGCCGGTCCAGATAGTCCCGATGCGCGGCCAGGTAGCGTTCGGCCAGCTCGGGGTCGGCGGCCAGCCGCTCGGCCATCTGGCGCATCAACCCGGCCGACTCCAGCCGGCTGCACCCGGCGACCGCCCGGGGACAGGTGAGGTAGAACAGCGTCGGGAACGGGGTGCCGTCGGCCAGCCGGGGCGTCGTCTCCACCACGTCCGGCAGGCCGCACGGGCAGCGGTGGGCCACCGCCCGGGTGCCCCGGGGGGTACGGCCGAGCTGGGCGGCCACCGCCGCCAGGTCGGCATCGGTGGCCGGCTCCCGCACCGGTGGCGGCACCTCTTCCGCCGCCGGGCGCTCCGGTGGGGTGCCCACCGCCTCGGGCAGATCCGCCGGTACGGGGCGGCGTACCTCGCTCACCGGCTCACCGGCTCTGCCTCGTCGGCCGCCCGGACACTCGACCAGAGCGTGTCGTACCACGGCTCCGGGGCGCGCTGCTCGACCACCTGCGGACCCGTCCCGGCGTCCCGGGCCGCTCCCTCCGGATCGGTCAGCACCACCAGCGGGACCTCCCCCGGCGCCACCATGTAGAACCGTTCCCTCGCCTGGATCTTGATGAATTCCGGGTCCTTCCAGAGCTCCGCCTTCTCGGTCAGCTCGCCGATGTGCGCCGTCTGCGCCTGCTGGGCGGCCTCGATGCGGGCGATCTCGGACTGCTGGTTGAGGTAGACCCGGACCGGATAGGTGTACGCGAGGGCGAGCGCGACCAGGACGCCGATCAGGACGGTCACCCGCCCGGTGTAGCGACGCGGCTGGGGGGCGGAGGTGCGCCGGACCGTCCCGCCCGTGGTGCCGCGCCGCGCCGCCGCGGGGCGGCTCGCCGGGCGGATCCCGTCGGTGCCGCGACCCGAGCCCGCCGTGCGCGCCGAACCGGCCGTACGGACCGGGCCGGCGGAGCGGGTCGTACCGGATCGCGGGGCGCGCGCGGCGCCGGAGCCCTGGTCGACCCGGGCGGAGGCGTCACGCGCCACCGGCCGGCCGGCCCGGACCGCACCGGCGCCGGCGCGTCCGCCCCGATCCGGCCGGCGGGCCGGGCCCTGACCGCTCGGCGTACGGCGCTGGGTCATCGCCGTCGCACCCCCTCCCCGAGGCTCTCACGAGGTCGGACCGACTCTCGCGCTGTCGGCCGACCGTCGTGATCCCAGATCGGCTGTTGCGATCTCTCTAGACGGAACGGTAGCGCGGGAAAGCGCTGGCCCCGGCGTACCGCGCCGCGTCGGCCAGCTCCTCCTCGATCCGCAGCAGCTGGTTGTACTTCGCCACCCGGTCCGAGCGGGCCGGGGCGCCCGTCTTGATCTGGCCGCAGCCCATCGCGACCGCCAGGTCGGCGATGGTGGTGTCCTCGGTCTCGCCGGAACGGTGGCTCATCATGCACTTGAAGCCGGCCCGGTGGGCCAGGTCGACCGCCTCGAAGGTCTCGGTCAGCGAGCCGATCTGGTTGACCTTCACCAGTACGGCGTTGGCCGAGCGCTCCGCGATGCCCCGGGCGATCCGCTGCGGGTTGGTGACGAAGAGGTCGTCGCCGACGATCTGGATCCGCTCGCCGACCGCGGCGGTGAGGGCGGCCCAGCCGGACCAGTCGTCCTCGGCCAGCGGGTCCTCAATGGAGACGATCGGGTAGTCGTCGAGCAGCTTGTGGTAGTAGGCCGTCATCTCGTCGGCCGACTTCGGGCCACCCTCGAAGGTGTAGGTCCCGTTGTCGAAGAACTCGGTGGCCGCCACGTCAAGCGCGAAGACGATGTCCGCGCCGAGCCGGTAACCGGCCTTCTCGACCGCCTCGGCGATCAGGTCGAGCGCGGTGGAGTTGGTCGGCAGGTCGGGCGCGAAACCACCCTCGTCACCGAGCCCGGTGGCCAGGCCCTTCTTCTTCAACACCGACTTGAGCGCCTGGTAGACCTCGGCTCCGGAGCGCAGCGCCTCGCGGAACGAGGGCGCGCCGATCGGGGCGATCATGAACTCCTGCACGTCGACGTTGGAGTCCGCGTGCGCGCCGCCGTTGAGGATGTTCATCATCGGCACCGGCAGCAGGTGCGCGTTTGGGCCGCCGAGGTAGCGGAAGAGGCTCAGCTCCGCGCTGCTCGCCGCCGCCTTCGCCACCGCCAGCGAGACGCCCAGGATGGCGTTTGCGCCCAGCTCGGACTTGGTCTCGGTGCCGTCGATGTCGAGCATCTTCTGGTCGATCAGCCGCTGCTCGCTCGCCTCGTAGCCGACGAGCTGGTCCACGATGCGGTCCTCGATGTTCGCGACCGCCTTCTCCACACCCTTGCCGCCGTAGCGGTCGGCGTCGCCGTCGCGCAGCTCGATCGCCTCGAAGGCGCCGGTGGAGGCGCCGGACGGCACCGCGGCGCGGGCGACCGTACCGTCGTCCAACCCGACCTCGACCTCGACGGTCGGGTTGCCGCGCGAGTCCAGAATCTCGCGGGCGACGATCCCCTCGATGGTGGCCACTGTGTTGCTCCTCAGATGTCGATCTCAGTCCATCGGTCTCGATGGCGGCCATCGGATTGGTCGATGGCGGTCCGGTCCGAGCCGCGGCGGTGCGGCTGAGGGTTCCCCCGGCAGCCTATCGGGCCGGCCCCGGCCCGCGGGCGCTGCCTCCACGCGCTACCGCGAGCCCGACATTCCCGGACTAGTTTCACATTGTGGGGGAAGCGGTTTGCGTGCACTCGACCCGATCGACAAGGCTGGTACCCATGCCGGCTCGGTCCACGTCACTCCGGATGTTGACGGGTGCGATCATCACCGTGGTGATGCTCGCCGGATGCCAGACCCTCGACGACGCCGGCCGGGTGATCGGCCGGGCCGACCTCGTCAACGCCCTCGCCTCCCGGCTCGACCAGTCCCACGAGCTGACCTACTCGGCCGACTACCAGCTACCGGGCGGGCAGAGCGCCTCCATCTCGCAGTCCCGCGACCCGCTGCGCGCCGCGTACACCTACCCCGGCGGCAAGCTGACCGTGACCGCCGAGGCGACCACGGAATGTGACACCACCGCCACCAGGAAACCCACCTGCACCCTCACCGCGCCGCCCGAGCCCAGCACCAAGCCGGCGATCGCGATCTTCACCGAGATGAACAAGCGCGGCCTGGTCACCCCGCCGGTGGTGATCGGCCTGCTCACCGCCGCCGCGCTCGACCCGAACGCGCTGATCAGGCAGTACGACACCACGGTCGCCGGCCGGCACGCCAGCTGCGTACGGGTCGACGGGCTCAGCAACGCCGCCGCCAGCACCTTCGACGCCTGCATCACCGGCGAGGGCGCCCTGGGCAGCTTCACCGGTTCGGTGGACGGCACCGACCTCGACGTGGCGCTGAGCAACTACCGCGACGCGGTGGAGAGCAGCGCCTTCGACCTGCCCCCCGGCGCCGGAGTGGTCGACCGGCGGCCCGAGCCGCAGTGAGCACCGGTCCGGCCCCCGGCCGGCCCCGGTTCGTCCCCGACGCCCTGCCGGACACCCCGGCGGACCCGTCCGACCCCTGCCTGGTGGTGGCGGACCGCCGCCTGCTCCTGGGCACCGGCGGCACGTTCCCCCGGGTCGCCGACCTGCCGGCGGGGACCGCCTGGATCCCGCTCGGCACCCTGGACGGGGCCCGGGTCTGGGCGGCGGAGGTGCCGTCGGCCGACGAACGGCTCGGCGCCTGGTGCGGTTGGCCGGTGCTGGCCGCACGGCTGGACGAGCCGCTGGCCGCCCTCGCCGGCCGCGCCCTCCAGGTGGTCACGTGGCGGCACGCCCACCGGTACTGCGGTGCCTGCCGGACGGAACTCGCCGACGTACCCGGTGAACACGCCCGCCGCTGCCCGGCCTGCCGGCTGTACGTGCCGATGCAGCTCTCCCCCGCCGTACTGGTCGCGATCCGGCGGCCCGGCCGACGGGGCGGCGCCGACGAACTGCTGCTGGTCCGCCACGCGTACGGCGTCACCGACCTCTGGGCGCTGGTCGCCGGCTTCGTCGAGGCCGGCGAGTCACTGGAGGAGGCGGTGCACCGGGAGGCCGGCGAGGAGGTGGGACTGCGCCTCGGCGAGCCGCGCTACTTCGGCAGCCAGCCCTGGGCGATGTCCGGTCCGGGGGTGGTGCTCGCCGGTTTCCACGCCACGGTCGCCGAGCCGGAGGCCGAGCCGGTGGTCGACGGCCGCGAGGTGGTACGGGCCCGCTGGTTCCCGCTCGACGCGCTGCCGACCGAGCTGCCGCCGGCGTACTCGATCTCCCGCTGGCTGATCGACGCCTGCCTGCGGCCGGACCGCTGAGGTCTCCCGCCCTAACCGTGCCGGCAACGTCGATGCCGGCCCCGGCAACCGCCGGGACCGGCATTCGTCGCGAGCCGTCACGAGGTGGCCGCGATGCCCTCCATGCCGGTGGTGGGCCCGTTGGTGGTGGCTACCGCCTTCGACAGCCCGCCAGCGGTGCTGATCAGCTTCAGCGAACCGTTGTCGAGCACGTCGTAGCCCTGCACGCTGCCGGCCGCCCCGTTCTGCACGTACAGGAAGCCGCCGCTGGTGGTCATGTCGATCGAGCCGCCCTCGGTGGTCGCGGCGACGGCGGCCAGCAGTTCGAGCTGCCCGTCGTCGGCGATCCGGTACGCGCTGAGGGTGGAACTGCCGGCGTTGGCGGCGTAGTAGAACTCCCCCACCCGCTGGATCCAGCAGGTCGCCATCTGGCCGTTCGGCACCGCCGGACCGACCGGGGTGAGCTTGCCGTTCTCCTCGTCCAGCAGGAGGCGGATCACCGCGTTGGTCTCGGCCAGCGTGGCCAGCACCCCGCCGCGCTCGTCGAAGGTGAAGCCGAAGGGCATCCCCGCGACCTGGTTCTCGACCGCCTCTGTCAGCCAACCCCGCTCGGCGATCCAGAACGCGTCGATCAGGTTGTTGGTCTTGGTGCTCACCAGCACGAACCGACCCTCGGGGTCGATGCTCAGCTGTGCCGGGGCGCTCATGAAGTTCGACGGGTTGGTGTTGTCGAGCCCGAGTGACCGGTGCGCCTCCCGGATCGGCGAGAGCCGGTCGTCGTCGTCCAGGCGGTACCCCTGCACCGAGCCGTCCCCGCCCGCGTTCAGCACGTAGACCAGCTCGTCGTGGACGGCGATGCTGACCGGCAGCAGGCCCCCCGACCCGATCACCTGGACCCGTTCGAGCTTCTCACCCTCGACCCGGAACACGGTCACCGAGTTGCTGCCCGCGTTCACCGCGAAGAGCAGCCCGTGCCGGTAGACGAGCGAGTGCTGCGAGGCCAGCGGGTCCACCGGCGGGTTGATCGTGCTGCCGCCCAGCCCGCCGGTCTCGTACTCACCCGCCGGGGTGAGCCCGCCGGCGTCGCCGCGCAGGAACACCTTGACGGTGTTGCCGAGAAACTTGTTGGTCTGTACGAACACCAGGCCCTCGGTGCGCTGGCGCCCACCCGACCCGTCCGCCGAACCCGATCCCGAGGCGCCCGAGCCCGAGGCGCCCGAGCCGGAGGCCGCGACGCCCGGGCCGGACCCGAGAAGAGCACCGGCCAGACCGGCCGCCGCAGCCGCCATTATCATCCTCTTTACGAGCATGACTCACCCTTCTTCCAAATGAGGGTTGAACGAGAGGAATTTTCCCATTTGGAAGGCTACCGGGGCGACTGCGCCCGACGGCGCCGTTTGCTGAGACGCCGACCGACAATGACCCGTCCGAGGTAGCCGGCCCGAAAATCCCACAAAGCGTTAGGAGGGGGCCCTTCTACAACAGAAAACGATAGGAAGGGCCCCTTCCTTACACCCCGAGCAGTTCGGGGAGGTGGCGGGGCGGCGGGGAGCCGTGCGCGAGCATGGCGTCGTGCCAGACCCGCACCGGTACGTGGTCCGGGCGGCGCGCGGCCAGCTCGGCGACCTGGGTGTAGCCGACGAAGTACGTGGAGAGCTGGGTGGAGGTCAGCAGCGCCCGCCGCCACTTGCCGGCGGCCTCGCCCTCCTCCTGGAAGCCCCGCCCGGTCATCAGCGCGAGCCCGTCGGACTCGGTCAGCTCCTCGCAGTGCACGAGCTGGTCGAGGATCGCGTTGATGCTCATCCGGAGCTGCATCTTGAGCTGCTGGAGCCGGACCGCCAGCCCGCCGAAGCCGCGCTCGGCCATCACCTGTTCGATGTAGACCGCCCAGCCCTCGATGAACGGGCCGGAGTGGCCCAGCGCCCGGACCCGGCTGCTGCCCCGGTAGCGCCGGGCGTGCGCCAGCTGGAGGAAGTGTCCGGGCATCGCCTCGTGCACGGTGAGGTTGCGGATCATATGGTCGTTGTACTCCCGGTAGAACGACTCGGCCCGGGAGGCCGGCCAGTCGGCCGGGGTGGGTGAGATGCAGTAGAAGGTCGGCACGGCCGCCGTCTCCAGCGGGCCGGGCGCGTCGCAGTAGGCGACGGCCACCCCACGGTCGTGCTCCGGCATCTCCTTGATCACGCAGGGGTCGTCCACCAGCGACACGAGGTCGGCGTCGGCGACGAAGTCGGTCGCCTCGCCCAGGGTGGTCCGGGCCAGCGGCACGATCGAGGAGTTGTCCGGGTGCTCGTCGGAGAGCAGCCCCAGCGCCTGGCGTACCGCCTGGTCGGAGGCGTGACCGCCGACCAGCTCGACCGCCGTCGCCCGGATCTCCTCGGTGACCCGGTCGAGGTTCTGCCAGGCCCGGTCGAGCACCTGGCGGGCGGAGAGTTCGGTGTCCAGGGTGTGCCAGAGCCGGGCCTCCCAGAGCCGGCGGCCCAGCCGGGGGTCGCGGCCCGGCCCGGCGTCGTCGCGCAGGCCGGCGCGCAGCCACTCGGCGAACCCGGTCAGCTCCCGGAGCGCCTCCCGGGCGACCGGCTCGACCGTGCCGCGCAGCCCGGGGGCCTCGGCCAGCAGCTCCGGCAGCTGGTCGCGGACCAGCGACGCCGTGCCCTCGAACTGCCCGACCGCCGTCTCGGCGTGGATCCGGGGAATGTCCCGCAGGGTGGCCCGGGCGGTGGCCAGGGCGTCCGGTACGGCGGCCAGCCGGCCGGCCAGGCTGCTCAGCCGTACGTCGGCCGGGGCGAACGGGCGGGCGAGCAGGGCGTGCAGCAGCGGGCCGGGGTTGTGTACCAGCGGGTCCCACTCGTGCCCCCGCACCTCGGTCAGCTCGAAGAGCTGCCGGTCGACCAGCGCCGACAGGACGGCGTGGTCGACCCGCTCCGGTGTCTCCAACGCCTCGGCGTCCACCTCGGACAGCGTGTGGGCGGCGTCGCGCAGCATGGCGACCTGGCCCGCCACCGCGTCCACGGAGTGGTCCGGCAGGCGGTCGTCGGCGCCGTGGTCGCCGGTGTCGGAGGCCAGGACCGGGTCACTGGCGAGCAGCGCGTCGACGATCCGCTCGGCGAGGGGGACGAATGGCGGCATGGGGCAAACCTAGACGATCAGGCCGGTGCGGGTCGGCAGCGCCGGCCTCCCCCGCCGCCGGGCCCAGTTTGGTCCTGTCAAAGGCAGCATGATTGGCCCTGTATGTCAGACCAATAGCGCCCTAGCGTCGACCGGGTGAGGATCTCGAACCCGGTCGCCGTCCTGCTCTGCGTCGGCGGAATGGTGATCGTCGGCAGCTCCGTGTCGATCAGCCAGCTCATCGTCGACTACCCGCATCTCACCGGCCAGGCGGCCCGGTACGCGCTCGCCGCCGCCGCGCTCTACGCCGTCGCCCGCCGCTTTCCGCGCCTGCTGACCGGCGACGACACCCCGGACGTCCCCGGCGGAGGTGACCCGGGGCATCCGGCCGGGGCGCCCGGGTGGCCCACCCGGCGGGAGTGGGTCCTGTTGACCGCCCTCGCCGCCACCGGACTGGCCGCGTTCAACGCCTGCATCCTGATCGCGCTGCCGCACGCCGACCCGGCCGTGGTCGGCACCTTCATCGGGGCGGCGCCGCTGGGGCTCGCCCTGCTGGGCCCGCTGCTGCGCGCCCGGCGCCCGAGCGCCCGCCTGGTCGCCGCCGCCGCGCTCGTCGTCGGCGGCACCGCACTGGTCCAGGGCAGCGGCCGGGCGGACGCGGTCGGGGTACTCGCCTCGGTCGGGGCGCTCGCCGGCGAGATCGCCTTCTCCCTGCTGGCCGCCGCCCTGCTGCCCCGGCTGGGGCCGGTACGGGTCGCCGCGCACAGTTGCGCGCTCGCCGTACCGCTGCTGCTGCTGGCCGCCCTGCCCGCGGGCGAGTACGGCCGGCTGCGCCTCCCGACGACCGTGGAGGCGACCACCCTCGGCTACCTCGCGGCGCTGATGACCGTGGTCGCGTTCCTGGCCTGGTTCACCGGCCTGCGCCGGCTCGGCGTCGAACGGGTCGCCCCGCTCGTCGGCGTGATGCCGATCGCCACCCTGCTCACCGCGGCGGTCCAGGCCGGCCGGCTGCCCGACCCCGGGCAGAGCGCCGGCGTACTCGTCGCGGCGGCCGGAATCGCCGCCGGTCTGTACGCCGGCACCCCGGCCCGGCGCCCCAGCCGTCACCGCAGGCCGAGGGCCCGCTCCGTCTCCGGGCTCAGCGGTACCGGATTGTCGGCCGAAGCCGCCGTGGCCCGGCCCTCCGAGACCGGGTAGTAGCCCTGGGTCGAGTTGACCAGCACGCTGGGCGAGTCCGGATAGGTCGCCAGCAGCAGCACGTACTCCCGGCCCGCGGCGAGGTCCTCCGGGGCGTCGGGCCCGGAGCCCGGCCTCCCGTACGCCACCTCCGTCCGCGCCCCCTCGGCCAGGTCGCCCTTTGCCACCCGCGCCACCGCGATCCGCGCGGTGGTCTGCGGATACCCCTGCTCGTGGTGATCGCGGGTGGTCAGGATCGTCGCCCGCACGATGAGGTCGGCACTGCCCTCCAGCTCGGCGGTGCTGTCGTAGTAGGGCTCGTCGGTGCCGGACGGCGGCGGGTCGAGGGCACCGAAGCCCAGCAGCACGGCGGCCAGCAGCCCGGCCACCGCCACCGCGAACCCGACCACCGGTCCCCGCCGGCGTATCCAGCGCGATCCCGCGCTGCGATCCCGCATACCTGCCAGGATGCGGCACCGGCGCCAGCGCGGACACCGGTCAGGAAGGCGGAACCGGATCCTCCTCGGCGGCCCGGACCGTCGCCGCGTAGTCCAGCGTCGCCCGGCGCAGCGCCGCCTCCGCGTCCAGCCCCGCCGCGCGGGCCCGGGCCACCGTGCCGAGCAGTTCCGTCCCGAGCCGCGCCGAGGCGTCCGACGCGGCCGACGGTTCCGGGGGCGGCACCGCCAGCCCGGACCGCTCTACCCGGTGCAGGATCTTCGCCGCCAGCGCCAGCGCCGGCTGGGAGAGCGCGACGCCGTCCAGCACCGAGGCCCGGGGCTTCTCCGCGCGCTTGATCTGCTCCCAGTTCTCGGTGATCTCCTCGATGCTGCCGACCTCGGCACCGGCGAAGACGTGCGGGTTGCGCCGGATCATCTTCGCCACCAGCCCACCGGCCACGTCGTCGACGTTCCACCGCTCGTCCTCGGGCAGTTCCTCGGCGAGCCGGGCGTGCAGCACCACCTGGAGCAGCACGTCACCCAGTTCCTCGCGAAGCGCGCCGAGGTCACCGGCCGCGATGGCGTCGTACGCCTCGTAGCACTCCTCCAGCAGAAACGGCGCCAGGCTGGCGTGGGTCTGGGCCCGCTTCCACGGGTCACCGCCGGGCGAGGCGAGCCGGTCCAGCACCGCCACCGCGTCCAACAGCCGGGCGCCGGGCGGATCCCAGGAGCCGTACATCAGCTCCAGCTCGGCCAGTCCGGGCTCACGGGCCAGCCGCAGCCCCAGCTCGCGGGCCAGAGCCTCGTCGCCGGCCGGGCCGGCCAGCCAGACCGCGGTGCCGTGCGTCGCCGCCGCGTCGAGCAGGGCCACGACCGGCCCGTCGGTGACGGTCACCTCGGCGCCCGAAACCCGCACGGCCGTGGTCAGCTCGCTCTCCGCCGCCGCCAGCACCGGATGGGCCCGTACGACGTCCCAGGCCGCCGCCGTCAGCAACCCGGCCGGCAGCCGGGGCGAGGTGACCAGCAGTACGATCCGGCCGGTCATCGGTCTCGGGGTCGGCCGGGCCGTCAGCGGGCGTCGATCACGGTGTCGGAGCCGCCGCCGGCGACCTGCACCGCCAGCGCGGGAGTGCCGTCCGAGAAGGGCAGCACGGTGTATTCGAGCGGGCGGTAGCGGGGGCTGACCGTCACCCGGTAGGTCTTCAGCGCCTCGGCCAGCGTGTTCCGCATGGCCAGCCGGCCGCGCAGCAGCTCGCCGTCGAGCTGCGTCGCCGCCTCCTCGACCTTCACCTCCGGCGGGACCACACCCGCCGCCTTGCCCCGGGCGACCAGGTCGGCCATCTCCTCCGGGGTAGGGGCGACCGGATTGCCGGCCGGCATGCCGGCCAGGCAGGCGTCCAGCTCGACCAGGTTGCGGACGTGGTCGGAGCCGGCCGGCAGGCCCATCTGCTCGGCGAACCGGTCCACCGGGGCCTGCTCCTTGGGCTGGAAGCCCTTCTCGGTGGCGAGGCGGCGGCAGATGTCGCCGACCACCAGGGCGCTGACCACGGCCGAGCGGGTCGGGGCCTTCACCTCGGTCGCCTGCGGGGGCGCGCCCTCCGGCTGCTCCGGGGCCGGCGTGGCACCGGCCACGTGACCGCCCGGCGGGACCTTGCTCCTCGCGTCGTCGAGGATCGCGCTCACCTGGTCCTCGGTGATCTTCCGATCACCGATGTACGCGGCGACGCCGGGCTCGGACCGGCAGGCGGACAGGGCGGTTACGCCGAGCACGGCACTGATCGCGATCGACGTCAGACGACGGGCACGCTGCATGCTCGACATGCTCTCACGCAGCCGTGCCGCCGGCCGGCACGGGGTCACCCGGCCCGACTCACGCCCCCCGCCCCTACCTTCCGCTCGCGACTGCGGGGCTCGCAACCCCGGCTCGCTCCTCGCGCTCGCCCAGCACGTCGCGGAGGAGTTGCGCGCACCAGTCCAGCAGTGCCTGGTCGCGCAGCGGCTCACCGCCGATCCGCCGGGTCGTCGGGCGGGGAACGCTGACCTGGTCAGTCGCCGCCTTGTAGACGGCGTCCGGGTGGTAGCGCTTGAGCCGCAGCTGCTTGGAGTCCGGCAGCGGCAGCGGGCCGAACCGGAGGTGCCGGCCCTGCACCGAGACGTCGGTCAGCCCGTACGCGCGGGCCAGCAGCCGGAACCGGGCCACCGCGACCAGGTTGGCGACCTGGGCGGGCGGCTCGCCGTACCGGTCGGTCATCTCGGCGACGACCTCGGTCAGCCGCGCCGCGTCCCGGGCCTCGGCCAGCTTCCGGTACATCTCCAGGCGCAGCCGCTCGACCCCGATGTAGTCGTGCGGCAGGTGCGCGTCGACCGGAAGGTCGATCTTGATGTCGGCCTCCTCCTCCGGCAGCTCGCCCTTGAACGCCTGCACCGCCTCGCCGACCATCCGGACGTACAGGTCGAAACCGACCCCCTCGATGTGGCCGGACTGCTCACCGCCGAGCAGGTTGCCGGCACCCCGGATCTCCAGGTCCTTCATCGCCACGTACATCCCGGCGCCCAGCTCGGTGTGCTGGGCGATGGTCGCCAGCCGCTCGTGCGCGTGCTCGGTCAGCGGCTTCTCCGGCGGGTAGAGGAAGTACGCGTACGCCCGCTCCCGGCCCCGGCCCACCCGACCCCGGATCTGGTGCAGCTGGGCCAGGCCGAGCAGGTCGGCCCGCTCCACGATCAGGGTGTTGGCGTTCGGGATGTCGATGCCGGACTCCACGATCGTGGTGCAGACCAGGACGTCGTACTCCTTCTCCCAGAAGCCGACCATGACCTTCTCCAGGGCGTCCTCGCCCATCTGGCCGTGCGCGACCGCGACCCGGGCCTCGGGCACCAGCTCCCGGATCCGCCGCGCCGCCCGGTCGATCGACTCCACCCGGTTGTGCAGGTAGAAGACCTGGCCGTCGCGGAGCAGCTCCCGGTGGACCGCCGCCGCGACCTGCTTGTCGTCGTACCCCCCGACGAAGGTCAGCACCGGGTGCCGCTCCTCCGGCGGGGTGGCGATGGTGGACATCTCCCGGATGCCGGTGATCGCCATCTCCAGGGTCCGGGGGATCGGCGTGGCCGACATGCTCAACACGTCCACCGCCGCCCGCAGCGTCTTCAGGTGCTCCTTGTGCTCGACGCCGAAGCGCTGCTCCTCGTCGACGACGACCATGCCGAGCTGCTTGAACCGGGTCGCCGACTGGAGCAGTCGGTGGGTCCCGATGATGATGTCCGCGCTGCCGTCGGCGGCCATCTCCAGCGTCCGCTCGGCCTCCTTCGGGGTCTGGAACCGGGACAGCTGCCGGATCTGCACCGGGAACTGCCCCATCCGCTCGGCGAAGGTGTTGTAGTGCTGCTGGGCCAGCAGCGTCGTGGGCACGAGCACGGCCACCTGCTTGCCGTCCTGCACCGCCTTGAAGGCCGCCCGGACCGCGATCTCCGTCTTGCCGTACCCCACGTCGCCGCAGATCAGCCGGTCCATCGGGATCGACTGCTCCATGTCCTGTTTGACCTCTTCGATCGCCGAGAGCTGGTCCGGCGTCTCCGTCCACGGGAAGGCGTCCTCCAGCTCCCGCTGCCACGGCGTGTCCGGGCCGAACGCGTGCCCCTTGGACGCCTTGCGGGCGGCGTAGAGCTGGATCAGCTGCGCGGCGATCTCCCGGACCGCCTTGCGGGCCCGGGCCTTGGACTTCTGCCACTCCGCGCCGCCCATCTTGTGCAGGGTGGGCGTCTCGCCGCCGACGTACCGGGAGAGCTGGTCGAGCTGGTCGGTCGGGACGAAGAGCCGGTCACCGGGCTGGCCACGCTTGCTGGCCGCGTACTCGATGACCAGGTACTCCCGCTCGGCGCCGTTGACCGTGCGCTGCACCAGCTCGACGTACCGGCCGATGCCGTGCTGCTCGTGCACGACGAAGTCGCCGGCCCGCAGCTCCAGCGGGTCGATGGTGTTGCGCCGCCGGCTGGGCATCTTGCGCATGTCGCGGGTCGAGGAACCCCGCCCGCCGGTGATGTCGTTGCCGGTGAGCACGGCGAACCGGGCCGTGGGCTCCAGGAAGCCGTGGTTGAGCGAGCCACAGGCGACGACCAGCTCACCCGGGCCGGGCGGGGCCGGGACGGTCTCGGTCAGCGCGGCGCCGAGCCCGGCGTCCCGGAGCACCTCCACCGCCCGCTGCGCCGGCCCGTGGCCCTCGAAGACCAGCGCCACCCCCCAGCCGTCGCCGACCCAGCGCCGGAGGTCCTCGACCACCCGGGCGGTCTCACCGTGGTAGAGCGTCGTCGGCTGGGCGGCCAGCGCCAGCGACTCACCCGCGTCCGGGGTGACCGTCACCGGCTCCGGCTCGACCTCCCAGGGCTGGACCGTGGGCGCGGGCGCGGCCTCGGTGAACCCGAACGGGGAGATCGACCACCAGGGCTGGCCGAGCCCGGCGGCGGTGGTGCGTACCTCCGCCAGGCTCTTGAACGCGGCGGCGCCGAGGTCCACCGGGGCCTGGCCGCCGACGGCGGCCGCGGCCCAGCTCGCCTCCAGGAACTCCGCCGAGGTACGGACCAGGTCGTGCGCCCGGGTGCGGATCCGCTCCGGGTCACAGAGCAGTACGTGGGTGCGGGCCGGCATGCAGTGCGGCAGCAGCTCGAGGGAGTCCTCGCCGATCAGGGCCGGCGCCAGCGACTCCATCCCCTCGACCGGGATCCCCTCGGCGAGCTTGTCCAGGATCTCGGCCAGCTCCGGGTGCTCCTGCCCCAGCTCGGCGGCGCGGCGACGCACCTCGGGAGTGAGCAGCAGCTCCCGGCAGGGCGGCGCCCAGAGCGTCGGCACCGCCTCGATGGTGCGCTGGTCGGCGACGGCGAAGGTGCGAATCTCCTCCACCTCGTCGCCCCAGAACTCGACCCGGGACGGGTGCTCGTCGGTCGGCGGGAAGACGTCGAGGATGCCGCCCCGGACCGCGTACTCGCCCCGCTTGGTGACCAGGTCCACCCGGGCGTACGCCAGGTCGGTCAGCCGCCGGGCGGTCTCCTCCAGGCCGGCCTCGCCGCCGGCGGCCAGCCGTACCGGTTCCAGGTCGCCCAGCCCCTTGAGCTGCGGCTGCAACAGCGAGCGGACCGGGGCGACCACCACCCGCACCCGGCCGTCGTGCTCGGTCAGCTCCGGGTGGGCGAGCCGGCGGAGCACGCCGAGCCGCCGGCCGACGGTGTCGGAGCGGGGCGAGAGCCGCTCGTGCGGCAGGGTCTCCCAGGCCGGGTAGACCACGACCTGGTCCGGCGGGAGCAGGCTGCCCAGCGCGACGGCGAGGTCGTCGGCCTCCCGGGTGGTCGCGGTGACCGCCAGCACCGGGGCGTCCGCGCCGCCGGCCTCGGCGGTGGCGGCGACGGCGGCGACCACGAACGGGCGCAGCGCCGGGGGCGCGGTCAGGTCGAGCCCGTCGGCGTCGGTGCCGCCGGCACGGGCCAGCTCACGGGCCCGGGCCAGCGCGGGGTCGCGGAGCGCGGCGGTCAGCAGACCGGCGAGCACGGTCATGATCACAACCTTTGGGTGGGCACGCGGAAACTGCCCCACGCCCGTGCCGGGCGGGGGGTTCGGGTGTAAGGAAGGGCCCCCTCTTATCGCTTTCGGTAGAGGAAGGGCCCCCTCTTAACACCGCAGCAAGCCTATCCCCTGGGCCGGACCGAAGCCGTCAGAAGCCCGCCTCCTCGGGGCCGACGACGGCCAGCCCCACCCGGTCGGCGAGCCAGCGCGCACGCTTCTCCCCCTCCGCACCGACGTGCACATACAGCGTGTGCTCGGCGGAGCGCTCCTGGTGGTCGACGCCGGTGCTGTTGACCGTGATCTGCACCTCGGCGTACTTCACCTGCCAGCCCAGATCCAGCTCCTCGACCGGCGGCCAGGCCGTGGACTCCCACCGCACGCTGCCCCGGTCCGCGCCGACGACGGGCAGGAACCTCTCCTCGACGTCGCCCACCGGCTGATCCGGCAGCTCGAACTCGACCGGCAGGTCCGGCAGCCGCCGCAGCGCCGCCAGGCACTCGGCACCGACCTCCGGCGCCAGCCACACACCCTCCAGGAAACGCAGGTCGGCCAGGTTCGCCGGATCGACGTACGGGGCGAGGACCGGGTGGGCGACGTCGACCAGCTCCGCCGGCACCGTCAGCCAGAGCAGGCCGCCCGGGAACGCGCGGAGGTAGCGGTCGACCTCGTACGAGCGGGTGTCCGCCGCGAGGCTCACCTCGGCCCACCGCAGATCGGCCAGCGCCAGGAGCTGCCGGGCCACCGCGTACGCCCGGCGCAGGTCGGCGGTACGCAGGACCGGGTAGGCACGGGAGTTGCCCACGGTGCCCCCTCGGCGGCCGGATCCCGCCACCGGCCGGCCCGGCGGGGGCGTACCAGATGATCAGGTGCGGGACCGTACCCGCGCAAGCGGGAATCGACGCCGGTCGGCCCCGACGGATGACGGGCTGCTCGACAGCACCCGGCGGGCATAGAGTTCCGGGCACGGGTGAGGCTTCTGGAGAAGCTGGCGGGAGCGGCTGATGACCACTGGCAAGGTCCACTTCACGGAGGACCAGTCGACGAACCTGGCCACCCTCTACGGCCGCGCGCTCGACGCCCGCGCCGACAACCCGATCCTCGCCGACCCGACCGCCGAGGACGCGGTACGGCGGATCGACTACGACTTCGGCAAGTTCGGGATGAACAACGACCTGGCGATCTCGGTCGCCGCGCGGGCGAAGGTGTTCGACGACTGGACCCGACGGTTCCTCGCCGGGCATCCCGACGCCACCGTGCTGCACCTCGGCTGCGGGATGGACAGCCGGGTCCACCGGCTCGACCCGCCACCGACCGTCCGGTGGTTCGACGTCGACTTTCCCACGGTGATCGCGCTGCGCGAGCAGATCTATCCCGGTCGGGACGGCTACCGCATGATCGGCGCCTCGGTCACCGACCCGGGCTGGCTGGCGCAGGTGCCGACCGACCGGCCCACGCTGGTCGTCGCCGAGGGGCTGACCATGTACCTGCCGCCCGAGGAGGGCGCCGCCCTGCTGCGCCGGCTGGCCGCGACCCTGCCCGGCGGCGAGATGACCTTCGACTTCTACAGCCGGACCGGGATCAAACTGCAGAAGACCAACCCGGTGGTACGCCGGGCCGGCGCCACCCTGCGCTGGGGCATCGAGGACCCGCGCGAGCTGGAGCCGCTCGGCCTCACCCTGGTCGAGTGCCTGGACGCCAGCTACTTTGCCACGTCCGACGTGCTCTCCCGACTCTCCCCGGCGATGCGTTGGCGGGTCCGGCTGGCCGCCCTCGTCCCCGCCTTCCGCAGCATGGGGCGGATGCTCCGGTACCGGTTCTGAGGCGTGCGCCGGCGATGGTGACCAATGTCGCGCCCGGTCGGCGTGACGACATCCCGCCCAACGGCCCCAACAGGGCGGATAGGCTCTGAGCCGCACCGGGCGGCGGATCGTCTCGGCCCGGGCCACGTTCGCTTCCGCGGCCGGCCGCCGATACCATCCACCGTGTCGGACAGCGCTGTCCTCCGTACTCGATCAAGGAGCGCACGGTGACCGACCAGCACGACCACGACGGGCCCGATGCCGCACTCCGGGCCGACATCCGCCGGCTCGGCCGGCTGCTCGGCCAGACCCTCGCCCGCCAGGAGGGTCCGCCGCTGCTCGACCTGGTCGAGGAGATCCGCGCCCTGGTCCGGCACGACGCCGAGGCCGCCGCCCAGCGGCTCGGCGCGATGGACGTGACCACCGGCACCAAGCTGGCCCGCGCCTTCTCCACCTACTTCCACCTGGCCAACATCACCGAGCAGGTGCACCGCTCCCGGGACCTGCGCCGGCAGCGGGCCACCCACGGCGGCTGGCTCGACCAGGCCGCCCGGCTGATCCGGGAGCGGGGCGTGCCGCCGGAGGAGATCGCCTCCGCCGCCCGCCGGCTCGCCGTCCGGCCGGTCTTCACCGCGCACCCCACCGAGGCGGCCCGCCGCTCCATCCTCTCCAAGCTGCGCGCCGTCGCCGACGAACTGGACGCCGAGGCGGCCGCCGCCATCCTCTACGGGGCCAGTGACGAGGGCCCGGCGAACCGGCGGCTGGCCGAACTGCTCGACTTGCTCTGGCAGACCGACGAGCTGCGGCTGGACCGGCCCGACCCGACCGACGAGGCCCGCAACGCCATCTACTACCTGCGCGACCTCTACGCCGAGGCGGCGCCACAGGTGCTCGACGACCTCGCCGACACGCTGCGCACCCTCGGCGTGGAGACGGCGCCGACCGCCCGGCCGCTGACCTTCGGCACCTGGATCGGCGGTGACCGCGACGGCAACCCCTTCGTCACCCCGCAGGTCACCCGGGACGTCCTCCTGATCCAGTACGAGCACGGCATCCAGGCCACCGAGGCGGCGATGGAGTCCCTGATCAACGAGATCTCGGTCTCCCGCCGGCTGCGCGGGGTCTCGCTCGACCTCTCCGCCAGCCTCGCCAAGGACCTCGACGCGCTGCCCGAGGTCGCCGCCCGGTTCCGCCGGGTCAACGCCGAGGAGCCGTACCGGCTCAAGGTGCGGTGCGTGAAGGCCAAGCTGGCCAACACCCGGCGCCGGCTCAACCAGGGCACCCCGCACCTGCCCGGTCGCGACTACCGCGGCTCCGCCGACCTGCTCGCCGACCTGGAGCTGATGCGCGCCTCGCTGGCCCGCAACTCCGGGCAGCTCACCGCCGTCGGCCGGCTCGCCTCGGCGATCCGGACGGTCGCCGCGTTCGGGCCGCACCTGGCGACCATGGACATCCGCGAACACGCCGAGGCGCACCACGCGGTGCTCGCCCAGTTCTACACCCAGGTCGGCGAGGTGCCCGACTACGCCGGGCTGAGCCGTACGGAGCGGACCAAGCTGCTCGCCGAGGAGCTGGCCGGCCGCCGACCGCTCTCCACCATGGACACTCCGCTCTCCGAGACCGCCCGGAAGACCTTCGACGTCTTCGGCGCCATCCGGGAGGTGCAGGAACGCTTCGGCGTCGAGGTGATCGAGTCGTACATCGTCTCGATGACGCTCGGCGTGGACGACCTGCTCGCCGCCGTGGTGCTGGCCCGGGAGGCCGGCCTCGTCGACGTGCACACCGGCCGGGCCCGGATCGGCTTCGTACCGCTGCTGGAGACCCCGGCCGAACTCGACGCCGGCGGCGAACTGCTCGACGAGCTGCTCTCCCTGCCGGCGTACCGGGCGATCGTGGCGGCCCGGGGCGACGTGCAGGAGGTGATGCTCGGCTACTCCGACTCCAACAAGGAGGCCGGGATCACCACCTCGCAGTGGTCGATCCACCGGGCGCAGCGCGCACTGCGGGACGTGGCCGCCCGGCACAACGTACGGCTGCGGCTCTTCCACGGCCGGGGCGGCACCGTCGGCCGGGGCGGCGGGCCGACGCACGAGGCGATCCTGGCCCAGCCGTACGGCACCCTGGACGGCGAGATCAAGGTCACCGAGCAGGGCGAGGTCATCTCCGACAAGTACACCCTCCCCTCGCTGGCCCGGGAGAACCTGGAGCTGACCCTGGCCGCGGTGTTGCAGAGCACGCTGCTGCACACCACCCCGCGCCAGCCGGCGGAGGCGCTGGACCGGTGGGACTCCACGATGGACGTGGTCTCCGGCGCGGCGTACCGGTCCTACCGGTCGCTGGTCGAGGACCCGGACCTGCCCGCCTACTTCTGGGCCTCGACCCCGACCGAGCTGCTCGGGGCGCTCAACATCGGCTCCCGGCCGGCGAAGCGCCCCAACACCGGCGCCGGGCTGACCGGGCTGCGGGCCATCCCGTGGGTCTTCGGCTGGACCCAGACCCGGCAGATCGTGCCGGGCTGGTTCGGCGTCGGGTCCGGGCTCGCCGCCGCCCGGGAGGCCGGCCTGTTCGACGTGCTCTGCGAGATGCACCGGGCCTGGCACTTCTTCGGAACGTTCCTGTCCAACGTCGAGATGATGCTGAGCAAGACCGACCTGAACATCGCCCGGCGGTACGTCGAGACCCTGGTACCGGAGCCGCTGCGGCCGATCTTCGACAAGATCGAGGCGGAGTACGAGCTGACCAAGCGCGAGGTGCTGGCGATCACCTCGTCGCCGGCGCTGCTGGAGAACTCGCCGGTGCTCCAGCGCACGCTCGCCGTCCGGGACACCTACCTGGAGCCGCTGCACCACCTCCAGGTGGCGCTGCTGCGGCAGTACCGCGACTCGGGTGCCGCCGGTCGGGCCATGGCGACCGCCCCCGGCGGGCGACGCGCCCCCAGTGACGGTACGGCGCTGGAGCGGGCCCTGCTCACCACCGTCAACGGCATCGCGGCCGGGCTGCGCAACACCGGCTGAGCGGATCGCGGTATTCCGGCGCTGTGTTCAGGCAGCGCCGGAATACCGGGAAGTGTCGCGTACGGCGGCGGGCCTCAGCTCGTCTCGCCGGCCACGCTGAACGAACGCAACCGGTCGATGGCCAGCACCGTGAAACCGACCGTGAAGAGGACGCTCATCACGATCGCCACCGGCACCGACACCGTGGCGTCGAGCAGCGGTGTCGGGGCGATCCGGTCGGTGAGGGCCACCACGTAGTGCTGCACCGAGAGCACGGTCGTGCCACCGACGACGTTGCCGAGCAGCCCCTCCCAGATCAGCACGTAGACCAGGCCGAGCAGCACCGGCCGCCGGGTGACCAGGCTCAGCGCCAGAAAGAACGCCGAGTACGCCAGGGCGCCCACCGCCGTCGCGGCGGCCAGCGCCAGCCCGAACCGTACGGAGTCGGCCAGCACCCCGGCGACGTAGAGCGGGACCGCTGCGGTCAGCGCCGTCACCCCCGCCCCCACCGCCAGCTTCGGCAGCACGATCTGCCACCGGGGCAGCGGCTTGGTCAGGATGTGCAGCAGGGTGCCGTCGTCGATCTCCGAGCCGAGCACCCCGGTACCGACGATCAGCGCGATCACCGGCAGGACGACGCCGAGCCCCAGCCCGTAGACGACCGGCTGGCCCCACTGGCCGGGGTCGACGCCGGCCGACCGGGCCAGCACCGCCAGCCCGACCAGCAGCACCGGCAGCGGAAACAGCAGCAGGAACCGGCGCCGGCCGAAGAGACCGCGGGCGGTGATCCAGGAAATGGTCGACATGGAACTCAGGCCTCCACCGGAACGGGTCGACGTGGACATCAGGCCTCCACCAGGTAGGAGAAGACGCTCTCCAGGGACTCGTCCGAGGGCAGCAGCCGGCGTACCCGGATGCCCGAGGCGAGGGCGATCTTCGGCAGGGCCCGGGTGAAGCTCCCGTAGTCCCCGGCCCGGACGGTGAGCCCCTCGCGGTCCAGGTCCACGCCGTTGACCGACGGCTCCGCCATCAGCGCGACCGCGAGCCGCCGGTCGTCGCTGGACTGTACGGCGAAGACGTGCGGCCGGTTGGTCATCAGCCGCCGGATGGTGCGGAAGTCCCCCGACGCGGCCAGCCGGCCCGACACCATCACCTGGACGGTCCCGGAGACCTGCTCGACCTCCTCCAGGATGTGCGAGCTGAACAGGATGGTCCGGCCCGCGGCGCCGAGGGAGTGCAGCAGCTCCATCATGTGCATCCGCTGCCGCGGGTCCATCCCGTTGAACGGCTCGTCCAGCAGCAGTGCCTCGGGATCGTGCACCAGCGCGGCGGCCACCCGGGCCCGTTGGCGCATGCCCTTGGAGTAGGTGCCGATCCGCCGGTCCTGGGCGTCGGCCAGCTCGACCAGCCCGATCGCGCGGCGGGCCGCCGCCTCCGGGTCGGCGAGCCGGTGCAGCCGCGCACTGGCCAGCACGAACTCGTACGCGCTGAGGAAGCCGTACACCGACTCGCGCTCGGTCACCAGGCCGAGCCGGCGGTAGGCCGCCGGGTTGCGCCAGGTGGGTTCGCCGCCCAGGGTGACGGTCCCCCGCGACGGCGCGAGGAACCCGGCCATCATGTGCAGCAGGGTGGTCTTGCCGGCGCCGTTCGGGCCGAGCAGGCCGGTGACCCCGGGTCCGAGGCTCATGGTCACGTCGTTGACCGCCACCACGTTGCCGTACCAGCGGGAGACACCGGCGAGTTCGACCCTCGTCGCGCCGGTGGCGACGGCCGGGACGTCCGGCGCGCTCGTCGAGATGTTCGTCGCGGTCATTGGGATGCGACCTTCCGGTAGCGGGCGAGCAGCAGCAGGACACCGGTGGCCACCAGGCCGAGCGCGACGACGGCGTAGACCGGCCCGTACGGCCCGATCGCCACCTCGCCGCCGGGCTCGAAGGCCCAGTCGCCGATCCCACTGACCAGGGTGACCGGGCTGGCCAGCCCGGCGAGCTGGCTCGCGTCCCTCGACGGCAGCACCGCCAGCACCCCGACCACCGGGGTGGTGAGCAGGAAGGCGCCGACCACCGCCCCGGCGGCGACGGCCCGCCGCCGTACCAGGGAGGCGACCAGCAGCGCCACGACGCAGAACACCAGCGCGTGCACGGCGGCGTAGGCGACGCCGCCCAGGTAGTCGCCGAACTCGTCCCACACGGCGCCGATCCCGTCCACGGTGAAGGCGGCACCGGCGAATATCACGGTCAGCGGGCCGGCCAGCAGCAGGAACGTCGCCGAGACCAGGGCCGCCAGCTTGGCCATCGCGTAGTCGCCGCGGCGCAGCGGCCGGGCGAGGTAGAGCGGGAGTACGCCGCTGTGCAGGTCCCGGGAGGCGAGTTCCGGGGCGACGATCGCGCAGAAGAAGATGATGAGGACGCTGAGCACCTCGGGGAACTCGCCGTAGCTCAGCGGCGCGGTGCCGGTCTGCGCGCGGATGGCGGTCAGCACCGCCGCCACCACGCCGACCACGCCGACGATCAACCAGGGGAAGATCTTGGCCTTGGCGCTGCGGCCGAGCCCGAACGCGGTACGCACCCCGTGCAGGTAGAGCGCGCCGACGATGTGCCGGCGACCCAGCCGGGGGCCGGTGTACCGCTGGTAACCGATGTCGTGGATCACCCCGGCCGGCTGTCGGGCGTCGAGCGTGCTCACTGGGTGCCTCCCTCGGCGGTGCCCGCCGCCACCAGGGCGTCCGGCCGGGCCGGTCCGGTGGCGAAGAGCTCGGCGACCCGGTGCCGCCGCTGGTCGAGCCGGTGCAGCGGCAGGTCCAACTCGGCCACCGCGGTCAGGATCAGGTCGTACGTCGCGTCGTCGGCCAGCGGTACGAGCAGCAGCCGGCCATCCCGGCGTACCGGCAGGTCGAGCGCGACCAGCCGGCCAGCCAGCTCCTCGGTCCCCTCGCTGACCTCGACCGACAGCACCTCGGTGGCGGTCGTCATGTCGGCCAGTTGCGCGGAGCGCAGCAGCCGGCCGCCCTCGATGGCGACCAGCGCGTCGCAGATCCGCTCGACCTCGCCGAGCAGGTGCGAGCAGACGAGGACGGAGATGCCGAACTCGGTGCCGATCCGCTCGATCAACCCGAGCATGGCGTCCCGGCCGGCCGGGTCGAGCCCGTTCGTCGGTTCGTCCAGCAGCAGCACGTCCGGGTCGTGCACCAGCGCCTGGGCCAGCTTGACCCGCTGCTTCATGCCGGTGGAGTAGCCGCCGATCTGCCGGTAGCGCTCCTCGTAGAGGCCGACGTGGCGCAGCGCCTCCGAGGCCCGTTCCCGGGCGGCCGTCCGGGGCAGCCCGCTCATCCGCCCCATGTGCGTGACGAACTCGGCCGCCGACAGGTCGGGCGGTAGGCAGTCGTGCTCGGGCATGTAGCCGACCCGGGCCCGGACCGACTGCCCGTCGATGGTGGGGTCGAGGCCGAGCACCCGGGCCTGGCCGCTGGTCGGGGCGAGCAGGCCCAGCAGGATCTTGATGAAGGTGGACTTGCCGGCCCCGTTTGCCCCGACGAGTCCGACGATTCCCGGCTCGATGGTGACCGTGAGATCGGACAGCGCGGTCACCCGGCCGCCGTACGTCTTGGTCAGCGACTGGGTCGCGATGAGTGTCACCTGGCCAGGGTATGACCGGAGGGCCCGCGCGGAGGTCCGGAACCCACCCTGGGAATTCCCTGAGACGCCCCCCGGTCCGGCCTCCGGGATGCGCCGGGGGCGACCGGTCCGGCACCGCCGAGGCGGACCGGGTCGTTCGGCGCGGCCCGCCTTCGCACGGTTGGGTAATCTCCTCATGGCCACCGATCAACGACGACCCCCAACCGGGGGTGTCCATTCGGGAGTGGCGGTCTCGACCGATCGACGGCCGACTGGGAGACTGTGTGCCGGCCGGGTAGTTGGGGGTGCGATGAGCAACGGGTGGGTGCTGCCCGACGAGTTGCTGCGTGACGCTCCGGCGTACACGCCCCGCCCGTATGAGCTGGCCGATCTGGAGCTGCTGCTCTCCGGAGCGTACGCCCCGCTCACCGGCTTCATGGGCCGCGCCGACCTGGCGTCGGTGGCCCGGCGGGGGCGGCTGGCCAATGCCACGCCCTGGCCGGTGCCGGTGACGATGCAGATCCCGCCCGAGCTGACCAACGGGCTCGACCTCGCCAACCCGCTGGACCGGGGGCTGGTCCTCACCGACCCCGAGGGTGCACCAATCGCGCTGCTGGAGGTGACCGACCTCTGGCCGACCCGGCACGGCACGTACGGCGTCGGCGGCACCGTCCGGCGGATCGGCGACGGCGGGCAGGGTCCCTTCCAACGGTTGCGCCGCGACCCGGCCGAGGTCCGGGAGCTGCTGCCCCCGGGCCGGGTGCTCGGGGTGATCGCCGACCGGCCGCTGCACCGCCCGCAGCTGGCGCAGATCGCCTACGCGGTCCGTACCCTCGCCGCCCACCTGCTCGTGCTCATCCCGACCGCGGAGAGCAGCCCGGAGGGGCTGCCGCCGGAGGTGCTGGTCCGCAGCGTCTTCGGCGCCCGCGACCGGATGCCGCCGGCGACCATCGTCACGGTGCCGATGGCGCGGCACGGCGACGAGATCTGGGACGCGCTGCTGCGGGCCCGGGTGGCCCGCGCGTACGGGGTGACCCACGTCCTCTCCACCACCGAGATGCTCACCGGCGGCGGGCTGCGGATGCTGGTGCCGCGCGAGCTGGCCTACGACAACCGGGACGGCCAGTGGCGGTGGCGCGACGACATCCCGCCGCGCAACCGGCGGCTGGCGCTGCACCAGGAGGAGATCGACGACCTGCTCGACCGGGGTTTCCCGCTGCCGGAGTGGCACACCCCGCCGGCGGTGGCCAAGGAGCTGACCCGGGCCCGGCCGCCGCGCCGGCACCGGGGCCTGGTGGTCTTCTTCACCGGGCTCTCCGGTTCGGGCAAGTCGACGATCGCCCGTGGGGTCGCCGACGCGCTGCGGGAGAGCGGCGACCGGACCATCACCCTGCTCGACGGTGACGTGGTGCGCCGGGAACTCACCGCCGGCCTGGGCTTCAGCCGGGCCGACCGGGACACGAACGTACGCCGGATCGGCTGGGTCGCCGCCGAGGTGGCCCGGAACCGGGGGCTGGCGCTCTGCTGCCCGATCGCGCCGTACGCGCGGGCCCGGGCGACCGCCCGGGAGATGGCCCGGGCCGCCGGAGCGGGTTTCCTGCTGGTGCACGTCGCCACCCCGCTGGAGGTGTGCGAACAGCGGGACCGCAAGGGCCTGTACGCGCGGGCGCGGGCCGGCCAGCTCACCGGGATGACCGGCATCGACGACCCGTACGAGGAGCCGACCGACGCGGAGCTGGTCATCGACACCAGTGTGCTGACGGTCGAGGAGAGCGTACGGGCGGTGCTGGTGCACTTGACCGAGACCGGCTGGGTCGAGCCGCGGCTACAGCCCGCCTGAGCCGCCTTGGGTGTTAGGAAGGGCCCCTTCTTATACAGAAAACGATAAGAAGGGGCCCTTCCTTGCGTTCCTAGCCGAGCGCTAGTGTTCGTATCTGTTGGATTTCGTGCGAGCGCGTTGGGGGCGGTGTGGGACGTCTGGTGCCGAAGATCCAGGGCCTCAGCTACGGCGGTGACTACAACCCCGAGCAGTGGCCCGAGGAGGTCTGGCCGCGCGACGTGGAGCTGATGCGCGAGGCCGGGGTCAACCTGGTCACCGTCGGCGTCTTCGCCTGGGCCTGGCTGGAGCCGGAGCCGGGCGGGTACGCCTTCGACCGGTTGGACCGGATCATGGACGGGCTGCACGACGGCGGGATCCGGGTCTGCCTGGCCACCGCCACCGCCTCCCCGCCGCCCTGGTTCTCGTACGCCCATCCGGAGACGCTGCCGGTGGACGCCGACGGCCGGCGCCTCAGCTACGGCAGCCGGCAGGCGATCTGCGCCAGCTCCCCGGTCTACCGGCAGGCCGCCCTGGCCCTCACCGAGCAGCTCGCACAGCGCTACCGGGACCATCCGGCGCTCGCCGTCTGGCACGTACACAACGAGTACGCCTGCCACAACGCGCACTGCTACTGCGACGTCTCGGCCGCCGCCTTCCGGGACTGGCTCCAGCGGCGCCACGGCGACCTCGCCGGGCTCAACGCGGCGTGGGGCACCGCCTTCTGGTCGCAGACGTACACCGACTGGGCGCAGGTGCAGCCACCCCGGGCGACCCCGACCTCGTCCAATCCCGGCCAGGTGCTGGACTTCAAGCGGTTCAGCTCGGACGAGCACCTGGCCTGCTTCGTCGCCGAACGCGACGCGCTGCACCGGCTCTCCCCCGGCGTACCGGTGACCACCAACCTGATGACCGCGAGCTGCGTCAACCTGGACCACTGGGCCTGGGGACGGGAGATGACCGGCCCGGACCGGCTGCTCTCCAACGACCACTACCTGCTCGGTGAACACCCGCTGGAACCGCCCGCGCAGATCGCCTTCGCCGCCGACCTGAGCCGGTCGCTGGCCGGCGGCCCGTGGCTGCTGATGGAGCACTCCACCAGCGCGGTCAACTGGCAGCCCCGCAACCTGGCCAAGCCCCCCGGCCAGCTCCGCCGGGACGCGCTGGCACACGTGGCCCGGGGCTCGGAGGGGGCGCTCTACTTCCAGTGGCGGGCCAGCCGGGCCGGCTCGGAGAAGTGGCACTCGGCGATGCTGCCGCACGCCGGCACCGACTCGAAGATCTGGCGCGAGGTGGTCCAGCTCGGCACCGACCTGCGCGCGCTGGCCGAGATCGAGGGCTCCCGGACCGGCGCCGAGGTCGCGGTGCTGCTGGACTACGGCAGCGTCTGGGCGCAGGAGGCGGCCAACCAGCCGAGCGCGGACATGGTCGCCTTCGACGAGATCCGGCGCTGGCACAGCGCGCTGTGGCGGGCCGGCATCACCGCCGACCTCGCCCCGCCCGACGCCGACCTGGGCCGCTACCGGCTGGTGCTCGCCCCCGCCCTCTACGCGGTCACCGACGACGCCGTCGCCAACCTCACCGGGTACGTCGCCGCCGGCGGCAGCCTGGTGATCGGCCCGTACAGCGGGCTGGTGGACGAGTGCGACCAGGTCCGGCCGGCACCGCTGCCGGGCGCCTTCGCGGAGCTGCTCGGCATCCGGGTCGAGGAGTTCTTCCCGCTCCGGGCCGCCGAGACGGTACGCCTCGACGACGGCTCCACCGCGGCCGTCTGGACCGAGCTGCTGGCCGCCCCGGACGCCGAGGTGCTGGCCCGGTACGCCGACGGTCCGGTGCCGGGCGCTCCGGCGATCACCCGGCGCGGCACGGCCGGGGGTCCCGCCTGGTACCTCGGCACCCGGCTGGCGGACGCCCCGCTGGGCCGGCTGCTCGCCGAGGTGGCGGCCGGGGTCGGCGTCCATCCCGAGCTGCCGGGTACGCCGGGCGTGGAGGCGATCCGCCGCCGGCACGCCGACGGCCGCTCGTACCTCTTCCTGCTCAACCACGGCGACCGACCGGCGGAGGTCGACGCCACCGGGCTGGACCTGCTGACCGGCGAACGCTGGACCGGTCCGACCCGGGTCGCCGCGCACGGTGCGGTGGTGCTGGCGCAGCCGGCCGCCGAGGGACCGGCCTGATGCTCGCCCAGCAGCGCCAGGAGGCGATCCTGCAGCGGGTCCGGTCCAGCGGCGGGGTCCGGGTCACCGAGCTGGCCGGCGAGTTCGGCGTCTCCGACATGACCATCCGGCGCGACCTGGAGGCGCTGGCCGAACGCGGCCTGCTCGCCAAGGTGCACGGCGGGGCGACCACCGCCGGGCCGGGCTCGACCGACGAGCCGGGCTTCGCGGCCAAGTCGGCGCGGCAGCGGGCCGAGAAGGCCGCCATCGCCCGCGAGGCCGCCCGGATGGTCACCCCCGGGATGGCGGTCGCGCTCTCCGCGGGTACGACCACCGCCGAGCTGGCCGGCCGGCTGACCGGGGTACCGGGGCTGACCGTGGTGACCAACTCGATCCCGGTCTCCGAGATCCTGCACCGCTCGGGCCGGCCGGACCAGACGGTGGTGCTCACCGGCGGGGTCCGTACCCCGTCCGACGCGCTGGTCGGGCCGGTGGCGGTCGCGGCGATCCGGTCGCTCAACCTCGACCTGGTCTTCCTCGGCGTGCACGGCATGAGCGAGCGGGCCGGTTACAGCACGCCGAACCTGCTGGAGGCGGAGACCGACCGGGCGCTGCTCGACGCGACCGAGCGGCTGGTGGTGCTCGCCGACCACACCAAGTGGGCGACGGTGGGAATCTCCTCCATCGCCCCGCTCTCCGCCGCGCACACCGTGATCTCCGACGTACGCCTGCCGGAGCCGGCCCGGGAGGCGCTGCGGTCGCAGGTCACCGAACTACTGCTCTGCGAGGTGTCGGGATGAGTGCTGCACAGGAGGTCCGGATCAGGCGGACGGCGGTGCGGCTCGCCGACGGACGCGAACTGATCTACTTCGACGAGCATCCGGACGCCGTGCGGGAAGGGCTGGACCGGCGGGAGCTGCCACCGCCGCCGCCCGCCTCGCAGCTCCGGTACGACCCGCTCGTCGACGAGTGGGTGGCGGTCGCGGCACACCGGCAGGGGCGGATCTTCCTGCCCCCCAGCGACCAGTGCCCGCTCTGTCCGTCCACTCCGGAACGCTCCAGCGAGATCCCGGCGTACGACTACGACGTGGTGGTCTTCGAGAACCGCTTTCCGTCCTTCAGCGACCGGCCCGGGGACCCGCCCGGACAGGTGACCCCGTACACGGCGGTCCGGCCCGGGACGGGGCGGTGCGAGGTGGTCTGCTTCACCGCCGACCACGACGCCTCGTTCGGCACCCTCCCCGCGCCCCGGGTCCGTACCGTGCTGGAGGCGCTCGCCGACCGGACCGCGGCACTGTCCGGACTGCCCGGGGTGGAGCAGGTGTTCTGCTTCGAGAACCGGGGCGTGGAGATCGGGGTGACCCTGCACCACCCGCACGGCCAGATCTACGCGTACCCGTTCCTGCCGCCGCGCAGCCGGGCGATGCTGACCGCCGCGCAGCGCCACGCAAAACGCACCGGTGGGCGGAACCTGTACGCCGACGTGCTCGCCGCCGAACGGGCCGCCGGGGACCGGGTGGTGGCGGGGAACGAGCACTGGACGGCGTACGTGCCGGCGGCGGCCCGCTGGCCGTTCGAGGTACACGTCGCGCCGCACCGGCCGGTGCCGGACATTCCGGCGCTGGACGACGCCGAGCGGGACGCCTTCGGGCCGCTCTACCTGGACGTGCTGCGCCGCTTCGACGGGCTGTTCGACATGCCCATGCCGTACATCTCGGCCTGGCATCAGGCGCCGGTGCACGCGGCACCGGGCCTGGGTCACCTGCACCTGCAGCTGTTCAGCATCCGGCGGGCGGCGGACAAGTTGAAGTACCTGGCCGGCTCGGAATCGGCGATGGGGGTCTTCATCAACGACATCGCACCGGAACGGGCGGCCGAGCTGCTGCGGGACGCCGGCTGAGCCGGTGGGCGACGACCCGTTGGTCGGGCGACGGCTCGGCCCGGGTCCGGTCGGGCGACGGCTCGGTCGGGGCGACGGTGGAAAGGGCGCGGGGGGCCCGGGACAGGGCCCCCCGCAGGGAAGGGACGGCCGGCTGTGCGCAACAGCCGGGAAGACCATTCACCGGTACGGACCTCTCGCGGCGGCCACCACCGGACTGGTCTTCCGGGACGCGACTGGCATCACGTCCATCCTGCTCAACGAGGCGGGCCGGCCGGCGGTAACGGCGCAAAACGGCCGATCTTGCCGCGTTCGGTGTGTTAGGAGGGGGCCCTTCCTATACAAAAAGCGATAAGAAGGGGCCCTTCCTTACACCTCAGGCGGAGAGCTTCTTGGCCAGGTTGGTGTCCAGCGCGGCCATGAACTCGTCGGTGGTCAGCCACGGGGCGTCCCGGGAGATCAGCAGCGCCAGGTCCTTGGTCATCTGACCACCCTCGACGGTGTCGACGCAGACCCGCTCCAGGGTCTCCGCGAAGCGGGTCACCTCGGGCGTGCCGTCCAGCTTGCCCCGGTGCGCGAGGCCCCGGGTCCAGGCGAAGATCGACGCGATCGGGTTGGTCGAGGTCTTCTCGCCCTTCTGCCACTGCCGGTAGTGCCGGGTGACCGTGCCGTGCGCCGCCTCGGCCTCGACGGTACGGCCGTCCGGGGTCATCAGCACCGAGGTCATCAGGCCCAGCGAGCCGAAGCCCTGCGCCACGGTGTCCGACTGCACGTCACCGTCGTAGTTCTTGCAGGCCCAGACGAAGCCGCCCTCCCACTTGAGCGCGGCGGCCACCATGTCGTCGATCAGCCGGTGCTCGTAGGTGATCCCGGCGGCGTCGAAGTCGGCCTTGAACTCCGCCTCGAACACCTCGGCGAAGATGTCCTTGAACCGGCCGTCGTACGCCTTGAGGATGGTGTTCTTGGTGGACAGGTAGACCGGGTAGCCGCGGTCCAGGCCGTAGCGCAGCGAGGCGCGGGCGAAGTCCCGGATGGAGTCGTCGAAGTTGTACATCCCCATGGTGACGCCGCCGCCGGAGAAGTTCGCCACCTCCATCTCGACCGGGGCTCCCCCGTCGGCCGGGGTGTAGGTGATGGTGACCGTGCCCGGCCCCGGCACCACGAAGTCGGTGGCCTTGTACTGGTCGCCGTGCGCGTGCCGGCCGATGATGATCGGCTTGGTCCAGCCCGGCACCAGCCGCGGCACGTTGGACATGATGATCGGCTCGCGGAAGACGACGCCGCCGAGGATGTTCCGGATGGTGCCGTTCGGCGAACGCCACATCTTCTTGAGGCCGAACTCCTCGACCCGGGCCTCGTCCGGGGTGATGGTGGCGCACTTCACACCGACGCCATGCTGCTTGATGGCGTTCGCCGCGTCGACCGTGACCTGGTCGTCGGTCTCGTCGCGGTACTGGATCGACAGGTCGTAGTACTGCAGGTCGACGTCGAGGTACGGCAGGATCAACTGCTCACGGATCTGCTTCCAGATGATCCGGGTCATCTCGTCGCCGTCGAGCTCCACCACCGGGTTCGTAACCTTGATCTTCGCCATCAGCCGGCGCTCCTCTCCGGGGACACGTGCTCAAGCAGTACGAGCGTACTGGAAGGTGCCGGCCCTCCCTACACTGGCCAGCATGATCAGTTACTCGGTCGGCGACGCCACCGTGGTCGCGCTGCCGGACGCCGAGGGCCCGTTCTTCCAGCCCCGCGCCGAGGCGTTTCCGGCGGCCACCGCCGAGCACTGGCGCCGGGCCGACGAGCGGGACCCGGCCACCGTCACCGCCGACCGGAGGTGGTGGCTGGCGTTCCGCTGCTTCGCCATCCGGCTCACCGACGGGCCGGCGGCCGGACGGGTGATCCTGGTCGACGCCGGGATCGGGCCGGCCGACGCGCCGGCCCGGAGCTGGGCACCGGTGCCCGGACGGCTGCCGGCCGAGCTGGCCCGGGCCGGGATCGCCCCCGACGAGGTCGACACGGTGGTCCTCACCCACCTGCACACCGACCACATCGGCTGGGCGGTGACCGGGCGGCCGGCGACGCCGTACTTCCGCAACGCCCGCTATCTGGTGCAGCGGGCCGAACTCGACGCGGTACGCCGGGCCGGCGACACCGCACCGGCCGGGCAGCCGCTGGCCGCGCTGGCCGCCGCCGGGCAACTCGACGCGGTGCACGGCGACCGGCCGCTCGCGCCGGGGCTGCGCCTGGTCGCCACCCCGGGGCACACCCCCGGGCACCAGTCGGTGCTGCTCACCGCCGCCGACCGGACGCTCCTGCTCACCGGCGACCTGCTGGTGCACCCGGTGCAGCTGGTCGACCCCGCCCTGGCCTACGCCCACGACGACGACCCGGACGCGGCCCGGGCGTCCCGGACGGCGGCGCTGGCCGACCTCGCCCGGCGACCGGAGCCGACGCTGGGCACCCCGCACCTGGGCGCACCGTTCGTTCGGCTGTAGTACGTCTTCAGGTCCATCGTCGGCGGTGACGGAATTCTCCGTACGTCGCCACGATCGGGCGCATGACTCCTCCGTACCCGGTCAGCCGCCGCCGCCTCGTCTCGGCCGCCGGCGCCGCGACCGCCGGCCTCGTGGTCGGACCGATGCTGCTCACCCCCGAGGGCGCCGCCGCACACGTCGCGTCCGGTGCCGGCGGGCCGCTCCCGGCCGGCCTGTTCACCCTCGGCGTGGCCTCGGGCGACCCGCTGCCCGACGGCGTGGTGCTCTGGACCCGGCTCGCCCCGCAACCGCTGGCCGGCGGCGGCATGCCGGCCCGGCCGGTGCCGGTGCGCTGGGAGGTGGCCGAGGACGAGCGGTTCCGCCGGATCGCCCGCCGGGGCACCGCGCTGGCCCATCCCGACCTGGCCCACTCGGTACACGTCGAGGTCTGCGGGCTGCGCCCCGACACCCGGTACCACTACCGGTTCCGGGCCGGCGCGGAGATCTCCCCGGCCGGCCGGACCCGGACCGCACCCGCCGACCGGTCCCGGCCGGACCGGCTGCGCTTCGCCTTCGCGAGCTGCCAGGACTACCAGGCCGGCGCCTACACCGCACACCGGCACCTGGCCGAGGAGGACCTGGCCTTCGTGGCGTTCCTCGGCGACTACATCTACGAGAGCCGGCCGAACACCGCCGCGTACCGGGTGCACGAGGGCGCCGACGAGCCGTACTCGCTGACCGACTACCGCAACCGGCACGCCCAGTACAAGACCGACCCGGACCTCCAGGCCTCGCACGCCGCCTTCCCGTGGATCGTCACCCTCGACGACCACGAGCTGGACAACAACTGGGCCGACGAGATCCCGCAGGACCCGGCCCAGCAGACGCCCGAGGCGTTCCGGGCCCGGCGCAGGGCCGCCCTCCAGGCGTACTACGAGCACATGCCGCTGCGCCGGTCCGCCCTGCCGCGCGGCCTCGACCTGCGGCTCTACCGGCGGCTGCGCTTCGGCGACCTGGCCAGCGTGCACGTGCTGGACACCCGGCAGTACCGCAGCGACCAGCCGGCCACCCTGGCCGAGGCGGAGAACCCCGCGCTGTCGATCACCGGGCCGGAGCAGGAACGCTGGCTGGTGCACGGGACGCGGACCTCCGGCAGCCGCTGGAACCTGCTCGCCAACCAGGTGATGTGGGCCTCCAACGACCGCACGGCCGGGCCGGAGCGGACGTACGACCTGGACAACTGGGACGGCTACCGGGTCCAGCGCCGCCGGCTGCTGGAGTACTTCGGCTCGGGGCAGGTCGACAACCCGGTCGTGCTGACCGGGGACCGGCACTGCACCTGGGTCTGCGACCTGAAGCCGGACTTCGACGACCCGGCCTCGCCGGTGGTCGCCGCGGAGATCACCGGTACGTCGATCACCTCGGGCGGCAACGCCGATCCGGTCGCCTTCCACCGCACGTACGACCCGATCATGGCGGAGAGCCCGCACTGGAAGTACATCGACAACCAGCGGGGCTACGTCGTCTGCGACGTGGACCGGGACCGGATGCTCAGCTCGCTACGGCTGGTCGACACCGTGCTCGGCCCGACCGCCACCGTCCGGACCGCCGCGGAGTTCGTGGTGCTGGCCGGCGTACCCGGCATCTCGGTCGCCTGACTGCAAGGGGGAAGGCTGCAAGGAAGGGCCCCTTCCTATCGCTTTTTGCATAAGAAGGGGCCCTTCCTAACAGCTCAGCCGGGCGAGCGCGTCACATGTTGGCGACGTCGCCCTGCTTGGCGCGGACCGCCTCGGCCGCCGCCTTCAGGCTGGCGATCTCGTCGTCGTCGAGCGGCGTCTCCACGACCCGCCGGATCCCCTCGCGGCCCAGTTCGGCCTCCACGCCCAGGTAGACGCCGGAGATGCCGTACTCGCCGTCGACCCAGGCGCAGACCGGCATGACCTCGCCGGAGTCGGTGGCGACGGCCCGGGCCATCCGGGCGGCGGCGGCGGACGGGGCGTAGTACGCCGAGCCGGTCTTGAGCAGTGCGACCACCTCGGCGCCGCCGTTGCGGGTCCGGACCACCAGGTCCTCGATCTGCTCGGCCGGCATGACCTCGCGCAGCGGCTTGCCGTTGACGATGCTCTGCGACGGCACCGGCACCATCGTGTCGCCGTGCGAGCCCAGCGTCAGGGTCCGCACCGACGCCACCGGCACCTTGAGGGCCTCGGCGACGAAGTTGCTGAACCGCGCGGTGTCGAGCATGCCGGCCTGGCCGAGCACCCGGTTCTTCGGGAACTGGGTGGCGAGCTGGGCCAGCGCGGTCATCTCGTCCAGCGGGTTGGAGACGACGATGACCACGGCGTTCGGGGCGTACTTGGCGACGTTCTCGGCGACCTGCCGCACGATCCGGGCGTTGGTCTCCAGCAGGTCCATCCGGCTCATCCCCGGCTTGCGGGGCAGGCCGGCGGTGATCACGACGACGTCCGAGCCCTCGATGGCCTCGTAGCCCTCGCCGCCCTTGCCGGTCGTCACGCCGACGACCTTGGTCTCGAACCCCTCGATCGGACGCGACTGGTTGAGGTCCAGCGCGAGGCCCTCGGGCTTGCCCTCGACGATGTCGGTGATCACGACCGTGTCGAAGACGTCGTACTCCGCCAGCCGCTGCGCGGTCGTGGAGCCGTAGAAACCAGCGCCGACGACGGTGACCTTTTTGCCCATGCCGTCCCACTCTCTGATACCGGTCGGGTTATGTCCGGACGGTATCAGCCAGGGCCGTCCCGATCCGGTCAGGGGCGCATTTGGCTGGTGGGACCCGGGAGGCGGCTGGGGTCCTACTCCGCTGCCGGCCCGGCCTCGCGCTCCGCGCGCTCCACCACGTTGCTGAGCAGCATGGCCCGGGTCATCGGGCCGACGCCGCCGGGCATCGGCGCGAGCGCGCCGGCCACCTCGGCGACGTCCGCACCCACGTCACCGGTGTAGCGGCCCTTGCCGTCCGCGCCGATCACCCGGGTGATCCCCACGTCCACGACCACGGCGCCGGGCCGGATCATGTCGGCCGTGAGCAGCCCCGGTACGCCCGCGGCGACGATCACGATGTCGGCGGACCGGGTGTGTGCGGCCAGGTCCAGCGTGCCGGTGTGGCAGAGCGTCACCGTGGCGTTCTCGCTGCGTCGGGTGAGCAGCAGGCCCAGCGGGCGGCCGACCGTGTTCCCCCGGCCGACCACGGCCACCTCGGCGCCACGCAGCGGTACGTCGTACCGGCGCAGCAGCTCGACGATGCCGCGCGGGGTGCAGGGCAGCGGGCCGGGGTAGCCGAGCACGAGCCGACCGAGGTTGATCGGGTGCAGCCCGTCGGCGTCGCAGTCCGGGTCGATCGCCTCCAGCACCCGCTGGGTGTCGATCTGGGCCGGGAGCGGCAGCTGCACGATGTATCCGTGGCAGGCCGGGTCGGCGTTGAGTTCGGCGACGACGGCGTCGACCTGCTCCTGGGTGGCGTCGGCGGGCAGCTCGCGGCGGATCGAGGCGATGCCCACCTCCGCGCAGTCGCGGTGCTTGCCGTTGACGTACGCCTGCGAGCCGGGGTCCTCGCCCACCAGCACGGTGCCCAGCCCGGGTACGACGCCCCGCTCGGCCAGCGCCTTGGCCCGGCTGCGCAGCTCGTCCTTGATGTGTGCCGCGGTGGCTTTTCCGTCCAGAAGGGTGGCCGTCACAGGCAGATCGTCTCACGCCAGCCCGGTCGGCTGGTCGGGCACCCGGCTGGCCGGGGTGCGGATCGGCCACTTGGCCAATGGCCGGTCGGCCGGCCGACCAGGTGCGGCCGGGTGACTGTACGTAACCGTGTCTTTCGTCACCCTGAGTGAGATTTTGTGGGGTAGTCCACATTCCGCCAGGGCCGGAAAGGGACGAGCCGGACGATCTTCCCGGCCCCGCGGCACCGGAGACGTCGATCACGCCGAGCCGCATGCACCAGGGAAGATCCGAGATGTCCGGTTAGCCGGACCCATCGCGCCCCCAGCCCTATTACCAGGAGAAACACAGTCTGTGCAAGCCCTGACCCGGAGTTGTGTTACTCGGTCGTAATCATCCAGGTTGGCCAGGAGTCCCGGTACGACCTACCTTTACCGAGCGTTGCACAGCGTTACCCATTTCGGGTGACGACTGCTGAGCGTGAGGAGACGAGGAGGCTCAATGCAGGTTCGTAGGCTGGCTGCCTGGACCGCCCTCCCGCTCGCCGCGACCCTCGGCCTCGCGGCCTGTGGCGGCGGCGACTCGGGGGGAACCGACCCGAATGCCACGGTTTCCATCCAGATCGGGGAACCGCAGCACCTGATTCCGACCAACACCAACGAGTCAAGCGGCAACCAGGTGCTCTCCGCCCTGTTCACCCCGCTGGTCGACTACGACGCGCAGAACAAGCCGTACGAGGTCGCCGCGGAGTCCGTGACGTCCTCCGACAACGTGGTCTGGACGATCAAGCTGAAGGACGGCTACACCTTCCACAACGGCGAGAAGGTCACCTCCGACAGCTACCTCAACGCCTGGAACTACGGCGCGTACGCGCCGAACGGCCAGGGCAACGCCTACTTCTTCGAGAAGATCGCCGGCTACGACGACCTTCAGGCCGAGGACCCCGACGGCGACGGCCCGCAGAAGGCGGCGGAGCCGAAGGCCAAGACCATGACCGGGCTGAAGAAGGTCGACGACCTGACCTTCACGGTCACCCTGGCGAAGCCGTACACCGAGTTCAAGACGGTGCTCGGCTACAACGCGTTCTACCCGCTGCCGCAGGCCGCCTTCTCCGCCCCCGGGGTGATCAAGGCCGGCTTCGAGGACGCCCCGGTCGGCAACGGCCCGTTCAAGATGAAGGGCACCTGGCAGCACGACGCCAAGGTCGAGGTGGAGCGGTACGACGCGTACCCCGGCGAGAAGCCGAAGGTCGCGGGCGCCGAGTTCCGGATCTACCAGCAGCTCACCGCGGCGTACGCGGACGTGCTGTCGGACAACCTCGACGTGGACGTCACCGTGCCGACCGAGAACCTGAGCACCGCCGCCTCGGACCTGGGCGACCGGTTCCAGCAGAGCCCGGCCTCCGCCTTCCAGTTCATCGCGTTCCCCACGTACCAGAAGGAGTTCAGCACTCCCGAGGTGCGCAAGGCGATCTCGATGGCGATCGACCGCGACGAGATCGCCAAGTCGATCTTCAAGGGTTCGCAGGTCTCGGCCCGTTCGTTCGTCTCGCCGGTGGTCGCCGGCTACCGGGACGACACCTGCGGCGAGGCGTGCGAGTTCGACCCGGGCAAGGCCAAGGCGGCGTACCAGGCCGCCGGCGGCCCGGCCCAGCTGGAGATCACCTACAACGGCGACGGCGGCCACAAGGACTGGGTCGACGCCACCTGCAACCAGCTGAAGGCGAACCTGGGCGTGGACTGCGTCGGCACCGCCGAGCCGAAGTTCTCCGACCTGCTCACCAAGGTCGAGGACAAGCAGCCGGTCGGCCTGATCCGGATGGGCTGGCTCATGGACTACCCGTCCATGGAGAACTACCTCGGCCCGCTCTACACCACCAACGGGTCGTCGAACTACTACGGCTACAGCAACCCGGACTTCGACCGGCTGGTGCAGGAAGGCTCGACCTCCGCCACCCAGGAGGAGGCCATCCAGAAGTACCAGCAGGCCGAGGACATCCTGGCCAAGGACATGCCGGTGATCCCGCTGCGGTTCGGCCAGAACAACTTCGCGCACTCGACCAAGGTCAAGAACGTCGAGGTCGACCTCTTCCAGGTCGTCGACCTCACCAAGATCGAGGTCGTCAGCTGAGTTGACGCAAGGCCGGTCCGGGCCACTCGGTTACCCCCGGGTGGCCCGGACCGTTCCGCACACTCCGCACCCCACCCCTGCGGGGCCGCATCCCACGGAGAGTCAAGAGAGCTATGTTCCGCTACATCGTGCGGCGCCTGCTCCAGATGGTCCTGGCCTTCTTCGGGACCACTCTGATCGTCTACGCGCTGATGTTCGCCGGACAGGGCGACCCGATCCAGGCGCTCGCCGGCGAGCGCCCGGTCAGCGAGGCACAGCGGGCATACCTGACCGAGAAGTTCCACCTCGACCAGACCGGGATCGGTGGCTTCTTCTACCGCTACTTCGACTACGTCGGCAACCTGCTCCGCGGCGACCTCGGCGACTCGCTCACCGGCCGGGAGATCAGTGACATGCTCGCCCAGGCCTGGCCGGTCACGGTGAAGCTCGCGATCATCGGCCTGCTCGTGGCGATCGTGGTCGGGGTGACCTCCGGGGTGATCGCCGGCCTGCGCCGGGGCAGCATCTTCGACAACGCCACCCTGGTGCTGACCCTGCTGGTGCTGGGCATCCCGACGATCGTGCTCGCCCCGCTGGCGCAGTACCTGCTCGGCGTCAAGCTCTCGCTCTTCCCGCCCACCGCCGGGTCGGATCCCAGCCTCTACGCGCTCCTGCTGCCCGGCCTCGTACTCGGTTCGCTCTCCCTGGCCACGGCGCTGCGGCTGACCCGTACGTCGGTCGCGGAGAACCTCCGCTCCGACTACGTACGGACCGCGAAGGCCAAGGGCCTGCCGGTGCGGCGGATCGTGAGCGTGCACGTACTGCGGAACTCCCTGATCCCCGTGATCACCTTCCTCGGCGTCGAGCTGGGCAACCTGATGAGCGGCGCCATCATCACCGAGGGCGTGTTCAACATCCCGGGCGTCGGGTTCAACCTCTTCCGCGGCATCAAGACCGAGGACGGCCCCCTGGTGGTCGGCCTCGTCAGCGTCCTGGTCGTGGTCTATCTGGTGTCGAACCTCGTGGTGGACGTCCTCTACGCGGTCCTCGATCCCCGCATCCGGTACGAGTGAGGGACAGGCATGAGTGAGCTTGAGACCGTCGCCGCCGCGGGAATGGCCGGTGGCCGCAGCGGCGCGAAGGACCCGGAGACCCGGCCCCGCAGCCTGGCCGGGGACGCCTGGCGCGATCTGCGCCGCAACCCGATCTTCTGGATCTCGCTGGTCCTGGTCCTGGGCGTGACCGCCATGGCGGCGTTCCCCGGGCTCTTCACCAGCAACAGCCCGCAGGACTGCACGCTGGGCCGCCAGCACGCCGGCCCCGGCGGCGGCGCCCCCTTCGGGTACGACTTCCAGGGCTGTGACATCTACGCCCGGTCCGTCTACGGCGCCCGCGCCTCGCTGCTGGTCGGTGCGCTCTCCGCGTTGCTCACCGGGGTGATCGCGGTGGTGATCGGCATGCTCGCCGGCTACTTCGGCCGATGGGTCGACGCCGCGCTGTCCCGGGTGGTCGACGTGGTCCTCGGCATCCCGCTGCTGCTCGCCGCGATCGTCCTGCTCAAGCGGGTCAGCAGCGACAGCCCGAACGTCCGGATCTTCGCCGTGATCTTCGTCCTGGCCATCCTCGGCTGGACCACCGCGGCCCGGGTCATCCGCTCCTCGGTGATCGGCGCCAAGCAGCAGGACTACGTGGCCGCGGCCCGGATGCTCGGCGCCGGCAACGGCCGGACCATGTGGCGGCACATCCTGCCCAACGCCCTGGCGCCGGTGGTCGTGGTGCTGACCATCGCGCTCGGGTCGTTCATCGCCGCCGAGGCGACGCTGTCGTTCCTCGGCATCGGCCTGAAGGCGCCGACGGTCTCCTGGGGCATCGACATCGACGCCGGGCGCACCCACATGCGGGAGTCGGCGGTACCGCTGATCGTGCCGTCGACCTTCCTCGCGCTGACCGTACTGGCCTTCATCATGCTCGGCGACGCGATCCGCGACGCCTTCGACCCGAAGCTGCGGTGATCACATGAGCGAGCGAATCGGCAGAACGGGCGGCGTCCCGGCGGTGCCCGCCGCCACCCCGGACGGGGCGCACCTGCTGGAGGTGCGGGACCTGTTCGTCGAATTCCACACCCGGGACGGCGTGGCGAAGGTGATCAACGGCGTCTCGTACCACCTGGACGCCGGGGAGACCCTGGCCGTGCTCGGCGAGTCGGGCTCCGGCAAGTCGGTCACCGCCCAGGCCATCATGGGCATCCTCGACATGCCGCCGGCGGTCATCCCCAGCGGTCAGATCCTCTACCGCGGCACCGACCTGCTCACCCTCGGCGAGGAGGAGCGCCGGAAGGTCCGCGGCAAGCAGATCTCGATGATCTTCCAGGACGCGCTCTCCGCGCTGAACCCGGTCTTCCCGGTCGGCTGGCAGATCGGCGAGACGCTGCGGCTGCGCGAGGGGCTGTCCCGGGCCGACGCCCGGCGCCGGGCGATCGAACTGATGGAACTGGTCAACATCCCGGGGGCCCGGCAGCGGGTCAACGACTATCCGCACCAGTTCTCCGGCGGCATGCGGCAGCGGGTCATGATCGCCATGGCGCTCGCCCAGGACCCGGCGGTGCTGATCGCCGACGAGCCGACCACGGCGCTCGACGTGACGGTGCAGGCGCAGATCATGGACCTCCTCGGCGAACTGCGCCGGGAACTCGACATGGCGATGATCCTGATCACCCACGACCTCGGGGTCGTCGCCGACGTCGCGGACCGGATCGCCGTGATGTACGCCGGCCGCATCGTCGAGCACGCCGACGTGCACTCGCTGTACAGGGCGCCGGCGCACCCGTACACGAAGGGGCTGCTGGAGTCGATTCCCCGGCTGGACCAGCGCGGCCAGCGGCTCACCACGATCAAGGGCCTACCGCCCAACCTGATGCGCATCCCCAGCGGGTGCCCGTTCCACCCGCGCTGCCCGTACGCCCAGCAGGTCTGCGTCGACACCGTGCCGGCCAACCGGTCGCTCGGCGGCGGCCGTACCAGCGCCTGCCACTTCGCGGAGGAGGTCCTCGATGGGCGCGTCTGACCCCACCACGACGGCGGCCACGGCCACCAAGCAGCGCGGCGAGACCGTGCTGCGGGTCGAGAACCTCGTCAAGCACTTCCCGATCAGTCAGGGCATCGTCTTCAAGCGGCAGATCGGCGCGGTCAAGGCGGTCGACGGGGTCAGCTTCGAGCTGCGCCGCGGCGAGACCCTGGGCGTGGTCGGCGAGTCCGGCTGCGGCAAGTCGACGCTGGCCAAGCTGCTGATGCGGCTGGAGACGCCGACCTCCGGGCGGGCCGTGCTGGAGGGCCGGGACATCTTCACGCTCTCCGGCGGCGAGCTGCGGCGGATGCGGCGCAACGTGCAGATGGTCATGCAGGACCCGTACACCTCGCTGAACCCCCGGATGACGGTCGGCGACATCATCGGCGAGCCGTTCGACATCCACCCGGAGGCGGCGCCGCGCGGTGCCCGCCGGCGGCGGGTGCAGGAGCTGCTCGACCTGGTCGGGTTGAACCCCGAGCACGTCAACCGGTACCCGCACCAGTTCTCCGGCGGGCAGCGGCAGCGCATCGGCATCGCCCGGGCGCTCGCGCTCAAGCCCGAGGTGATCGTCTGCGACGAGCCGGTGTCGGCGCTGGACGTGTCGATCCAGGCCCAGGTGATCAACCTCCTGGAGGAGTTGCAGGACGAGCTGGGCCTCTCCTACATCTTCATCGCGCACGACCTGTCGGTGGTGCGGCACATCGCCGACCGGGTCGCGGTGATGTACCTCGGCAAGATCGTGGAGATCGGCACCGAGAACGAGATCTACGAGCGCCCCACGCACCCGTACACCCAGGCGCTGCTCTCGGCGGTGCCGGTCCCGGACCCGACCGCCCGCGCCCACCGGGAGATCATCCGGCTGGAGGGCGACGTGCCGTCCCCGGCCAACCCGCCGTCCGGCTGCCGGTTCCGCACCCGCTGCTGGAAGGCGCAGGACATCTGCGCCACCGAGGAACCGCAGCTCGTGCCCCGGGCCGCCGAGCCGCACCCGTCGGCGTGCCACTTCGCCGAGACCCGCCACGTCGTCGCCTGACGGTCGTCGCCAACCGAGGATCGCGAAGAGTTCGGCTCGCCATCGCCGGCCGGACCCTTCGCGATCACGGCTGATCCTCGGCGGGGTGGCGGGAACCGTGGGGTGGGGGTGGGGCTCTGGATGGTATGCGGCGGTACCGGAAGCTCGTGATGACGCTGGCCCTGTCGACCCTGCTGACCGGGTGCGGCGCGGAACGGCGGGACCCCTCCCCGTCAGCGGCCCCGCCGAGCCCGGACGCGACACCGACCGCCTCGGCCCCGGCGGCCGTACCCGCTGCCGCCACCTGCCCCCCGGCCGGCGCCGACCACCCGGCCGGCGCGGAGCTGCGGGGCGTGACCGACAACCCCCAGGACTCCCTCTGGGCGCTGCTGTTCCTGCGCGGACCGGAGGGGGTCCGGGCGGACACGGAGGTGAAGATCGTCTGGCGGATGACCGGCTCGGGTGACTTCGCCATCGCGGCCACCGGTCCGGGCGGGGCCACCGCCGAGCCGGTCTGGGGCCCGACCGCGCACGGCGGCAGCAACTGGAGCAGACCCGGCGACGAGTGGGGCACCGGCTGGACGTTCCCCGCCCCCGGCTGCTGGACGGTCCGCGCGACCCGCGCCGGCGGAACCGCCGGCACCCTCGCCCTCCGGGTCGGCTGAGCCCGCGCTCCCGATCGGACCGGTCAGTGGAAGAAGTGCCGGGTACCGGTGAGGTACATGGTGATGCCGGCCTCCCGCGCCGCCGCGACGACCTCGTCGTCCCGCACCGACCCGCCGGGCTGCACGACCGCCCGGACCCCGGCGTCGGTCAGCGCCCTGAGCCCGTCCGGGAACGGGAAGAACGCGTCCGAGGCTGCCACCGCCCCGCGCGCCCGGTCGGCTCCGGCCCGGCTCACCGCGAGGTGCGCCGAGTCGACCCGGTTCACCTGGCCCATCCCGACCCCGACGGTCGCACCGTCGGCGGCGAGCAGGATCGCGTTGCTCTTCACCGCCCGGACCGCCCGCCAGGCGAAGGCCAGGTCCCGCAGCACCGCGTCGTCCGCCGGCTCCCCGGTGACCAGCCGCCAGCCGCTCGGGTCGTCGCCCGGCGCGTCGACCCGGTCCGCCATTTGCACCAGTACGCCGCCGCCGACCTGGCGCCACTCGGCCGGCGCCGGCGCCCAGGCGGGCGCGCGGAGCAGCCGGATGTTCTTCTTGCCGCTGAGCACGTCGACCGCACCGGGGGCGTACCCCGGCGCGACGACCACCTCGGTGAAGATCTCCGCCACCTGCTCGGCCAGCTCCACCGAGACCGGACGGTTGACCGCGATCACCCCGCCGAACGCGGAGACCGGGTCGCAGGCGTGCGCCTTGCGGTGCGCCTCGGCCACGTCGGCGCCGATCGCGATGCCACACGGGTTGGCGTGCTTGATGATGGCCACCGCCGGCTGGTCGGCGAAGTCGTTCGCCGCCCGCCAGGCCGCGTCCGCGTCGACGTAGTTGTTGTAGGACATCTCCTTGCCGTGCAGCTGCTCGGCCTGGGCCAGCCCCACCGGTGCCGACGGGTCGGTGTAGAGCGCCGCCTGCTGGTGCGGGTTCTCGCCGTACCGCAGGGTCTGCGCGACGTTCAACGCCAGCCCGGCGAACGTCGGCCACTCCTGGTCCGCCGGGCCGGTCCGAATCGCGAACCAGTTCGCCACGGCCACGTCGTACTCGGCGATGTCGGCGAAGGCGCGCGCGGCGAGCGAGCGCCGCTGGGTGGGGGTGAAGCCGCCGCCGGCCAGGGCCGCCAGCACCGAGGGGTACGCCGACACGGAGGTCACCACCGCGACCGAGGCGTGGTTCTTCGCCGCCGCCCGGACCATCGCCGGCCCGCCGATGTCGATCTGCTCGATGCACTGGTCGTCGTCCGCCCCCGACGCGACGGTCTCGCTGAACGGGTACAGATTGGACACCAGCAGGTCGAACGGGGCGATGCCCAGCTCCCCGAGCTGGGTGACGTGCCGGTCGAGCCGCAGGTCGGCGAGGAGCCCGGCGTGCACCTTCGGGTGCAGCGTCTTGACCCGGCCGTCCAGGGTCTCGGGAAAGCCGGTCAGTGCCTCGACCGGGGTCACCGGCACCCCGGCCGCCTCGATGGTCGCCGCGGTGCTGCCGGTGGAGACGATCTCCACCCCGGCGGCGTGCAGCGCCTCGGCGAGCTCGGGAAGACCCGTCTTGTCGTAGACGCTGACCAGCGCGCGCCGGATCGGCCGCCGGCCCTCCATCGCGGATCCTGACTCGCTCACTCCGACCGTTACCTTCCTTCCGGTGATCGTCCAACCCTCCCGGAGCAGCCGGCCGACGTACGTGACGAGCTGGCGCCGTTCGGCCTCCTTGATCCGCTCGGTGAGGGATTCCTCGTCGTCGTCGTCGAGCACCGGCACCGCGACCTGGGCCACGATCGGCCCGGTGTCCACGCCGGCGTCGACGAAGAACAGGGTGGCTCCGGCGACCCGCACCCCGTAGTCGAGGGCGTCGCGCGGGCCGTGCATGCCCGGGAACGCGGGCAGCAGCGAGTTGTGGGTGTTGACGTACCGGTCGCCGAACGCCGCCAGGAAGTGCGGGCCGACCAGCTTGAGGAAACCGGCCGAGACGACCAGGTCGGGCTGGTGCTCCGCGACGTGCGCGGTCAGCGCCCGGTCCCAGTCCTCCCGGGTCGGGTACGAGCGGACGGCGTCGACGAAGGTCGGCACGCCGGCGGCGACGGCCCGGTCCAGGCCGGCGATGCCGTCGCGGTCGGCGCCGACGGCCACCACCCGGACGCCGTACGCCGGGTCCGCGCACGCGTCGAGAAGCGCCTGCAGGTTGCTCCCCGAGCCGGAGACGAGGACGACGATGCGGGCAGCCGACACGCGCTCAGTCACCACCGCACCCTACCGGGCAGCTCAGGCCCGCTCTGCGGCGGCGGGGCCGACACCGCGCCCGGACACCGGCGGCGGCGGGGCGCGCCGGCATGTCGGGAAGGACGGACCTCGGGGCTGGCGTCGATTCGGTACGCTGCCGGACGCTCGGGCCGTGGATCACCCGGTGGGGATCGACTCCGAGTAATCCCTCATGCGCGATCAGTGCAATATCAAGGAGTCCGACGCACATGCACCCCGGCTACCCCGGCTACGAGCAGCAGCCGCCGCAACAGATCAATAACAACATGACGATGTCCATCGTCGCGATCTTCCTCTTCTGGCCGCTCGCCATCCCGGCCATCATGAACGCCAGCAAGGTCAACCCGCTGCTTCAGCAGGGCGACTACGCTGGAGCCCAGGCCGCGGCCGCCGAGTCCCGGAAGTGGTCCAAGCTGGCCCTGATCATCGGCATCGCCTGGATCGTGCTCTGGACGGTGCTCTGCTGCGTGTTCGCCATCCTCGGCGGAGCCCTCGGCGGCAGCTCGTCCATCTGACCCACTCGCTGGATAGGAGCTTCGCATGCAGCCCGGCCACCCAGGCCAGGACCCGTACGGGCAACAGCCGCCGGATCCGAACGCGCCGCAGGACCCGTACGCCCAGCCGCCCACCTCGGGCCAGCCGGCGTACGGCCAGCCGCAGTACCCGGATCCGTACGGCCAGCCGCCCACCTCGGGTCAACCCGCGTACGGCCAGCCCACCTCGGGCCAGCCCTACGGCCAGCCCACCTCCGGCCAGCCCTACGGCCAGCCCACCTCGGGCCAGCCCGGGTACCCGGACCCGTACGGCCAGCCCCCGTCGGGCCAGCCCTACGGCCCGCCGCCGAGCTTCCCGCCCTCGGGGTACGCCCCGCCCGGCGGGCAGAACAACACCCTCGGCCTGATCGCCATGATCGTCGGCATCATCTCGATCGTGCTCGGGTTGTGCTGCTGGCCGCTCGGCATCCTGACCGGCATCACGGCCGTGGTGCTCGGTGTGATGGGGCGCAACAAGGCCAGCCAGGGAGAGGCCAGCAACGCGGGTCAGGCCCTGGCGGGCCTCATCTGCGGCGCCGTCGGCGCGGTGCTCGGGGTGGCCGTGCTCATCCTGACCGTCGTGTTGCAGGTCGGCAACTTCGGCTACGGGGTCTGACCAGGCGCCGAGATCCGTACAGACGCACTCCTGGCACGCGCGGGGTTCCGGTGAGGACACCCCGCGCGTGCCGCGTTTCCGCTGCCCGGCGGGGCGGCGGGGCGACGGGGCGACGGTTCAGTCGGGGGCCACGGCCCGGGCGGCGGCGGCCCCGACCAGGGTGCCGATCAGCATCACGACGGTGGCGCCCGCCGACACCTGCCAGGCGACCGGCCCGACCTCGGCCAGCCGGCCGTCGCCGAGCGGACCGCCGGACATGAACGCCGCGCCGCCGAGCAGCACCCCGGCGACCGGCCCACCGACCGCGGCGGCGCCGAGCACGGTGGCCCAGCCCGGCGCGGTCCGGTTCCGGACGACGGCGACCCGGGCCATCCGCCGGGCGAGCAGCCATCCGGCGGCCATGCCGGCCAGCAACGGCACGGCGAGCACCGCATCGCCGAACCCGCCGAGCGGGCCGTGCGGCAGCCCCGCCAGCAGCGGTACGGCGGGCAGCGCGCCGACGGAGACCTCGCTGGTCCGCACGATGGTGTCGGTGCCGACCGCGAAGCCCGGACCGAGCAGGTAACTGGCGGCCCAGACCGCGGCGTTCGGCGCGTAGCCGAGGCTGACCAGGGTGATTCCGGCCTGACCGGCCACCCCGGTGCGGTACGCCCCGATCATGTCGCCGGCCTCGCCCCCGCCGGTCGCGACCGCCAGTCCGGCGACACCCGCCCCGGCACCGAGGAGCAGGAAGGCGGCCACCACTCCGGTACGCAGCCCGTCGCGGAACACCGCCGGGGTGTTCCGGGCCAGCGTGCCGAGTGCCCCGGTGGTGCGCAACGCGCCGACCAGTGCGGCCAGCCCGCCGAAGAGGGTCAGCGTGAGCACCGCCCGCAGGGGCGGGGCGGCCGGCCCGCCGCCGACCCGGAGCAGCAGTGCGGCCAGCCCGCCGAGTGCGCCGTACCCGATCCCGACCGCGCCCGCGACGGCGAGCGCCCGGCCCAGGGTCGGATGCTCCCGCGCGCCCACCGCGCGGCTGACGTGCACACCGGCCCGAGCCACCCGCCAGGCGGCGAACATGGCGATGGCCAGGGGCGGCAGGCCCAGCGGACCGGCCTCGGTGCTCAGCGGAACGCCGTGTCCGAGCAGCCATCCGGCCAGCCCGGTGCGGGCCGCCCCGGCGATGGTGCCGGCGTCCTCGGCGAGCTGGGCCGCCCCGAGCACCACGGCGACCGGCAGGTATGACAGCAGCGCCGCCCATCCGGTGGCCACCGCGGCGGCCACGGCGAGCGGCGCACGGCCGCGGCGGGCGGGACCGCCCGGGCGCTGCTCCGGCACCCGCGGGCCGCGTCCGCCGGACCTGTCCGCCGGCCCCGGGGTACGCGACGCCGGCCGGTCCCGCCGCTCCGACTCCGGGCGCTCGGCCCGCTGGTCCGTCCGCCGCGCACCGGGCCCGGTGCGCTGCTCCGGCCCGCTCTCGTCGGCGACCGGACGGCCGGGCTGGTCAGGGGCGGTGGGTGGCATCAGCGCCTACTCTGGCACGGCTGCGGGTCGGCCGGTTCACGACACCACGGTAGGGAGAGGGCCCGCTTTCCGCGACCTCGAAACGAGGGGGCGGGGAGGTCGGCCTCGGCCATCCTCCCCGCCCGCTCCCGGCCGGTCAGTTGCCCGCCATGACCTGTCGCATCAGCCGAGCGGCCTCGCTCGGGGTCTTGCCGACCTTGACGCCGACCGCCTCCAGCGCGGCCTTCTTCGCCTCGGCGGTGCCGGCGGAGCCGGAGATGATGGCTCCGGCGTGGCCCATGGTCTTGCCGGGCGGCGCGGTGAAGCCGGCGATGTAGCCGACCACCGGCTTGGTCACGTTGGCCTTGATGAACTCGGCGGCCCGCTCCTCGGCGTCGCCGCCGATCTCACCGATCATCACGATCGCGTCGGTCTCCGGGTCGGCCTGGAACGCCGCGAGCGCGTCGATGTGGGTGGTGCCGATGATCGGGTCACCGCCGATGCCGACGCAGGTCGAGAAGCCGATGTCCCGCAGCTCGTACATCATCTGGTAGGTCAGCGTGCCGCTCTTGCTGACCAGGCCGATCCGGCCGGCGCCGGTGATGTCGGCCGGGATGATGCCGGCGTTGGAGGCACCCGGCGAGGCGATGCCGGGGCAGTTCGGGCCGACGATCCGGGTCCGCTCGCCGTGCGCCACGTTGTACGCCCAGAAGGCGGCGGTGTCGTGCACCGGCACCCCCTCGGTGATCACCACGGCCAGCGGGATGCCCGCGTCGATCGCCTCGACGACGGCCGCCCGGGTGAACTGCGGCGGTACGAAGATCACCGTCACGTCCGCGCCGGTGGCCGCCATCGCGTCCGCCACGCCGGCGAAGACGGGCAGCTCCGCGCCGTCGAAGTCGACGGTCTGGCCGGCCTTGCGCGGGTTGACCCCGCCGACGACGGTGGTGCCGGCGGCGAGCATCCGCCGGGTGTGCTTCGAACCCTCGGAGCCGGTCATCCCCTGGACGATGACCTTCGAGTCCTTGGTCAACCAGATTGCCATGTCAGACCCCCGCAGCCGCGAGCTCGGCGGCCCGCTCGGCCGCTCCATCCATGGTGTCCACCCGCTCGACGAGCGGGTTGGCGGCGCTGTCGAGAATCGCCCGCCCCGCCTCGGCGTTGTTGCCGTCGAGCCGCACCACCAGGGGCTTGGTGACCTGCTCGCCCCGCTGCTCCAGCAGGGCCAGCGCCTGGACGATGCCGTTGGCGACCTCGTCGCAGGCGGTGATCCCGCCGAAGACGTTGACGAAGACGCTGCGCACCGACGGGTCGGAGAGGACGATCTCCAGCCCGTTCGCCATCACCGCGGCGCTCGCGCCGCCACCGATGTCGAGGAAGTTCGCCGGCTTGACGCCACCGCGCGACTCGCCCGCGTACGCCACCACGTCGAGGGTGGACATGACCAGGCCGGCGCCGTTGCCGATGATGCCGACCTCGCCGTCCAGCTTGACGTAGTTGAGGTCCTTCTCCTTGGCCCGCTGCTCCAGCGGGTCCACCGCCGCCTGGTCGACCAGCGCCTCGTGGTCGGGGTGGCGGAAGCCGGCGTTCTCGTCGAGGGTCACCTTGGCGTCGAGGCAGAGCACGTCGCCGCCGGCCGTCCGGGCCAGCGGGTTCACCTCGACCAGGGTCGCGTCCTCGGCCACGAACGCCTGCCACAGCCGTACCGCGATCGGGACCACCTGGTCGGCCACCTCGGCCGGGAAGCCGGCGCTGGAGACGATCTCCCGTGCCTTGGCCTCGTCGACGCCGACGTTCGCGTCGATCGCCACCTTGGCGACCCGCTCCGGCGTCTCCGCCGCGACCTGCTCGATGTCCATGCCGCCGGCGACGCTGGCGATGCAGAGGAAGGTGCGGTTGGCCCGGTCGAGCAGGTACGAGAAGTAGTACTCCTCGGCGATGTCGGCGGTCACGGTCAGCATGACCCGGTTGACCGTGTGGCCCTTGATGTCCATGCCGAGGATGTCGGTGGACCGGGCCACCGCCTCGTCGGCACCCTCGGCGAGCTTGACGCCGCCGGCCTTGCCCCGGCCGCCGACCTTCACCTGAGCCTTGACGACCACCCGGCCGCCGAGGCGCTCGGCGATCGCGCGGGCCTCCTCAGGGGTCGTCGCGACACCGCCGGCGAGCACGGGCAGTCCGTGCCGCTCGAACAGCTCACGCCCCTGGTATTCGTACAGGTCCACGATTGCGCGTCCCGTCCCGTCTCCGCGGCGCACCGTCGCACCGCCGCCAGCGTGCTGATGAGTTGACGCCCGTCGTGGAAAGAAACAGGCCGTCGGCCGCAGCCTAGCGAGGTGACCACGGGCGGCATCCACGTGGGTGCTCGGTGTGCGGTAAGGCACAGGAATGCTGACCGGCGCCGACCCGCCGCACCGGGCGGGAACGGGTCGCGGCACGGTGGCGACCGCCCGGGACGGCCGGGCGGTGCGGCCGGAAAAGTTTCCCGCCGCCGGCGTAACCCCCGGTAGAGGCCGTCGTTGAGTCTGATGTCGGAGCGCTGGAAAGCGCGGCGACGGAACGGCCGATGCCCTGTCGGTCGAGGGGTGGCGGCGGGGCATCGCGCATAGAGGGGCCGGACGTGTGAGGGGTGCGTCCGGCCCCTCCCCCTTTTCCGGATTCCCTCTCCCGGTCCCGGGACCGCCCTCCTCGGCTCAGCCGACCGGCTGGCCCACGTTGTCCCGGACCCAGTCGACGATCGACCGGGTGGTGGCCCCCGGGGTGAAGATCTTGGCCACGCCCAGCCGTTCCAGCTCGGGGAGATCCGCGTCGGGGATGATGCCGCCGCCGAAGACGACCAGATCCTCGGCGCCCCGCTCGGTGAGCAGTTCGATGACCCGCCGGAAGAGCGTCATGTGCGCGCCGGAGAGCACCGACAGGCCGATGGCGTCCGCGTCCTCCTGGATCGCGGTCTCGACGATCTGCTCGGGCGTCTGGTGCAGCCCGGTGTAGATGACCTCCATGCCGGCGTCCCGCAGGGCCCGCGCGACCACCTTCGCACCGCGATCGTGCCCGTCCAGACCGGGCTTGGCGACGACGACCCGGATTCGAGAACTCATCAGCGCAACACCTTTCCGGGACTTCGCCCGATCACCTTAACGAACGGTAACCCGCCGGCCGCCGCGCCGGAACTCCCGGTACGCCGGGGGCGGGGGTCCGGACGGCGGGTCCTAGGGAAACGCCGCTCCGATCCCCCTAGGGAGGTACCCCGGAGAGGGGTTCGGCATCGCCCGCGAAGATAACAAGCTGTCGCAGAGAGGGTGACGGAGCGCAATTAACGAGCCTGCCCGCAAAAGGTAACGAGATATGGCATTCCCCAACGGACAGGCGCACACCGACACATCAATATGGCGCTGCGACTTGTGACAGGCCTAGGGGTTGGTTACCGTGGCCCACGGTTGTCATCAGGTCCACGACCGGGTGGCGACGCGGTCAGCCGGCGTTCATTCTGAGTTTCAGAGCGCCGGTCACGGTCGCAACACTGACCCGACAACGGAGGGTGTGCGTGCGCCAGCGCCTGTCGTCTGAGCCAGATCGCTATCGAGGGCGACGCCGAGTCCCCACACCCCCGCGCAGCCGTTACGCCGCAGTCGTCACCACCGCCTTCGTCGGAGCCGGCGTCGTCGCGCTCGGCGCCGGCGGCATGCCGGACGCCAAGGCGGTCAGCCCCTCCGCCCTGGCGGACCTGGAAAAGGCCGCCGCGACCAGCAGCGACGTCCGGGACCGGGCCGCCGACGCCGATCGGGCCTCCCGGGCCGAGGACCGCGGCAGCCTGGAATCGACCCTGGCGGACGCCCCCGACGTCTGGCTGCTGCCGCTGGAGGACTACGACTTCACCGCGCCGTACGGGATGCGGTGGAACGAGTTGCACGCCGGCGTCGACCTGGCCGCCCCCGAGGGCGCTCCCTACGTGGCGGTCCACTCCGGCACGGTCACCAAGGCGGGCTGGTTCGGCGGCTACGGATACTGCGTCATCGTCACGCACGCCGACGGCACCGAGTCGGTCTACGGGCACTCCTCGAAGCTGCTGGTCACCGAGGGCCAGGAGGTCAAGGCCGGCGACCAGCTCGGGCTGGTGGGCATGACCGGCTACTCCTACGGCACGCACCTGCACCTGGAGCTGCACGTGGACGGCAAGCCGATCGACCCGATCCCCTACCTCCAGGAGCGGGGCGTCGACCTCAAGCTGCAGCTCGAGGACCTGGTCGGAGACGTCGCCACCTCCTGACACACCGTGATGCCCGCTCACCGCCCGGCCCTGAGGGTCTGGGCGGTTTTCTTTTGGCCCGGTCCGCCGCAAGTTCCGTGCGCCACAGCGGCGGATGTGAGCGACGCCATACCAGGCTGCGCCGAACCTATCGGGTAAATCCCTGGAATTCGGATGAATCCTCCGAGGACCCGGTACCGCTTCCGGCTCCGCCGGCGACCCGGCGGACCGGTGTATCAGCGCGCCGACCAGGATTTTCCGGGTCCACGCCCCCCATCCACGGAGGACCAGCCCGTGCCGGCGAACGACCCGACCGAGCCCGACCTCGCACCGCCGAACCCCGACGCACAACCGGGTGCCGGCGCGCACCACGCCCGCCCGGCCGACCCCGCACAGCCCGGCGACCCCGCCGACCCCGGTCCGCCGGACCCGGCCCGGTCCGGCCCGGCCGAGCCCGCGCCGCCGGCCCGACACCGGCTCCGGGGCAGCGTCACCGGCCGCCGCGTCCCGTACCTGGTCGCCGCAGTGGTCGCCGCGCTCGGCCTGGCGGTGACCGGGGTGGCACTGGGCACCGCGGGCGGTGACGGCGCCGACCCGGTCACCGTCGCCGCCGACCGGGCGGAGCGGGCGGCCGCCGCCCAGCGCGCGGACCGCTCCGCCCGGGAGGCCGCCCCCACCGCGTCGCCGACCGCCACCCCAACGCCGACCAGCGCCTCGCCCTCGGCGTCCACCTCCGCCCCGGCCAAACGCTCCGCCACCGCCAAGCGCTCCGCCACCACCAGGTCGACGTCGAGCGCGGCCAAGCGGGCCGCCGGCTGGGTGAACCCGATGCCGGGCGCCCCCGTCACCTCCTGCTTCGGCCCGCGCTGGGGCACGATGCACGCGGGCATCGACCTCGCCATGCCGGAGAACACCCCGATCCACGCCGCCGCCGCCGGCACCGTCGTCGAGGCCGGCTGGGCCTACACCGGGTATGGCATCTCGGTCGTCGTCGACCACGGCAACGGCTACCTGACCCACTACGCGCACCAGAGCCGCACCGCGGTCTCCGTCGGCCAGCGGGTCGCCGCCGGCGAGGTGATCGGGTACGAGGGTGCCACCGGTGACGCCACCGGGCCCCACCTGCACTTCGAGGTGCACAACGGGCTCTGGAACCAGATCGACCCGGCACCCTGGATGCGGGCCCGCGGCGTGGACCTCGGCTGCTGAGCACCGCACCGCCGGCCACCGGTCGGTGATCCGCGCCCGCCGGTGTCCGGCGCGGGTCACCGGTCGAGGGAGATGGCGTCCTTGGCCCGCGCCATCGACTCCTCCGACGCGGGCCCGCCGACCGGCTACGACCTCGACCTGGACCGGCTCTTCGAGACCGGGCTACGGGCCCTGCTCGACGGTTTCGCCGCGCTCGTCGCGCGCGGCGGCGGGCCGGAGCCGGCCGGCGGGACCGGCCCCGCCGCCGGCTGACTCAGAGCTTGTCGATCGGCGCGTGCCGCAGCACCAGCCACAGCGTCTGGTCGCCGAAGTCGATCTGCGCGCGGGCGCCCGGGCCGTGCCCCTCGACGGCCAGCACCCGGCCGAGGCCGTACCGCTGGTGGTTGACCCGGTCCCCGACCGCGACCTTGGGTGTCTGTGGCAGCTCGCTCGCGGTGGCGAGCCGGCTCGGGTCCACACCCAGCCGCTGGGCGAGCTGCGCGGCCTTCGGGGTCCCCCCGGTGAAGCCCCCGTTGCGGTAGCCGCCGGAGCGGTCCCCGGCGCCGGACCGGCCGCCCACCCCGCCGCCGCTGCCCGACCACGACGTGTACGCCGCGTCGGTGCGCTCCCAGCGCACCAGGTCGCCGGGGAGCTCGTCCACGAACCGGGACGGCGGGTTGTAGGACGGCTGACCCCAGGCCGACCGGGTGACCGCGCGGGACAGGTAGAGCCGCTGGCGGGCCCGGGTGATCCCCACGTACGCCAGCCGGCGCTCCTCCTCCAGTTCGCGGTTGTCGCCGAGCGCGCGCAGGTGCGGGAAGACGCCGTCCTCCAGCCCGGTCAGGAAGACCACCGGGAACTCCAGGCCCTTGGCGGTGTGCAGGGTCATCAGGGTGACCACGCCCTGGTGGTCGGGATCGTCGGAGGGCAGCTGGTCGGCGTCGGCGACCAGCGCGACCTGCTCCAGGAAGCCGGCCAGGGTGGCACCGCCGTCCCCCTCGGCGGCCTGCGCCTCCACCCGCTCGGTGTATTCGCGGGCGACGCTCACCAGCTCCTGGAGGTTCTCCACCCGGCCGGCGTCCTGCGGGTCGAGGCTCTCCTCCAGCTCGCTCAGATAGCCGGAGCGGGTCAGCGCCGCCTCCAGCACCTCCTCCGGCAGCCCGGTCGCGGCCAGCTCACGGAGCTCGTCGAGCAGGCCGACGAACTCGGCGATGGCGTTGGCCGCCCGGGTGGAGATGCCCGGCGCGTCCGAGGCCCGGCGCAGCGCCGCCCCGAAGGAGACCCGGTCGCGGGTGGCGAGCGCCTCCACGCACGCCTCGGCGCGGTCGCCGATGCCCCGGCGCGGGGTGTTCAGCACGCGCCGGATGCTCACCGTGTCGTCGTCGTTGACCACGGCGCGCAGGTAGGCCAGGGCGTCCCGGACCTCCTTGCGCTCGTAGAAGCGGACCCCGCCGACCACCTTGTAGGGCAGTCCCACCCGGATGAAGACCTCTTCGAAGACCCGGGACTGGGCGTTGGTGCGGTAGAAGACGGCGACGTCACCGGGGCGGGTGGCACCGGCGTCGCAGAGCCGGTCGATCTCCCGGCCCACCCAGTCCGCCTCGGCGTGCTCCGTGTCGGCCACGTAGCCGACGATCTGCTCGCCCGCGCCCTCCTCGCTCCAGAGCCGCTTCGGCTTGCGCGAGGTGTTGTGGTCGATGACCGCGTTGGCCGCGTTGAGGATGGTCTGGGTCGAGCGGTAGTTCTGCTCCAGCAGGATGGTGCGGGCGTCGGTGAAGTCCCGTTCGAACTCCAGGATGTTGCGGATCGTGGCGCCCCGGAACGCGTAGATCGACTGGTCGGCGTCACCGACCACGCAGAGCTCGGCCGGCTCGATGCCGGGGGTGCCGCCGACCAGCTCCTTCACCAGGGTGTACTGCGCGTGGTTGGTGTCCTGGTACTCGTCGACCAGCACGTGCCGGAACCGGCGGCGGTAGCTCTCCGCGACGTGCGGGTGCGACTGGAGCAGGTGCACCGTCGCCATGATCAGGTCGTCGAAGTCGAGCGCGTGCGCCTCGACGAGCCGCTGCTGGTAGCGGGTGTACGCCTCGGCGAGCGCGCGCTCGTTGGGCCCCTTCGCCCGGCCGGCGAACTCCTCCGGGTCGATCAGCTCGTTCTTCAGGTTGGAGACCTGGGCCGCCAACCCCCGGGCCGGGTAGCGCTTCGGGTCGAGGTCCAGCTCCCGGGTGACCATTTGCATCAGCCGCCGCGAGTCGTCGGCGTCGTAGATCGAGAACGTCGACTTCAGGCCGGCGTGCTCGTGCTCGGCCCGCAGGATGCGTACGCACGCGGAGTGGAACGTCGAGACCCACATCAGCCGGGCCCGGGGCCCGACCAGGGCGGCGACCCGCTCCTTCATCTCCCCGGCGGCCTTGTTGGTGAAGGTGATCGCGATGATCTCGCCCGGATGCACGTCGCGGGCGGCGAGCAGATAGGCGATCCGGTGGGTGAGCACCCGGGTCTTGCCCGAGCCGGCACCGGCGACGATGAGCAGCGGGGAGCCGGTGTGGGTGACCGCGTCCCGCTGGGGCCCGTTGAGCCCCGCCAGCAGGGCCTGCGGATCGAGCCCGGACGGACGGCGGTGCGGGGCGGCCGGGGTCGGCTGGGCGTGTGGCGGCGGGGGTTCGAAGAGAGCATGCATCGCTCCGCGAGTCTATGCCGCCGGTGGGACAACCCCGGATCCGCTCCGCCGGCGACAGTCCGACCGGCGGCCGGATTGTCGCCGGGGATCGCCGAGATGCTTGCCAGACCTCTGCCGGATGGGCATACTCAAGCCGTGATCTACCAGGCGCATCTCTACTTTTACTACGGCTCCGGGAGTCCGGCTGCCGTGGGTCGCGCCTGATCAATGACCTACGAAAAGCCCCGGGCTCCTGGAGCCCGGGGCTTTTCGCGTCGGGATCCGGACACCGGGGACAGAACTTCCAAGGAGGACCCGATGGACACCGAGGTAGCGGAACAGCCCGCCGAGCCGACCAGCGACGGCCCCGACACCGGCACCACGGCGCCGGACGCGGCCCAGCACATCCTCGGGCTCAGGGAACGGATCGACCAGATCGACCGGGAGCTGATCGCGCTCTGGCAGGAGCGGGCGGCCCTCTCCCAGCAGGTCGGCCGGACCCGGCTCGCGTCCGGCGGCACCCGGCTGGTGCTGTCCCGGGAACGCGAGATCCTCGACCGGTTCCGCGAGGCGCTGGGCGCCGACGGCACCCAGGTCGCGCTCCTGCTGCTGCGGGCCGGCCGCGGCCCGCTCTGAGCCGGCGCGGGCCGGGCCGGAACGCGCTCGGGCGGCCGCGGCTTGCTCCGAGCCGACGCGGACCGGGCCGGAACGCGCCCGGGACGCCGACCGCATGGATGGCGGTCAGCGCCCCGGGCAATGAGGAGGCGTTCTACTTCCACCGGTGGTCGAGCCGGGTCAGGCCCGCCACCGGCGCCTGAGGGTCCTACTCGACCGCGTGTACCACGTTCCGCTCCTCCGCGAAGTGGCACGCGCTCGGGTGCCGGGAGTGCTCCCGTTCGACGAGCGCCGGCACCTCCTCGGCGCAGATGTCCTGCGCCTTCCAGCAGCGGGTGCGGAACCGGCACCCCGACGGCGGGTTCGCCGGCGACGGCACGTCGCCCTCCAGGACGATCTGGTCCCGCTGCCCGCGCAGCGTCGGGTCCGGCACCGGCACCGCCGAGAGCAGCGCCTGGGTGTACGGGTGCGTCGGCCCCTCGTAGATCTCGTCCTCGACGGCGATCTCCACGACCTTGCCGAGGTACATCACCGCGACCCGGTCGGCGATGTGCCGCACCACCGACAGGTCGTGCGCGATGAAGATGTACGACAGCCCCATCTCGTCCTGCAGGCGTTCGAGCAGGTTGATCACCTGGGCCTGGATCGACACGTCCAGCGCCGACACCGGCTCGTCACAGACGATGATCTCCGGTTGCAACGCCAGCGCCCGGGCGATGCCGATCCGCTGCCGCTGCCCGCCCGAGAACTGGTGCGGATAGCGGTTGATGTGCTCCGGGTTCAACCCGACCAGGTCCAGCAGCTCCCGGACCTTGGTCTTCCGGTCACCCCGGGGGGCCACCTCCGGGTGGATCTCGTACGGCTCGCCGATGATGTCGCCCACGGTCATCCGGGGGTTCAGCGAGGTGTACGGGTCCTGCAACACCATCTGGATGTTGCGCCGGGCACGCCGCATCTCCGCGCCCCGGAGCCGGGTCATGTCCTGCCCGCGCACCATGATCGAGCCGCTGGTCGGCTTCTCCAACCCGACCAGCAGCTTGGCCAGGGTCGACTTGCCACAGCCGGACTCGCCGACCACGCCGAGGGTCTCCCCCCGGCGCAGCTCCAGGTCGATGCCGTCCACGGCGCGTACGGCGCCGACCTTCCTCTGCAGCACGATGCCCCGGGTGATCGGGAAGTGCTTGACCAGCTCCCGGGTCTCCAGCACCACCTCGCCGGAGGGCCGCTGCGCCCCGTCGCCCGCCGGCTTCCGTCCGATCTCGCCCACCGGCTGGCTCGGGATCTCACCTGACGGCTGGCTCATCGCCCACCACCTCCGTCCAGAAATGGCACCGCGCGGTCCGGTCCGGCGCCACGTCGTACTGCGGTGGCGGTGGGTCGGCCCGGCAGACGTCGCGGGCGTACGCGCAGCGCGGGTTGAACGGGCAGCCGGCCGGAATCCGGGTCAGGTTGGGCGGCAGACCCTTGATCACTTTGAGCTGCTGGCCCTTCATGTCCAGCCGTGGAATCGACTCCAGCAGAGCCTTCGTGTACGGGTGCGCCGGCCGGGCGTAGATGTCGAGGACGGGTGCCTCCTCGACCACCTTGCCGGCGTACATCACCGAGATCCGGTCCGCGACGTCCGCCACCACCCCCATGTCGTGGGTGATGAGGATCAGACCCATGTTCCGTTCCTGCTTCAGTTCGGCGAGGAGGTTCATGATCTGCGCCTGCACCGTCACGTCGAGCGCCGTGGTCGGCTCGTCGGCGATCAGCACCTTCGGGTCCAGGGCGAGCGCCATGGCGATCATGACCCGCTGCCGCATGCCGCCGGAGAACTGGTGCGGATAGTCGTTGATCCGCTGGCGGGCGGCCGGGATGTTGACCAGGTCGAGCAGTTCGATCGACCGCTTCCGGGCCTCCTGCCGGGACATCCCGCGATGCACCCGGAACAGCTCACCGAGCTGGAACCCGACCGAGAAGACCGGGTTGAGCGCGGAGAGCGCGTCCTGGAAGATCATCGCGATGTGGTTGGCCCGGACCCGGCGCCGCTGCTCCTCGCGGAGCTTGAGCAGGTCGACCCCGCGGTAGCGGACCGCGCCCCCGGTGACGTACCCGGGCGGCGTGTCCAGGATGCCCATGATGGCCTGGGCGGTGACGGACTTGCCGGAGCCGGACTCCCCGAGCACGGCGAGCGTCTCGCCCGGTTCGAGGTAGAGGTTCGCCCCGTTGATCGCCTTCGCCACGCCGGCCTGGGTGCGGAACTCCACGTGCAGGTCCTCGACGTCCAGCAACCGCGCGTGGGGGTCCAACCCGGGTAGGACGTCGACTTCTGCCTTGATATCGGTCATGTGCAGCTCACCGCAGCCTCGGGTCGAAGGCGTCGCGGATCGCGTCGCCGAGCATGATGAACGCCAGCACGGTCGCCGCGAGGAACAGCGACGGCCAGACCAGCGGGCGGGCGGTCTCCCGCACGAACGGTGCGGCCTCGGAGATGGCGATACCCCAGGAGATCGCGTCGCCCTTGAGGCCGACGCCGAGGAACGTCAGGGTCGCCTCGGTCGAGATGTTGATCCCCAGCAGGATGGTCAGCACCACCACGAACGGCGCGGCGGCGTTGGGCAGGATGTGCCGGAGCATCAGCCGGCCGGGACCGGCCCCCAGCATCCGGGCCGCCGCCACGTAGTCCTGGCTCTTGGCCGAAATGACCGAGGAGCGCATGATCCGGGCTCCGGTGGTCCAGGTGAGGACGCCGAGGGTGAAGATCACCGCGTAGAAGCCCGAGTCCTGCGGGTCGGAGGAGAGCCGCCGGGCCAGCACGATCGCGCCGAGCAGGGTCGGGATGCCCAGCACGATGTCGATGCCGCGGGCCAGCAGGGTGTCGACCCAGCCACCGAAGTAGCCGGCCGACATCCCCACGACCAGCCCGATCACGCCGGCGATCAGGGTGGCGAAGAGCCCGATCAGGACCGAGTTGCGGGCCCCGTAGATCGTCCGCGCGTAGACGTCGCAGCCCTGGAAGTCGTACCCGAAGATGGCGCTGCCGCTCGGCCCCGCGTGCTGCCGGGCCAGCGAGCACGCCTGCGGATCGGACGAGGTGAAGAGGCCGGGGAAGGCCGCTATGGCGACGATCAGGACCACCAGCAGGCTGGCCGCCCAGAAGATCCAGTTGTGCCGCAGGTCCTCCCAGGCGTCCCCGGCCAGACTCCGCGGCTTCTCCGGCCCGGCCTCGGGCACCCCGCCGCCGCTCGGGATCTCGGCCTGGGTGACAGATTCGACGTTGGTCATCGGACGCCTCGCTTACTCATACCGCCACCTGGCTGCGCTCGGCGCGGCCATGAGGCACGTAGACGCCGAGCCGGATGATGCGCTCGCTTCGCTCACTCACCGCGCCACCTCGCTGCGCTCGGCGCCGCCATGAGGCACATGGACGCCGAGCCGGATGATGCGCCCGCTTCGCTCACTCATAGCGAATCCTCGGGTCGAGAACCGCGTACAGCAGATCGACCACCAGGTTGACCACCAGGAAGACGATCACCAGGATGGTGACGAAGCCGACCACCCGCGGGCCGTCCTCCGTCCGGATCCCCTGGGACAGGTTGAATCCGACGCCGGGAATGTTGAACACCTGCTCGGTCACGATCGCCCCGGCCATCAGGTTGCCCAGGTCGACGCCGATCAGCGTCACCACGGGGATCAGCGAGTTGCGCAGCACGTGCACGCCGATCACCCGCCGGGTGGTCAGGCCCTTGGCCCGGGCGGTACGGACGTAGTCCGAGCGCAGGTTCTCCGCGACGGAGGCCCGGGTCACCCGGATCTGGGTGGCGATCACCAGACAGGCCAGCACCACCGCCGGGAGCAGGAGGTGGTACAGCCCGGGATCCGCTCCGGACGTCGCGGGCAGCCACTGGAGCTGCACCCCGAAGATGAGCTGCGCCAGCGGTGCCAGCACGACGATCGGCAGGGAGAGCAGGATCAGGGTGATGACCAGCGTCGTGGTGTCGAACGGGCCACCCCGGCGGATGCCGGAGACGATGCCCGCGGTGATCGCGATGACCGCCGAGATGATGACGGCGAGGACGGCGAGCCGGATCGTCACCGGCCAGGCGTCCGCCATCATGTCGGAGATCTTCCGGTTGGTCAGCGAGGTGCCGAAGTCACCGGTGAGCAGCCCGCGCATGTAGTGCCCGTATTGGGCGATGAACGGTTCGTCCAGGTGATACCTTTCGGTCAGTACCTGGCGCACGTTCTCGGGGAGTGGCCGCTCGCCGGCCAAGGCCTGGAGCGGGTCCTGCTGGTTGGCGAAGACGAGCGCGTACATGAAGAAGGTGGCCCCGAAAAACGTCAGGACGCCTTGCAGGACGCGCCGCACGAAGTAGCGGAACATATGTCAAGTCCTCTGCGAGACGAGCGTCGGGTGACTGCGGGGGTGGGCAGCGGACCGTGCGGGGCACGGTGGCGACCGCGGCCCCACCGGACGCGGTCGGCCGGTGAGGCTTCGTACGGACGGTCCGGTTCCACCCAGGCTGGCCGGGTGGAACCGGACCGTCCGACGTTGGAGCAGTCAGGTCAGCTCGCAGACTCGATCTTCAGGATGTCGACCTTCTGGAACTTGTCGACCTCGACGTTCTTGACCCGCTCCGAGTGGCCGAAGACGTTCTGGCCGAGCCGCAGCGGAATCACCGGCATGTCGCGGGCCAGGATGTCCTCGGCCTGCTGCCAGATCTTGATCGCCTCTTCCGGCGTCTTGGCGGCGGAACCCTGCTTCACCAGGGCGTCGAACTCGGCGTTGCTGTAGCCGTAGTAGTTCGACGAACCGCCGGTCCCGTACAGCGGGCCGAGGTAGTTCTCCATCAGCGGGTAGTCCATGATCCAGCCGAGCCGGATCAGGCCGACCGGCTGCTTCGACTCGACCTTGGTCAGCAGGTCGGCGAACTTCGGCTCGCCGACGCCGACGCAGTCCACGCCCAGGTTGGTCTTGAGCTGGTTGCAGGTCGCGTCGACCCACGCCTTGTGCCCACCGTCGGCGTTGTACGTCAGCTTGATCTGCTTCGGGCCGCCCGCGGCGTCGTAGGCCGCCTTGGCCTTGGCCGGGTCGTAGGTGCAGGCCTCACCGCAGCTGTTCTCGCGGTAGCCGGCCACAGCCGGGGAGACGAAGGACGTCGCCGGCGTCTGCGAGCCCCGGAAGATGTTGTCGGTGATCTCCTGGCGGTTGATCGCCATGGAGATCGCCTTGCGCACCTCGACCTTGCCGAACTCCGGCTGGAAGGTCGGGAACCCGACGAACTGGAAGACGGAGTTCGGGCTGGTCTTGAACCGGTCGCCCAGGTCGCCCGGCGCGGTGGCCAGGTTCTCGATCGGAATCTGGGTGACCACGTCCAGGGCGCCACCGACCAGGTCGGCGTACTGGGCCGTCTGCTCCTGGTAGATCTTGTAGTTGATCCCGCCGACCTTCGGCTTCTCACCCGGGAAGGCGTCGTAACGCTCGACCTCGATCTTCGCGTCGTGCTGCCAGGTGCCCTTCATCTTGAAGGGGCCGTTGCCGATCGGGGCCTGCTCGTAGCTCTCCTTGAGCACACCCTCGGACTGCCAGGCGGCCGGGGGCAGCGGCAGGAAGACGTTGTAGCCCATGACCGAGCGCCAGCCGGAGAACGCCTCGCTGAGGGTCACCGTGAAGGTCAGATCGTCGACCTTCTTGAGGCCGGTCATCGTCTTGGCCTTCGGCTCAGGGGCCTTCTGCGGCCCCTCCTCGCCGTCCGGGTCCTCGGCCTGGAGGTCCTTGTAACCCTCGATGCGCTCGAAGAAGTAGGCGCCACCGTTGCCGTTCGGGCCGTACGCGCCGTGGTTCCAGGCGTTGATGTAGCTGTCCGAGGTCACCTTCTCGCCGTTGTGGAAGGTGTAGCCGTCCTTCAGCTTGATCGTCCAGACCTTGTTGTCCGGCGACTCGATCGATTCGGCCGCCACCAGGACCGGGTTGTTCTCGGCGTCGAAGTCCACGAGCGGGCTGAAGAGGGCGGAGAGCACCTCGTTGCCGTTGGACTCGGTGGTGTTGGCGGGGATCAGGTGCTGGGGCTCGGCGATGCCGATCGAGATCACTGCGTTCTCGGCGCCCGACTCGTCGTCGCCGCCGCTACCGCAGCCTGCCACCAACAACATTATGGCGGTCGCGCCGACCGCCATCTTTAACGGGAATTGCCCGCGCATGAGTAGAGCCTCCTCAGGGCGCTCACGAGGGACTGTGAGGTGACTGACACTGTGACACTGTGCTGCCTAGCGCGGAAAGGTGCCGTTATCAACCCGTTAGTTGCCGGCCGCTCTCCCGACTCCTCCGCGACAGGTCCCTCGGGCACCAGAAGAGGCCCGTGACCAGCGGTTCCGCTAGTAGCGAAATCCATAGACATCGATGCATTCTAGCGCCGCTGTGACGTTCCACGCCTCCACCGAAGCACTATCGGGCGTCAAGCGAGTACTTGCCGTGTCTGCCCAACCGGACCATACGACCCGGCGTAGCGGGTACCGTGGCCGGCTGAACGGTCGACGGCAGCGCCCGACCACCGGCGCCGGGCCGCCCGCCGGTCAGCCCGGGCCCGCCGTCTAGACCAACCGGCGGTCGGCCGCCCAGCGGGACAGCTCGTAACGGTTGGACATCTGGAGCTTGCGCAGCACGTTCGAGACGTGCGTCTCCACCGTCTTGATGGAGATGAACAGCTCCTTGGCGATCTCCTTGTAGGCGTACCCCCGGGCCAGCAGCCGGAGCACCTCCCGCTCCCGGTTGGTGAGCTGGTCCAGCTCGGGGTCCGCGACCGGGGCGTCCGGCCGGGCGGCGAACGAGTCCAGCACGAAGCCGGCCAGCCGCGGGCTGAACACCGCGTCGCCGTCCGCCACCCGGCGGATCGCCGAGGCCAGCTCCTCCGGAGAGATGGTCTTGGTGACGTAGCCCCGGGCGCCGGCCCGGATCAGCCCGATCACGTCCTCGGCCGCGTCCGACACGCTCAGCGCCAGGAACCGGACCTGGGGATGGCTGCGCCGCATCGCCTCCAGCACGGCCCGCCCACCCCCGTCCGGCATGTGTACGTCCAGCAGCACGACGTCCGGCTCGGTCGCGGCGATCCGGGCGACCGCCTCGGCCACCGTGCTCGCCTCACCCACCACGTCCACGTGGGCACCGAGTTCGGCCCGTACGCCGGCCCGGAACATCGCGTGGTCGTCCACCAGGAACACCCGCAGGCGCCGGGGTACCGGAGTCCCGCCCTCGGCGGCCCCGACCGTCTCGGCCATGATCGTTACCTGTCCTTCCCTGCTGTCGTTCCCTCGCGCGGCAGCGGCAGTGACAGCCGCACCTCGGTGCCCTCGCCCGGCGTACTCAGGATCTCGGCCCGGCCGCCGTGCCGGCGCATCCGCCCGATGATCGAGCCTCGCACCCCGTGCCGGTGGTCCTCCACCGTAGACGGGTCGAAGCCCGTACCGCGATCGCGGACGAAGACGCTGACCTGGTCCGGTTCGACCTCGGCGTAGAGCGACACGGTCTGCACCTTGGCGTGCCGGGCCGCGTTGACCAGCGCCTCGCGCGCCGCCGCGACCAGGGCGCCGACCCGTTCGTCCGTTTCCCGGTCACCGACCACCACCGTCTCCACGGTGATCGCGAAGGTGTCCTCCACCTCGGCCGCCGCCTGCTCCAGGGCCGCCGCGAAGCGTTCCGTCGGCGAACCGGTGGGCTTGTACAGCCAGTTGCGCAGGGAGCGTTCCTGGCCCCGGGCCAGCCGTTGCACGGTCTTGACGTCGGAGGCGTTGCGCTGGATCAGGGCCAGGGTGTGCAGCACCTGGTCGTGCACCATGGCGGCGAGCTCGGCCCGCTCCTGCTCCCGGATGCGCCCCTCCCGCTCGGCCCGCAGCTGGTTGTACGTCCGCCACAGGACCGGCGCGGCCACCACGGTGACCCCGGCGAGCGCGACCAGGGCGAAGATCACCCCGTTGATCACCGCGTCGAGGTTCCCCTGCGGGCGGTAGACGGCGACCACGCCGATCATCCCGATCGCCACCAGTACCCCGCCGCCGATGAACCGCAGTACGAAGGCGCGCCGGTCGCTCTCCTCCACCACCGCCCCGAGCCACGGCACGGGCAGCGAGTCGCGCCACTGCCAGCGCCGCTCGGGCGCCGACTGGTGCCAGATCACGCCCGCACCGACCGCGATGATCGACACGAGCCAGCCGGCCGTACCGGCCACGCCGTTGGAGCCGAACACCAGCATCTCGATCAGGATCACGCCGAGGCCGATGGCGACGAAGGGCAGCAGTTGCAGCACGTCCCGGCGGGGCGGCGGCTCGGTGCTGCCCGGCTGCGGCGGTACGACCGCCCAGAACGCCGCGTAGAGCAGCAGGCCCAGCCCGCTGAACCCGAGCAGCAGGACGAACGCGACCCGCACCCGGAGCGCCGGGACGCCGAGGTGCCCGGCGATGCCGGAGGCCACGCCGGCGACCATGCGGTGGTCGCGGGCGCGGTAGAGCCGGGGTGACTCGGCCGTGGCGCTGATCGGAGTGCTCCCTTCCGTGCCGGGTGGCGGCGTGCCCGGAGGGTACCGGGACGATGTCCCTGGGTACCGACGCTTCGATCGTCACACGCGGTCCGGCCCGCCGGCCATCAGGAGAGCCCGGACATTCGGCCGGGAGATATCAGGGTGCCCTCAGGGTTGCCGCCTGAGGCCGACCAGGTGCGATACGGAGAAGGATCGAACCATGACCGACGAAGCTGCCGCCCGCGGACCCGCCGACCCCACCGGGCCGGCCACCCCCGCCCCGGCGGACGGGCCGCCCGGCCCGTCCGGGCGGACCGGTCCGGACGGGGAAGAGGCGCGTGACCGGTCCGACCCGACGCCGCGGACCGCGCCCACCGACCCCTGGCCCGAGCCCGGCGCACCGCCGCCGCCCGGACCCGGCACGTCGCCACCGCCCGGACCCGGCAACCCGCCACCCTCCGGCCAGTGGGCCGGACCGGGCGGGCCGCCGCCGGGGTTCCGCTTCACCTCCCGGTACGGCCTGGTGCGGCCGGCCCAGGGGCGCTACCTGGCCGGCGTCTGCGCCGCGATCGGGCGGGCCACGAACACCGATCCGATCCTCTGGCGGGTGATCCTCGCCGTCCTCGGCTTCTTCGGCGGGATCGGGATCCTGGTGTACGTGGCGGCCTGGCTGACCATCCCGGCCGAGGGTGACACCGCCTCCCCGGTGGAGTCGATGCTGGGCCGGGGCCGGTCGAGCATGTCCCCGGCGACCGTGCTCATCCTCGGCATCCTCTTCGCGGTGATCTTCGGTTTCATCGTCACCGACGCGTTCCGCGCGGCCCTGCTCGGCGTCGCGATCCTGATCGTCGGCGCGCTGCTGGTCAACCGGGAGTCGAGCCGGACCGGTGCCGGACGGCAGCCGGCCGGTGGCGCCCCCCCGACCAGCGCCTTCCCGACCATGCCCCACCCGCAGTTCGGCGGTCCGGGCCCGTACCAGCCCGGGTACCCGCCGCCGGCACCGCACCGTCCCTTCGCCGAGCCGGGCTACCCACCCGGCGGGCCGGTTCACCCGGCCTGGGGTGCGGGCGGGCCGGGCTATCCGACGTCGGGTCCCGGCGCGGCGCCGAGCGGGCCGGGCCAGCCGGCACCGGGGCAGCCGTGGCAGCCGGCGGGTGCCGCCACCGGCCACGGGACCTGGTACCCGCCGACCGCGCCGGCGCCGGCCGGACCGGGCTACCTCGCACCGCCGCCGCCCTCGCCGGCCTGGGCCACCGGTCCGGCCCCCGCCGCGCCGCCGGCGGTCACCCGTCCGGACCTGCCGACCGCCCCCGGCGGCTACCGTCCACCGTTCGCGCCGCACGGCCCGTACGCGGCCGCCGAGGCCCGGCTGGCGCCGCCGCCGGCCCGGCCGCCGAAGCCACCCAAGCCGCCGCGGGAGCGGTCCCGGCTGGGCTCCGCCACCTTCTCCATGATCTTCGTGGCGGTGGGCCTGGTCGCGATCCTGGACCTGACCAACCTGGTCCGGGTCTGGCCGTCCACCTACTTCGCGGGCGTCCTGGTGACGATCGCGCTCGGGCTGCTGGTCGGCACCTGGTTCGGCCGGGCCCGCTGGCTGATCGCGCTCGGTCTGGTGGCCGCACTCGCGCTGGGCATCTCCAGCCTCGCCGAATCCTGGCACCGGGTTCAAGACGACGGGCCGGTCACCTGGGCGCCGGCCAGCTACGAAGCCCTGGCCGACCGGTACGAGACCCGGTTCGGCGACGCCACGCTCGACCTCTCGGGCGTGGATTTCACCAACCGCGACGCCGACATCAGCGCGGCGGTCAACGTCGGCGAGCTGACCGTGATCCTGCCGCCGGACGTCGACGTGACCACGCGGGTCGACATCCGGGCTGGCGACGCGCGGGTGCTCGGCAACACCTGGAGCGGCGTGGACTCCCGGAACCGTGAGGTGGTCGACCTCGGCGACGACGGCGCCGGCGGCGGCCGGCTACGGCTCACCCTGACGGTCGACGCGGGCGTTGTGGAGGTTGTCCGATGAAGGCGCACCGCACCGACGGCATGTCGCTGACGTTCGCCCTGATCTTCCTGGGCATCGCGGCCTGGTGGCTGCTCGCCCAGCTCCTGCACCTGGCGCTGCCGGCCGTCGGCTGGTTCCTGGCCGTGGCGCTGATCGTGCTCGGCGCGCTGGGACTGCTGGCCGCCCTGCGGTCCAACCGCACCCGCCCCGACCAGGCAGCGTCGGAGGAGCCGCGGGCAGCGTCGGAGGAGTCGCGGGTGCCGTCGGAGGCCGGGCCCACCGCGGCCGGCGCCTCCGCCGACCCCTCGGCCATCGACCCCGCCCGGCGGCCGGGGGTCGACCCGGCCGAGCCCGCCACCGCCGAACTGCCGCTGCCGGGGACGGATCCGCTGCCCCGGCCGGTCGATCCGGACCGGGTGGACGACCGGCCCTGACGATCAGTGCGCCCCGCTCGGGGGGTGCATACACTGGCCGGCGGAGGTTTCCGCCTCCGCCGGCCGATCCGTACCGCCGGGCCGGAAACCCTCCCCGCCGCGTGGACCGCCCCGCTCGCGGCGCAGATCCGTCCCGACCTCGCGAGGAGCCCGCCCGAGATGAGCCAGTCCCCCGCCGTACGCGGCACCGGTCCGAACCGCCCGGTCCACGTCGGCGAGCGCGCCGCCCGCGCCCTCACCACCGAGTTGGCCCGGCACCAGGGTCCGAAGACGGGGCTGCTGGTCGGGGCCACCACCGACTCGACCGTGCTGGCCGCCGCGATCGACGCGCTGTTGCCGGGCGACGCGCTCACCGTCGTACCGGCCGACCCGCTGGCGGTGGAGACCCTCCGGGAGCACGTCACGGCGCAGGGTCGGTGGATCGCCGACCGGGTGCGGGTGGTCGACTCGCTGGCCGAGGCGGACGCGGTCGACGTGGTGGTCGCCGCCCAGCCGCTGGTCGGGACCGCCGACGAGACGCGGCTGCGGCTGGACGAGCTGGCGAAGTACCTGACCGACGGCGGCGTGCTGACCGTGGCGGTCCCCGCGCGGTCCGGCCGGGCCGCCGGGGCGATCGCCGAACTGGACCGGCAGGGCGCGCTGTTCGGCGTCGGCACCGACCTCGTCCTGGTCAACCAGCCACCCGTACGGGTACACCGGCTGCGGTACACCCCCGCCGAGATCGCGGTGGCCGCCCGGCTCGCCCCGGCCTACCGTACGTCGAGCGTGCCGCTGACCCGCGGCATGCACATCGACTCGAACGGCGTGGCCGCCGGCGCCATCGCGGTGGGGCTGGCCGCCCTCGCCCGGATCGCCCGACCGAAGTCCCGGCTCTGGCTGCTGCCCGCGCTCGCCGCCGCCCCGGTGGCGGCGTTCTTCCGGGACCCCGAGCGGGACCTGCCGGAGGACGCCTCGGCCGTCGTCGCCGCTGCCGACGGTCAGGTGCTCTCGGTGCAGCGCCTGCGGGACGAGCGCTTCGGCGACGGGGAGTTCCTGCGGATCGCGGTCTTCCTCTCGGTGCTGGACGTGCACGTCAACCGCTCGCCGGTCGCCGGCAAGGTGGTCGACTACTTCGTCGCCGACGGCGGTTTCGCCGCCGCGATGAAAACGGCGGCCGAGCACAACGTGGCCGCGTACACGGTGCTCGACACCGACCACGGCACGGTGGTGGTGGCCCAGCGGACCGGGTTGATCGCCCGGCGGATCGTGCAGCGCGCGCCGATCGGCTCGCTGCTGGCCCGGGGCGAGCGGATCGGTCTGATCCGGTTCGGCTCGCGGACCGACGTCTACCTGCCCGCCGACGCGGCCGACCCGGTGGTCGGCGCGGGTGACCGGGTCGTCGGCGGCGCCTCGGTGATCGCCCGCTGGCGCTGACGTACGGCGAAGGCCCGGCCCTGGGAACGGGCCGGGCCTGCTCGTGCGACCCGGGGGCGGGGTGGGTCAGGCGGTGCGGCGCTGGTGCAACCAGAGCAGCGGACCGCTGGCGAGGTAGCCGACCACCGCCACGGCGAAGGTGATCCGGATGTCGACCAGGGCACCGACCACCGGCACCAGCCACACCCAGGGCGGCAGTTTGATCAGCCGGGCCAGCTTCGCGTACGGGAAGCTGGAGACCATGGCGAAGGCCAGCAGCCCGACACCGGCGGCCTGGACCGTGCCGGAGACGGGCAGGCCGATCAGCACCCCCATGGCGAGTACGGCGGCGGCCATGGTGGTCGGGACGCCGCAGAAGAACCGGCCGTCCTTGGGTGAGACGTTGAACCGGGCGAGCCGGATGGCGGCGCAGGCGGCCACCAGGGCGCAGGCGACCGCGGCGGCCGGGGTGGAGACCGAGCCGGCCAGCGAGGCGTAGACCACCACCGGCGCGGCCAGGCCGAACGAGCACATGTCGGCCAGCGAGTCCATCTGGGCGCCGAACGGGCTCGCGACGCCCATCCGTCGGGCCAGCGCCCCGTCGAGGCCGTCGAAGGCGACGCAGGCGATCAGGCAGGCCGCCGCCACCCGGATGTCGCCCTGCATGGCCTGGAAGATCGCCAGCAGGCCGAGCGTCAGGCTGGCCAGCGTGACGGCGTTGACCACGGCGAACTTGGCCCGGCGCGCCATCGTCCGGTCGCCGGGCAGCAGGGGGATCGCCATCGCCGGGCCGGTGGTGTCGACCGCGTCGGTCGGCCCCAGCGCCGGGCTGACCGGGAGGACCGACTCGATCTCCGCCGTGGTCAGGCGACCGACGCCGTACGGGTCGGTCGGGCGGGAGCCGCCGCCGTAGGGGCGCTCGTCGAACCCGAGGGTCCTGGCGGCGCCCAACTCGTGGTCGCGGCGTCCGACCCGGACCAGCAGCACCTGCCGGGCGAACGCACCGCTGCGGCGCAACTGCCCCGCCCAGCGGCGCCCTCCGGGGCGCGGGCTGTCCGACGTACGACGCCGACGCCATGGGGCTCTCGGCACGGTTCCTCCATCACCGGATCAACGTGGCCGCCACCGTGGCGGTCACCCGGCCATCGAGCGCCGGGAATGCCTGCCGGCAAGCGATTGCGGCCTACACCATTGCACAGACAGCAGGGATTGGCGATAGCGCCAAGGGAGAATTCCTGCAAACCGCCTGAAGCACCCAGACCCTCCCATCAAGGGCGGTGTCCCCCCTCGCGGGCCGGACGGTCCTGCCCCCAACTCTATCCGAACCAGTCACCACGGTCGTTCCCGTGCGGCGTCAGCCGGCCAGCCAGGCCGTCGCCTCCCGGGCCACCTCGGAGAGCGGCAGCGCCCCGACCTCGGCGGCCGGGAACCACGCGGCCCGCTCCGTCGATCCGCCGGCCGTCTCGGTGACGGTCGCCACGGTCGGCGACTCGACCACCACCCGGTAGATCACCCGCACCACGTGCCAGTCCACCGGACGCCCCTCCGGACCGAGCGCCGCCGGGTTGTGCCGGTGGGAGACGGTGAGCAGCTCGGTGATCCGGCCGAGCTGGCCGGACTCCTCCACCAGCTCCCGCAGCAGCGCGCCGGTGGGCTGCTCCCCGTGGTCCGTCCCGCCGCCGGGCAGGTGCCAGTGGCCCGCGCCCGGATACCCGGGCGCGATCAGCGTGAGCAGGACCCGACCGGCCGGGTCGGTGGCCAGCCCGTACGCCGAGAAGCGCTGCAGACCGACGGGGGCCGACGCGGGTCCGCCGGAGCGGGGCAGGACGCCCGCCGGGAGCGGGCTCACCGGCCGGCCGAGCAGTTCGGCGGTGAACGGCATCAGGGTCAGGCAGGCCAGTCCGGCCGGGGAGACCCAGGCGGACCGGTCGACGTCGGGCCGCCGGGCAGCGTCGCCGTCGCCGTCGCCGACCGGGACGACGTCGTAGAGCACCCGGTCGGTGTGCTCGGCGACCACGGCGTCCGCCGCCGCCAGCCGGGCCACGTCGGAGACGACGGTACGCAGGCCGCTCACCTCGACGGGCAGCCCGGTCTCCTCGGCGAACTCCCGCCGGACGGCCGCGGCCGGATGTTCGCCCTGCCCGACACCGCCGCCCGGGAGCCGCCACACACCCGGGAAGGGGGCGGTTGCCGAGCCCCGGACGAGCAGCACCCGGTCGGCGTCCCGACACAGGCCGTACGCCCCGATCCGTCGCCGCCGCATCCCCGCCCCTTTCCTCGCCTGCCGTCGATCATGCCGGCAGCGTCCCGGCGGCTTCCGGGGCGGGTGGCGGTCGGGTGGCGCGGAGGCCGCGGTGGAGGCGTCAGCCGAGCCGGGCGGCCTGCACGGCTTCGGCGGTGACCTCGGTCAGCCGCTCCGCGGGTAGCGCCTCCAGCTCCTCGCGGCCGAACCAGCGGGCCTCGGAGGTGGAGCCGCCGACGTCGCCGACCGTCGGCGGTGCCGGGGTGTCGACGGCCACCCGGTAGAAGGCGCGCACGCCGTGCCAGTCGATCGGGTAGCCCTCCGGGCCGAGGGACGCGGCGTCCCGGTGGCTCGCCACGCCGATCAGCTCGACCAGCCGGCCGCGCTGCCCGGTCTCCTCGACCAGCTCCCGCATCAGCGCCGCGCCCGGCTGCTCGCCGTAGTCGGTCCCGCCGCCGGGCAGGTGCCAGCAGCCGGCGCCCGGGTATCCGTCGGCGACCCGGGTCAGCAGCAGCCGGCCGGCCGGGTCGGTGGCGACCGCGTACGCGGCGAAGCGCTGTGCCCGGTGCAACCCGTCCGGGCCGGGTACGGCGTGGAAGGAGGGGAACTCCGGCGGCTCCTCCGGACGCAGGTCGATCGGTCCGGCCGGCAGCCCCAGGGCGCGGGCGGTGAACGGCCGCAGCAGCAGCTTCTCCGCCTCCGCCACCGTGTGCCACCGGGCCAGGTCGGTGGGCTGGCCGACCCGGTCGCAGAGCGTGCCGCCCCGGATGGAGACCCGGTAGAGCAGGCGATCGGTGTGGATGGTGACGCCCCGGTGCGGCAGGGACCGCATGTCGGCGAGGACGTCCCGCAGTCCCACCACGCTGACCGAGAGACCCGTCTCGGCGGCCGTCTCGCGCACGACGGTGTGGTTGGGGTCCTCCCCGTGGTCCACGGCCCCGCCGGGCAGGGACCAGACGCCGGGGGTACCCGATCGGGACGAGGCCCGGACCAGGAGCACGCGATCCGTCGAATCGGTGCAGATCGCGTACGCGGCGATCTTGCGAATTGGTTCCAGGGCGGGGGTCACGGGAGGAAATTCTCCCTTGATCGCCGGATCCGGTGCCGAAAAGAGTCGGATTCCTGACAGTTGGCCCCCGTCCGGGGACGCTCAGGGTCGGTATCCGGGCGGTCACCGAGGGCGGGTGGGCCCTCGGGGCGGACCGTGGACACATGACGTACACACACCCCAACCAAGCGCCGTACAAGCAGCTCCGCCGACCGACGACGGACCGGATGATCGCCGGCGTGGCCAGCGGCCTGGGCCGCTACCTCAACGTCGACCCGACCCTGGTCCGGGTGCTCTTCGTCGGGTTCGCGGTGGTGACCGGCGGTCTCGGCCTGCTGGCGTACCCGGTGATGTGGTTCCTGATGCCCGAGGAGCCCGCCGACGCCCCGGCCTGGCCGCACGCCGCGACGCCGCCGTATCCGGGCACCCCGGCCTATCCGGCGGCCCCGCAGGCCGCCCCGGCACCCCCGAGCGCCCCGGCCCCGCCGGCCGGCCAGACACCGCCGACCGTCGGGTGAGCCCGGGTCACTCCCACTCGATGGTGCCCGGGGGCTTGCTCGTCACGTCGAGCACCACCCGGTTGACCTCGGGCACCTCGTTGGTGATGCGGGTGGAGATCCGGGCGATGACGTCGTACGGCAGGCGGGACCAGTCCGCCGTCATGGCGTCGGAACTGGAGACCGGGCGCAGCACCACGGGGTGCCCGTAGCTGCGCCCGTCGCCCTGCACACCGACGCTGCGTACGTCGGCGAGCAGCACCACCGGGAACTGCCAGACGTCGCGGTCGAGGCCGGCGGCGGTGAGTTCCTCCCGGGCGATCAGGTCGGCCGAGCGGAGCAGGTCGAGCCGCTCCCGGTCCACCGCGCCGATGATCCGGATGGCGAGCCCCGGCCCGGGGAACGGGTGCCGCCAGATCATCGCCTCGGGCAGCCCCAGCGCGAGGCCGAGCTGGCGTACCTCGTCCTTGAAGAGCGTGCGCAGCGGCTCGACCAGCGAGAACTTCAGGTCCTCGGGAAGACCGCCGACGTTGTGGTGCGACTTGATGCTGGCGGTGCCGGAACCGCCCCCGGACTCCACCACGTCCGGGTAGAGGGTGCCCTGCACCAGGAACTCCACGTCCCCGACGGCGGCCACCTCCCGGGCGGCGGCCTCGAAGACCCGGATGAACTCCCGGCCGATGATCTTGCGCTTCTGCTCCGGGTCGGTCACCCCGGCCAGCGCGCCGAGGAACCGGTCGGCGGCGTCGACCACCTTGAGCTTGATCCCGGTCGCCGCGACGTAGTCCGACTCCACCTGCTCGGCCTCACCGGCCCGCAGCAGGCCGTGGTCGACGAAGACGCAGGTGAGCTGGTCGCCGACGGCCCGGTGCACCAGCGCGGCGGCCACCGCCGAGTCGACCCCGCCGGAGAGGCCGCAGATGACCTCCTTGTCGCCGACCTGGGCCCGGATCCGGGCCACCTGGTCGTCGATGATGTTCTCCGGCGTCCAGGTCGGCTGGATGCCCGCCACGTCGTGCAGGAAGCGCGAGAGCATCTCCTGGCCGTGCGCGGTGTGCCCCACCTCCGGGTGGAACTGCACCCCGACCCGGCGGCCGACGAGGTCCTCGAACGCGGCCACCGGCGCCCCCGGCGACTCGGCGGTCACGGTGAACCCCTCCGGCGCCTGGGTCACGCAGTCCCCGTGGCTCATCCAGACCGGCAGCTCGGCCGGGAGGTCGCGGAGCAGCGCGCTCGCGTCCGGCCGGGCCCGCAGGACGGTGCCGCCGTACTCCCGGCTGCCGGTGTGCGCCACCGTGCCGCCCAGGGCCCGGGCCATCGCCTGGAAGCCGTAGCAGATGCCCAGGACCGGCACCCCGGTGTCGAAGAGCTTGGCGTCGACCTGCGGCGCCTCCGGGGCGTAGACGCTGGCCGGGCCGCCCGAGAGGATGATCGCGGCCGGGTCCTTCGCCAGCATCTCGGTCACCGGCATGGTGTGCGGGACGATCTCCGAGTAGACCCGGGCCTCCCGGACGCGACGGGCGATGAGCTGGGCGTACTGGGCTCCGAAGTCCACCACCAGGACCGGGCGCGGCGTGTTCATGTGCACGAAGCCTACCCATCCGCACACCGCACCCTCGAAACCCCCGGCCGGCGGCTACCAGCGCAGCGCGCCGGGCGCGGCGGCCGGGACGGCGGGCCGCACCGGCGGCACCGGCCGGACCGGGGTGTACGGCTCGCCGAGCGGCGGCCTGGTGTCCGGTTCGTCCCGGTTCGGCCAGAACGACAGCGCCCGTTCGGCCTGCGCCGCGATGGTCAGCGACGGGTTCACCCCCAGGTTCGCCGACACCGCCGCCCCGTCCAGCACGTGCAGCCCCGGGTGCCCGAACACCCGGTGGTACGCGTCGACCACCCCGTCCGCCGCCGTGGCGCCGATCACCGCCCCGCCGAGCAGGTGCGCGGTCATCGGCACGTCGAACGGTTCCGTCACCGACCCACCGGGAATCCCGCCGATCCGCTCGGCGAGCAGCCGGACCGCCCGGTTGCCGGCCGGGATCCAGGTCGGGTTGGCCCCGCCGTGCCCCTGGCTGGTGGCCAGCCGGCCACGCCCCGACCAGGTACGCCGGTAGTGCAGCGTCACCGAGTTGTCCAGCGACTGCATCACCAGCGCGATCACGGTGCGCCGCGACCAGTCCCGGACCGAGAGCAGCGGCAGGTACGTCCCCGGCCGGCGCAGCAGCGTGCCCAGCCAGCGCCGGACCCGGCGCGGACCGCCGTCGACCAGCGCCGACTGGAGCAGCCCCATCAGGTTGGCGCCGGGCCCGTACCGGACCGGTTCGACGTGGGTGCGCCGGTCGGGGTGGAAGGAGCTGGTGATGGCGACCCCGTCGGTGAAGTCCACCCCCCGGGAGCGGGCCGCCCGCAGCGGTACGGTGGCGCCGAGGATCGCCTCGGAGTTGGTCCGGGTCAGCACGCCGAGCCGGGGCGAGAGCCGGGGCAGCGCCCCGGTGGCCCGCATCCGGTGCAGCAGCCGCTGGGTGCCGAGCGCACCGGCGGCGAGGACCACCTGGCCGGCCCGGATCCGTTGCCGGTGCCGGCCGGGGCGACCGCCGGTGCGTACCGTCTCGATCTCGTAGCCGGCACCCGAGCGCGCCGGCCGGACCGCGGTCACCGTGGTCAGCGGGCGCACCTGCGCACCGAGCCGCTCGGCCAGCCAGAGGTAGTTCTTCACCAGGCTGTTCTTGGCCCCGTACCGGCAGCCGGTCATGCACCCGCCGCAGTGCAGGCAGCCGGTGCGCTCCGGTCCGACCCCGCCGAAGTACGGGTCGGGCACCCGCTCCCCCGGCCGGCCCAGGAACACCCCGACCGGGGTGGCGTGGAAGGTGTGCCCCACCCCCATCCCGTCGGCCACCGCCCGCATCGCCCGGTCCGCCTCGGTCTGCCGGGGGTACGTGGTGACGCCGAGCATCCGCTTCGCCTGGTCGTAGTGCGGGGCGAGTTCGGCGCGCCAGTCGGTGATGTCCCGCCACTGTGGATCGTCGTAGAACGCGGGCAGTGGCTCGTAGAGGGTGTTGGCGTAGACCAGCGATCCGCCGCCGACGCCGGCACCGGAGAGCGCCAGCAGCTTCGCCGGACCGTTCCCGGCGCGGCGGCCGGCCGATCGGAGCAGGGTGATCCGCTGGATGCCGTAGCAGCCCAGCGCGGGAGCCCAGAGGAACCGCCGGAGCCGCCAGGAGGTCTCCGGCAGCTCGTGGTCGGCGAACCGGCGCCCGGCCTCCAGTACGACGACCGAGTAGCCCTTCTCGGCCAGCCGCAGTGCGGCCACGCTGCCGCCGAAGCCCGAGCCGACCACGGCCACGTCGTAGTCCGGGGCCAACCCGGCCACATCGACCATGACGGTCATCATTACCGACCGGTAGCTATCGCGCCAGGGGCGGAACCCGCCATGATCCTGCTGCCGGGCGTCGACGGTGCAACGTCCGAGCACCCGCGACGCGTCTGAAGAGAGACGGCCGGTCCTGGCAGACCGCGCGGCAACCGGTGACGGGGAAGTGGGACGGGATGACAGACAACGGACCGGACAGCGGCGCCGGCGACCCCACGGCACCGGCCGGCGGTGGACGCGGGCGGCGCCGGTGGACCTGGTTGGTCGCCACGGTGGGCGTACTGGCACTGCTGGCCGGCACCGCCGTCGCCGGCACCCGGCTGCTCGGCTCCGGCGCGGACTCCGCCGCCGGACCGGCCGGCCAGCCCCCGCCGTCCGGCACACCGTCGCCGACCCCCAGCCCCACCCCGGAGCCGGGCGCCGACATCACCGGCCCGCTCAACCTGCTGCTGGTCGGTGTGGACACCCGGATCAGCGTGCCCGGCTGGGAGCCGCACGCGGACGCGGTGCTGATCCTGCACGTCACCAGGGAACTCGACCGGGCCTACCTGTACGCGCTCCCCCGCGACCTGGTGGTGGACGTCCCGGCCTTTCCCAAGGCCCGGTTCCCGGGCGAGCGCACCAAGCTCACCCACGCGATGAGCTACGGCAGCCGGGTCCCGGGGAAGGACAAGACCCCGAGTACGGCGCAGGGCTTCGAACTCCTCTCCACCACGGTCCGGAAGTACACCGGGATCAGACGGTTCGACGCCGGCGCGGTGCTCACCTTCGGGGGCTTCGACAACCTGGTCGACGCGCTCGGCGGCGTCGAGCTCTACATCGACCAACGGGTGGTCTCCCAGCACCGCCGGCCGGACGGCGTGCACCGTACCCACCGGGGCGGCGGTTACGTCGGCCCGCAGATGATCTACGAGAAGGGGCGGCGCACCCTCAACGGCTGGCAGGCGCTGGACTACGCGCGGCAGCGCTACACCAGCGGCGGCGGGTACACCCGGCAGCGCCACCAGCAGCAGCTCATCAAGGCCCTGGTGGGCAGGATCCTCGACCGGAACATGGTCCGGGACGAGGCCCGGCTGACCCAGCTGGTGACGGCGTTGGACGACGCGCTGACCTTCCACGGCAACGGTCGGGACATCGTCGACTTCGGGTACGCGCTCAGCCGGCTCCGCCCGGAGGCGATCACCCTGGTCGACCTGCCCGGCGCGGGGGTGGGCCGGGGCAGCGGCTACCGGGGCGAGCAGCTCACCACGCTGAGCCGGAGGTTCATCTCCGAACTCGGGGCCGGCCGGGCCGAGGCGTTCCTGGCGGCCAACCCGGAACTCGTGGTCAAGCGCTGACCTTCCCGCCGGGAAGTGGTAACCCCGACGAGCGTGATGCCTCAGAGTCATGATGATGCCTCTCAGGCATCACGCTCAACCGGCAATCCGTCGCGGGGCCGGCGGACGCTGCTTGCCGAACAGCCACGCGGCAAAGAGGTCGTCGAGCTGCTTCCCGGAGACCCGCTCGGCGAGCGCCACGAACTCCTCGGTGGTGGCGTTGCCGTTCCTCTTCTCCGCCGCCCAGGTCCGCACGACGTCGAAGAACGCCTCGTCGCCGACGGCCGTACGCAGCGCGTGCAGCGTCATCCCGCCACGCTGGTAGACCGACTCGCTGAACAGGTTCTTCGCGCCGGGGTCGCCCGGCGGGACCTGCCACACCGACTGCTTCGCCGTGCGGTACCGCAGGTCGAACGCCTGCTGGGCGCGCTGGCCGCCGGAGTGCTCCGCCCAGAGCCACTCGGCGTACGTGGCGAAGCCCTCGTTCAGCCAGATGTCCCGCCACTTCGCCAACGCCACGCTGTTGCCGAACCACTGGTGCGCCAGCTCGTGCGCGACCACCTGGTTCTGCGCACCGGGACCGAAGAACCCGGCCGAGTAGACCGGCCGGCTCTGCGTCTCCAGGGCGTACCGGATCCGCTGGTCGGAGATCACCACCCCGCCGTACGCCTCGACCGGGTACGGGCCGAAGACCGTCTCCAGATAGTCGGCGACCCGGGTGGTGCTGGCCATGGCCGTGTCGGCGGCACCCTGCGGCACCGCGTCCGCCACCGCCGTGTAGACCGGTCGTCCCTTGTGCTCACCGGTCCGCACCCGGTACTTCCCGATCACCAGCGTGCTCAGGTAGCTCGCCATCGGCGTCGACTCGGACCACTTCCAGGTGGTCCATCCGGCGGCCTCGGTGCTGCCACCCGGGGTGCCGTTGCTGATCGCCACCAGCCCCTTCGGCACGCTGACCTCGAAGCGGTACGTCGCCTTGTCCACCGGGTGGTCGTTGACCGGGAACCAGGTGCTCGCCGACTCCGGCTGGCCCAGCGCGATCGCGCCGTCCGGGGTGTGCAGGAAACCGCCGTCGCCGAGGCTCTCGTTGTGCAGCGGGGCCGGCTTGCCGCCGTACGTGATCTCGGCGCTGAACCGGGCCCCGGCCGGCAGCCCGGCCGCCGGGGTGACGACCAGCTCGTTGCCCTGCCGGGCGTGGGTGGCCGGCGCACCGTCCACGGTCACCGATCGCACGGTCAGCCCGGCCAGGTCGAGGTTGAGCCGCGACAGGTCCGCCGTGGCGCTCGCCGCGACCGTCGTGGTGCCGGTCAGCTCGTCGCGGTCCGGGTCGTACCGGACCTTCACGTCGTACCGCTCGACGTCGTAGCCGCCGTTGCCGTACGTCGGGAAGTAGGCGTCGCCGGCACCGTCCGCGCCGGGCTGGAAGTTGTGGCTCGCGGTCGGCGCCGGGCTCGGCGCCGCAGTGGACCTGCCGTCACCGCCCTGGCAGCCGGCCAGCGCCAGCGCGCCGACCGTGAGCATCACCCACCCGCGCCGAGCGCGGTGACCTCGCATCCCCATCATTCCGCCGGACTCTACCGGCCGGCGCCCGCCGGCGGAGGTCACGGCACGGGCGGTGCCGTGGCACCGGTGAGCCAGGCGTCGAAGAGCGGGCGCAGTGGCCGGCCGGAGACCCGCTCGGCGAGGGCGACCAACTCGGCGGTGCCGGCGTTGCCGTCGCGCTTCTCCGCCGTCCAACTCCGCAGGATCCGGAAGAAGGCCTCGTCACCGACGGTGCGGCGCAGCGCGTGCACGGCGAGCGCGCCCCGCCGGTAGACCGCCCGGCCGAAGATCTCCGACCGGCCCGGGTCCAGCGCCGGCTTCGACCAGTCGGTGGCCGCGTACTCCCGCTCGAAGGTGGACCGCACCGACTCGCCGTGGTCGTGCTCCGCCCAGAGCCACTCGGCGTAACTGGCGAACCCCTCGTTGAGCCAGAGCTCGGCCCAGCTCCGCACCGAGACGCTGTTACCGAACCACTGGTGGGCCAGCTCGTGCACCACCACGCCCAGGTTCGGACCGGCGGAGAAGAAGGCCGGCCCGTAGACCGGGCGGGACTGCGTCTCCAGCGCGTACCCGATCCGCTCGTCGGCGACCGCGACGCCCCCGTACGCGTCGAACGGGTACGGCCCGAACCGGCCGGCCAGGAAGTCCGCGACCTCACCGGTGCGGGCGATCGAACGCTCCGCCGGACCGCCCGCCGGCAGGGCCGAGGCGACCGCCGTGACCAGCGGTCTTCCGGCGTGGGTGCCGGTACGCACCCGGTACCGGCCGATCACCAGCGTGCTCAGGTAACTCGCCATCGGCGCCCGCTGCGACCACCGCCAGGTGGTCCAGCCGGCGGAGGTCTCGGTGCCGCCCGGGACCCCGTTGCTCAGTGCGGCCAGGCCGTCGGGCACGGTCGCCTCGATCTGGTACGCCGCCTTGTCCAGCGGATGGTCGTTGACCGGGAACCAGGTGCTCGCCGACTCCGGCTGGCCGAGCGCGATCGCCCCGTCCGTGGTGGCGAGGAAGCCGCCGGTGCCCAGCTCGGGGCTGGCGACCGGGGTCGGCTTCCCGGCATAGCGCACCCGTACGGTGAACCGGGTGCCCCGGGCGAGGCCGGTGGACGGGGTGACGACCAGCTCGGCGCCGTCCCGGGCGTGCCGGGCCGGGGCGTCGCCGACGCGGACCTCGGCGACGGTCAGGCCGGAGAGGTCGAGGTTGAACCGGGACAGGTTCTCCGTCGCGGTCGCCTCGATCGCGGCATTCCCCCGCAGTTCGCCGGTGGCCGGGTCGTAGCGCAGCTGGAGGCGGTAGTTCGCCACGTCGTAGCCGCCGTTGCCGGAGGTCGGGAAGTACGGGTCGCCGAGCCCGGGTGCGCCGGGCCGGAAGTCCTGGCCCGCCCGATCCGGCCGGCCGCCGGGACAGCCGCCGGCCGACAGCGCGACGAACACCGCCACCACGCCGCCGGCCAGCGCCGCACGTCCCGTCCTCGCCATCAAGGCTTCAACGAGCGGGACTACCGGTCGAGCACGAGCCCCACCTTCTGGAACTCCTTGAGGTCCCGGTAGCCGCACTTCGCCATCGCCCGGCGCAGCCCGCCGAAGAGGTTGAGCTGCCCCTCGGGGTCGTCCGCCGGGCCGTAGAGCAGCTTCTCCATCGAGCCCAGCGGCTCACCGGCCGTCCCGTACGCGCCGCGCGGCAGCTTCGGGTGGCTGGCCGCCGGGTGCCACCAGGCGCCCTGCGCGGGCGCCTCGGCGCAGAGCGACAGCGGCTCGCCGAGCATCACCGCGTCGGCACCGCAGCCCAGCGCCTTGGCGATGTCGCCGGAGGTCTGGAGGTCACCGTCGGCGATGAGGTGCACGTAGCGCCCGCCGGTCTCGTCCAGGTAGTCCCGCCGGGCGGCGGCCGCGTCGGCGATCGCCGTCGCCATCGGCACCCGGATGCCGAGCACCGACTCGGTGGTCGACCACTCGTCGCCGCCCAGCCCCACGATGACCCCGGCCGCCCCGGTCCGCATCAGGTGCAGCGCGGTCTTGTAGTCGGTGCAGCCGCCGGCCACGACCGGCAGGTCGAGGTCGGCGATGAACTCCTTGAGGTTGAGCGGCTCGTCGGTGGTGGAGACGTGCTCGGCGGAGACGATCGTGCCCTGGATGACCAGGATGTCGACGCCCGCGTCGAGGATCACCGGGGCCAGCGCCAGGGTGTGCTGCGGGGAGACCCGCACCGCGACCGTGCCGCCGCCCTCCCGCATCTCCCGGACCCGCTCGGCGATCAGCTCCGGACGGATCGGCTCGGCGTAGACCTCCTGGAGTCGCCGGGTCGCGCCGGCGCCCTCGTCGAGCCGGGACAGCTCCTCCAGGATCTTGCCCGGGTCCTCGTACCGGGTCCAGAGCCCTTCGACGTTCAGCACCCCGAGCCCGCCCAGCCGGCCGAGGGCGACCGCCGACCGCGGGCTCATGGTGGCGTCGGAGGGGTGCCCGACGCAGGGGATCTGGAACTGGTACGCGTCGAGCTGCCAGCTGGTGGAGACGTCGTCCACGTCCCGGGTACGTCGGCTCGGCACGATCGCGATGTCGTCCAGGTGGTAGCCGCGCTGGGCGGTCTTGCCCATCCCGATCTCGACCACGTCACGCATGGGTCACTCCAGAGTAGAAGGATCCGGCGGCGGCCGGCGGGGGTCAGCGGGTGTGGTAGTTGGGCGCCTCGACCGTCATCTGGATGTCGTGCGGGTGGCTCTCCTTGAGCCCGGCCGCCGTGATCCGGATGAGCTGGCCGCGCCGGTGCAGCTCGGGGATGGTCTCCGCGCCGACGTACCCCATCGCCAGCCGCAGCCCGCCGATGAGCTGGTGGGCGACCTGGGCCAGCGGGCCGCGGTAGGGCACCTGGCCCTCGACGCCCTCGGGCACCAGCTTCTCCTCGCTGACCACGTCGTCCTGGAAGTAGCGGTCCTTGGAGTAGGAGCGGGCCTGGCCGCGGGACTGCATCGCGCCCAGCGAGCCCATCCCCCGGTAGGACTTGAACTGCTTGCCGTTGATGAAGAGCAGCTCACCCGGGCTCTCCTCGGAACCGGCCAGCAGGCTGCCGAGCATCACCGTGTCACCGCCGGCCACCAGGGCCTTGGCGATGTCGCCCGAATACTGGATGCCGCCGTCGGCGATCACCGGCACTCCGGCCGGCCGGCAGGCCCGGGCCGCCTCCATGATCGCGGTGATCTGCGGCACCCCGACCCCGGCCACGATCCGGGTGGTGCAGATCGCACCCGGCCCGACACCGACCTTCACCGCGTCGGCACCGGCCTCGACCAGCGCCCGCGCCCCCGCGTACGTCGCCACGTTGCCGCCGATGACGTCGACGGTGGTGTCCTTCTTGAGCCGGCGGACCATCTCCAGCACGGCCCGCTGGTGCCCGTGCGCGGTGTCCACGATCAGCACGTCCACCCCGGCCTCGACCAGGGTCCGGGCCCGCTTGTAGGAGTCCTCCCCGACCCCGACCGCGGCGGCCACCCGGAGCCGGCCGGCGTCGTCCTTGGTGGCGTTCGGGTACTGCTCGCTCTTGGCGAAGTCCTTCACGGTGATCAGGCCACGCAGCCGCCCGTCGGCGTCGACGATCGGCAGCTTCTCCACCTTGTGCCGGCGGAGCAGGCCCAGCGCCTCCTCCTTGCTGACCCCCACCTGCGCGGTGACCAGCGGCATCGGCGTCATGATCTCGCGGACCGGGGTGGACCCGTCGGTGACGAACCGCATGTCGCGGTTGGTCACCACACCCACCAGCGTGCCCTGGGCGTCGGTCACCGGCACCCCGGAGATCCGGTAGCGGCCGCAGAGCGCGTCGACGTCCCGCAGGGTGTCATCCGGCCCGCAGGTGACCGGGTGGGTGACCATCCCCGCCTCGGAGCGCTTGACCAGGTCGGCCTGGAGCGCCTGGTCCTCGATCGAGAGGTTCCGGTGCAGGACGCCAATGCCGCCCTGCCGCGCCATGGCGATCGCCATCCGCGCCTCGGTGACGGTGTCCATCGGGCTGGAGACCAGCGGGATGGAGAGGCTGACGTTCCGGCTCATCCGGGTGACGGTGTTCACCCGGCTCGGAATGATCTCGGACTCGGCCGGCTGCAACAGCACGTCGTCGAAGGTCAACCCGAGCGGCACCACCCGGGCCGAGCCGGCCGGCATCTCGGGCAGGTGCCCGGCGAGCTGGTCGGTTTCGGTGCCCGTCGAAGGATGGCCCATCGAAGGATGGTTGGTGGGTTGGTTTTCCACGATGTGTCCCCTGGCTGGTCGGGCGGGCTGATCGCACCGTGGGCGCTTCGGCGGCTCACCCAGGCTGGCGGCGCGGATTTCATCGTACCCATCCGGCCGGGCGCGGCCGGCAGGCGCGTACGCGAGCGTGGCGCGGGCCGCAACGGGGTGACCACGCCGGGCGCTGTTGGGACTACGGTGGAGGGGTGCACGAGGAGCCGATCGACCCGTTCAACGGCGACCCCGCCGATCCCTCCGCGGGCCTGGACGACCCCGGCGAGGAGGTCGAGCTCGACCCGCTGAGCGAGGTCGAGCGGCAGGACGTGCTCGAGGACCTCGCCGACCTGGAAATCTACCAGGCGCTGCTGGCCCCGGGCGGCGTCCGCGGCCTGGTCATCGAGTGCGAGGACTGCCGGGAGCCGCACTACTTCGACTGGGATCTGCTGCGGGGCAACCTGCGGCACCTCCTCAACTCGGGTCGGCCCCGGGTCCACGAGCCGGCCTACGACCCCGATCCCGACCACTATGTGACCTGGGAATACGCCCGGGGCTACGCGGACGGGGTGCACGACACCCTGACGGAGACCGCCGACGAGGACGACCCCGAGCAGTAGCGCGCCCGGTCAGGCCACCAGGCCGGCGCGGAAGCCGGCGGCCACGGCGTGCGCCCGGTCCCGGGCCCCGAGCTTGCGGAACAGCCGGCGGGCGTGGGTCTTGACCGTGTCCTCGGATACGAAGAGCTCCCGGCCGATCTCCGCGTTGCTCTTGCCGTCGGCCATGCCGACCAGCACCTGCATCTCACGCTCGGTCAACGCGGGCCGGCGCGGGCCGGCGCCGCCCTGATCCGCCCCGGAGCGTCCCGCCCCGGCTCCACCGGCCGGGCCCGAGCCGACCCGGCCCCGATCCGCCGTACCGCCGGGCCGGCCGGGGTCGGCGGAGCCCGGGTCCGGGGTGGCGGGGTCGGCGGCCGCGCCCTCCGGCTCCTCGTCGCCGCGCTGGGCGGGTACCACCGCGGGTACGGCCGGCTGCTCGCCCGCCGTACCGCCGGAGACGCCGCGCGGCCCGGCGGGTGCCGCGCCCCCGGCCGGTTCGGTGGTCCGGCCGGTACCGGGCGCCGGTTCCCCGGTGGGGCTGTCGGTCGGGGTGGCCAGGTCCGCCGCGCCGGCACCCTCGCCGGGCCCGGTCGGCGCCCGCACGGTGCCGATCCGCTGGCCGGTGCCGGCCGCGCGGCCGGCACCGCCGACCTCTCCGGTCCGGCCCGCAGCGGCGGAACCGCCCCCGGCCTGGCCGCCGGCGAGCGCACCGCCGCGGCTGGCCCGGCCGGCCGTGCCGAGCAGCAGGATCGCCTTGGCGACCACGCTGACCAGGTCGTGGTCGCCACCCTGGATCAGCCCCCGGGCGCCTGCGGCGATCGTCGCCGCGGCCACTCCCGGATCCTCCGTGCCGAGCAGCAGCACCGCCGCTCCCGGCGCCCGGGCCAGCACGCGGCGGGTGAAGCCCACGGTGTCGGGCCGGGTGACCGCGGTGTCGGCGAGCACCACGTCCGCGGGTCGCTCGGCGAGTCGGAGCATGGCCTCTGGATCGGAGACGGCGGTACGGACGGCGGCGGCCAACCCGAGCCGGGCCGCGGCGGCCGCTACGTTCTGCGCCGCGAGCGGCGTCCGGACGCAGACAAGAACGGTACGCACGGTGGTCTCCTCTCCGGAACGAGCAGATCACGGCGGTGAATGATCATGATGAGTTTCGGCGGATGAACTACAAACTTTTTGGACGATTCGCCCCACCGGAGCCGTCCCCGGGAATAACGACTCGATCAAGCACGTGTGAGCCGCCGACGCCCGGGGTACGACGTCCGCAGGTCGGATCGGTGCGCCTGCGCGGCCCGCCGCCCGGACCCCGACCCATCGAGGTGATCTTGCGGCGCCGCGCGGAAGGAGGGTGCTGATGTCGAACGTACGCAGGCTTCCCGGACCCATCGTCGACCTCTGGGAGTGGCAGCGGCTCGGCGCGTGCCGGGGCCGCGACAGCGCTCAGTTCTTCCATCCGGAAGGTGAGCGCGGCTCCTCCCGCAACCGCCGGGAGGCCGGCGCCAAGGCGGTCTGCGTGACGTGTCCGGTCCGGGCCGAGTGCGCCGCCCACGCCCTCGCCGTCCGCGAGCCGTACGGGGTGTGGGGCGGGTTCAGCGAGTCCGAGCGGCTCCGGCTGCTCGCCGTGGGCTGGGAGGACCTGGCCGACCGCCACCAGAACCGGGTCGACATCCGCCGGCTGGAGGCCCGGCTGGGCCGCCCCTTCAAGGTCGCCGTTCCGGCCCAGCGTTCGGCCTGACCGCCCCCGTCCTCCGTTCCGCCCCGCGCCCCACCGACCCTCGGACAACGTCGTCCGTCCCGCCTCGCCCGCCCGGTTGAGCCGGTCCGCGCCGGGTCACCGCACGTTGACCCGCATCGTGTGCCATCCCGTGGCGCCGTCCGGGTCGACCGGGCGCGACTCACCGGTCTGCACCGCGCCGGTGGCGTCCATGGCGCGCACCCGCAGGGTGTGTTCGCCCGGGGTGGCCGCCCACCGCCAGGACCACTGCACCCAGGTGTCCGAGGAGGCCGTCGCGGCCAGGGTCGCGGGCTGCCACTCGCCGTCGTCGAGGCGTACCTCGACCCGCCGGATGCCGACGTGCTGGGCCCAGGCGACCCCGGCGACGGTGACCGGGCCGGCGGTCACCGCCCGACCGGCGCGGGGCGTGTCGATCCGCGACTGGGTCTTGATCGGGCCCCGCGCCGACCAGCCCCGGGGCACCCAGTACGCGTCGAAGTCCGCGAAGCTGGTCAACTCCAGTTCGACCACCCACTTGCAGGCCGAGACGTACCCGTACAGTCCCGGCACCACGACGCGGACCGGGAAGCCGTGCTCGACAGGGAGCGGTGAGCCGTTCATGCCGACCGCCAGGATCGCGTCCCGGCCGTCCCGGAGCACCGCCGTGGGGCTCCCACAGGTCCAGCCGTCGGCGGAGCGGGCCACCACCTGGTCGGCCCCGTCCAGCGGGTCGGCCTCGGCGAGCAGCGGACCGAGGGGTACGCCGAGCCACCGCGCGGTGCCGATCAGGTCGCCACCCACCTCGTTCGAGACGCAGGCGAGGGTGATGTGCCGTTCGACCATCGGGCGGGCCAGCAGGTCGGCGAAGGTCAACGTGATCGGGTTGCGTACCCGCCCGTGGATCCGCAGGCTCCACCCCGCCGGGTCGACCTGCGGGACGACCAGGGCGGTGTCGATCCGGTAGAAGTCCCGGTTCGGCGTGACGTACGGGGCGAGCCCCGGCAGTGCCAGGTCCGCGCCCGCCGGCAGTGGCGGTGCCGGGCTGGCCGGAGCGGGCAGCCTGACCGCCGACCGCGCCTCGGCCACCCCCCGCCGCGTGGACACCCACCGCCCCCCGAACCCGGTCACCACCGCCACCCCCAGCGCACCCCCCACCCCCCGCAAAAACCCCCGCCGCCCCCCAAGATCCCCGTGATCAGGGAGCTTTGCGGGCGTGTCGTCGGCGTGTCGGGACTCCGACCCCTTGATCACCGGAATCTTGGGCCGGTCACCCGGCGAGATCCCGGACGGGTCGGCCGGCGGGATCCCGGACGGACCAGCCGGCGGGATCGCGGACGGGCCGGCGGCCGGGATGCTCAGCGGGCCGGCGATCAGCAGCCAGAGCAGCCCGGCGGCGAGCCCCGCGCCGACCAGCGAGGGCAGCGCCGTGGCGGGACCGGCGCCGGGCCGGGTCAGCGCCGCGGCGGCTCCGAGCAGGCCGAAGAGCGCGATCCCGGCGGTACCGAGGCGCAGCGACCGGGTCGCCACCACCCCGACGAGTGCGGCGAACCCACCCAGGAGTACGGCGGTACCGGCCAGCAGCGCGATCTTGTCGTGGACGTAGAAGACGTCCGTGGCGAACTGCTTGAGCGGCGCCGGGGCGAGGTCCACCACGGCTCCGCCCACCGCGACCAGTGGTGCGGACCGTGATCCGGTCAGCACCGCCACCGCCTCGGCGGTGCCGATGGCCAGGGCGGCGCAGGCCATCCCGGCCAGCGCCCCGAACCATCCCGCTCGCCTGCTCATCAGCCCGACCTCGTCGTCCGGAAATCCGTCACCCGACCAGTGTCGTCACCCGGCCCCGCCCAGCGGTAGAGCGGCGCCAACCCAACCGCACCGCCAGGGGCGAAACGAAAGATCCGCGTGATCAGGGAGTTGCGATGGCGGCGCGCCGACGACACGCCAGAATCGCTCCCTGATCACGCGGATCTGGTTACGCGGACCTGGTTACGCGGACCTGGTTACGCGGATCTTGGTGGGACGTGGCTAGAAGCCGGGGCCGTGTTGGTGGCCGTGACCGTGACCACCGGCGGCGGGCTCCGCCTTCTCCGGCTTCTCCACCACCAGGGTCTCGGTGGTGAGGAGCAGGCCGGCGATCGACGCCGCGTTGGTGACCGCGTTCCGGGTCACCTTCACCGGGTCGATGATGCCGGACCTGACCAGGTCGCCGTACTCGCCGATCGCGGCGTCCAGGCCGGTGCCCCAGTCGCTTTCGGCGACCTTCTGCACGACCACGTAGCCGTCGTGCCCGGCGTTCTGGGCGATCCACCGCAGCGGCTCGACCAGCGCCTTGCGGACGATCGAGACACCGACCTTCTCGTCACCGGTGAAGCCGAGGCCGTCGTCGAGCACCGTGGCGATCTGCGCCAGTGCGGCGCCACCGCCGGGCACCGTACCCTCCTCGACCGCGGCCTTGGTCGCGGCGATGGCGTCCTCGATGCGGTGCTTGCGCTCCTTCATCTCGACCTCGGTCGCGGCACCGGCCTTGATGACCGCGATGCCACCGGAGAGCTTCGCCAGCCGCTCCGACAGCTTCTCGCGGTCCCAGTCGGAGTCCGACGCCTCGATCTCCTTGCGGATCTGGGTGACCCGGTCGGCGACCTCGTTGTCCCGGCCACGGCCGTCGATGATCGTGGTGTTGTCCTTGTCCACGACCACGCGCCGGGCGCTGCCCAGCACCTCGAGGCCGACCGAGTCGAGCTTGTAGCCGAGCTCGGGGGCGACCACCTCGCCACCGGTGAGGATCGCCATGTCCTGCAGCATCGCCTTGCGGCGGTCACCGAAGCCGGGGGCCTTCACCGCGCAGACCTTGATGGTCTTGCGGATCGAGTTGACCACCAGGGTGGAGAGCGCCTGGCCCTCGACATCCTCGGCGACGATCAGCAGCGACTTGCCGGTCTGCAGGATCTTCTCCAGCAGCGGCAGCAGCTCCTCGATCGAGGAGATCTTCTGGGTGGTGATCAGGATGTGCGGCTCGTCGAGCACCGCCTCCTGCGCCTCGGTGTCCGTGACGAAGTTGGGCGAGATGAAGCCCTTGTCGAACTGCAGGCCCTCGGTGACCTCCAGCTCGGTGGCGAGCGTCGAGCCCTCCTCGACCGTGATCACACCGTCGCGACCGACCTTCTCCATCGCCTCGGCGATCAGGTCGCCGATGGTGGCGTCCTGGGCGGAGATCGTCGCGACGTGCGCGACCGACTGCCGGTCGGCGACCTCGACGGCCTTCTCCAGCAGCGCCGCGGAGACCCTCTCGGCCGCCGCGTCGATGCCCCGCTTGAGCGCGGCCGGTCCGGCACCGGCGGCCACGTTGCGCAGACCCTCCCGGACCATCGCCTGGGCGAGCACGGTCGCGGTGGTGGTCCCGTCGCCGGCGACGTCGTTGGTCTTCGTCGCCACCTCCTTGACCAGCTGCGCGCCGAGGTTCTCGTACGGGTTGGTGAGTTCGATCTCCTTGGCGATGGTCACACCATCGTTGGTGATCGTCGGCGGGCCGAACTTCTTGTCCAGCACGACGTTGCGCCCGCGCGGGCCGAGGGTGACCTTGACCGTGTCGGCGAGCTTGTTGACACCGTGCTCCAGCAGGTGCCGGGCGTCATCCGAGAAGCTCAGAATCTTCGCCATGTATTACTGGTCCCTTCACGCAGCGCTGCCCCGGCCCGGCGGGGCCGGTCCGGGGCAGCGTCACTGATCAGTCAGTCAGATCACTTCTCGATGACGGCGAGGACGTCGCGGGCGGAGAGCACCAGGTACTCCTCGCCGGCGTACTTGACCTCGGTGCCGCCGTACTTCGAGTAGAGGACCGTGTCGCCGACGTTGACGTCAACCGGAACCCGGTTGCCCTTGTCGTCGATCCGGCCCGGGCCGACAGCGAGGACGGTGCCCTCCTGCGGCTTCTCCTTGGCGGTGTCGGGGATCACGATGCCCGACGCCGTGGTGGTCTCAGCCTCGTTCGCCTGGACCAGGATCCGGTCCTCGAGAGGCTTGATCGCAACCTTGGTCGCGGTAGTCACGGGCATACCCTCCTGGGGTACTTGGTTTCAGTGCCGGCCAGCGGGCTGACCAGCGTCAATCTGCCACATGCCACCGGGCGGGACCGTCGTCGCGGGTGCCGGTCCGCCTGGCGTTCAGCCCCCGGACACAGGCCCGGAAGCTGGCACCCTCGGTCTGAGAGTGCTAACCGCAGGTTATGCCGACGGCTAGCACTCCGTCAAGGAGAGTGCCAACCCGACACGCCCCGGCCGGGACCGGGTGGCCACAATGAGCAGGTGGATCTCGATCAGTTCGCCGCCCTGCGTACCCCCGCGGGGGTGACCGCACTGGCCACGGCCGCCGAACTCGCCGGCGGCGATCCACTGGCGGCGGCCGCCGCGCTGCGTGCCCCGGGCGTACCCGCCGGGCTCGCCGCCGCCGCGCTCACCCAGGCCGAGCTGCGCCGCCGCGCCGAGCCGAAGTTCGGCCCGGCCGCGACGCGGATGTTCTTCACCCGGGCCGGCCTGGAGCAGGCGACCCGCGCCGTCGTCTCCGCCCGCCGCGCCGCCCGGTTGCGCGCCGCCGGGGTGCGCACCATGGCCGACCTCGGTTGCGGCCTCGGCGCGGACGCGATCGCCGCCGCCCGGGCCGGCATCCGGGTGTACGGCGTGGAGGCCGACCCGCTCACCGCGGCGATGGCCGGCGCGAACGCGGCGGCGGTCGGCGTGCCGGACCTGTTCACGGTGAGCCTGGCCGACGCCACCCGGTTCGACCCGGCCGACGCCGACGGGGCCGGCAGCGGGGTGGACGCGGTCTTCTGCGATCCGGCGCGACGGCGGGCCGGTACCGGGCGTCGGGTCTTCAATCCCGCCGACTACTCCCCGCCGTGGAACTTCCTGCTCGACCTCGCCGGGCGGGTCCCGCGGGCGGTGTTCAAGATCGCCCCGGGCATCGACCACGCCCTGCTGCCGGCGGACGCCGAGGCCGAGTGGGTGAGCGTCGACGGCGACCTGGTCGAGGCCGCACTCTGGTGCGGCCCGCTGGCGGCGGTGCCGCGCCGGGCAACCGTGCTGGCCGGGGCGGCGGTGCACGAACTCACCGGCTCCGGCGCCGCCCGCGCCCCGGTCGGTCCGCTCCGCCGCTACCTGTACGACCCCGACCCGGCGGTCGTCCGGGCCCACCTGGTCGCCGAGTTCGCCGACACCGTGCGCGGCGGCCTCGCCGACCCCGACATCGCGTACGTCTACTCCGACGCGCCCGTGGCCACGCCGTTCGCCCGGTGTCTGGAGATCGTGGACACCCTGCCGTTCTCGCTGAAGCGGTTGCGCACCCTGCTGCGCGGGCGCGACATCGGCCGGGTGGAGATCCTGAAGCGCGGTTCGGCGCTCGAACCCGAACGGCTCCGCCGCGACCTGCGGCTGACCGGCACCCGGCCGCTCAGCCTGGTGCTCACCCGGGTGGCGGACGCGCCGACGGTGCTGCTCTGCCACCCGGTGCCGGGCCGGGGGTAGGGTGCGGCACTGTGGCGGGTAACGGAACACCGGCGACGGCGCTGCTGACCCGGCAGCGGGTACCGCACACGCTGCACCCGTACGACGTCGCGCCGGACACCCCGAACTACGGCGCCGAGGTGGCCGCCGCCCTCGGGGTGCCTCCAGAGCGGGTCTTCAAGTCGCTGGTCGCCGCCGTGGACGGGGCGCTGACCGTGGCGGTCGTACCGGTCACCGGCGAGCTGGACCTCAGGACGCTGGCGGCGGCGGTGGGCGGCAAGCGTGCGGCCCTGGCCGACCGGACGCTGGCGGAGCGGACCACCGGCTACGTCCGGGGCGGGATCAGCCCGCTGGGTCAGCGCAGGCGGCTGCCCACCGTGGTCGACGCCTCCGCCGGGCGCTTCCCGACGGTCTACGTCTCGGCCGGCCGGCGCGGGCTCCAGCTCGAACTGGCGCCGGACGACCTGATCCGGCTCACCGACGCCGTCACGGCGCCGATCGCCGCCGCCTGACACCGGATCGCCGGACGCCCGGACGACGACTCGCGCCGATTACCCCGCATTTCAGGGCATTCCAGGGCATCAATCTCGATTCACCAAGCAGCCACAATGGACGGTCGAAGTCGGATGTCGGGCGCGTTGCCGAATTGTTATTGGCGACAACAAACTCATGACCTCGGCGCCCTTGTGTCCCGGCTTCGCCGCGCAATACGTTGCCGGACACAACAAAAGTACGCTGCCGGGGTCGCCACACCCCATCGGACCGGCGGCCGAAGCACCGGGTTCCACCGCACGAACCGACCCGAGACATCACCCACCCCGAAAGGACCCGTGCAATGCGCAGAGGGATCCTCACCATCGCCACAGTCGGCCTGCTGACCACGGGTGGCCTCGCCGCCTGTGGTGACGACTCCGGCAGCGGCGGTGCGACCGCGGAGCCGAAGATCGGCGTCATCCTCCCGGACAGCGCCTCCTCCGACCGCTGGGAAACCGCGGACCGCAAGTACCTGAAGGAAGCCTTCGACGCCGCGGGCGTCGAGTCGATCATCCAGAACGCCCAGAACGACAAGGCGCAGTTCCAGACGATCGCCGAGCAGATGATGACCGACGGCGTGAACGTGCTCATGATCGTCAACCTGGACTCCGGCACGGGCAAGGCGGTGCTGGACAAGGCCAAGAGCCAGGGCGTGCTGACCATCGACTACGACCGACTGACCCTGGGCGGCTCGGCGGAGTACTACGTCAGCTTCGACAACGAGAAGGTCGGCCAGCTCCAGGGCGAGGGCCTGGTCAAGTGCCTGACCGACAAGAACGTCAAGAACCCGGTGATCGCGACGCTGAACGGCGCCGAGACCGACAACAACGCCACCCTGTTCAAGAACGGCTACGAGGGCGTCCTGAAGACCAAGTACGACGCCAAGGAATACGTCAAGGGTCCGGACCAGTGGGTGCCGGAGTGGAACGGCGCCCAGGCCAGCACCATCTTCGAGCAGATGCTGACCCAGACCAACAACGACATCGACGGCGTCCTCGCCGCGAACGACACGCTGGGCAACGCGGCCATCTCGATTCTCAAGAAGAACAAGCTCAACGGCAAGGTGCCGGTGACCGGCCAGGACGCGAGCGCGCAGGGCCTGCAGAACATCCTCCTCGGCGACCAGTGCATGACCGTCTACAAGGCCGTCAAGCAGGAGGCGGACGCCGCCGCCGAGCTGGCGATCGCGCTGGCCAAGGGCGAGCGGAAGAGCACCGACCAGACGGTGAAGGACCCGCAGACCGGCCGGGACGTACCGTCGGTCCTGCTCGAACCGAAGGCGATCTACAAGGAGAACGTCAAGGACGTCGTCACCGACGGCTACGTCACCAAGGAAGAACTCTGCACGGCCGCCGTCGCCGCGCTCTGCACCCAGGCCGGCGTGAGCTGACCCGACCCACTCCCCGTCGGCTCGCTCGGCTGGCCCGCCGCCGCGCCGCCGGTGTGCGACACACACCGGCGGCGCCCGGCACCGCCGACGGGTACGCGCCCGGCCCGCCCCCCGGCGGCGCGCCCGGCGCGTACCCGCGTCGGGACGCTGGAGGCGGACCCGCGATCGGAACCCGCGATCGGACACCCACGAAGGAGACACACGTGTCCGCCACACCCCTGCTGGAACTGCGCGGGATCGACAAGAGCTTCGGTCCCGTCCAGGTCCTCCGTGCCGTCGACCTCTCGGTGGCCCCCGGCGAGGTGACCGCGCTCGTCGGCGACAACGGTGCCGGCAAGTCCACGCTGGTCAAGTGCATCAGCGGCATCTACCCGACGGACGGCGGCGAGATCTTCTTCGACGGCCGGCCGGTGCAGATCAGCGGCCCCCGCGACGCCGCCGGGCTCGGCATCGAGGTCGTCTACCAGGACCTCGCGCTCTGCGACAACCTCGACATCGTGCAGAACATGTTCCTCGGCCGGGAGAAGCGCAGCGGCCTGGTACTCGACGAGCCGACCATGGAGCAGATGGCCGCCGAGACCCTCGCCGGCCTCTCCGTCCGTACGGTGAAGTCGTTGCGCCAGCACGTCTCCAGCCTCTCCGGCGGCCAGCGCCAGACGGTCGCCATCGCCAAGGCGGTGCTCTGGAACAGCCGGGTGGTCATCCTCGACGAGCCGACCGCCGCGCTCGGCGTCGCACAGACCGCCCAGGTGCTCGAACTGGTCCGCCGGCTGGCCGACAACGGGCTGGCCGTCGTGCTCATCTCGCACAACATGAACGACGTCTTCGCGGTCTCCGACCAGATCGCGATGCTCTACCTCGGCCGCATGGTCGCCCAGCTCAAGACCACCGACGTGACCCACGCCCAGGTGGTCGAGCTGATCACCGCCGGGCGGACCGGCGGCCTCGGCCTGACCGTCGAGGACGGCAACGGCGCCGGCGAACCCGTCGGCACCGGCCAGCCCGGCACCGAACCCACCGAGACCACGAGCGCAGGAGCCGACAGATGAGCGCCCCCACCTCGACAGTGGCGCAGCCGGTGGAGGTACCCGCCGCGCCGGTGCCCACGGTCGGCAGCCACTTCCGGGACTACCTGGCCCGGGTGCTCGGCGGCGACATGGGCGCCCTGCCCGCCGTCTTCGGGCTGATCGTGCTCTGCGCGGTCTTCGCCGCGCTGCGACCCAACTTCCTGACCGCCGGCAACTTCGCGAACCTGTTCACCCAGGGCGCGGCGGTGACGCTGATCGCGATGGGGCTGATCTTCGTCCTGCTGCTCGGCGAGATCGACCTCTCCGCCGGCTTCGCCAGCGGCGTCTGCGCCGCGGTGCTCGCCCAACTGGCCACCCTGCACGGCTTTCCCTGGTACGTCGCGGCCGGCGCCGCGATCGTCACCGGTGTGGTGATCGGGCTGGCGCTCGGCTTCCTGGTGGCGAAGGTCGGCATCCCCTCCTTCGTGGTGACGCTGGCCGCGTTCCTCGCCTTCCAGGGCACCGTGCTGCTGCTGATCAAGGGCGGCACGAACGTCTCCATCCGGGACAGCGTGCTGGTCGCGATCGCCAACCGGAACATGCCGCCGTGGCTGGGCTGGACGCTGACCCTGCTCGGCGTCGCCGGGTACGCCGCGGTGCAGCTCATCCGCTACCGCACCCGTACCGCCCGGGGGCTGGTGACCGAGCCGGTGCTGGTGGTGCTGCTCCGGATCGGCACGCTGGCCGTGCTGCTCGGCGCCGCCGTCTACATCCTCAACCTGGAGCGCAGCCGTACCCTGCTGGTCTCGCTGCGGGGTGTGCCGATCGTGGTGCCGATCATCGCCGTACTGTTGATCGTCTGGACCTTCGTGCTTCAGCGGACCGCGTACGGCCGGCACGTCTACGCGGTCGGCGGCAACCGGGAGGCGGCCCGCCGGGCCGGCATCGACGTGGACCGGATCCGCATCTCGGTCTTCGTGATCTGCTCCTCGATGGCGGCGGTCGGCGGCATCGTGGCGGCCAGCCGGGCCGCCTCGGTCGACGCCAACACCGGCGGCAGCAAGGTGCTGCTCTACGCCGTCGGCGCCGCGGTCATCGGCGGTACCAGCCTCTTCGGTGGCAAGGGCCGGATCGTGGACGCGGTGCTGGGCGGCGCGGTGATCGCGGTCATCGACAACGGGATGGGGCTGCTGGGCTACACCTCGGGCGTCACCTTCGTGGTGACCGGTTCGGTGCTGCTCCTCGCCGCCAGCGTCGACGCGCTGTCCCGACGGCGGGCCGCCGCGACCGGCCACCGATAGCGGTACCGCGGGCGAGGACAGGGACCGGTGCGACGCGGGCCGGTGCGGCGACAACGCGACCGGTGACGACGACGTCACCGGCGAGGCGATAAGGGGCAGCATGCGTGCGGGGCCGAGCCAGGAGGAGATTCGCCGGCAGAATCTCGGCGCGCTGCTGCGGTACGTACACCTGCGCGGCGCCACCTCGCGGGCCGAGCTGACCACCTCGCTCGGGCTCAACCGCAGCACCATCGGGGCGCTCACCGCCGAGCTGGCCGCCGCCGGCCTGGTCAGCGAGCGGGCCCCCCGGGAGACCGGCCGGGCCGGACGGCCCTCACTGGTCGTCCGGCCCGAGTCCGCCCGGGTCTACGCGTACGCCTACAGCATCGAGGTGGACCGGCTGCGGGTGGCCCGGATCGGCCTCGGCGGTGTGGTGCTGGACCGGCGGCAGGGCGAACGGCCGCCGGGGTTGGCGGCGGCGGACACGTTGCCGCTGCTGGCCGGCTTCGCGAAGGAGATGCACCAGTCGGTCGCCGAGGACTCGGTCTACGTCGGCAGCGGCGTGGCGGTCTGCGGGCGGCTGCGGCGCCGGGACGGCGCGGTGCAGGTGCGCCCCGACGGCGACCGGGTGGACCGGACCCTGGGCGAGGCGCTGGGCGAGGTGCTCTTTCCGCACCGCCCGGTGCTGGTCAGCAACGCCGCCGACGTGAGCGCGGTCGCCGAGCACGCCCGTGGCGCGGCCACCGGCTACGACAACGTGATCTACCTGCACCGGGACGTGGGCATCGACGCGGGGATCATCGTCGGCGGCCGGCGACTGACCGGGCAGGGCGGCCACGGCGGCGAGGTGGGCCACATGGTGGTGCGTCCCGGCGGGCGGCCGTGCGGCTGCGGGTCGTACGGCTGCTGGGAAACGGAGATCGGCGAGTACGCCCTGCTGGAGTCGGCCGGTGCGGGCGAGGACACCGGTCGGGACGCCGCGTTGCGGGTGATCGACGCGGCCTCACGGGGGGACGCCAACGCCCAGGCCGCGGTGCGGCAGATCGGCGACTGGCTCGGCTTCGGCGTGGCCAACCTGGTGAACATCCTCAACCCGGGGGTGGTCATCTTCGGCGGCACGCTCCGGGAGGTCTACCTCGCCGCGGCGGCCCGGGTACGCAGCCGGCTCAACTCGATGGCGTTGCCCGCCTCCCGGGAGCAGGTACGGCTGCGTACCCCGCAGCTCGGCGAGGACGCGGCACTCATCGGCGCGGCCGAGCTGGCCTTCGAGCAACTGCTCGCCGACCCCCTCGACGCGACCTGACCGGCCGGCACCGCCCGCCCCGCCCGCCCCGCCCACCCTGCCCACCCTGCCGAACAGGAGAGAGAACAGGATGACCACGTTCGAGATCTGCGTCGACAGCGTCGAGGGGGTGCTGGCCGCGGAACGGGCCGGCGCCGACCGGGTGGAGCTGTGCGCGGCGCTGTTCGACGGCGGACTGACCCCGAGCATCGGCACCATCGAGGTGGCCCTGCGCAGCGTGAGCCGGATCCGGGTGCACGTCATCGTGCGGCCCCGGGGCGGTGACTTCATCTACTCGCCGCTGGAGGTCGACGCGATGGTGCGCGACGTCGAGGCGGCGGTGGCGGCCGGCGCGCACGGCATCGTGATCGGCGCGCTGACCCCCGCCGGCGACGTGGACGTACCGACCGCGCGCCGGCTGATCGGGGCGGCGGGCGGGACCAGCATCACCTTCCACCGGGCGTTCGACATGGTCCGGCGGCCGTTCGAGGCGTTGGAGCGGTTGGTCGAGCTGGGCGTGCACCGGGTGCTCACCTCCGGTCAGGAGAACAACGCGCTGGCCGGTGCGCCGCTCATCGCCGAACTGGTCCGCAGGGCCGGCGGCCGGATCGTGGTCATGCCCGGGGGCGGGATCAACGAGCGCACCATCTCCCGGGTGGTCGCGGAGACCGGCGCCGACGAGTTCCACTTCACCGCCCTGGTCACCTCGGACAGCCCGGCGGTCCACCGCAACCCGGTACCGGTGCTGGGCGGGGTGCTCACCCGCCCCGAGTACCAGCGCTCGGAGACCTCGCAGGAGCGCATCGACCTGGTGATCGGCGCCGTACGGGGTCAGGGTCCGGTGCCGGCCGCCGGTCCAGTTCGCGCCAGACGGGCATGACGAACGGCAGCAGCGTCACCACCAGGTACGCGGATCCGAAGAGCAGGCAGGCGGCCGGCAGCCCCAACCGCTGTACGGCGAGCCCGCCGAGCAGGCCGCCGAGGGGGATCCCGGCCCAGGCGGCCGCGTGGGTCAGCCCGAGCACCCGGGCCTGGAGCCGCTCGGGGACCCGTTCGTAGGAGACCGCGCTGAGGATCGGGTTGACCCCGGCGACCGACACCCCGGCCACGAAGGCGACCAGGTAGACGACCCAGAGCCGGTCCGCCACGGCGAGCGCCACGAAGCGGGGCGCCCCGGCGATCAGGAAGCCGACCGCGAAGACCGCGAACCGCGGCACCCGGGGCGCCACGACGGTGAAGACCGCGTTGCCCAGCACGGCGCCGGTCGCGAAGGCGGCGGAGAGCAGGCCGAGCGCGACCGGGGACCCGACGATCTCGGCCGCCCAGACCGGCGCGAAGACCGCGGTGTAGGCGGCGTCGGCCAGGTTGGTCACGAGGAGCAGCAGCAGGATGCCGTGCACGAGCCGGTCGTGGCGCAGGTAGCGCAGGCCGGCCCGGAGCGCCACCAGATAGGGCTGGTCCGCCTCCGACGGCGCCGGCTCGGTGCCGGCGAACCTCCCGGCGGGTACGAGGAACACCACCAGCGCCGCCCCGACGGCGAAGGTCGCCGCGTCGAAGAGCAGCACCAGCGGGGCGTCGAGGGCGGCGATGAGCACACCGGCCAGCGGGGCGCCGAGCAGCGAGGCGAGCCGCGCAAGTCCGTCGTGGACGCTCGTGGCGCGGGCCATCGGGGTGCCCGCCGCCTCGACCGCCTCCCGGAACAGCAGCCGCTTGGCGGTGTCGCTGAACCCGCGCAGCAGCCCGGCGACGGCGACCAGGCCGAGGAGCGTACCGAAGCCGAGCCGGTCGGTCAGGTGCAGCAGCGGTACGGCCGCGACCGCGACCGCGCTGCCGAGGTCGGCGAGGATGCTGGTGCGCCGGGCGCCGATCCGGTCGATCAGCGGCCCGCCGAGGGCGCAGGCCAGCACGTACGGCAGCATCTCGGCGAACGCCACGACGCCGGTCTTCGCCGCGCTGCCGGTGACGACGAGGGTGAACCAGGGCAGCGCGACCATGCTCATCCGGCTGCCGACCAGGGAGACCACCTCGGCGGTCAGCAGCCCGACCAGCGGCCGGCGGTCAGCCATCGGACCCGCTCCGCCGGAGGAACGGCATGAGCTGGGCCTGCACCACGTAGGACTCGGCGTCACCGGGCGCCGGCGCGTCGGGATCGTCGCGCCGGTACCGGCCGAGCAGCTCGTGCAGCGCGTCGTGGAACTCCCGCGCCTCTGCGGAGGTCAACCGGAGGCGCCAGTTGCTGAGGGTGGAGGAGGCCCGCCACTCCTCGGGCAGGGCGGGCAGTTCGTTCAGCCAGCGGTCGACCCGCTCGGCGTACGTCGACGCGACGGCCCGCAGGTAGGTGTCGGCCTCGGCCGGCACCTGCCGGCGGATCTCGCCCTCGAAGACGGTGTTCCGGTGGGCGGCCCGCCACCACCGTTCGCGGCCGGATCCGCGCCCGGTCTCCTCGGCCACGAAGCCGTACTGGGCGAGTTGCCGCAGGTGGTAGCTGGTGGCGCCGGTGGACTGGCCGAGCCGCTGGGCGAGCAGCGTGGCGGTGGCGGGACCGTCCTCGCGGAGCAGGTTGAGCATCCGGACCCGCAGCGGGTGGGCGATGCCGCGCAGCGACGTCGGATCGAGTCGTACCTCATCACCGGACATGTTGGCAAAGCTATCCTTGCAAAGACTCCTTTGCAACCGGTTCAGTCCCGGTCACCGTGCCAGGAGCGCCACAGCGCCGCGTACGAGCCGCCCGAGGCGACCAGCTCGGCGTGCGGACCCAGCTCGGTGATCCGGCCGTCCTCCACCACCGCCACCCGGTCGGCGTCGTGCGCGGAGTGCAACCGGTGCGCGATCGCGATGACGGTACGGCCGCGCAGCACCGCGGCCAACGACCGCTCCAGGTGCCGGGCAGCCCGGGGGTCGAGCAGCGAGGTCGCCTCGTCCAGCACCAGCGTGTGCGGATCGGCCAGGACCAGCCGGGCGAGCGCGAGCTGCTGGGCCTGGGCGGCCTGCAGCGGATGCCCGCCCGAGCCCACCACCGTCTCCAGGCCGTCCGGCAACTGCTCCGCCCAGTCCAGCGCGTCGACGGCGGCGAGCGCCTCCCGTACCCGCTCGTCGGTGGCGTCCGGCCGCACCATCGTGAGGTTGTCGCGCAGCGTACCGATGAAGACGTGGTGCTCCTGAGTGACCAGCGCGACCTCGGTGCGCAGCTGCGCCAGGGGCAGGTCGGCGAGCGCGACGCCGCCCACGGTGACCGACCCGGCCCGGGGCCGGTGGATGCCGGCCAGCAGCCGGCCCAGGGTGGACTTGCCGGCGCCGGACGGGCCGACCATGGCCAGCCGCTCCCCCGGCGCCAGTTCCAGGTCGACCCCGTGCAGCACGTCCCGCCCCGGCTGGTAGGCGTACCGGACGTCCCGCGCGGCCAGCCGCTGGTCGGCCGGGTGGTCCGCGCTCGCCCCGGCCCGCACCCCGTCCAGCGGGGACCGGGCCACCCCGAGCAGCCGGGCCATCGACGCCCCGCCGACCTGCACCTCGTCCATCCAGGAGAGCAGCCGGTCGATCGGGTCCATCAACTGCTGCACGTAGAGGGTGGCGGCGGTGACCTCGCCGAGGCCCACCCAGCCCTGGAGGTAGCACCAGCCGCCGACGACCACCGTCGCCACCACCGGCAGCACGTACCCGGTCTCGGCGATCGGGAAGTACACCGTCCGCAGGAACATCGTGTACCGCTCCGCCCGGTACGACCGGGCGATGTCGGCGTCGGTGCGGGCCCGGCGGCGCGCCTGTTGGCCGAGCGCCTCGGTGGTCCGCGACCCGTCGACGGTCTCGCTGATCCCGTCGGTGATGTCCGAGTAGGCGGCACTTTCGGCCAGATAGCCGGCGGTCGCCCGGCGCAGGTACCAGCGGGTGGAGAGCACGAGCACCGGCGCCGCGACCAGGCCGGGCAGGATCAGCAGCGGATCGGTCAGCAGCACCGCGCCGACGATGAAGAACGCGGTCACCACCGCGATCAGCATCTCCGGTACGGCGAACCGGACCGACTTGGCCAGCGCGGCGACGTCCCGGGTGGTCCGGGTGAGCAGGTCCCCGGTCCCGGCCCGCTCCACCGTGGAGAGCGGGATGGCCAGGATCCGGTCGACGAACTCCTCACGCAGCTCGGCCAGCACCCGTTCGCCGAGCCGCGCCGAGGCGAGGTGGGCGAAGCGCATCAGCACCGCCTGCGCCACCACGAATCCGCCGATCGCCAGGGCGATCCGGTCGACGGTGACCGTCGAGGTGCCCCGGGAGATCCCCTCGACCAGGTCGCCGAGCAGCCGCGGCGCGGCCAGCCCGGTGACCGCGACCAGCGCGTGCAGGCCGAGCACCGTGGCCAGCGGCCGGGGATGCCGACGGATCAGGCTGCGGGCGTACCGCCGGACCGCGGTGGCGTCCGCGACCGGCAACGCGGCGTTCATGTTCGCTCCCCTGCCATCAGTCCTCCGCCCGGGTGACCGTGGCGGCGTAGCGCGGTTCCGTGTCGAGCAACTCGCGGTGCCGGCCCTCGGCGACCACCTTGCCGTCCTCGACGAAGACCACGTGGTCGGCCCGGTCCAGCACCAGCGGGCTGGTGGTGCAGACCAGGGTGGTCCGGCCGTCGCGCGCCGGGCCGAGCCGCTCGGCGATCCGCGCCTCGGTGTGCGCGTCCACCGCGCTGGTCGGCTCGACCAGGATCAGGATCTCCGGGTCGGCCACCAGCGCCCGGACCAGTCGCAGCCGCTGCTGCTGGCCGCCGGAGAACTCCCGACCCCGCTCGGCGACCCGCCCGGCCAGCCCTTCCGGCAGCGCCTCGACGATGTCGGTGGCGCTCGCCGCCAGCAGGGCCGCCTCGACCGCCGCGTCGTCGGCCCGGCCGTGCGGGTCCAGCTCCGCCCGCAGCGGGCCGGAGAAGAGCCGCGCGTCGTTGTCGGCCACCAGGATCCGCCGCCGGACCGTCGCCAGTGGCAGGTCCCGCAGCGGTACGCCGGCCAGCGTCGCCTCACTGTCGGCGTACCGGCCGAGGCGGTCGGCGATGGCGACGGCGTCGGCCGGTACGGCGGCGGCCAGCCCGGTCAGCCGACCCGGCCGTACGCTCAGCCCGGAGGCGACGTCGACCAGCACCCCGCCGGCCTCGGGCACCCGGGCCGGGTGGGTCGGCTCGGTCAGCTCCGGCGCGATGCGGAGCATGGCGACCACCCGACGGGCGGAGACGTGCCCCCGGGTGATCCGGTCGATCACCTCGGTCAGGACCCGCAGCGGGGAGATCAGGAAGACCGTGTAGCCGTAGAAGGAGACGAGCTGCCCGACGGTGATCTCGCCGCGCAGCGCGAACCGGGCGCCGAGCCAGATCACCAGCACCAGGAAGATGCCGGGCATCAGCACCTGGGTCGCCTCCAGCAGGGCCTCCACCCGGGCCACCCGTACCCCGGTGTGCCGCAGCCGTTGCGACTCGGCCCGGTAGCGCGCCGAGAAGACCGCCTCGCCGCCGACCCCGCGCAGTACCCGCAGCCCGGTCACGATGTCGCTGGCCCGGGTGGTCAGTCCGGCGATCTGGTCGCGGTAGGTCTCCTGCCGCCGGTGCAGCGGGCGGATGAGGAGGGCGACGACCGCCATCAGCACCGGCACGCCGAGCACCACGACCAGGCCGAGCGGCACGGAAGTGGCGAGCAGGATCGCGGTGATGGCGGCGACCGCGACGAGCGACCCGGTGCCCCGGGAGAGGATGTCCAGGGCACTGCCGATGTGGTTGATGTCGGCGGTGCCGATGCTGACCACCTCGCCGGTCGCGAGCCGCTTCGGCAGGGTCGCACCGAGCCGGTTGGCCGCGTCGACGGTGAGCTGGACCGTCCGGTAGGCGCCGGCCAGCCAGTTGAAGGTGGCGAACCGGTGCCGGATCACCCCGGCGACCGCCTGGAAGGCGCCGAGCCCGAGCAGGACCAGTCCCCAGCGCAGCAGGTCGGCCGGGTCCCTGGTGGTGACCCCGGCGTCGATCGCCTTGCCGAGTACCGCCGGCATCAGCGACTGGCCGCCGTAGGAGACCACGGCCAGCGCCATTCCCGCGGCGAGGGTCGGCCAGATCCGCGCGGCGTGCCACAGCAGGAATCTGGTCGCCGACCGCTGATCCGCCACGCCAGGATCGGGTACTGGAAGGGACCGCATCGCGGGAACGGTATGGGGCCGATCACCACGATCACCACCGGTTTTCCCCGGCGTCGGAGTCAGGTCAGCGGTCGACCTGGGCGAAGTCCCAGGAGTGCGGGGGCCGGGCGACCAGTCGGGTGGGTGGGTCGGGCAGCGGCAGGGGGCTGCCGCGCCACTTGGAGATGACCACCACCCGGTTGTCGGTGGAGGAGAAGACCTCGCTGGTGATGTGCAGCGGGTTGTGCTCGACCTCGGGCAGTGCCGTGTCGCAGACCCACGAGATCAGCTCGGCGAACCGGGCGGGCTCCGCCCGTACCTCCCACATCCGCACGATCACGTCGGTCATCTCTCCTCCCGCCGTCCGCGGTGCCGCCGGAACACTACACGCTGACGGTCGTCAGTGGCATGGCGGAATCGGCGGGCAGGTCCAGCCGGCTGGGCGCCACCCCGGCCGCGACCAGGTGCGAGCCGAGCGCCGCCACCATCGCGCCGTTGTCGGTGCAGAGCTTCGGCCGGGGCACCCGGACCCGGATGCCGTACCTGGCCGCCCGCTCCTCGGCGAGCGCGCGCAGCCGGGAGTTCGCCGCCACCCCGCCGCCGAGCACCAGCGTCTCGACGCCCCGGTCCCGGCACGCCCGGATCGCCTTGGTGGTCAGCACGTCGCAGACCGCCTCCTGGAACGAGGCGGCCACGTCCGGGACCGGCACCGGCTCACCGGCCCGCTGCCGTGCCTCGACCCAGCGGGCCACCGCGGTCTTCAGCCCGGAGAAGGAGAAGTCGAAGCGGTGTGCGGCGAGGTCCTTCGGGGCGGTCAGGCCGCGTGGAAAGGCGATCGCGTCCGCCGCGCCGTTGCGGGCCTCCCGGTCGATCGGCGGGCCGCCCGGGAAGGGCAGCCCGAGCAGCCGGGCCACCTTGTCGAACGCCTCCCCGGCGGCGTCGTCGATGGTGGCGCCCAGCGGGGTGACGCCGGTCGCCAGGTTGTCCACCAGCAGCAGCGAGGAGTGCCCGCCGGAGACCAGCAGCGCCACCGCCGGTTCCGGCAGCGGGCCGTGCTCCAGGGTGTCCACCGCGACGTGCGCGGCCAGGTGGTTCACGCCGTACACGGGTTTCTCGGCGGCCAGCGCGTAGCCCTTGGCGGCAGCCACCCCGACCAGCAGCGCACCGGCCAGTCCGGGACCGGCGGTCACCGCGATCGCGTCGACGTCGGCGAGGGTCACCCCGGCGGTGTCCAGCGCCCGGCGCATGGTCGGGACGATCGCCTCCAGGTGGGCCCGGCTGGCCACCTCCGGCACCACCCCGCCGAACCGGGCGTGTTCCTCCACACTGGACGCGAGCGCGTCGGCGAGCAGGGTGTGCCCGCGGACGATCCCGACGCCGGTCTCGTCGCAGGACGTCTCGATGCCGAGGATCAGGGGTTCGTCAGCCATCTCTTACCTGTTCTGTGCCAGCTCGGCGCGCATGACCAGCGCGTCGGTGTTGGTCGGTTGGTAGTAGCCCCGGCGCACCCCGACCGGTTCGAAGCCGTACGTCGCGTAGAGGCGCTGGGCCGGCGCGTTGTCGACCGCCACCTCCAGCAGCACGCTCCGCACGCCGCGCCGGGTCGCCTCGGCGAGCAGTTCGGTGACGAGGGCCCGCCCGATGCCGCCGCGCTGCCGGTCCCGCCGGACCGCCACGTTCTGCACCCAGGCCTCGTCCGGCGGCGCGACGGCGAGTCCCGCGTACCCGACCAGCGCACCGGTGCCGTCGTCGAGCGCCGCGAGGTAGTGGTGCCCGCTCGCCAGCTCGTTCCAGAACATCGCCGCCGACCAGCGCTCGGCCCCGAAGAGGTCGGCCTCGATCGGCAGCGCCTCCTCGATGTGCCACCAGCGGAATCGGGCGAGTGTCACGGCAGCGCCGGTCTCACTGGAGTACCGGCTTGCGGCCCGCCGCCGCCACCGCGTCCGGCCGGCGCAGGTAGAGCGGGGTCAGCCGGTCGCCGGGGGCGCCGGCCCGGATCCGCGCGGCGGCCAGCTCCGCCAGGGCGTACGGCGGCGGGTAGTCCGGTCCGGTGCCCGGTGGCAGGCCGAGGACGTCCGCGTAGCGCCGGGCCCCCTCTCCCACCGCGACCCGGACGCCCCGCTCGCGGGCCCGCTCGGCCACGACGGCCGGAGCGTCCACCCCCGGGTCGACCAGTCGCGCGCCGGCCGCGTCGTAGACCGCCCAGTAGATCTCCCGCCGCCGGGCGTCGGTGGCGGCCAGCACCGGCCCGACCTCCGCCGGGCGGGTGGCGGCGTGACCGAGGGCATCCAGCGAACAGACGCCGTACGTCGGAATGCCGAGCACCTGCCCCATGCTGGCGGCGGTGACCAGGCCGACCCGCAGCCCGGTGAACGGCCCGGGGCCGACGCCGGCGACGATCGCCCCCAGGTCCGCCGGCCGCGCGCCGGCCTCGGTCAACACCTGGGTGATCTGGGGCGCGAGCAGCTCACCATGGGCGCGCGCGTCCACCACGCTCCGCTCGGCACGCGGCAGCACGGTCTCGGCGGTGACCTCCGCCAGCGCCGCCGTCACCGCCGGGGTCGACGAGTCCACCACGAGTACGAGCACATAGGCACCCTAACCGGGCGCCGATCACCCCCTGCCGCGACCCGGCCCGGTCCCGACCCGACGGGAACCAACTACGCGATTTCCCGTGATGCCTCTGAGGCATATTTATGCCCCGGAGGCATCACGCTCGATCGGATATCTACTGTCCGGCCACCCCGTGAGTCGTGTTCATGACCCAGCGGCCCGGCACCCGCCCGATGTCCGCATGCTCGGAGGATGCCCGACAGCCACCTCGGCGCGCTGCTCGGCTCGACGCTGCGACGACAGCGTGAGCTGCGCGACCTCAGCCAGCACGCCCTGGCCGAGCGCTCCGGGATCAACCAGTCGACGATCGCCCGGATCGAGCAGGGCACCCGCGCGCCGAGCGTCCCGATGCTGGTGCGGCTTTTCGCCGCGCTCGGCCTCCAGCTCACCGTCGGCGTCGAGCCACTCGACGCGCACCTCGACGCGCGGATCGACGAGTTGCGCGACCGGCCGATCGACGAGCACATCCACCACCTCGGGCTCGACCGGATCATGGGACGGCTCGGCGACCTGCCGTACGTGCTGACCGGCACCACCGCCGCCCTGCTCCAGGGCGCGCCGCTGCCGGCGGAGGACGTGGAGATCGCCGTGGCGTGGGGCGACGCGGACCGGTTCGCCGACTGGCTGGACCGCCACCACGCCCAGCGGTGGCATCCGGCGTGGCAGGAGTTCGGTCATCTCCGGACCCATCCACGGGACCCCGGGGAGCACCGGTGGCGCGTCATCGGCGGCGTGATCCGGGCCACCATGTGCGACGAGCCACCCCCGGCGATCGAGGTCCGCCCGCGGGGACCGGGGCTACCGGGTGGTGCCGCTGGCGCTGGTGGAGGTCACCGAGCCGGCGACGGCGGAACTCCTGCGCCGCCACCGCACCCGGTACGCCGCCGCGCGCTCCGGTGCGGCGTCAGCCGGCTGACAGGTCCCACTCAATCGTCGGCAGCCCGGCGTCGGCCAGGGCCTTGTTCGCGGCGCTGAACGGGCGACTGCCGAGGAACCCGCGCGGATTCATCGGGCTCGGATGCCCGGCCTCCAGCACCACGTGCGCCGGGTTGGTCACCAGCACGGCCTTCTTCCGGGCGTACCCGCCCCAGAGCAGGAAGACCACCCGCTCGGAGCGCGCGTCGAGGGCCCGGATCGTCGCGTCGGTGAAGTCCTCCCAGCCCCGGTTGGCGTGCGACTGCGGGGTGCCCTGCCGGACGGTCAGCACGGCGTTGAGCAGCAGTACGCCCTGCGCCGCCCAACGGGTCAGGTTGCCGCTGCGCGACGGCGGCACGCCCAGGTCCTCGGCCAGCTCCTTGAAGACGTTGCGCAGCGAGGGCGGCACCGCGACCCCGTCCCGCACGCTGAAGCTCAGCCCGTGCGCCTGCCCCGCCCGGTGGTAGGGGTCCTGGCCGAGGATCAGCACCCGGCAGTTCTCGGGCGGGCAGAGCCGGTAGGCGGTGAACAGGTCCTCCAGCGGGGGGAAGACCGTCTGCGTCGCGTACTCTCCGGCGACGAAGTCGGCCAGCGCGGCGGTGCGGGCCGGGTCGAGGTGCGGCGCCAGCGCCGCCCGCCAGGACGGGGGCAGCAGGGCCGGAAGATCCAGGGTCATCGGTAGGGCCTTTCGGTGTCAGCGCAGCGCGGCGAGCCGGTCGGCCCAGTCCCCGCCGACCGGGACCAGCTCGATCAGCCGGGTGTCGTCGTCCCGCCGGTCGATGCCGACCCGCAGGTGGGCGTCGACCAGGTGCTCCACCATGCCCTCACCCCATTCCACGACGGTGACCGCGTCGTCCAGGGACGCGTCCAGGTCCAGGTCGTCGATCTCGGCGCGCGGGTCGGCGGCGTCCCCCAGCCGGTACGCGTCGGCGTGCACCAGCGCCACCCGCCCGCCCCGGGCCGGGTCCGGCCGGTGCACCCGGGCGATCACGAAGGTCGGCGAGGTGACGTCGCCGAGTACGCCCAGGCCAGCCGCGATCCCCTGGGTCAGCGCGGTCTTGCCGGCGCCCAGCGGGCCGGTGAGGACCAGCAGGTCACCGGCGCGCAGCAGGGCACCGAGGCGCCGCCCGAAGTCCTGGGTGTCGGCGATCGTGGGCAGTTCGTTCACCGGGGCAACCTATCGAGGAAGTTCAGCAGTGCCTCGTTCACCTCGTCGGCGTGTTCGAGCATCACCACGTGCCCGCTGTCCGGCACCTTGACGTACTCGGCCTCGGGCAGGCGGCGCAGGATCTCCTCGGAGTGGGTCACCGGCGTGATCATGTCGCGTTCGCCGACGATGACGAGCGTGGGGGTGCCCCGCAGCGCGGCGAGCGCCGGGAACCGGGCGTGGGTGTAGATCGTGCGCAGGTAGCGGGCCACCGTCTCGGTCGAGGTGCGCGAGTTCATCAGCTCCACGTACGAGACCAGCGCCGGGCTCGGGGCGGGGCTGCCGAAGCCATACCGCCGGGTGAGCAGCCAGGCCAGGTTGGCCGACGCCCGGCGGGCCCGGTCGATCATCGTGCCGGTCAGCCGGGTGGCGTTGTCGACCACCGGCAGCAGCGGTACGCCGGCCTTGGAGACGATCGCCGGCAGCCCGAACCTCGTCTCCGCCACCAGTCCGCCCGAGGTGGCCATCAGCACCGTGCCGGCCACCCGCTCCGCGTACAGCTCGGGGTAGCGCTCGGCGAACGCCATGATGGTCATCCCGCCCATGGAGTGACCGACCAGCACCAGCGGGCCGGTCGGTGCCGCCCGGTCGATGACCGCGCGCAGCGTCTCGGCGAGTGCCGACAGCCGGTACTCCCCCGACTCCAGCCGGCCGGACCGGCCGTGCCCCGGCTGGTCGTAGAAGACCATCCGGTCCTCGCCGCGCCCGGTGAGCACCTTCCGCTGGAAGTGGAAGGTCCCCATGTCCAGGCAGAAGCCGTGTACGAAGACCAGCGTCGGCCGGTCCGGTGCGGGCGGCGGCCCGACCAGCTCCAGGTGGATGTCCGTACCGTCGGAAATCTCGATCACGCACGCCTCGTCGTACGGCAGCTCGCCGAACTTCTCGTCCGCGTACCGGTCGCCGGGCACGCCCTTGGTGCGGCGTACCACGGCGCGCTCGGCGGCCACCCCGGCGGCGATCCCGGCCGCCGCGACCCCCGCCGCCGCGCCGATGATGCCGGCCGCCCGGAGCAGCGCCGACCGGGCGGGCAGCCGGCGGGCGAGCTGGCGCTGGGCCGGTACCCGCGCCGCAGTCACCTTCCGATCGGCCGTCACGGCACCTGCCCGTCGTAGACCCGGGGCACCCGGGCGCTGCCGAACCGGGTGACGATCTCGTAGTTGATCGTGTCGATCGCGGCGGCCCAGTCGTCGGCGGTCGGTTCGCCGTCGGCGCCGCTGCCGAAGAGCGTCGCCACGTCCCCCGCCGCCACCGGGTCGTCGCCGCAGTCCAGCACGATCTGGTCCATGCAGACCCGGCCGGCGATGGTCCGTACCCGCCCGCCGAGCAGCACCGGGCCGACGTTGGAGGCGTGCCTCGGCACCCCGTCGGCGTAGCCCAGCGGCACCACCGCCAGCGTGGTCTCCCGCTCGGTCCGGTACGTGTGCCCGTACGAGACCCCGGTGTCGGCCGGTACCCGTTTGGTCAGGACGACCCGGGCCCGGGCGGTCATCGCCGGCCGCAGCCCGAATCGCTCGCCGGCCACCGGTGACAGCCCGTAGATCGCGATGCCCGGCCGGACCAGGTCGAAGTGGGTGTCGGGCCGGGTCAGGGTCGCCGCCGAGTTGGCCAGGTGGCGGTGGCGCGGGCGCAGGCCGGAGCGCTCGGTCATCGCCAGCGCCTCGTGGAAGACCGCCAACTGGCGGTCGGTGGTGGGGTGGCCCGGGGAGTCGGCGTGCACGAAGTGGCTCCACACTCCGACCACCTCGATCACCCCGTCGGCCTGCGCCTTCGCGGCCGCCTCCAGCAGGTCGGGCCAGTCGTCGATCGTCGCGCCGCCCCGGGAGAGGCCAGTATCGATCTTGAGGTGGGTCCGGGTCGCCCGCCCGGCGCGCTCGCCGGCGGCGGCCAGCTCGGCGAGCTGCCCCACCGTCGCCGCGGCCAGGTCGACGTCGGCCGCCACCCCCTCGTGCAGGGGCAGCCCGGGGGCGAGCAGCCAGGCCAGCACGGGGGCGGTGAGGCCGGCCCGGCGCAGGTTCAGCGCCTCGTCGAGGGTGCAGACCCCCAGCCAGTCGGCGCCGGCGTCGAGCGCCGCCGTGGCGGCGGGCAGCATGCCGTGGCCGTACCCGTCGCCCTTCACCACCGCCATCAGCTCGGCGCTGGTCCCGGCGCGCAGCCGGGCCACGTTCTCGCGGATCGCGTCGAGGTCGACGCGTGCCTCGGCCTGCCACATGCGCCCCAGCCTACTTTCCCGGTTGATCGAGGCGGCCCGCTACCGGGGCAGTTCCGCCAGCACCGGGCGGAGCGCGGCCGCCACGTCGGGGGCGGTCACCGGGCCGTGCCGGGCCGCCTCCCGGCCGGCCAGCCCGTGCAGGTACGCCGCCGCGACCGCGGCCCGGTCCGCGGGCAGCCCGGCGGCGAGCAGCGAACCGAGCAGTCCGGCCAGCACGTCGCCGGTACCGCCGGTGGCCAGCGCCGCGGTGCCGGTCGGGTTCGCCGTCGCCCGGCCGTCCGGGGTGGCGACGACCGTCCGGTCCCCCTTCAGCAGCACCACCGCGTTCATCCAGGTGGCCAGCCGCAGCGCCGCACCGACCCGGTCCGCGCCCGGCGGCTCTCCGGCGAGCCGGGCGAACTCCCGGTCGTGCGGGGTGATCACGATCGGCGCGGCCCGCTCCCGCAGCCGTTCCGCCATCGACCCGTCCACCAGCAGGGTGAGCGCGTCGGCGTCCAGCACGACCGGTACCGGCGCGGCGAGCACGCAGCGCAGCTCGGTGGCCGCCGACTCGCCGGTGCCGAGCCCCGAACCGCAGACCCAGGCCTGCACCCGGCCCGCGTCGGCGACCCGGTCGGTGGCGACCACGGACGGGTGCTGGCGCAGCACCTCGGCGCGGGCGCCGCCGGCGTACCGGACCATGCCGGTCGGGCCGGCGAGCGCGCCACCCACCGAGAGCACCGCGGCACCCGGGTACGTCGCCGAACCGGTGGCCAGTCCCACCACTCCGCGGGTGTACTTCTCCGCCTCGGGCCCCGGCCTCGGCCACCAGTCGACGATGTCCGACCACTCGGGTACGCCGAGCGCCGGGGTGCCCCGCAGCCACGGTCGCAGGCCGATGTCGACCAGCTCGACCCGACCGGCCCGGGCGGCTGCCGGGCCGACCACCAGCGCCGGCTTCAGGCAGCCGAAGGTGACCGTCAGGTCCGCGCTCACCGCCGTGGGCAGGCCGTCGGCGCGGGGTACGTCCCCGGTGTCCACCGCCACCCCGCTCGGCACGTCGACGGCGACCACCGGCGGCCGGTCCCCGGTGCGGGCGCGCAGCCGGGGCAGCTCCGACACGATCCGGGCGGCCGGCTCGCGTAGCCCGCCCGAGCCGCCGATCCCGACGATGCCGTCCAGCACCAGGTCGGCCCGGTCCGGCAGGCGCTGCCCGATCCGCCCGCCGGCCGAGCGGAGCGCCTCCAGCCCGCCCGGGTGCGCCCGCTCGGGGGTGAGCAGCAGGGCGGTGACGGCGGCACCCCGGCCGGCCAGCCGGGCACCGGCGTACAGGGCGTCGCCGCCGTTGTCGCCGGAGCCGACGAGGAGCAGCACCCGGGCGCCGTACACGCCGCCGGAGCCGGCGAGCAGCCGGGCGCAGTGGGCGGCCAGTCCACCGGCCGCCCGCAGCATCAGCGTGTCCGGCGGCAGCGTGCCCAGCAGGGCCCGCTCCGCCGCCCGTACGTCGGCGACCCGCCAGACCTGCCTCACCGCTCCGCCACCACCATCGCCGAGGCGATACCGCCGTCGTGCGACAACGACAGGTGCCACCGCTGCACCCCGCGCTCGGTGGCCACGGCGGCGACCGTGCCGGAGACGGTCAGCCAGGGCCGGCCGTCGGGGTCGGCGACGACCTCGCAGTCGTACCAGCTCAGCCCGGCCGGTGCGCCGAGCGCCTTGGCCACCGCCTCCTTCGCCGCGAACCGGGCCGCGAGCGACTCGACGGAGCGGGGGTTGCCCGACGTGGTGACCCGCTCGGCCTCGGTGAAGAGCCGGTCGGCGAGCAACGGCGTACGGGCGAGCGCCCGGGCGAACCGATCGACCAGGACCACATCGATGCCCACTGCGACGATCACCACCTCACCCTAACGGCCCTGCCGGGTGGGGCGACCGGCCACCGCCCAGGTGACCGGCTCACTCCACGGTTACCGACTTGGCCAGGTTGCGGGGCTGGTCGACGTCGTGCCCCCGGGCGCTGGCGATCTCGCAGGCGAGCACCTGCAACGGCACGGTGGTCACCAGCGGGGCCAGCAGCGTCGGCGTACGCGGCACGTAGATCAGGTGGTCGGCGTAGGGCACGACCGCCTCGTCGCCCTCCTCGGCGATCACGATGGTCCGGGCGCCCCGGGCCCGGACCTCCTGGATGTTGGAGACGATCTTGTCGTGCAGCATGCCCCGGCCGGCCGGGGAGGGAACCACGCAGACCACCGGGGTGCCCTGGTCGATCAGCGCGATCGGGCCGTGCTTCAGCTCGCCGGCCGCGAACCCCTCGGCGTGCATGTACGCCAGCTCCTTGAGCTTGAGCGCCCCCTCCAGGGCGACCGGGAAGCCCACGTGCCGGCCGATGAACAGCACGGTCGGCGCCGACTTCAGCTCGCGGGCCAGCTCCCGGACCGGCTCTATGCCGGCCAGCAGCGTACGGAGCTTGTCCGGCATCTCCTGGAGCTGGGCCACCACGGCGCCGACCTCGTCGGCGTACTTGATGCCGCGCACGTGGGCCAGGTGCAGGCCGATCAGGTAGCAGGCCACCAGCTGGGTCAGGAACGCCTTGGTCGAGGCGACCGCCACCTCGGGGCCGCCGTGGGTGTAGAGGACCGCGTCGGACTCGCGCGGAATGGTGGAGCCGTTGGTGTTGCAGATGGCGAGGACCCGCGCCTTCTGCTGCTTCGCGTGCCGCAGCGCCATCAGGGTGTCCATCGTCTCGCCGGACTGGGAGATCGCCACCACCAGCGTGGAGCGGTCGAGGACCGGATCGCGGTAGCGGAACTCGCTGGCCAGCTCGACCTCGCAGGGAATCCGGGTCCAGTGCTCGATGGCGTACTTGGCGACCATGCCGGAGTTGTACGAGGTGCCGCAGGCGACGATGAACACCTTGTCGACGTCGCGCAGGTCCTGGTCGGTCAGGCGGACCTCGTCGAGGGTGATCTCGCCGGTCTCGGTGAGCCGGCCGAGCAGGGTGTCCGCGATCGCCTGCGGCTGGTCGGCGATCTCCTTGAGCATGAAGTTGTCGTAGCCGCCCTTCTCGGCGGCCGAGGCGTCCCAGTCGATGTGGAAGTCCCTGCCGGCGGCGGGCTGGCCGTCGAAGTCGGTGATCTCGATGGCGTCGGCGGTGATCAGTACGACCTGGTCCTGGCCCAGCTCGACGGCCTCGCGGGTGTGCTCGATGAACGCGGAGACGTCGCTGGCGAGGAAGTTCTCCCCGACGCCGCGCCCGACCACCAGCGGCGAGTTGCGCCGGGCCCCGATCACCGCGCCGGGGACCGCCGAGTCGACGGCGAGCAGGGTGAAGGCGCCCTCCAGCCGCTGGCAGACGTGCCGCATCGCGGTGGCCAGCAGCGCCGGCCCGTCGGCCCCGCCGGCGGAGCGCAGCCGGGCCAGCTCACCGGCGAGCAGGTGCGCGGCGCACTCGGTGTCGGTGTCGCTGGTGAACTCGACGCCCTCGGCCTCCAGCTCGGCGCGGAGCCTGGCGAAGTTCTCGATGATGCCGTTGTGGATGACGGCGACCCGGCCGTCCCGGGCCTGGTGCGGGTGGGCGTTGCGGTCGGTGGGGGCGCCGTGGGTCGCCCAGCGGGTGTGCCCGATCCCGGTGGCGCCGTCGCCGATGCCGCGGGCCGGGCCGGCCGCGCAGGAGGCGGGGTCGCCCGCCGAGCGCTCGGCCAGCGCCTTCTCCAGGTTGGCCAGCTTGCCGGCCTTCTTCTCGGTCAGCAGGTCGCCGTCGCAGACGACCGCGACACCCGCCGAGTCGTAGCCGCGGTACTCCAGCCGCCGCAGTCCGTCCAGCACGATGCCGAGCGCCGGCCTGGCGCCGGCGTACCCCACGATTCCACACATGGCCCGCAGCCTAACCTAAGTTCGCTCAATCCGCGTGATTGAAAGGTGCCCGTTCGATCAACCCTCCTGCTCGGTACGGGAGAGCCGGGGACCATTCGGACGGCTCCGCCCCGGGGCGCTCCGGCCGCCGCTCGCCGGGACATCACGGGCAGCGGGGACGGGGTACCGTGACCGACGCGCCGGCCGCCATACCGCCGTCGGCGCCAGCCGCCGACGCCGCCGACGTGCCCCCTCCGCCGCCAGCCCTGGAGCGCAGAGACCCGATGACCGACTCGCCGCCGCCCCCCTCGTCGCACGACCCGTACGACCCGGCGTACGAGCCGCCGACGACGAAGTACGGGCCGCCGCCGCAGCCGCCCCGGGACGAGCCGCCGGCGGACGAGGAACCGACGACGACGAAGTTCGGTCCGCCCCAGCCCCCGTCATCCCAGCCACCGTCACCCCAGCCCCCACAACCACCCACCTACGGACAACCGGCGCAACCGCCGTACGGCCTGCCGCCGACCAGCGGGATCCCCACCCCGCCGTACCCGACCAGCGGCACTCCCGCACCGCCATACCCGACCAGCGGCGCGCCGAACCCGTACGCGCCGCAGCAGCCGCCACCACCACCCCCGCCGCAGTCCCCGTATGCCCAGCAGCCCCCGTACGCCCAGCAGCCGGCGTACCCGCAGCAGCCGTACGGTCCCGGCTACCCCGGCCAGCCGCCGAACCAGCCCCCGTACGGCGGTCCGGTCCCGCCCGGCGCACCCTTCCCGCCGCCCCCGCCCGCCAGGAAGGGCGTGAACAAGACCGTCATCATCCTGGTCATCGTGGGGGTGGTGCTCATGCTGGTCGCCTGTGGCGTGCTCTGCGCGGGCCCGCTCGCCGGGGTCTGGCAGGTGCAGAACCTCGTCAAGGAGAGTGCGAACCAGCCGCTCTCCGGCGAGCCGAACGCGTCGGCGCCGGCGACGGGCCGTCCGGCCGACAGCGGCCGCGGGGTGGTCTACGAGGTGACCGGCGCCGGTTCCGCCACCATCAGCTACACCGACAGCAGCGGTCAGTCCAAGGCGGTGACCAGGGCCGAGCTGCCCTGGCGGGTGGAGGTCGGCAAGCCCGGCTCCCCGGCCGTGAGCCTGATCGCGGTGCGGGTGGGCACCGAGAGCGGGAACCTCAGCTGCCGGATCACGGTCGACGGCGAGGAGGTGGCGACCCGGACCGCCACGGACCCGTCCCGGGTGGTGAGCTGCGTCGGCAGCTTCTGACTGGACAGTGACGCCCCGGCGGAGCCCGGCCCGGCCGCTCCGGCGCCTGGCGGAGCTTCGGCTCTTGGGCGAGCCGGCGGACGAGCCTAGGGTGACAGCGTGACGATGAGCACGGACGACCCGCTGGTGCACCGGATGCGCCCGTTCGGCACCACCATCTTCGCGGAGATGTCGGCGCTGGCGGTGCGCACCGGGGCGGTCAACCTGGGGCAGGGTTTCCCGGACACGGACGGCCCGGCCGAGATGCTGGCGGCCGCGGCGGAGGCACTGCGCGGCGGGCACAACCAGTATCCGCCCGGTCCGGGCATTCCGGCGCTGCGCGCGGCGGTGGCCGAGCACCAGCGCCGGTTCTGGGGACTGGACTACGACCCGGACGGCGAGGTGCTGGTCACGGCGGGCGCGACCGAGGCGATCGCCGCCGCGATCCTGGGTCTGGTCGAGCCGGGCGACGAGGTGGTCTGCTTCGAGCCGTACTACGACTCGTACGCGGCCTCCATCGCGCTGGCCGGCGGCGTCCGGCGGCCGGTCACGCTCCGCCCCGCCCCGGGCGGCGGCTACGCCTTCGACCCGGCACAGCTGCGGGCCGCCTTCGGACCCCGCACCCGCCTGGTGCTGCTCAACTCGCCGCACAACCCGACCGGCAAGGTGTTCACCGCCGAGGAGCTCGGACTAGTCGCCGAACTGTGCCAGGAGTACGACACCTACGCCGTCACCGACGAGGTGTACGAGCACCTGGTCTTCACCGACGCGGGCGGCCCGCACATCCCGCTGGCCAGCCTGCCCGGCATGCGCGAGCGCACCCTGCGGGTGTCGTCGGCTGGCAAGACCTTCTCCTGCACCGGCTGGAAGGTGGGCTGGGCCAGCGGGCCGGCCCCGCTGGTCGCCGCGACGATGCGGGTGAAGCAGTTCCTCACCTTCGTCAACGGGGCCCCGTTGCAGCCGGCTGTCGCGGTGGCGCTGGCGCTGCCGGACAGCTACTACGACGGGTTCCGCGCCGACCTCCAGGCGCGCCGGGACCTGCTCTCCGTCGGGCTGGTCGAGGCCGGTTTCGAGGTGCTGGTCCCCGAGGGGACGTACTTCGTCACGGCGGACATCACCGGGCTGGGCGGGCGGGACGGGGTGGAGTTCTGCCGGACGCTGCCGCAGCGGTGCGGTGTGGTGGCCGTACCGACCCAGGTCTTCTACGACGACGCCGAGGCCGGGCGCCGCCTGGTCCGGTTCGCCTTCTGCAAGCGGCCGGAGGTGCTGGCCGAGGCGGTCGACCGACTGGGCGCCCTGCGGGTCACCGCCGGCTGACCGGGCTCGCGTCCACGCCGTCGGCGTCAGGCCTCGGCGGGGCTCGCCTCGCGTACCTCGGCGGCGATCCGCTCCGCCACCGTCTGGGCGAGTTCCTGGGTCGGCGCCTCGACCATGACCCGGACCAGCGGTTCGGTCCCGGACGGTCGCAGCAGCACCCGGCCGGTCTCCCCCAGCTCGGCCTCGGCCCGCTGCACCGCGCCGAGTACGGCCGGCGCCCCGGCCCCGACGGTACGGTCGCCGACCGGCACGTTGATCAGCACCTGGGGCAGCTTCCGCACCACGGCGGCGAGTTCGGCCAGTGATTTGCCGGTGGCCGCCACCCGGGCCATCAGGTGCAGGCCGGTGAGGATCCCGTCGCCGGTGGTGGAGTAGGCGGGCAGCACCAGGTGTCCGCTCTGCTCGCCGCCGAGCGCCAGCCCGGAGGCCCGCAGCTCCTCCAGCACGTACCGGTCGCCGACCTTGGTCTCGATCAGCCGGATGCCCGCGGCGGACATCGCGAGCCGCAGGCCGAGGTTGCTCATCACCGTTGCGACCAGGGTGTCCTGGGTCAGCGTGCCGGCCTCCCGCATGCCGAGGGCGAGGATGGCCATGATCTGGTCGCCGTCCACCTCCGCGCCGTCGGCGCTGACCGCGACGCAGCGGTCGGCGTCGCCGTCGTGGGCGACCCCGAGGTGTGCCCCGTGTTCGACCACGGCGGCCCGGAGCGCGTCGAGGTGGTTGGAGCCGCATTCGTCGTTGATGTTGAGCCCGTCCGGCTCGGCGTGGATCGCGATGACCTCCGCGCCGGCCTCCCGGTACGCCACCGGTGCCACCTCCGAGGCGGCGCCGTTCGCGCAGTCGACGACGATCTTCAGCCCGTCGAGCCGGTGTGGGACGGTGCCCGCCAGGTGCTGTACGTAGTGGTCGGCGCCGTCCAGCAGGTCGTGCACCCGGCCGATGCCGGCACCGGTGGGGCGTTGCCAGCCGGCCGCGCCGTTTGCCTCGATGGCGGCCTCGATCCGCAGCTCGACGTCGTCGGGCAGCTTGTGCCCACCGGCCGCGAAGAGCTTGATCCCGTTGTCCGGCATCGGGTTGTGTGACGCCGAGAGCATCACGCCGAAGTTGGCCTTGGCCTCGCTGACCAGGTACGCGACGCCGGGCGTGGGCAGCACCCCGACCCGTATCACGTTGGCGCCGGCGCTGGTGAGCCCGGCCACCACGGCGGCCTCCAGCATCTCGCCGCTGGCCCGGGTGTCCCGGCCCACCACCGCCAACGGGGGATGGCTCCGGTCGGAATCGGCGAGGGTGTGCGCGGCGGCCACCGCCACCGCGAGCGACAACTCGGGGGTCAGATCGGCGTTCGCGCGCCCGCGTACGCCGTCAGTACCGAACAGCCGACCCATGCCCGAAACCTCCGAGAAGCCCACAGGTGAGAACGCTCCGCGGAGCGCATCAGATGGAAAAACCGAACGGCCGGAACCGCCACCGCGTGAGGGGGGCGGTCCCGGCCGTCCGTCAGACGTGCAAGGTGTCGCTGATCAGCGCTTCGAGTACTGAGGCGCCTTGCGGGCCTTCTTGAGACCGTACTTCTTGCTTTCCTTCTCCCGGGCGTCCCGGGTGAGGAAGCCGGCCTTCTTCAGGGCGGGGCGGTCGTCGGGGTCGTTCGTGATGAGCGCCCGGGCGATCGCCAGCCGCAGCCCGCCGGCCTGGCCGGTCGTGCCGCCGCCGCGCAGGTTCGCGACGATGTCGAACGCCTCGGGCTTCTCGGCGGTCACCAGCGGCTCCTTGATCAGCTGCTGGTGCACCTTGCTGGGGAAGTACGCCTCCAGCTCCCGGCCGTTGCAGGTGATCTTGCCGCTGCCGGGGACGATCCGGACCCGGACGATGGCCTGCTTGCGGCGGCCGACGGTCTGGATCGGGCGGTCGCCACGGGGAGCCCGGACCACCGGGGCGGGCACCACCGGGGCTTCGGTGGTCGCGATGGTGTCGGTCATGCTGCTTCCTTCGCCCGCGCTCACTGCGCGATCTGCTTGATCTCGAACGGCACCGGCTGCTGCGCGGCGTGCGGGTGCTCGGCACCGGCGTAGACCTTCAGCTTCTTGATCAGCTGACGGCTGAGCTTGTTGTGCGGGAGCATGCCCTTGACGGCCAGCTCGATGGCGCGCTCCGGACGGGTGCTGAGCAGCACGTCGTAACCGACCTGCTTCAGACCACCCGGGTAACCGGAGTGCCGGTAGGCAATCTTCTGCTGCCGCTTGTTGCCGGTCAGCGCCACCTTGCCCGCGTTCACGATGACGACGAAGTCACCGGTGTCGACGTGCGGCGCGAAAGTCGGCTTGTGCTTGCCCCGCAGCAGCGTGGCGGCGTGGGTGGCCAGTCGGCCCAGCACGACGTCAGAGGCGTCGATGACGTGCCACTGACGCTCAATTTCACCCGGCTTCGGGCTGTACGTACGCACAGGTCTACCTTGTCTCGTCGTCGGTCTGGGATCACGCACCGGTCACCAGGCGCGCACAAACGACCGAGCGCACCCCAGAAGGCACGCCTTCGGTTGCCGCATGCCAGCTTGGCTGTCACACAACAGCAGGCAACGATACCCGGTGGCCGGTCCCGGGGTCAAAACGGGACGACACCCCGACGCACCGCGACATCGGCCGCAGGGTAGACGCTACCCGAGTACCGCCCCGGACCGATACACCGGGCGCCACCGAGACTCCCGGGAGGCCCGGCCGGAGGGGAAACACGGCGTCCCCGCCGGGCTGCGGTCCGGCGGGGACGCGGGTCATGTCCGCCAGGTCACACCCCGGCCAGCCGGTGCCGGGAGGGCCGCAGGTAGACCACCCAGGTCAGCGCCAGGCAGATCGCGTACCAGACGATGAAGGTGAGGTAGGCGGCGTCGGCCGTCTGATAGGTCAGGAACGACTGCCGGAACGCGATGTTGACCAGTACGCCGCCGAACGCCCCGACCGCCCCGGCGATCCCGATCAGGGCACCGGAGAGCCGCCACGCCCGCCGCTGCGCGGCCTCGGCGTCCAGCCTCCCCGAGGCCACCGCCGAGGCCGCCTTGGCCCGGAAGATCGCCGGGATCATCTTGTACGTCGACCCGTTGCCGACGCCGGAGAAGACGAACAGCCCGATGAACCCGATCAGGTAGAGCGGGAGCGAGCGTTCCCGGGAGGCGAAGTACACCAGTCCGGCACCGGTCGCCATCGCCGCGAAGTTCCAGAGGGTCACCAGGGCACCCCCGAACCGGTCGGCCAGCCAGCCGCCGACGGGGCGGATCAACGAGCCGACCAGGGGCCCCAGGAAGGTCAGGTAGGCCGCGTCGATCGGGGTGGCGAACTGCGCCCTGAACTGGACCTGTAGCACCTGCCCGAAGGCGAAGCCGAACCCGATGAACGACCCGAAGGTGCCGATGTAGAGCAGGGACATGATCCAGGTGTGCGGGTCCCGGGCGGCCTCGCGGATCGCGCCCTTCTCGTTGCGCGCGCCGGTGATGTTGTCCATGTAGCGGGCCGAGCCGATCGCGGCCAGGACGATCAGCGGGATGTAGACCATCGGCACCAGCCGGGGGTACGCGGCGCCGGCCGTGGCCAGTACCGCCAGCCCGACGAGTTGCACGGCGGCGACGCCGATGTTGCCGCCACCCGCGTTCAGCCCGAGCGCCCAGCCCTTGAGCCGCTGCGGATAGAAGAGGTTGATGTTCGCCATCGACGAGGCGAAGTTGCCGCCACCGACCCCGGCGAGGCAGGCCAGCACCATCAGTGTGCCGTACGACACCCCGGGCTCGATCAGGATCGCCATCGGGATCGTCGGCAGCAGCAGCAGGAGCGCGCTGACGATGGTCCAGTTCCGTCCGCCGAACCGGGCGACGGCGAGGGTGTACGGAAGCCGCAGCGCCGACCCCAGCAGGGTGGGTACGGCGGTCAGCAGGAACTTCCCGGCCGGATCGATGCCGTACGAGGGGCCGAGGAAGAGCACCATCACCGACCAGAGGCTCCACACGGAGAAACCGATGTGCTCGGATGCGATGGAGACCATCAGGTTGCGCCGGGCGATCGGCGCCCCGGTGGTGCGCCAGAAGGTCGGGTCCTCGGGCCGCCAGTCGTCGAGCTGGTGCCCCCGGGTCGGCCGGGTGGCCTCGGCACCGGCAGCCGGCGGGGTGACGATCGTGGTGGCGGCGTCCGCGGTGGCTACGGCGGTGGTTGTTACGGCGTCAGCAGCGGTGCTCATGCTGCCCGAACGTAGGAACGGGTGGTTTCGCCGGAGTTCGCGATCGGGGTCGGGCCGGCAACGGTCGGCGCACGAGCCGCCCCGCCGGACGGTGAGATGTCGATCCCGCGCGCCGGGTCGACGCCGCTGCCCGCCGGGCTCAGACGCTCTGCAGGATACGCAGGGCCCGGCTGACCCGGAACATGGTGTCGCTGTCGGCGACGTCCACGCGTTCGGCGAACCACTTCTTCATCGGTGACGACAACCGGTCCGGCATGATCACGAACTCCCCCATCGCGACGGCGAGCGGGGAGTCGCGGAGCAGCTCTTCCTGGACCACCTCGGCGACGATCACGATCGGCACCTCGGTGGAGTTGTAGACGTCGGAGCTGATCACCAGGCCCAGCCGGGACCGCGCCCCGTCGATGCGCCAGATCTCGCCCCTACGCAGCACTCGGACGCCTGCCGAGGAACACCGCGTCGACCTGCTCCGCCTCCTGGGCGTCGGCCAGGGCGGCGGCCTCGATGTCCAGGCCGGCGCGACCGACCGCCGCCGCGTGCGCGGCGAAGACCTCCCGTAACGCCTTCTCGCGGGCGGCCTGGTCGATCCAGGCGGAGAGGGACATCCCCTCGCGTTTCGCGAAGCGTCGCGCCTCTTCGATCGTGTCGTCCGAGAACGAGAGGGTCACCTTGGCGGTCATGCCGGTCAGCCTACCGCCGGTATGACCGGCCGTCGTCCCAACCGTACGGGTGCTCATCCCGGCAGCGCCGGCCGGCGTCCTCAGGTGAGGGCCAGCCGGATCGAGCGGCCCGGATGCGGCCAGCGCGCTGCCCATCGGCTGTGTGAGCGGCTCTTGACAGGCCCGAAACAAGTGGGACCCGACGGTGAAACCGGGCGCCGGCACGCTTCCGAACATGACAGACGGTGCACGGGTTGCGACGCATTCGGGGGTTTCGTCCCGAGACGTCGCCACCCACTGCCCCTACTGTGCGTTGCAGTGTGGCATGACCCTGCGCGACACGGCCGGCCGGGTCGAGGTGCTGCCCCGCCAGTTCCCGACCAACCGCGGCGGCCTCTGCCAGAAGGGCTGGACCGCCGCCGAACTGCTCGACCACCCCGACCGGCTGACCACCCCGCTGCTGCGGGACCGCCCCGGCGCCGAGCTGAGGCCGGCGACCTGGGCGGAGGCGCTGGACCGGGTCGGGGCGGAGATCCGCCGGATCCAGGCGGCGCACGGCCGCGACGCGGTCGCCGTCTTCGGCGGCGGCGGGCTGACCAACGAGAAGGCGTACGCGCTCGGCAAGTTCGCCCGGATCGCACTCCGCACCCGCAACATCGACTACAACGGCCGGTTCTGCATGTCCTCGGCGGCGGCCGCCGGGATGCGCGCCTTCGGGGTCGACCGGGGACTGCCCTTTCCCCTCGCCGACCTCGGTACGGCCGACACCCTGCTGCTGGTCGGCGCCAACGTCGCCGAGACCATGCCGCCGCTGGTCCGCTACCTGCTGGAGCAACGCCAGCGGGGCGGCAACCTGATCGTGGTCGACCCCCGGGCCACCGCCACCGCCCGGCACGCCACCCTGCACCTGCAACCCACCCCCGGCACCGACCTGGCGGTGGCGAACGCGCTGCTGCACATCGCCCTGGCCGAGGGGTGGACCGACCCCGACTACATCGCCGGCCGGACCACCGGTTTCGACCCGGTGCGCCGGATCGTCGCCGGTTACTGGCCGGCCCTGGTCGAACGGCTCTCCGGGGTCCCGGTGGCCGACCTGGAGGCGGCGGCACGGGCGCTCGGCACCTCGGAACGGGTGATCATCCTGACCGCGCGCGGCGCCGAGCAGCACGCCAAGGGCGTCGACACGGTGACCGCCTTCATCAACCTCGCCCTCGCGCTCGGCCTGCCCGGCCGGCCCGGCTCCGGCTACGGCTGCCTCACCGGGCAGGGCAACGGCCAGGGTGGCCGCGAACACGGGCAGAAGGCGGACCAGCTACCGGGCTACCGCCGTATCGACGACCCGGCGGCGCGGGCACACGTGGCCGGCGTCTGGGGCGTACGACCCGAGGAGCTGCCCGGACCGGGTGTCTCCGCGTACGAGCTGCTGAGCGCGCTGGGCACGGCGGACGGGCCGAAGGCGATGCTGGTCTTCGGCTCCAACCCGGTGGTCTCGGCGCCCCGGGCGGGCCGGGTCACCGAGCGGTTGCGCAGCCTGGACCTGCTGGTGGTGGCCGACTTCGTCCGCTCCGAGACGGCGGAGATCGCCGACGTCGTGTTCCCCACCGCCCAGTGGGCCGAGGAGGACGGCACGATGACCAACCTGGAGGGCCGGGTGCTCCGCCGCCGCGCGCTGCGCCCGCCGCCGCCGGGCGTCCGCACCGACCTGGAGCTCCTGGCCGAACTGGCCGGCCGGCTCGACGGGACGACCGCCGGCCCCGACCCACGGTTTCCGGTGGAACCCCGGGCGGTCTTCGCGGAGCTGCGCCGCGCCTCGGCGGGCGGCATCGCCGACTACGCCGGGATCAGCTATCCGCGGATCGACGCCGAGGACGGGGTCTTCTGGCCCTGCCCCACCGCCGAGGGGCCGGGCAGCCCGCGGCTCTTCGCCGAGACGTTCCCGACACCGGACGGCCGGGCCCGGTTCCTGCCGGTCGAGCACCGTCCGGTCGCCGAGGAGGTCTGCCCGGACTATCCGCTCTACCTCACCACCGGGCGGGTGCTGGCGCAGTACCAGTCCGGGGCGCAGACCCGGCGGATCGCCCCGCTGCGGCGGGCGGCGCCGAACGCGTTCCTGGAACTGCATCCGGACCTGGCTGCCCGGCTCGGGGTGGACGACGGCGACGAGGTACGGGTGACCAGCCGCCGGGGTGAGATGCGCGCGCCGGCCCGGTTGAGCCCGGCCATCCGGCCGGACACGGTCTTCGCGCCGTTCCACTGGGCCGGCGTCGCCCGGGCCAACTCGCTGACCAGCGACGCCCTGGACCCGATCTCCCGGATGCCGGAGTTCAAGGTCTGCGCGGTCCGGGTCGAGAAGGCGGTCCGGGTCGAGAAGGCCGTCCGGGCCGGGCCGGCGGTGGCCAGGGTCGAGCACGCGCTCGGAGCGGAGCAGGCGGTCGAGGTCGAAGGGGCGGTCGAGGTGGAGAAGGCATGAGCAACCGCATCGTCATCGTCGGTCACGGCATGGCCGGTGCCCGGCTGGCGGCCGAGCTGGTGGCCCGGACGGGAGATGCGAAGATCACCGTTCTCGGCGCCGAGCGGCACCGGGCGTACAACCGGATCATGTTGTCGAGCCTGCTCGCGGGCAAGGTCGACGAGCTCGGGGTGGAGCTCACCGAGGCGGCCGGACACGGCATCGACGTCCGTCCCGGCGTCCAGGTCGCCGCCGTCGACCGGGCCACCCGCACGGTACGGACCACCGGCGGCGACGCCATCGGGTACGACCACCTGGTGCTGGCGACCGGCGGCCGGGCCCTGGTGCCGCCGCTGCCCGGACTCGACGCCGACCGCCTGCCGGACCGGGTCGCGGTGTTCCGCACTCTGGACGACTGCCGGCGGATCCTCGCCGCCGCCCGGGGCGCCCGCCGGGCCCTGGTGCTCGGCGGTGGCCTGCTCGGGCTGGAGGCGGCCCGCGGGCTCGCCACCCGGGGGTTGGAGGTGCACGTCGTACACCCGGTCGGGCACCTGATGGAGCGCCAGCTCGACCCGGCGGCCGGCGCGGTGCTGGTGCGGACGCTGGCGGGGCTCGGCGTGCACACCCACCTGGACGTCTCGGCCAGCGCGGTCGACGCCCGGGCCGACCGGGTCGGCCTCACCCTCTCCGACGGCCGGGAACTCGACGCCGACCTGCTGGTGCTCTCCTGCGGGGTACGACCCGACGTGGAGCTGGCCCGCGCCGCCGGACTCACCGTGGAGCGCGGCGTGGTGGTCGACGACCGGCTGCGCAGCAGCGACCCGGGCATCTCGGCGCTCGGCGACTGCGCCCAGCACGCGGGGGTGGTGACCGGGCTCGTGGCACCGGCCTGGGAGCAGGCCCGGGTGCTGGCCCAGGTGCTGGCCGGGGAGGACCCTCGGGCCCGCTACCAGCCCCGGCCGGCGGTGACCCGGCTCAAGGCGGCCGGCATCGACCTCGCCGCGATGGGCGAGACGACGCCCGGCCCGGAGTTCGGCGCGGACGTGGAGGAGTTGAGCTTCTCCGACCCGGTCCGGGGCACGTACGCCCGGCTGCGGATCGTCGGCGAGCGGCTGACCGGGGCGATCATGCTGGGCGACAACCCGGCGATCGGCACGGTGATCCAGCTCTTCGACCGGGGCGCCCCGGTGCCGGTCGACCGGCGCGCGCTGCTGCTCGGTCGCAGTCGCGACGCCGCCGCACCGGCGCCGGTCGAGTCCCCGGCGCTGATGCCGGACGCGGCGACGGTCTGCCAGTGCAACGCGGTACGCAAGGGCGCGCTGGTGCGCTGCTGGCGTGCCGGGGCGCGCTCCATGGACGAGGTGGTCGCCGCCACCCGGGCCACCACCGGCTGCGGCAGTTGCCGGGACGCGGTGGAGGGGATCCTCGACTGGTTGTCCACGGTGGACTCCCCCGGGCTGGCGGCGGAAGAGGTGGCGGCATGAACGGGCCCCAGCGACGTGGCCGGCCAGGCGAGCGGGGCGAGGTGGCCCGGCGGGTGCGAACAGTGGGCCGGGTGTGCGAGCCCCGCGGTCACGAGCGGGAGGTGGGCGCGTCATGACGATCGACGGAACCGTCGGCGGCAACGTTGTGGTGGTCGGCAACGGCATGGTGGGGCAACGCTTCGTCGAGGCGCTGCGGGCCCGGGACGAGGCCGGACGCTGGCGGGTCACCGTGCTGGCCGAGGAGGGCCGGCCGGCGTACGACCGGGTCCGGTTGTCGGCGTTCTTCGACGGCGCCGACGCCGACGAGCTCAACCTGCACCGCCCGGACGACGGCGTCGACCTGCGGCTGGGCGAGCCGGTCGTCACGATCGACCGGGACCGCCGCGTGGTGCGCACCGGAGCCGGCGAGTATCCCTACGACGCGCTGGTGCTGGCCACCGGGTCGTACCCGTTCGTGCCACCGATCGACGGCGCGTACGTCGATGCGGGTCCGGACGCGCTCGGCCCGACCCCGGCGCTGCGCCCCGGCGTCTTCGTCTACCGCACCCTCGACGACCTCGCGGCGATCCGCGACTTCGCCAAGGGGCGGCGCAGCGGGGCGGTGATCGGCGGCGGGCTGCTCGGGCTGGAGGCCGCCAACGCGCTGCGCCTGCTGGACCTCAACACCCACGTGGTGGAGTTCGCGCCCCGGCTGATGCCGGTGCAGGTGGACGAGGCCGGCGGGGCGATGCTGCGCCGGTACGTCGAGGAGCTGGGTGTCACCCCCCACCTCGGGGTGGCCACCACCGCGATCCGGTCCCGCCCGGACGGCGGGCTGGCCGGGCTCACCCTCTCCGACGGCAGTTGGGTGGCGACCGACCTGGTCGTGGTCGCCGCCGGGATCCGTCCCCGCGACGATCTGGCGCGCGCCGCCGGACTGCCGGTCGGCGAACGCGGCGGGGTACGCGTCGACGCCACCTGCCGGACCGACGACGAGCGGATCTGGGCGGTCGGCGAGTGCGCGGCCGTGGACGGTACCTGCTACGGCCTGGTCGCGCCGGGCTACGCCATGGCCGAGGTGGTGGCCGACCGGCTGCTCGGCGGCGACGCGAGTTTCCCCGGCGCCGACCTCTCCACCAAGCTCAAGCTGCTCGGCGTGGACGTGGCCGCGTTCGGCGACGCGCACGGCCGGACGCCGGGCTGCCTGGACGTCACCTTCACCGACCCGGCCACCCGGGTCTACGCCAAGCTGGTCCTCTCCGACGACGCGCAGACCCTGCTCGGCGGGGTGCTGGTCGGCGACGCCACCGCCTACCCGACGCTGCGGGCCAGCGTGGGCGGGCCGCTGCCCGGCCCGCCGCTGGCGCTGCTCGCACCGCCCGGCCAGGAGGGCGGCACCGGCTCCGGGATCGCCGCGCTGCCCGGCGGGGCCCAGGTCTGCTCCTGCAACGGGGTGACCAAGGACCAGCTCGTCGGCGCGATCGCCGAGGGCTGCGCGGACGTACCGGCGCTGAAGGCGTGCACCCGGGCCGGCACGAGCTGCGGATCCTGCGTACCGATGCTGAAGCAGCTCCTCGCGGTCTCCGGCGTGCAGCTCAGCAAGGCGCTCTGCGAGCACTTCGACCACAGCCGGCAGGAACTCTTCGAGATCATCCGGGTCTGCGGCATCAGCACCTTCTCCCAGCTCGTCACCGAGCACGGCCGGGGCCGGGGCTGCGACATCTGCAAGCCGGTGGTCGCCTCGATCCTCGCCTCGCTGGGCAACGGCTACGTGCTCGACGGCGAGCAGGCGTCGTTGCAGGACACCAACGACCACTTCCTGGCCAACATCCAGCAGAACGGGACCTACTCGGTGGTGCCCCGGATCCCCGGCGGGGAGATCACCCCGGAGAAGCTGATCGTGATCGGCGAGGTGGCCCGCGACTTCAACCTCTACACCAAGATCACTGGCGGGCAGCGGATCGACCTCTTCGGCGCGCGGGTCGAACAGCTGCCGAAGATCTGGCGCCGGCTGGTCGACGCCGGCTTCGAGTCCGGCCACGCGTACGGCAAGGCGCTGCGCACGGTCAAGTCCTGCGTCGGCTCCACCTGGTGCCGGTACGGGGTGCAGGACTCGGTCGGGCTCGCGATCGCGCTCGAACTGCGCTACCGGGGACTGCGCGCGCCACACAAGATCAAGTCAGCGGTCTCCGGCTGCGCCCGGGAGTGCGCCGAGGCCCGGAGCAAGGACTTCGGCGTGATCGCCACCGACAACGGGTGGAACCTCTACCTCGGCGGCAACGGCGGGTTCCGGCCCCGGCACGCCGAACTCTTCGCCACCGACCTCTGCACCGAGGATCTGGTCCGCTACATCGACCGGTTCCTGATGTTCTACATCCGTACCGCCGACCGGTTGCAGCGCACCGCCGCGTGGGTCGAGGCGATGGACGGCGGGCTCGACCACCTGCGCGCCGTCATCGTCGACGACTCACTCGGGCTCTGCGCCGAACTCGACGCGGCGATCGGGCGGCACGTCGGGTCGTACTCGGACGAGTGGCGCGACACCCTCGACGACCCGGACCGGCTCCGCCGGTTCACCTCGTTCGTCAACGCCCCCGACGTGCCGGACCCGTCGATCACCTTCGAGGTGGAACGCGGGCAGCCGATCCCGGCCGGCGGGGAGCGCCGCCCGGTGCCGCTGGGCCTTCCAACGACCATGGGGGTACCGAGTTGACTGCGGAGAGCACGATGACCAGGGCGGTGAACTGGACGGCGGTCTGCCCGTACCGGCTGCTGGAGCCGGAGCGGGGCGTCGCGGCACTGGTCGGCGGCGAACAGGTGGCCATCTTCCGGACCCACGACGACCAGCTCTTCGCCATCGGCCAGCAGGACCCGATCGCCCGGGCGTACGTGATGGCCCGCGGCATCGTGGGCAGTCGCGGCGACGCCCCGACGGTGGCCTCACCGCTGCACAAGCAGGTCTACGACCTGCGTACCGGGGAGTGTCTGGACGTGCCCGGCGTGGCGGTGCCGACCTACCCGGTGCGCTGCCGCGACGGCATGGTGGAGGTCGGCGCGCGGGACCGGCCGGCCGGCGCGGTGCCGGCGGCCGGCGCCCGTGCCGGGCGGCCCCAGCCAGGCCAGGACCGCTGATGTCCGACGAACTGTCCGGCTTCACCGTCGGGGTGACCGCGGACCGGCGCCGCGACGAACTCGCCGCCCTGCTCGGGCGGCGCGGTGCCCGGGTGGTGCTCGCCCCGGCGCTGCGGATCGTGCCGCTGGCCGACGACACCGAACTGCGCGCGGCCACCCGCGCCTGCCTGGACAACCCGCCCGACATCCTGATGGCGAACACCGGGATCGGGATGCGCGGCTGGTTGGAGGCGGCCGAGGGCTGGGGGCTGGCCGAGCCGCTGCGCTCGGTGCTCTCCCGGGCCTACATCGTCAGCCGGGGTCCCAAGGCGCGCGGCGCGATCCGGGCGGCCGGGCTGCACGACGAGTGGTCGCCCGCCTCGGAGAGCTGCGACGAGGTGATCGAGCACCTCCGGCAACGCGGCGTGAGCGGTCGGCTCATCGCCATGCAACTGCACGGCGACCGGCAGCCGGAGTGCACCGCCGCCCTGGAGGCGGCCGGCGCGACGGTGATCGAGGTACCGGTATACCGGTGGGCGCCGCCGACCGACCCCGCCCCGCTGCACCGGCTGGTCGACCTGATCGCCGGCCGGCTGGTGGACGCGGTGACCTTCACCTCCGCACCGGCCGTGGACGCGTTGCTGCGCGCCGCCGGCCCCGGCACCGACGCGGTGCTGGAGGCGCTGCGCGCGGACGTGATGGCCGCCTGCGTCGGCCCGGTCACCGCCGCCCCGCTGCGCCGGCAGGGCGTGCCGGTGGTCGCACCCGGCCGGGCCCGGCTCGGCGCGCTGGTCCGGACCATCGTCGACGAACTCCCGCCCCGGGCGGTCAGCGTGAAGGTCGCCGGCCACCTGCTGACCCTGCGCGGCCACGCGGCGATCCTGGACGGGGAACTCCGGCCGCTGGCGCCGGCCCCGATGGCGGTGCTGCGGGCGCTGGCCGCCACCCCCGGCCGGGTGATGTCCCGGGCCGCCCTGTTGCGCACCCTGCCCCGGGGGGCCGACGAGCACGCCGTGGAGATGGCGGTGGCCCGCCTGCGGGCCGCGTTGCGGGCGCCGGGCGTGGTGCAGACCGTGGTGAAGCGCGGCTACCGGCTGCCGGTGGACTGACCGGTCAGCCCGGTTAGGAAGGGCCCCTTCCTATGCAGAAAACGATAGGACGGGGCCCTTCCTTGCACGGTCAGCCCACCGGGGTGGGCCGGCCCCGGCCGTGCTCCGCGCGGAGCATCTCCATCGCGTGCTGCACCACGTTGACCAGCACGTGCTTGGCCGAGTCGCGGTGCCGCGCGTCGCACATCACCAGCGGTACGTGCGGGGCGATGGCGAGCGCCTCACGGATCTCCTCCGCCTCGTACTGCGGCGCACCGTCGAACCGGTTCAACGCCACCACGTACGGCAGCTGCCGGTTCTCGAAGTAGTCCAGCGGCGCGAACGCGTCGGTGATCCGCCGGGTGTCGACCAGCACGGCCGCACCGACGGCACCCCGGATGATCTCGTCCCACATGAACCAGAACCGGGTCTGTCCGGGGGTACCGAACAGGTACAGGATCAGGTCCTGGGCCATCGTGATCCGGCCGAAGTCCATGGCCACCGTGGTGGTCTGTTTGCCCGGGACCCAGGATGGATCGTCGATGCCCACACCGGCGGCCGTCATCACCGCCTCCGTGGTCAGCGGAGTGATCTCCGAAACCGCGCCGACGAGCGTCGTCTTGCCGACCCCGAAACCGCCGGCGACGACGATCTTCGCGGACGTGATCTCTCCGCCGCGACGGGCCTGGGCCGGGTCATAGCCTGCGAAGTCCACTTAGCACCCTCTCAAGCAGTTCCATCCGCTCCTCGTACGCCTCCGAAGGAGGAGCGGCATTGTGCAGCGTCAGCAGGCTGTCCGCCACCATGTCGGCGACCAGCACCCGGGCGACACCCAGCGGCAGCCGGGTGTACGCGGCGATCTCCGCCAGCGACTGCGCCCGACCCTCGCAGATGGTGGCGATGCGGTGCTTGTCATGACCGGCGAACCGGGACTCGACGACCGCGGCCGGGCTCGCCACGAGCACCGCCTCCAGGGCGATGTCCTGACGAGGTTCGGTGCGACCGCGGGTGACCGCGTACGGCCGGACGAGTGCACCGCGCGGGTCTTCCCGTCGGCCGTCCATGCCGTAGTCACCTCCTCCTGGTCGAGCTGCGGTGTCACCGGGTCCATCCTTGATCGGCAGGCGTTACGGGCGCGAAACGGCCTCGCGCGGCAACGGCACCAGCGCCGCGCCCACGCGCTCCACCAGGAGCGCCATCTCGTAGCCCACCTGTCCGACGTCACAACTACGGGCGGCGAGTACCGCCATCGACGAACCATCGCTGATGGACATCAGGAACAGGTACCCGCTGTCCATCTCGATCACGGTCTGCAACACCCCGCCCGCGCTGAACATCCGGGACGCCCCGTCGGTCAGGCTGACCACACCCGAGGTGATCGCCGCGAGCTGGTCGGCCCGGTCCGGTGGCAGGTCCCGCGAGGAGGCGAGCAGCAGGCCGTCGGCCGAGACCGCCACGACGTGCGCGATGCCCGCGACACTGTCGGCGAAGTTGCTGAGCAGCCAACCCATGTCCTGCATAGCTGCTGGCCTGTTCATCCGCTCGTCTCCTTGGTCGAGATGGTGCCGTTCTGCTCCATGCCGGCCGACCGGCCGCGCTGTACACCGCGGTGGTAGGCCGACAACAGACCGCGTACTTCATCCGGCGTGCGCCGGGTCGGTTCCCGCCCGCTCCTGGGCTCAACCCCACCCGGCACCAGTTGCGCCTGGGGTACCCGCTTGGGCAGGCCGGATCGGGTGGTCCCGCCGGCCGCCGGCTCGGCCGCCCGGCTGGCCAGGGCCCAACCCTCGTCGGCGGCCGTCCGCCAGCCTCCCTCGGGCCGAGAGGTGCCGGCCGGGGGCGGGGGCGCCACCGGGCTGGCCGCCGGCGCCGGCGCCGCCGCGGGGACGTGGGCCGGGGCCGGCACCGACGGGGGTGCGTACGGGGCCGGCGGCGGGACGTTGCTGCCCGGCGTACGGGTGGCCAGCGGAACCCGCCCGGGGGTGCCCGCGCCGGCCTGGGAGGTGGGCGCCGCGGCGCTGGGTGCCGGAGCGGCCGGCGGCGGGGGCTCGGCCGGCGGGGTGACCGTCCTCGTGGCCGCCGGCGGCGGAGGCGTCTGGTACCCGCCGGGCGGGACGGTGAAGATCGCCGTCGAGTCCTGCCCGTGCGAGCGGAACCAGACCGCCTCCATCTCCCGGAAGATCGGTGCCTCGCCGCTGTCCTCCAGCCGGGGCGCCACGGCCGCCGGGGCTGCCGGGGCTCCGGCGACCGGGCCGGACGGCAGGTGGCTCGACGCGGCGGCGGGTGCGGCGGCCTGGCCACCGCCCGAGCCGCGGCGCGGCAGGGCTCCCGCGACCGTCGGGTACGCCATGGTCGGCGAGGCGCCGCCGAACTCGGCCAGGCCGGGGTGCGCCGGTGGCGGTGCGGTCGGCGCCGGGGCCGCGCTCTGGGCGACCGGGCTCGCGGGCTGGTACGTCGGTACCGGCGAGTACTGGTTGCTCGCCAGGTTCGTCGCCGCGTTCACCGGTACCGGCGCGGCCGGCTCGGCGGCCGGCTGCCACTGTGCCGGCGCCACGCTGCGCCACTGCTCGGTCAGGGTTGCCGAGGTGGCCCGGGAGGCACCCGCCGGCGCCAGCGTGTCCGACCAGCCCTGGCCCGTCGACGGTACGGAGGACGGCGCCGCGGTGGGTGCCGGCTCGACGGCGAGCGGCTGGCGCGGCCGGCTGAGGATCTGGTCCCGGCCGCGCGGCACCGGCAGTACGACGGTGCTCGCCGGCAGCGTGACCTGGGCGACGGTGCCGCCCTCGACGTTGCGCCGCAGGTCGACCCGGATACCGTGCCGGCTGGCCAGCCGGCTGACCACGGCCAGACCCATCAGCCGGAACGCCGCCACGTCCACCGTTGGTGGCGCGGCCAGCCTGCGGTTGAGCGCGTCCATCTGCTCGTCGCTGAGCCCGAGGCCCCGGTCCTCCACCTGAACCAGCACGTAGTCCCGGATCCGCCGCGCGTCGGCGACCACCGTGGTGTGCGGCGGGGAGAACCGGGTGGCGTTGTCGAGCAGTTCGGCGAGGAGCCGGACCACGTCGTTGACGGCGTGGGCGGCGACGGAGATGTCGATGTCGACCGTGCCGAACTCGATCCGGTTGTAGAGCTCCACCTCGGACTGCGCCGCGCGCAACGCGTCGATCAGCAGGGCGTCCTCACGACGCGGGGCGGTGGAGTCGGCACCGGCCAGCACGAGCAGGTTCTCGTCGTTGCGGCGCATCCGGGTGGCGAGGTGGTCGAGTTCGAAGAGCTTCGCCAGCCGCTTCGGGTCCTCCTCGCCCCGCTCGATCGTGTCGAGTTCGCCGATCATCCGGTCGACCAGGGTCTGGCTGCGCCGGGCCAGGCTGAGGAACATCGCCGAGACGCTGGTACGCAGGGCCGCCTGCTCGGCCGCGATCCGGACGGCCTCCCTGTGCACCACGTTGAACGCCAGCGCGACCTGGCCCACCTCGTCCTTGTTGGTGAGCCGGATCGGGTCGCGGACCTGCCGGACGATCTCCTCGACGCCGCCGTCACCGACGTTGCCGACGTCGCGCAGCCGCTTGACCGCCTCCGGCAGGTCGTGGTTGGCCACCGAGAGCGCGCCCTCGCGGAGCCGGCGCAGCGACTGGTTCAGCGAGCGGGCCAGCACCACGGCGAGCACGATCGCGACGATCAGGGTGAGGATGACCAGCCCCGCCTCGACCAGTGCCTGCCGCAGCACGTCCGACCGGGCCTGGTCGGCGCGGGCGAGCAGGTCCGTCTCCAGCCTGATCTCCGCCCAGCGCATCAGGTCGTTGACGGCGCCGATGGCGCTCGTCGCCTGGGCGGCCGTGACCAGCGGCGTCGACACGTTCGTCGAGCGGCTGATGTCGGCGGCGATCCGGTCGGCGAGGGCCACCGCGTCGCCGGTGACGGTCCGGTCCACCAGTACCCGCTGGGCCTCGGAGGCGGTGAGCGAGAAGGCCAGCAGCGCCTCCTGCTGGCTGGTGAGGGTCGCCACGAACGAGGAGAACTGCTCGTCGGCGATCCGGCCGACGGAGAGCGCGGCGTAGGCGACCGCCTCCTCCTCCGCGATCGCGGCCTTCGCCTTGGCGAACGCGGCGACCGCGCGCAGGTCCTCGGCGACGCCGCCCTCACCGGCGAGCTGGCCGAGCGTCTCGGCGTAGGACACCAGGTCGGTCAGGATCACCCCGTAGCGCAGCACCGCCTCGGCGACCGGCATCTGCTCGCGGTCGAGCACCTCCTGCCGGGTGCTGTTCAGCGTGACGAGGTGGGCGTCGATGGCCCGCAGCCGGCTGTCGATCGCGTCCGGAATGCCGCCGAGTCCCTCGCGCCCCTCCCGGTACCGGTTGATCCGGTCGTCGGTGGCCCGGACGTAGCCGTTGAAGGAGTCGGGCTTCGCATTGGGGACGGCGAGCAGGGCCGCCGCGGCCATCCGCTCCTTGTGGACGTCCTGCACCAGTCCGGACACTTCCGCGGAGAGCGCGGTCAGTGACCGGATCATGCTGGCGTCGTACGCCCGCTGGCCGACGTCGACGAGCCGGACGGTGGCGAGGGCCAGTACCGCCACGACCGGCACGACGAGGATCAGCGCGAGTTTCGACCGGATCCGCGCGTCCCGCAAACGGGGGAACCAGCGACGCCGGTCGCTGCGCGCCGGCAGTCCACTCTCGGGCAGGGACGTTCCTCCGGTGCTCACGACATTGCCTCCGTCGTTTTCTCCACGCCTGGCCTCCCGACCGGAGCCTGTCTGCAACGGGCGGCGCCACACGCGGCACGGCCGCGATTTCATCAGATCAAGACCCGTTTGGGAAGCTGTGCGGAGAGCCGAAACAGCGCCGGGGCAATCGCCCACAACTCCGCGCACCGGATCCCATCGCCGTCACACGGCGCTGAACAGCGCAAATGTGGCCGATCCGGTTTCCCATCGGTAAGGTAAAAATTTGTCGACGCCCTCCCGTACGAGCCGGGTAGCACCGTCCACAAGATCGGACGGTGCTACTTGACCAGACCGCCCGGCCGTTGGCAAGGTTTGCGGGTCTGTAAGCTCCGCGCACACCGTACGGTAATCCGCGTGCGAGTCTCCAATCAGGACAGTCGTCGGCAGGGCGCCAGCGGGAGCCCGCGCGCCCAGATGGAGGACGTGAGTTGAGGCCCATCCGATCCGCCACCGCTCTGGCGCTCGCGTCGGTCTGCCTGGCCGGCACGCTCGCCGGATGTTCCTTCGGAGACGACGACGCGCAGGCGACCGGCCAGATCGTCATCGGCGCCGACCTGGAACTCTCGGGTGCCGCCGCGGCCACCGGCAAGGCCTACCAACGCGCCCTGGAGCTGAAGGTCCAGCAGGCCAACGAGTCCGGTGCGCTCGGTGGCCGCACGATCCGACTCGATGTCCAGGACAACCGCTCCGACTCCAGCGAATCGCTCCGGAACATCAGCGAATTCACCAACAACCCGGCAATCACCGCGATCATCATGGGCAGTTGCAACGACTGCGCGATCGGCGCGGTGAAGACGGTGAACGACCGGAAGATACCGACCATCGCGCTGGCCGCCGCCAGCGCGGTGGCGAGCCCCGCCGCCGACCGGCGCTACATGTTCAAACTGGGCCCCAACGCCGCCGACACCGCCGCCGCCCTCGCCGTCGAGCTCAAGCGCAAGCGGATAAAGGACGTCGGACTGCTGCGCACCGACGACGGGTACGGCCGGGAGGGCGCCCTGGCGCTCCGCGGGGAACTGGCCAAACTCGGCATCGAGACCAGCGAGATGCAACAGGTGAAGACCACCGCGACCGACGTCAGCCAGGCCGTGGAATCGCTCGTCGAGCCGGAGCCGGACGCCCTCGTCCTCTGGACCTCCGCCGAGCAGGCCCTGCTCGCCGCCGGCAGCGCCCGGGACGCCGGATACACCGGGCAGTTCTTCTTCGACGCCGCGGCGGCCGGCTCGCTGTTCCTGGACGACGCCACGGCCCGGTCCGTCGACAACGCGTCCCTGGTCTTCACCCAGACGATGGTGATCGACGACGTCATCGCGACCACCCCGGCGAAGGCGTCCCGCAAGCAGTGGTTCCGCGACTACACCGCCCGGTACGGCAGCTACCACGGCTTCGCGTCGTTCGCGGCGGACGCCGTACAGATGATCGTCAACGCCGTACGCGAGGCGGACGGGGTGGACCGGGAGCGGCTGCGGACCGTCCTGGAGACCTCGCAGCTCGACGGTCTCTCCGGGCTGATCCGGATCACCCCGAGTAACCACTCCGGCCTGATGCCGCAGGCGCTGACCATGCTCGTCGCCCGGGGCGGGCGCTGGCGGCTCGCCGGCGGCTGACGGCCGGGCGGAGTCAACCGCCGGGGGTGGGGTTGCGCCGCGATCCCACCCCCGCGCCGTCTCCCCGCCGGCTATCCGGCGGCCGGCTCCTCGTCCCGTACCGGATTGCGGAGCACGCCGACCCCCTCCACCTCGATCTCGCAGACGTCGCCGTGGCGCATCCAGACCGGCGGGCGCCGGGCGTGGCCGACCCCGGAGGGCGTGCCGGTGACGAGCACGTCCCCCGGCTCCAGCGTCATCGCCCGGGTGACGTCGGCGATGGTCTCGGCGATCGGGAACATCATGTTGTCGGTGTTGTCCGACTGCATGACCTCGCCGTTGAGCCGGCTGGAGATCTTCAACCCGCGCGCGCCGGCCGGCAGCTCGTCGGGAGTGACCAGCCAGGGCCCGAACCCGCCGGTCCGGTCGAAGTTCTTGCCGATGTCCCACTGGCTGGTCCGGCGCTGGTACTCGCGCACGCTGCCGTCGTTGAAGCAGGAGTATCCCGCGACGCAGGAGAGCGCGTCCGCGACCGACAGGTGCCGCGCCCGCCGGCCGATCACCACCGCCAGCTCGGCCTCGTAGTCCAGCGTCTCCGAGGCCAGCGGCCGGATGATCGGTCGCTGGTGCGGGACCAGCGAGGTGGCGGCCCGCAGGAAGATCGTCGGGAACCGCGGCACGTTGTCCCGCATCGGGCCCTCCTGGACGTGCTCCAGGTAGTTGAGGCCGAGGCAGACCACCTTGCCCGGCGCGGCGACCGGCAGCGCGTGGTCCAGCCCGTCGAGCGGGCGTACGGCCCGGGCCGGCGCCGAGGCCGCCAGTTCGGCGAGCGGGCCGAGGTCGCCGTCGTACGCGGCGAGCCAGTCCCGCAACTCCACCGGGGCGGCCGGGTCCGCCTCGCGCAGGTCCACCACCTCGTCCCCGACGACGACACCGAGCCGCCGTGCACCGTCCACCTCGAACGCCACGATCCTCATCGCCCGCCCTCCCGCTCGGTCTTCTCCGGGCAGGTCTCCTCGACGTGCCGGGCGATCTCCGCCCGGGTGGCGACCCAGACGTCGCGGCGGTCCCGCACCCGCTGGGCGATCGCCTCGTACGCCCACGCGCCGGCCGGGCGGCCGTAGCAGTGCGCGTGCGCGGTCACGTCGATCAGCACCGCCTCCTCCGGGTCCGCCAGCGCCGCCGTGAGCAGGTCGTCGAAGTTCTCCACGAACTGGCGTGGCGAGCGGCCGAAGCGCATCGCGTGCGGCAGGTCGTTGATCTCCATGGTCAGCGGGATGCCGACGATCCGGCCCTCGCCGAAGAGCTGGAGATAGGGCCGGTCGTCGTCGAAGACGTCACCGTGCCAGGCGTACCCGGCGGCGAGCAGCGCCCGGGCGGTCTCCGCGCCCGGGGTGCCGCGCGGGCTGATCCAGCCCCGGGGGGACTCGCCGGTGGCCGCCCGCAGCAGCTCCGTCGTCCGGGAGATGTTGTCCCGGTCCGCGTCCGCCGACAGGCCGGCCGGGACGATCTCCTGGGCGTACCCGTGCGCGACGATCTCGTGTCCCGCCCCGGCGATCGCCGAGACCAGCTCCGGGTCCCGCTCGGCCAGCACCCCGCTGACCATCACGCTGGCCCGGGTGCCGACCCGGTCCAGCACCCGCAGCAGCCGCCGCATCCCCCGGGCGGCGCCGTAGTGGCCCCACATCAGCGCGTTGGTGTCGAAGGTCCCGGGCGCGAGCACGTTCCCCATCGGACCGACTCCGGGGGCACGCCCGTCCGACCACGCCTCGAAGGCGACGTTGAAGACCACCGCCACGTGCCGGCCACCCGGCCAGCGGAAGTCGTCGCCGAGGCGCCGGACCCGTACGTCCCGGGCGACGACGTCCCTGTCGTCGTACATGGAGTCACTCCCCTTGCTGGCCGGTGTCGGCCACGACTGGTGTCCCGCCCCTCGGCGACGAAGCCCGAACCAGCCGCGGGATCCACTGCGGATCCGGCCGGCCCGGACGAACAGAGAGGGTGAAACGGCAGCTAAGGGACATCGCGCCGAGGTGGGAACTTCACGTTCGAGACGGTACCAAGGCGGACCGGATCAGATTACGATCACCTGCGGACCCCGGCCCGGCGCCCGCCCAGCACGTCGAATGCGCGCTCAGACCATCCACTCGCGACACAGCGCGGCGCCAGGCATCGTCAGCCCATCAGGCTTTGCAGAGGGAGACTTACATGTTCAGGCGTACCCGTGTGCTGGCCGCAGGCCTGCTGGCCACGGTCCTGATAACGGCCAGCGGTTGCACCGGTTCCGACGACGGCGAAGGCGATGCCGCCGGAGGCACGGCGGACAAGGTGACCTACCTGACGACGTTCGGCGCCTCCGGCCGGGACGCGTTCGCGTTCGTGGCCAAGGAGAAGGGCTACTTCAAGGAGGCCGGCATCGATGTCGACATCCAGCTCGGCTCCGCGACCGGCGAGAACGTCAAGGCGCTCACCGCCGGCAAGGCCCAGTTCGCCAACCTCGACCTGATCGGGGCGTGGATCCTGGCCGGCACCAACGCGGAGTACAAGGACAAGTTCAAGACGATCGCCGCGGTGCACCAGCAGTCCCTGGTCGCCATCTTCGCGCTGGAGGGCTCGGGGATCACCTCGCCGCGTGACCTCGCCGGCAAGAAGATCGGCGCCGCCGCGAACTCCGTCAACCAGCTGCTCTTCCCGGCGTACGCGCAGCTCGCCGGCGTGGACAACAAGACCGTGCAGTGGATCAACGGCACGCCGCAGCAGGTCCCCGGCCTGCTGGCCAGCGGACAGGTCGACGCGGTCAGCACCTTCCTGATCAGCCGCTCCGGCATCGAGAAGGCGGCCGGCAAGAAGACCGTGCTGCTGCCGTACAACGACTACCTGAGCGACCTGTTCGGCAACGGCATCGCCGCGACGACCTCCGTGGTCAACGACAACCCGGACCTGTGCAAGCGGTTCCGCGAGGCGCTGATGAAGGGCCTCCAGTACACCATCGAGCACCCGGACGAGGCCGCGGAGATCCTCTTCAAGGCCCAGCCGGCTGCCAACGTGGCGGCCGCCAAGGGTGAGATCACCTCGATGACCCCGTACGTGGCCCCGGCCGGCGGCGCCCCGATCGGCTCGATGGACGAGCAGCGGGTGGCGAAGGCCCTGGCCATCATGCAGGGTTCCGGGCTGGTCAAGGAGCCGTTGACGCCCGAGTCCGTGGTCGCCTTCGACCTCACGCCGAAGGCCTGACAGCCCACAGAGGACGACGGGGAGGGCCGTACGCCGGCGACACCGGCCACGGTCCTCCCCGCTCCACGCCGCACCTGGAGTCCGCATGACCGCGTCCGTCCACCCGACGGTGCCGCCCGAGCCGGGCCAACCGTCGTACTCCTTCGACAACGACGACCCGGAGGCGGTCGACCGGCACAACCACCTGGCCGCGATGCTCGACGGGCCCACCTTCGCCCGGCTCGCCGCGCTCGGCGACCTGACCGGGCGGCGGTGCCTGGAACTCGGCGCCGGCGGCGGCAGCGTGGCACGCTGGCTGGCGGAGCGGGCCGGCCCCACCGGCCGGGTGCTCGCCACCGACCTCAACCCCCGGCACATCCCCCCGCATCCCGGATACACCGTGCTGCGGCACGACCTCAGCACCGACCCGGTGCCGCAGGGACCGTGGGACCTCATCCACGCCCGGCTGGTGCTGCTGCACGTCCCGGAGCGGCACGAGGTGCTGCGCCACCTCGCCGGCTCGCTGGCCCCCGGCGGCACGCTGGTGGTCGAGGACTGGCTGACCTCGCTGAACAAGCTGGTGCTCGCGGCGCCGGACGCCGACTCGGCGGCCCTCTTCGACGCCTACGCGAGCACGCTGATCGAGCGCATCCTGCCCGCCCACGGCAACGACCCGACCTGGGCCGCGCAGGTGCACGCGGCGATGCTCGACGCGGGACTGGTCGACGTGGAGACCGTCATCCACTCCCGCTCCTGGCCGGGTGGCAGCCCGGGCGCGCTGATCGTGGCCGCGAACATCGCACAGGTCCGCACCGAACTGCTGGCCCACGGCTTCACCGACGCCCAGTTGACCGAGCTGTGCCGGCTGGTGACCGATCCGCGGCTGGTGCTGCGGGGCAACTTCACCTATTCCACCTCGGGCCGACGCGGGAGTGACGACGAATGAGCAGCACCGAGACAGAGCGGCCCCGGACCACGCTGGGCAAGGTGGGGCCGCCGCTGATCGGCGCGATCGCGGTGATCGCCATCTGGTGGGGCTCGGCCGTCGTCTTCGAGGTCCGCACCATCTTCCTGCCCAAGCCCCCGGAGATCATCGACCGCCTGGTGACACAGCCGGACTACCTGTTCGGCGAGGCCTGGAACACCCTGGTGGCGATCCTGTCGGGGTACGGCATCGCCGTGCTGGCCGCGGTGATCGTGGCGATCGTGCTCGGCGCCCTACCGCCGGTCGAGCGGGCGATACTGCCGCTGCTGATCACCCTGAACGCGGTGCCCAAGGTGGTGATCGCGCCGCTGCTGGTGTTCTGGCTCGGCTTCGGCTCGGAACCGAAGATCTTCATGGCGGCGCTGATCTGCTTCTTCCCGCTGGTGGTCGCGACCATGTCCGGGCTGGCCTCCACCCCCGCCGAACTGGGCGAGCTGTCCCGCTCGCTGAGCGCCTCGTGGTGGCAGACCTACCTGAAGGTACGGATTCCGTGGGCGCTGCCGCAGATCTTCGTCGGCCTCAAGGTCGCGATGTCGCTGGCCCCGATCGGCGCGGTCGTCGCCGAGGTCTACAACCCCAACGGCGGGCTCGGCGCGGTGGTCGCGATCGCCATCGGCGCGGCCGACACCCCGAAGGCGTTCGCCGCGATCGTGCTGCTCGCGGCCATGAGCGTCAGCCTCTACTACATCGTGGTGGCGGTGGAACGGCTGGTGCTCCCCTGGGCCCGGGAAATCACCGCCTGAGCCCGGCCAGGCCATCGGGCCGCCCCGATCCCGCACACCTCGCCCGAACCGCCCGGCGACAATCGCATCGAAGGAACGTGACATGATCGAAATGACCGGACTCTCCCGAACATTCAGCGGCCGTACCGGCCCGGTCGAGGCGCTGCGCAACATCGAGTTGAACGTCGAGGACCGGGAGTTCGTGGCGATCATCGGCCGCTCCGGGTGCGGCAAGTCGACCCTGTTGCGGCTGGTGGCCGGCCTGATCCCGGCAACGTCCGGCCGGGTCGCCATCGACGGGGAACCGGTGACCCGGCCGCGCCGGGACATCTCGATGATGTTCCAGCGCCCGGCCCTGCTGCCCTGGCGGTCGGTGCTGGACAACGTACTCCTGCCGGTGGAGATCTTCGGGTGGAAGCGGGCACAGCACCGCAGCCGGGCCCAGGAGCTGCTGGAGATCGTGGGCCTGACCGGGTTCGAGAAGCAGCTGCCGCACGAGCTCTCCGGCGGCATGCAGCAGCGGGTCGCGCTCTGCCGGGCGCTGATCCAGCAGCCGAAGGTCCTGCTCATGGACGAGCCCTTCTCCGCGCTGGACGCGCTCACCCGGGAGGAGCTGGCCGTCGAGTTGCAGCGCATCCACATGGAGCTGGGCACCACGATCCTCTTCGTCACCCACTCGATCCAGGAGGCCGTGCTGCTGGCCGACCGGGTCGCGGTGCTCAGCGCGCGACCGGGCCGGATGCGCAAGCTGGTGACCGTCGACATCCCCCGGCCGCGCTCGTTCGGACACAACGCGCACCTGGAGGAGGTCGCGGTCTGCTCCGCCGAGCTGCACGAGCTGCTGATGAACACCGACGAGACGCGGGCGCAACCGGCCGAGCCGGCGCCGACGGCCGGCTGAGCACGGATCCGATGCCCGGCAGAGCGTGTTCGGGGGCCTCCCGAGGCGTACGGGGTGGGCCGCGGGTGGCGGCCGGGGCAGCCGCGTCGTAACCTGCCCCGCGTGACCTTCCACTCCTGGAGCAGGAGGCTGCTCGCCGCGGCCGGCCTCGGCCTGCTGACCGGCGCGGGCCAGTTGGGCCTCGCGTACGGCCTCGGTCTCCTACGCTTCGGGCGCGCCTCAGCCGCGTCCGCCGAAAGCCAGTGGGCCGCCCAGTTGGCCTGGCTGGGCTGGTTCGCCATGGTCGCCACGGTGGCCGGCGCGGTGGTCGCGGAGCGGCTGGCCTGCCGGTACGGCCCCCGGCCGCCGCTGGCCACCCGGGCCGCCCTCGCCGCCTCGGCCGCCCTCGGCGCACTCGTCGTCGCGCCGTTGGCCATGCGGCCGGCCGGTACCGCCGAGGTCGACGGGGTCGCCCCGGTGCCGACGATCAGCGTCGTCGTGCTGATCGGGGCGGTGGTCGGGCTGCTCGCCGCCGTGGCGGTGCTCAGCCAGCGGCCGCTGGGCTGGAACGTCGCCGCGCTGGTCGGCGCCGTCTGGTTCCTCGCCCTGGTCTCCGTGCTGTCGTCGCTCGGCTCCAGCGACCCGCTGCCCGCGGTGCGCCTCGGCGTACCCGATCCGACCTGGCTGGCCGGAGACACCGCGCAGCGCCTGGCCGTGGTCACCATGCCGGCGCTCGCGCTGGTCGCCGGTGCCGCCACCGGAGCCCTGGCCCGCTGGCTCGACCGGTCGGTCCCGGTGGTCGCCGCGTCGGGGCTCGTCGGGCCCGCGATGCTCGCGGTGGCCTATCTCGTCGCCGGCCCGGCCGGCTCGGTCGACCAGTACCAGGTGGCGCCGTACTGGGGTGCGTTGATCGCGGTCGCCGCCGGTGCCCTCGGTTCGGTGCTGGCCGCGCTGGCCCGCTGGCCCCTGACGGGGAACCGCGGCACCCCGTCCGGCCCGGCCGGCGGCGCCGACCCCGCGGCGACGACCCTCATCCACCCGCCGGTACGGGACGCCGTGAGCCCGGACGCCGACCCGAGCGCCTCGACCTCGCGCGCCTCGACCGTCTACGCCTCGAACGCCTACGCGGCGAACCCGCACACCTCGGCGCTGGAGGCCGAGAGCCGACGCCTCGACGGGCAGGTGCTCACCGCACCGGCTGTGCCGGCCTCCCGTACCTCGACCGAGCGGTTCGCCGACGTCGACCCGGCCGCGCGTACCCAGGAATTCACCCGCAGCGCCGAACTCGGGGGCACCGGGCGGTTCGTCCTGGCCGGGCAGCAGGGGTCGGACCCGCGCCCGGGATTCGCGGAACGCCAGCCCGTGGCCCGGCACCGCGCCGCCGAGGACGACCGACCGGCCGAGCCGCCCGTCCCGCCGGAGCGGCCGGCCGCGCCCCGACCGACCGTTCCGGCCGGTTTCGGCGTCCCGGCCGCACCGCCGGCTCGGGTCGAGCGGTCGGCCCCCGCCGTACCGCCGGCTCCCCCCGTCCGCCCCGCGCCGGACGTGCCGCCGGCCTCCGTCGAGCCCTCGATTCCGGTCGAGCGGCCGGCTGCCGTGGAAGATTCGACCGCTCCCGAACCTCCGACCGCTCCCGAACCTCCGGTCGTACCTGAGCCTCCGGTTGTCGTCGAGCGTCCGGCGTCCGGCGAGCGTCCCGCGCCCATCGAGCCTCCGGCGCCCGTCGAGCCTCCGGCGTCCCTCGATCGCCCGGCGTCCCTCGATCGCCCGGCGTCCCTCGATCGCCCGGCGTCCCTCGATCGCCCGGCGTCCGTCGATCGCCCGGCGCCGGCCGGGGCGGCGGACGAGCCCGCGCGGGCCGACGCCGGGACCGGGGCCGCTTCCGCCTCGCCCGAGATGCCGGCCTGGCGGCCCACCACCGCCGACTTCTGGCCGACGGTCGTCAACCCACCGGTCGCCGAGCTACCCGGCACCGATGCCCCGCTGCGCGACGCACCGACGGCAGAGCCACCAGCCACCGCCGGGGCACCGCCGGCCGGCACCGAGCGTCCCGCCAGCACCCCGCCAGCCAGCACCCCGCCAGCCAGCACCCCGCTGGCCAGCGGTGAGCGACCGACCAGCGTCGACCGGCCGGCCAACGTCGAGCGTCCCGCCAGCACCCCGCCCGCCAGCGTCGAGCGACCCGCCAGCGTCGAGCGACCGACGAGCGCGCCACCGGCCAGCACCGAGCGAACCACCGGCACCACGCCGGCCAGCGTCGATCGGCCGGCGGGCGCCGAACCGGCCGCCACTGCGCCCGTCGTCCCGGCGGCACCGGCTCCGTACGTCCTGCCCACGGTGCCGCCGGTGACCCGGCCGGCACCGGTCGCCGAGCCACCGACCCTGCCCAACCTGAACATCGCCGGGCTGACCGACCCGCCGGGAACCCCGCTCTCCTCGACCGAATCCCGCTGGATGGACCAACGCTGGAACGCGTTCGTGCCGGCCGGCCCGGACGAGGCCGAGCGGACCGAGGCCGCGCGAAGGAAGACCGGGCCGGACGACAACGGCGCCCGTACCAACGTCGAGCAGTCCGGACGGGACGACGCGACGGGGGCCACCACCGCGGCCGGCCGCGCCGGGGAGACCGGCACCGCAACGACGGGACCGGTGTCCGGCGGCGACGACGCCGGCGGCGGCGCCCAACCGGACGGCACCGGACCGGACGGAACTGCGGCGGAGGGTCCGACCTGGACCGGCGTCGCGGCGGGCGGAGCCGACACCGGGTACGTCGCCGGCGGGATCGCCGGCACCCGGCGCGGCGAGGACGTCGGGACCACCGTGATCCGCAGGGGCCCGGCCGAGACCGGCACGCCCGAGAGCGGGACCGCCGAGACCAGCACACCCGAGGCCAGCACACCCGAGACCGGCGGGCCCGAGAGCGGTACGGACGAGAGCAGCAGCACCGCCGAGACCGGCGAGTCGGAGCCCACGGGCAAGCTCGGTCGGGTCCGGCGTGGCCTGTTCCGGCGGAACCGCTCCGACCGGGGCGCGGAGCCGGCCGGGGAGACCGAGAAGGAGCCGGCCGCACCCCCACAGCGGGAGCCGAAGGGGCGCGGCCGGGCCGAGGAACCGTTGCCGGCGCACGACGAGGAGTACGTCGACTGGGTGAGCGGGCTGAGTGCGCCCGACCCCGAGGAGGACCCGGGTGACGGCGGACGGCGTAGTCTGCGGCCGCCCGACCGTGACCCCGAGTGAGCCGGTTCAGGCCAGCGGCAGGTAGACCTTGCCGCCCGAGTCCACGAACTCGGTCGACTTCTCCCGCATCCCCTTAGCCGCGTACTCCTTGAGTTCCTGCGTGATCTTCATGGAGCAGAACTTCGGCCCGCACATGGAGCAGAAGTGCGCCGTCTTGGCCGGGCTGGCCGGCAGCGTCGCGTCGTGGTACGCGCGGGCGGTCTCCGGATCGAGCGAGAGGTTGAACTGGTCCTCCCAGCGGAACTCGAACCGCGCCTTGGAGAGCGCGTCGTCCCACGCCTGGGCCCCGGGGTGCCCCTTGGCCAGGTCCGCCGCGTGCGCCGCGATCTTGTACGCGATCACACCCGCCTTGACGTCGTCCCGGTCGGGCAGGCCGAGGTGCTCCTTCGGGGTGACGTAGCAGAGCATCGCGGTGCCGAACATCCCGATCATCGCCGCCCCGATCGCCGAGGTGATGTGGTCGTACGCCGGGGCGATGTCCGTGGTGAGCGGGCCGAGCGTGTAGAACGGCGCCTCGTGGCACAGCTCCTGCTGGAGGTCGACGTTCTCCTTGATCTTGTGCATCGGCACGTGGCCGGGTCCCTCGATCATCACCTGTACGTCGTGTTCCCAGGCCACCGAGGTCAGCTCGCCGAGCGTACGCAGCTCCGCGAACTGCGCCTCGTCGTTGGCGTCCGCGATCGACCCCGGACGCAGCCCGTCGCCGAGGGAGAACGTGACGTCGTACCGGGCGAGGATCTCGCAGAGCTCCGCGAAGTTGGTGTAGAGGAAGTTCTCCTCGTGGTGGGCCAGGCACCAGGCGGCCATGATGGAGCCGCCCCGGGAGACGATGCCGGTGACCCGGTTCACCGCCAGCGGCACGTACGCCAGCCGGACCCCGGCGTGCACCGTCATGTAGTCCACGCCCTGCTCGGCCTGCTCGATGACGGTTTCCCGGAACACCTCCCAGCTCAGCTGCACCGGGTCGCCGCCGACCTTCTCCAGTGCCTGGTAGATCGGCACCGTACCGATCGGGACCGGCGCGTTGCGGACGATCGCCTCCCGGGTCTCGTGGATGCGCTTGCCGGTGGAGAGGTCCATCACCGTGTCGGCACCCCAGCGGGTCGCCCAGGTCAGCTTCTCCACCTCCTCGGCGATCGACGAGGTGACGGCGGAGGTACCGATGTTGGCGTTCACCTTCACCAGGAACGCCTTGCCGATGATCGCCGGCTCGCACTCCGGGTGGTTGACGTTGAGCGGCAGCACCGCCCGGCCGGCGGCGATCTCGTCCCGGACCAGTTCGGCCGGCACCTGCTCGCGGAGGGCGACGAACTGCATCTCCGGGGTGATCACACCGGCCCGGGCATAGGCCAGCTGGGTGGGCCGCCGGCCGTCGGCGCCGGCCAGCGGGGTGCCCGCGCCGCGCACCGGGGCCACGTCGCCCCGCTCGGCGATCCACGGACCGCGCAGCGCGGGCAGGCCGACCTCGGGGTCGCTGCCCGGTCCCGAGGTGTCGTAGAGCCGCAGCGGTGGTTCCGCCCCGCTCAGCTCGACCTCTGCGAACGGCACCCGGATGTCCGGCCGTGGCCCTTCCACGTACACCTTGCGACGAGCCTCCATCAGACAACCTCCTGGGTGAGTCAGCTGGACCAACCGAAGTGGTCCAGCGGTCCGTGACCGCCGCCCAACTGCCACGCGCGTGCCCCGAGCAGCGCGCGGGCGACGTACTCCTTGGCGAACCGCACCGCGTCCGGTACCGCGTCGCCGAGCGCGAGCCGACCGGCGATCGCGGCCGAGAACGAGCATCCGGTGCCGTGCGTGTTGCGGGTGTCGAACCACGGTCCGGGCAGCAGCCGTACCTCGCCGCCGCCGCAGAGCGCGTCGACGGCACCGCCCCCGCCCGCCGGCCCTTCCCCGCCCGGGTCGGCACCGTCGGCGTCGCCGCCGGTCACCACCACGTACTCGGGGCCGCCGGCGGCGAGTTCGGTGGCCGCCTTCGCCATCTCGTCCGGCGTCGACACCCGCCAGCCGAGGATCGCCGAGGCCTCGGCCCGGTTCGGCGTCGCCACCACGGCGTACGGCAGGAGCCGCTCGACGGCCCCGACCACGCCCAGCCGGTGCCCGCTGGTCGAGACGAGCACCGGGTCGACCACCAGGTTCGGCAGCAGGCCGGCCCGGGCGGCGGCGGCCACCGCGTCCGCGACCGCCGCGCCGCCGAGCATGCCGGTCTTGACCGCGAGCGGCGGCAGGTCGTCGACCAGGGCGGCGATCTGCTCGGTCACCATCTCGGCCGGTACCGGGTGGACCCCGCGTACGGCGCGGGTGTTCTGCGCGGTGATCGCGGTGATCACCGAGGTGCCGTGGAGCCGCAGCGCGGCGAAGACCTTCAGGTCGGCCTGGATCCCCGCTCCTCCGCCGGAATCGGAGCCGGCGACCGTCAGCACGACCGGCGGCGTCACCGGTCCCACCGCCCGGCCGCCGCCTCGACCGTCGCCGCCGCGCAGAGCGCGCGGACCGTGGCGGCCGGATCGGCGGCCCGCATGACCGCGCCCATCACCGCCACCCCGACCGCGCCGGCGTTGACGCAGGCCCGGACCTGCTCGGGCGTGCCGATCCCGCCGAGGGCGAGCACCGGCACCGGGCTGCGGGCGACCAGCCGGGCCAGTCCGACGGGGTACAGCGGTGGCCCGTACCCGGGCTTGGACGGGGTCGGGAAGACCGGCGAGAGCGTCACGTAGTCCTCTGTGGAAATCCGCGCCAGCTCGTGCGGGTCGTGGCAGGAGCGGCCGACCAGCGGCAGCGCCGGCGGTGGGTACGGGCCGGCGGCGGCGAGGTGCACCGCGTAGCCGCCCAGCGGGTCTCCTCCGGCGACGAGCAGGGTGCCGCCGACCGGGGCGAGGACCGCCCGGAGTCGACCGGCGAGATCCAGCCGCTCCTCGCGGGGCAGGTCCCGTTCCCGCAGCAGCACCCGGCGCGCACCGCCGTCGACCGCCGCCCGGACCACGTCGACCAGGGGCCGGGCGCTCTGCCTGCGGTCGGTGACCACCACCACCCCGCGCGGCACGCCGTCGGCCGGTACCGGCGTGTCCACGTTCGGACCGGGCCGGCTCACAGGTCCGGCCGCCCCTCGTCCGGGGTGGACGCCAGCGCGTGGAAGCGTCGGGGTATCCGCCCGGCACCGGCGGCCAACCGGCCCGCCTCGACGGCGTGCCGCATCGCCGCCGCCATCCGGGTCGGGTCGGCGGCCCGGGTCACCGCGCTGGCCACCAGCACGGCGTCGCAGCCGAGCTCCATCGCCAGGGTGGCATCGGAGGCGGTGCCGATCCCCGCGTCGAGGATCACCGGCACCTCGACGTTCTGCCGCAGCAGCCGCAGGTTGTGCGGGTTGCCGATGCCGAGTCCGGAGCCGATCGGGGCACCGGCCGGCATCACCGCCGCGCAGCCGGCGTCGGCGAGCCGCCGGGCCAGCACCGGGTCGTCGGTCGTGTACGGCAGCACGGTGAACCCGTCCGCGACCAGCCGCTCGGCGGCGGCGACCAGCTCGACCGCGTCGGGCAGCAGGGTGCGCTCGTCGCCGATCACCTCCAGCTTCACCCAGGGGGTGTCGAACGCCTCCCGGGCCAGGTGCGCCACCGTGACCGCCTCCGCGGCGGTACGGCAGCCGGCGGTGTTCGGCAGCAGCCGTACGCCGCACCGGGTGAGTACGTCCAGCAGGCCGCCGCCCATGGTGGCGGTGCTGTCGATCCGGCGCAGTGCGACGGTGACCAGCTCGGTGCCGCTGGCCCGGATCGCCTGCTCCAGCGCGTACGGGCTGCTCGCCCCGCCGGTGCCGAGGATCAGCCGGGAGGTGAACCTCTCGCCGCCGAGCAGGAGGTCCGCATCGGTCTCCGCGAGTTGGACCGGCATCCCGGTCACCCGCCCTGGGCCGCGGTCAGCACCTCGACCCGGTCCCCGTCCCGGAGCAGCCGGGCCGGCCAGCCGCCCCGCGGCACCACCTCGCCGTTCACCGCGACCGCCACGCCGCGGTGCGCTCCGGAGACCCGGTCCACCAGGTCCGCCACGGTCAGTTCGCCGGGCAGCCGCTGCCCGACCCCGTTCACGGTCAGCTCCACCGTGTCCTCCCCACCCTGGTTGGTCCGTTGTCCATTCCTGCCCCGCCCGCCGCCGGGCGGGCGAACCGGCCCGGGGAGAACGGCGCGATCGCCGGATCCGGCGACCCGGTCGCCAGCAGCTCGGCGATCAGGTCGGCGGTGACCGGGGTCAGCACGATGCCGTGCCGGTAGTGCCCGGTCGCCACGACCACCTCCGGCCGGTCGGGCAGCGCGCCGAGCAGCGGCGCGTTGTCCGGGGTGCCGGGGCGCAGCCCGGCCCGGGCCTCCACCAGCTCGTACTCGGCGATCTCCGGGAGCAGGTCGGTCGCGGCGCGGAGCAGTTCCAGTACCGCCCCGCCGGTGACGCGGAGGTCGCCGCGCTCCTCGACGGTGGCGCCGAGCACCACCTCGCCGTCGGCCCGGGGCACCAGGTAGACGCCCCGGCCGTCGGCGTGGCCCCGGATCACGTGCCGAAAGCCGGGCGGGGCGCCGCCGGGCGCCCGCAGCCGGAGGATCTGTCCCTTCACCGGGCGGACCGGCAGGCCGGTCAGGGCCGCCGTACCGCAGCCGGCCGCGACCACCGTGGCGCCCGGGTCCAGCTCGGAGAGCCGGCGGACCGGGCGGGGCACCAGCGTCACCCCGGCCCGCTCGGCCGCGACCCGCAGCGCGGCCACCAACCGGCGCGGGTCGACCTGGTGGTCGCCGGGGGCGAGCGCGCCGCCGCGCAGCCGGGGCGCCAGCAACGGTTCGCGGGCCCGCAGCTCCGCCGGCCGCAGCGCGGTGACCGGCAGTCCGAGTTCCCGCTGGTACGTCCAGAGCCGCTCCGCCTCGGCCAGGTCGTCGCCGGTGAGCGCGACCGTGAGCGTCCCCTCGGTGCGGTAGCCCAGGTCGAGGCCGGTGCACTCGGCCAGCTCGGCGGCGAAGGCCGGCCAGCGGGCCGCCGATTCGGCGAGCAGTCCGGTCAGTGCCCGCTCGCCGAAGTGCGCCTCGGCGACCGGGGCGAGCATCCCGGCCGCCACGTCGGAGGCGCCGGAGCCGGGCTCCGGGTCGTACACGGTGACCCGCATCCCCCGGGCGGCGCAGCGCCAGGCGGTGGCCAGGCCGATGGGGCCGGCGCCCACCACCGTCACGTCCGGGCGACCGGCGCCTAGCATCCCGCCGCTCCGGCCGCTCGCCCGCCGACCCGCCGGTCCGGTTCACCGGCCCGCCCGGTCGTCCAGGGGCCGGTCCGGCCGGCCGGGGCGGTGGACGGGTCGCGCAGTGCGGCGAGGAGTTCGGCGGTGGCCCGGGCCGGATCGGCGGCCCCGGCGACCGCCGCGACCACGGCCACCCCGTACGCGCCGGCGGCGAGCAGCGCGGGGACCCGCCCGGCGGTGACGCCACCGATCGCGATCACGGGTACGGGCACCGCGTCGGCCACCCGCCGGACGCCCTCGGCACCGATCGGCTCGGGCAGACCGTCCTTGGTGGAGGTGGCGTGGCACGGGCCGACGCCGAGGTAGCTGGCTCCGGCCGCGACCGCCGCCGTGCCCGTCGCCGGATCCCGGGCGGTGGCGCCGAGCACCGCCGCCGGGCCGAGCACCCGGCGGGCGGCGTCCACCGGGAGGTCCCGGGCGCCGACGTGTGCGCCCGCCGCACCGACCGCCAGGGCGACGTGCAACCGGTCGTTGACCAGGCAGGACGCCCCGACGGCGGCGCATCGCGCGCCTATCGCGCGGGCCAGCTCGTACGCCGTCCGGTCGTCGGTGTCGTCCTCGACCCGGACCTGCACGACGAGTTCGGGGCCGGCGACCGAGAGGGCCGCCTCGACCACCGCGAGCGGGTCACGCCCGGGGCGGGCGTCGGTGATGAGGTGAAGTCGTCCGAGAGATGGCACGGCAACGCTCCTCCCTGCGCCGGCATTACCCGGATCAGGTTCGACGGTCGGGGGCTGCGTAGCCCCCCTCTCAGCCCGGTCCACCGGGCTCCCGTGGGTTACTTGTCGGCGACTGTACGCGGCCTGTGACGGCGCCGTAAAGAGCCGTGACGCATCGCACAGCGTCAACGTCCGACCACGGAACGGCAATCCGTGGGCTCCCACGTGGTCACCGGCGGAATGTCTGTCCTATCCGGATCGGTCCGCCGTGTTACGGAACCGTTACCTGAATTAACCTCGTCGTCGTATTCCGGCCGGCCCGGCAGCGGCCCTAATTTGTTCAACGACAAGACAGAATTCTGCGGTCGTGGCCTCGGCGGGTCACGACCGTTCCCCCGCACCCCGAGACGGCTCTTCGGCGAACCGACCCGGGATCCCCGCTGTCCTCACCGGACGAAGGAGATCCTTCGTGTCCAGTTATCGCCGCTTCCGCGGCCTTTCCCCGCACCGCCGCCCCGGCGGCAGACTCACCCGTAACCTGCTCAGCGCGGCCGCGGCCGTAGCCCTCAGCACGACCGCGCTGGTCGCCACCCCCCACCCCGCCTCGGCGGCGCCGGCCGGCCCGCTCGGGCAGGCACCCGCGCAGGTCCAGGCGGATCCGTTCGCCGTGCTGGTCTTCTCCAAGACGGCCGGCTTCCGGCACGACTCCATCCCGGCCGGCATCGCCGCGATCCAGAAACTCGGCGCGGAGAACGGTTTCACCGTGGACGCCACCGAGGACGCGGCGACGTTCACCGACGCCAACCTCGGCAGGTACCAGGCCGTCATCTGGCTCTCCACCACCGGCGACGTACTCGACTCCGACCAGCAGGCGGCGTTCGAGCGCTACGTACAGGCCGGCGGCGGATACGTCGGCGTGCACGCCGCCTCGGACACCGAGTACGACTGGCCCTGGTACGGCGACCTGGTCGGGGCGTACTTCGCCTCGCACCCGGCGAACCAGCAGGCCACGGTCAAGGTCGAGGACCACGCGCACCCGTCCACCGAGGGGCTGCCGGACGAGTGGTCCCGGTACGACGAGTGGTACAACTTCCGGGAGAACCCGCGCGCCGACGTACACGTGCTGGCGTCGCTGGACGAGACCAGCTACGCCCCCGGCGCGGGCGCGATGGGCCACGACCACCCGTTCGCCTGGTGCCAGGACTACGACGGCGGCCGGGCCTGGTACACGGCGGGTGGGCACACCCAGCAGTCGTACGCGGAGCCCGAGTTCCTGACCCACCTGCTCGGCGGCATCCAGACCGCGGCCGGTGCGGTGGAGGCGGACTGCTCCGCCTCGCTGACCAGCAGCTTCGAGAAGATCACGCTGGACAGCAACACCAACAACCCGATGGAGCTGGACATCGCCGAGGACGGGCGGGTCTTCTACGTCGAGCGGGACGGTCGGGTCCAGATCATCAAGCCGGACACCGGCACCACCGTCACCGCCGGCGACCTCGACGTCTTCACCGGCAACGAGGACGGGTTGATCGGGATCCGGCTCGACCCGGACTTCGCCACCAACAACTGGGTGTATCTCTACTACGCCCCGAACGGCGGCGGCCCGCGCAACCAGCTCTCCCGGTTCACGGTCACCGGCGACACCCTCGACCTGGCCAGCGAGAAGGTGGTGCTCCAGGTCGACACCCAGCGCAACACCTGCTGCCACGCGGGCGGCAGCATGACCTTCGACAGCGCCGGCAACCTCTACCTGGTCACCGGTGACAACACCAACCCGTTCGAGTCGAACTCGTTCACCCCGATCGACGAGCGTCCGGGCCGGCAGGACTTCGACGCCCAGCGCAGCTCGGCCAACACCAACGACCTGCGCGGCAAGGTGCTCCGGATCCACCCGGAGGACGACGGCGGCTACACCGTGCCGGAGGGCAACCTCTTCGCCCCGGGCACCGCGAAGACCCGGCCGGAGATCTACGCGATGGGCTTCCGGAACCCGTTCCGGATCGGCATCGACCCCAAGACGAACACCCTGTACGTCGCCGACTACGGCCCGGACGCCGGAGCGGCGAACCCGACCCGCGGCCCGGAGGGGACCGTCGAGTGGAACATCGTCGGGCAGCCCGGCAACTACGGCTGGCCGTACTGCCACGGCGCGAACTACGCGTACAACGACTACCCGTTCCCGTCCGGGCCGAGCGGGGCGAAGTTCGACTGCGCCGCGCCGGTGAACAACTCGCCGAACAACACCGGGCTGACCGACCTGCCGCCGGCCATCCCGGCGACCGTCGACTACGACTACAGCGGCAACCCGCTGTTTCCGGAGATCGGCGGCGGCGGTGCCCCGATGGGCGGGCCGGTCTACCGGTACGACCCGGAGAACCCGTCCGAGCGCAAGTGGCCGGCGTACTACGACGGCAAGGCCATGTTCGGCGAGTGGAACCAGAGCAAGATGTACGCGTTCCAGGTCTCCGGGGACGGCACGTCGCTGGTGGACATCAACCAGCTGCTCGCCGGGATGACCTTCATCCGGCCGATGGACTTCGAGTTCGGCCCGGACGGCGCGCTGTACCTGATCGAGTGGGGCAGCGGCTTCGGCGGCAACAACGACAACTCGGGGATCTACCGGATCGAGTACATCGCCGGTGACCGGGCGCCGATCGCCCAGGCGAGCGCAGACCCGACCTCCGGGGCGTCCCCGCTGACCGTGGCGTTCTCCAGCGAGGGCTCCCGGGACCCGGACGGCGGCCCGATCACGTACGCCTGGACCTTCGGCGACGGCGGCACCTCGACCGAGCCGAACCCGACGCACACCTACAGCGCGCCGGGCAACTACACCGCCCAGCTCACCGTCACGGGCGACACCGGCCGGACCGCGGTGGCGAACGTGCCGGTGACCGTCGGCAACACCGCCCCGACCGTGACCATCGAGTTCCCGCCGCAGGGCGGGTTCTTCGACTGGGGCGACCAGGTGAAGTACACCGTCACGGTGACCGACCCGGAGGACGGGACGATCGACTGCGACCGGGTGAAGTTGCAGTACTTCCTCGGCCACGACGAGCACGCCCACCCGATGGGCGAGCAGTTCGGCTGCGAGGGCGTGGTGCAGACCTCGCTGGCCGCCAGCCACGGCGCCGACGCCAACGTGTTCGCGGTCCTGGAGGCCACCTACACCGACGGCGGCGGGGCCGGCGGCTCCAACGCGCTGACCGGCCGGGCGATCGAGCAGCTCCAGCCGAAGCGGAAGCAGGCGGAGTACTTCGCCGGCACCGGGCGGGCGCCGGACGGCGTCGGCACCGGTGACCCGGGCGTGCAGACCCAGGCCACCACCGACGTCGAGGGCGGCTTCGAGAACATCGGGTTCATCGAGGACGGCGACTACTGGACCTTCGACCCGACCAACCTGACCGGCATCACCGGGTTCCGGTTCCGGGCCTCCTCGGCCGGCGGCGGCGCCCGGATCGAGGTACGCGCCGGTGCGGTCGACGGGCCGGTGCTGGCCACCGCCACCGTGCCGGACACCGGCGGCTGGCAGACCTTCACCAACGCCACGGCGGAGCTGGCCGAATTGAGCACCGCGAGCGGTGCTCTGTACTTCGTGGCGCGCAACCCGGTCGGTGCCACCGGCACCGGCGCGATCCTCAACGTCAACTGGGTCGACTTCCTCGGCCGGGGCGTCACCGAGAACGCCCCGCCGACGGTGACCGCCACCGCCACCCCGACCACCGGCACCGTGCCGGTCGCGGTGAGCTTCGACGGCACCGCCACCGACGCCGAGGGCGATACCCCGCTGACGTACTCCTGGGACTTCGGTGACGGTGGGACGGCGAGCAGCCTGGACGCCAACCACACGTACACCGGCCCGGGGACGTTCACCGCGACCCTGACCGTGACCGACGCGCGCGGCGCCCAGTCGTCCGCGTACGTCACGGTGAAGGTGGAGGCACCCAACACCTCCTGCTTCGGGGCCCGCTCGGACGACTTCACCGGCACCGCGCTGGACAGGGCGCGGTGGTCGACGGTGGTCCGGGAGAACCAGCTCTACTCGGTGCGGGACGGCGCCCTGGTCCTGCCCACCGGGGTCGGCGACCTCTACGGCACCCGCAACGACGCCACCAACGTCGTGCTGCAACCGGCGCCGGACGGCAGTTGGCAGGCCACCACCAGGGTGAGCCTGGCGGCGACCGTGGACTACCAGCAGGCCGGCCTGATCGTGTACGGCGACGACGACAACTACGCCAAGCTGGACCTGCTGTACGGCGGCAGCGCTCGGGTCGAGTTCATCCGGGAGACCGCCGGCACCCCGCGCAACGAGGCGGGCGACTCGACGGCCGCACCGGCCGGTGACTCGATTTACCTGCGGCTGACCAGCGACGGCAGCAACCTGACCGCCGCGTACTCGACCGACGGGACCACCTTCACCCCGGTCGGGCGGTCGGCCGCGCTGGCCGGCATCGACGAGCCGAAGGTGGGGCTCTTCGCCCTGAACGGCGGCTCCACCGCCCCGGTGGTCGACGCCGCGTTCGACTGGTTCCAGATCACGCCGGACTCCCCGGCCGGACCGGTCACCCCGTCCGACGAGTTCACCGGTGACGCGCTGGACAAGTGCCGGTGGGACGGGATCGTCCGGGAGGACCCGACCGGTTACCGGGTCGCGGACGGCGCGCTGCACGTCGACGTGCCGAACGGCGACATCTACACCGGCAACAACACCGGGCCGACGAACTTCGTCCTCCAGTCCGCCCCGGAAGGCGACTGGACGATCCAGACGAAGGTCGACGGCAGCCGGCTGGACGAGCAGTACCAGCAGGCCGGGCTCATCGTGTACGGCGACGACGACAACTACCTGAAGTTGGACTTCATCGCCGACAACGTGGTGGGCCAGCCGGTGACCCGGCGGATCGAGTTCCGCAGCGAGATCGCCGCCGTGGTGCAGGATCCGCAGCCCCAGGTGGTCGACCTCACCGAGTCGGTGTGGCACCTGCGGCTGGCCAGGGCCGGCGACACGTACACCGCGGCGTACTCGGCCGACGGGACGACCTGGACGGAGTTTGAGCCGCTGACCAACGCCGCGCTGGGTGCCACCCCGCGCGTCGGCCTGTTCAGCCTCGGCGCCGCCCAGACCGCCTCGAAGACGGTCTCGTTCGACTACTTCCGGCTCAGCACGGAGACCGTCGACGAGGTCGCTCCGGTGACCGCCGCCACCGTGTCGGGGACCCCGACCGCCGGCTGGCACACCGGTCCGGTGACGGTGACCCTCGCCGCCACCGACAACACCGGCGGCAGCGGGGTGGCCGGCACGGAATACCAGCTGGACGGTGCGACGGCCTGGACGGCGTACACCGGGCCGGTGGCGGTCAGCGGGGACGGCACCCACGAGGTGCGGTTCCGCTCGACCGACGGGGCGGGCAACGTCGAGCAGACGAAGTCCGTCGAGGTGAAGATCGACGCCACCGCGCCGGTCAGCACCGCCTCGTTCGCGCCGCCGACCGACGACGGCTGGCACAGCGGCACCATCCCGGTGACGCTGGCCTCGACCGACGCCGGGTCCGGGGTCGCCAGGCTGGAGTGGTCGCTCGACGGCGGCGCCTGGACGGCGTACACCGAGCCGGTGAACGTGACCGGGGACGGGCAGCACGAGTTGCTCTACCGGGCCACCGACGCCGCCGGCAACGCCGAGACGCTCAAGTCGGCGATCGTGAAGATCGACGGGGTGAAGCCGACCGTGCTGGTCTCCGGACTGGCCGACGGGCAGCTCTACGGCGACAGCCAGGATGTCCGGGTCTCCTTCACGGCGGTCGACCCGACCTCCGGGATCAAGGCAACCGTGGGCACCCTGGACGGCCGGTCGTACCAGTCGAACACCCTGCAGGCGATGTACGAGCTGCCGCTCGGCCTGCACGAGCTGACCGTGACCGCGACGGACCGGGCCGGCAACACGACGACCTCGGCCGTCCGGTTCTTCGTCACCACCTCGTTCCGGGACATGCAGTCGCTGCTGGACCGGTTCACGGCGACGGGTCGGCTGTCGACGAAGGCGCACAGGCAGTTGTCGAACAAGCTCGACGCGGTCCGCGCGTCGGAGGCGGCCGGCGACGACCGGCGCGCGGTGCAGCAGTTGGCCGCGTTCAAGGCGCTCGCCGCCGACACCGCCCTGGTCACCGAGGCGGAGGTCCGGGACGTACTGGTCCGGGACGCCGACGCGATGACCGTGCGGCTCGGCGGCACCGCCAGCGCCACCGGGGTCCGGGCCAACGACGGCAAGCCGGTGCAGGGCACCGGCCGGCTGGTCGAGGACCCGACCCGGGTGAAGCGGGGCGGGAAGCTGTAGTTCGGGTAACCAGGTAACGGCAACGCGGGGGCGGTCACCGGCCGGTGGCCGCCCCCGCACACGTCCGGCGGCGCTCCGCCGGGAAGGAGCACCCCCGATGCGACTCTTGACGCGGTCACCCCGGCGCGGGCCCGGCGCCCGGACGCTCGTACCCCTGCTCGTCGCCCTGGCGCTGGCCGTCGGCCTGGCGCCGGCGGCGCCGGCCGCCGCGCACGGCACCAAGATCAAGCTCGCGGTGGCCGGCGACGGCGCCACCGGGGTGACCGTGCAAGCCAGCTACGCCGACGGCCACCCGCTGGACACCGGCGCCCGGCTGGTGGTGACCGCCACCGCCGACGGCGGCCGGACCGTCGGCCCGCTCCAGCTCGACCCGGCCGGCGAGGGCCGGGGCTTCTACAGCACCGGCCCGGTCCTCACCCCGGGCCGCTGGCAGGTCACGGTCGCCGCGCCGAAGCCGACCGCCGCCGAGGTACGCGTCGTCGTGGAGGCCCGCGCCGCGCAGGCCGCCCCGCCGCCCGCGCCGGTCGCCGCCGAACCGCCGGCGACGAGCTCCACCCGCTGGCTCTGGTGGCTGGCCGGGGCCGCGCTGGCGCTCGCCGCCGCGACCACGCTCGGCGCCCTGCTGGTACGCGCCCGCCGCCGCACCTGAGCCTCGCCGACCCGCCCACCGGTCCGGGAAAACCCCGGCGGCCGATTCCGGGTTTCCTCCGATGGCCTCTCCCCGGCGGACGCTGTGACCATCGGACGCATGGTGAAGCGCTGGCGTCAGTTGACGGTGTGGCTGCACATCCTGACGTCGGTCGGCTGGATGGCGCAGGCCATGACGCTGTGCGTACTCCTCGCCGTCGGTCTGGCCGCGGACGAGCTTCCCGTCCGCGACGCCGCGACCTCCATGGCGCACGCCGTCGACGGTCGCCTGGTCGGGCCGATGGCCGACGCGTCGGCGTTCACCGGCATCATGCTCGCGGCCGCCACCCCGTGGGGTTTCTTCCGGCACTGGTGGGTGCTGATCAAGTTCACGGTCACCCTCGTCCAGCTCTATCTCGGGATCTTCCTGCTCTCGCCGGCGCTCACCGACTCCGTGACCATCGGGCCCTCGCTGACGCAGGTGGTCGGGACGGCGCTGATGGCGAGTGCGATCGCATTCCAGGGCTGGTTGTCCGTGGCGAAGCCGTGGGGCACGGTGCGCGGACGCCGGCGCACCCCGGCGGGCACCGGGCCGCGCTGGGTCTTCGTGGCCGCTGTCCTGGGTGGCCTCGCCGACCTGGCACTCGCCCTCGTCATCGGCCACCCGCTGCCGCTGCTGTCCCTGATGCTGCTCGCCGTCGGCCTGCTGCGCCGACCGCGCTGGGCCGGTAGCCGCCGGACGAGACCGGCCGGGGTGTGACCTCGTTGCCACGCGCGGGCCGGGTCAGCCCCCACAGCCACCGACGCACGGCTGCTGGTAGAACCATCCGCACCCGGAGGGCGTGGGGTCGCAGGGCACCGAGTTCCCGCAGGAGCTGCACGGGGTGAGGTCGGGGTTGCAGTCACAGGTGTACGGGATCCGCCCGCTCGCCGCCTCTGCCGGGCCGAGCGTGCCAAAGGCCGCGACCGCCTCGTGGCGGCCGAGGGTGGCGACCGCCGCCTCGCGGAGCTCGTCGAGCAGCGTGGTCGCGGCGCCGGCGGACGCCCCGACGATCACCGGTACGGCTCGGGCGGTCCGGTCGAACAGCGCCCACTCGGTCGCGGTCGGCTGCTCGCGCGCGAGCCGGTACCGCCGGAGATGCTCCAGCCACAGGTCTGCCCTGACCCGCGGGGGCAGGCGGTCGTAGACGGCCCGGCGCTGCACCATCGGCAACGCGGTCACCTCCCGGTAGCCGGTGGGCAGCGGGCGCAGTCCGGCCGCCCACTCCCGCGCCTCGGCGGCCGTCATCCGGCGGCCCGGTGCGGCCATCGCCGGTCCGGCGAGCCCGCCGGAGACGACGAACGCGCCGAACGCCACGGCGGGCACCGCCGTGAGGAAGCGGCGCCGGCCGCCGTGGACGATCACGTCGGCCCGGTTCAGCGCGCGTACCACCGCCAGCGAGCGGGACGGGCCGAGCAGGCGGGCCAGCCGCATCGACAGTCCCAGCCCGGTCCACGCCCGCACCCGGTCGCCGTCCACCTTCAGCAGGGTCGGCGCGAACGGAGGGTTGTCGCCCAGCGCCTGCCTGCGCAGCGTACGGACCCGTTCCTCGCCGAGACCGACCACGGTCAATCGGTCGCTCACCACCGCGCCGATCCGGTCGATCACGTCACTGCACGATCCACAACCTGCGTCGAACGCCAACAGCCACTCGGACATGACCACTCCAACAGTGTGGGTACCAACGGGACTGACGGCGGGAACGCTATTCCGGTGTCCTTTCAGCGCCCTGTCATCGCCCTCTCAGCGCCCTGCCACCCGCGGGTGGAGACCGCGCGATCAGGCAGTTGTCAGAGGAGGGCGCGCAGGGCCTCGACATCTGCCGGCGAGGGCCGCCACCCGCCCGCGTTCGCGTTGGCGCGTACCTGCTCGGGGGTGGTCGCGCCGGCGATCACCGAGGTCACCGCCGGCTGGGCGGCCAGCCCGCCGATCGCCACGTCCAGCATGCCGAGCCCGCGCTCGGCGGCGTACCGCTCGATCGCCTCGATCCGGTCCCACGGTGCGGCGGCGAGCCGCTGCGCGTACCGGCCGCCGCCGGCGAGCCGACTGCCCTGCGGCGGCGTGGCGCCCCGCTGGTACTTGCCGGTGAGCAGCCCGTTGGCGAGCGGGAAGTACGGCAGCACGCCGAGGCCGAAGCGCCGCGCCGCCGGCACCACCTCGGTCTCGGCGTCCCGGTGCAGCAGGCTGTACTGGTTCTGCGCGCTGACGAACGGCGCCCAGCCCCGGGTCCGCGCCGTCCAGGCCGCGTCGGCGATCTGCCAGCCGGCGAAGTTGGAGTTGCCGAGGTAGCGGACCTTCCCGGCCCGGACCAGGTCGTCGAGGGCGCTCAGGGTCTCCTCGATCGGCGTACCCGGGTCCGGCTGGTGCAGCTGGTAGAGGTCGATGTGGTCGGTGCCCAACCGGCGCAGCGACGCCTCCACCGCCCGCGCCACGTACCGGCGGGCGCCCCGGGCGCCGTGGTCCGGCCCGTTCATCCCGGACATGTCCATGCCGAACTTCGTCGCCAGCACCACGTCGTCGCGCCGACCGCGCAGCGCCGCGCCGAGCTGTTCCTCGGAGGCACCGTGCGGCTCGCCGTAGATGTCGGCGGTGTCGAAGAGGGTGATACCCGCCTCCAGTGCGGCGTCGACCACCGCCCGGGTGCCGTCGAGGTCGAGCTTGCGGCCGAAGTTGTTGCAGCCGATCCCCACCACGGACACCACGAGCCCGGAGTCACCCAACCGGCGATAGGTCATCTCAGTCACCTGATCAACTCTAGGCCGCCGGGCCGGTCCGGCGGTGCCGGATCGGCCGCCTCCCCGTCCCGTCCGGCCGCCCGCCTTCGATCCGCTCCTTTCGGGCCGCACCCGAAAACAATTCACCACCATTCGTGAAATTGATTCCACGAAATTGGCTCCGCCATAACCGAACGAATGGCCGGCGGGTCGCTTGCAAAGCGGGAGAGCTGCTATATCGTGGGCACGAATCGGCGACCGGTGCGCCTTTCGCGCCGTTGATGGTCGCCGCGCGACTCTCGGAGGCGTGGGTTCACATGGCGGTGACCGGCCGATTCGACCGATCCGGCGCGGACGTGCCGTTCGTCCCCGCACAGGTCTCCCGAGAAAACGGCACGCCGACAGACGTGACGATCGTGCTGCCCTGTTTCAACGAGCAGGACCACGTACTCACCGAAATCGACCGGATCAGCGCGGCGATGGACGCCAGCGGCTACCGGTACGAACTGCTCGCCATCGACGACGCGTCGACCGACGGCACCCTGGAACTCCTGCGGCAGGCCGAGGCCCGCTCTCCGCAGCTGCGGGTGCTCGCCTTCCACCGCAACGGCGGCTCCGGCACCGCCCGGCGGATCGGCACCGAACAGGCCCGCGGCGAGATCGTGGTCTGGACGGACGCCGACATGAGCTATCCGAACGAGCGGATCCCCGAGTTCGTCCGGCTGCTCCGGCAGGACCACCGCATCGACCAGGTGGTCGGGGCGCGGACCAGCGAGCAGGGTACGCACAAGTTCCTCCGGGTGCCCGCGAAGTGGCTCATCCGCAAGATCGCCGAGCGGTTGAGCGGTACCCGCATCCCCGACCTGAACTCGGGCCTGCGGGCGTTCCGCCGGGACGTCTCACTGCCCTACCTGCGACTGCTTCCGCCCGGTTTCTCCTGCGTCACCACCATCACCATGGCGTTCCTGCACAACCAGCACGACGTGCACTACCTGCCGATCGACTACGCGCGCCGGTCCGGCTCGTCGAAGTTCCACTTCCTCCGCGACGCGTACCGGTACATCCTCCAGGTGCTCCGCATGGTGATGTACTTCAACCCGCTCAAGGTGCTGATGCCGCCGTCGCTGGTGATGGTGTTCCTCGGCTCGGGAAAAGTGGTCTACGACGTAGTGGCGCATCCGGTCCGGATAGCGACCAACACCGTGCTTCTGCTCTGCGCCGGTCTGATCATCGGAGCGGTCGCGCTGCTCGCCGACCTGATCGTCCGGTCCCGGATGGACTGGCCGCCGGCGAACCGTTCCTGAGGACGTTCCGATGAGTGCCGAACTCGCTCCGGCGGCCCCCGCGACACCCCCCTCCGGTACGCCGGCTCCGGCCGCCACCGCCGGACCGGTCCTCGGCGGCGACCCGGGGCGCGCCCGGCGTACCGAGCGGCGTGGCTGGTGGGGTGTCGCCGCGCTGACCGGCCTGATCGCCCTGACCTGGGCACCGCTGCTCGGCGCGCCGTTCGGCGACGACCACGTCGGCCGGATCATCGGGCGGTACGCGCTGCACCTGCGGAACCTCTCGGAGCAGGGGCTCCTCGGCTCGCACCTCGGCGCCGACTGGGCACCGTACGCCGCGACGCCGTACGCCCACCATCCGCCGCTGCTGAACCTGCTCACCGCCGCCGGCGGCCTGCTGCCGGGCGACGCCGGCTACCAGGTGCGGCTGGCGCCGTACCTGCTGGCCCTGCTGGTCGTCCCGGCCGGGGCGGGGCTGCTGCGCGGGCTCGGCATCCGGTGGTCCGCCACCCTGCTCGCCCTCGGGATGATGGCGGCCACCCCGTTCTACTGGGTGCACAGCCCCCTGATGTTCGACCTGGCGCCGATCCTGGCCCTCTCCGCCGCCGTCGTACGGCTGCGCGGGAGCCCGGAGCCACCGCGCCGGCTCGTCGTGTTCGCCTGTGTCGCGGGGCTGCTGACCACGCTGGTCTCCTGGCCGGGCATCGCCTTCGCCGCGGCGCTTGGGCTCTGGCTCCTCGCCGCCCGCCGGGTCGACCGGGTGACGGTCCTTCTCGGCGGGAGCATGCTGGTCGGGGTGCTGCTCAGCCTCGGTTTCGTGGTCGGCATCACCGGGATGGACCTGCTGGGCGAGCAGGCGGAGCTGCGCAGCACCGGCGGCTCGTACGGCGTCGTGCGGTTCCTCCGCCGGCAGTGGTGGTTCGTCTCCGCCCTGCTCCCGCTCTGGTATCTCGGCGCGCTCTGCCTCGGGGTGCTCGCCGGGCTGCTCGACCGGCGCACCCGGGGCTACCTGGCGATGGCGACCGCGTTCACGCTCTGCTGGGTGCTGGCGCTGAACAACGGCGCGTACGTCCACTCCTACTGGTCCTATCCGGTCCTCGTCGTCGGGCTGGTCGGCATGGCGGCCCTGCTGGACCGGCTCTCCGGCCCGCTCGGCGCCCGGCTCCCCCGCCGGTTCGCCGCGCGGAGCCGGGTTCCCGCCGGGCTCACCCCGTGGACGGTGGCCGCCACGGTGATCGGCAGCGCACTGGCCGCGTACCTCTGCGTGGTTGTCCTCGGACCGGTCAAGCGGGAGCTGGTGACCGAGCCGGGGCAGGCCGGCCGGCTCGCCGCCGACCACCGGCCGCCCCCCGGCCAGCGGTACGGCTGGATCGCCGGCAGCGGCGTGACCACGCCCCGCTGGCTCGCCTACCACTGGCGGCTGACCCCCCGGACCCTGACCCCGCCGGCGCTGGGCAGCGGGGAAGCCCGGGCGGACGACCTGGTCCTGATGGACATGCGGCTGCCGCCGGAGTGGCTACCGGCGGGGGCGCTCGGCCAGCGGGCGGTGGCCCGCGCCGGCCACTACGCGCTCTTCCGGGCCGGCGACCTGCGAGCCCTGGCCGGCGTCTGACCTGCGACCCGGTGTCCGTCCGGCGCTAGCCCGGCGGCGCGGGCGAGGTCGCCGGCCGGTCGGAAGGGTCGTCGGTGGGCCGGCGGGCCAGCGCGACCAGCCCCGGCCCCCGGTCGGGCCGCATCCGTTGCAGCAGCGCGAACGGGGCGACCGCGAGCCGGATGGCCCCGCCGGCCAGGACGCCGGCCGGTTGCAGGATCCGGCCGGACGAGGAGGTGCGCTCCTCGGGTGTCGCCGCCGTCGCGGCCCGGTCCACCGTTCCGGCCCGCTCCGCCGTTCCGGATCCGCCGGCTGTCGGGATGACTGCCTCGGCTGCCGGGACGACCGCGCCGGCCGCCGGGGCGACCGCGGTGTCGCGGCGGGCGGCCAACCGGTCGCGTACCGAGTCGAGCAGGTAGCCGAGTGGCCAGCCGTAGTGGATCATCTGCACCGGCACCGCCCCGGCCGTGGTCAGCCGCTGCCGCAGCTGCGCGGCGGAATACCGTCGATAGTGGCCGACCAGGGTGTCCCAGGGCCCGAACCGGTCCGGGTCCGCCGGCACCGAGAGCAGCAGGTGCCCGCCGGGTCGTACCAGCGGCAGCCACTCGGCCAGCGCCGTCGCGTCGTCGGCGAGGTGTTCCAGCACCTCGAAGGCGCAGACCAGGTCGTACGGGCCGCCTTCCGGCACCTGCCGGTGGTCGCCGTTGTGCACCGTCCCGCCCAGCGGGGTGATCCGCCGGTACGCGACCTCGAAACTGCGCCCGTCCGGCTCGACGGCCGCGTACCGGGTGGTCCGGGCCAGCCGCATGCCGACGGCGCCGAGTCCACAACCGAGTTCCAGGACGCTCTCCGGGCGCAGGTGGGCGACGATCCGGCGTACCACGTGCCAGCGCAACGCGGCGCGCGGTGGCAGTGGTGGCACGCCCCGCCGCCCGCCCGCCGTGCCGGGCCGGTCCGCCACGCTCACCGCGCCACCCCCGACGGCTCCGCCGGGTCTCCCGTCGCCGGCACCCCGGGCGGGGGCAGCTCGACCGGGGCCGTGCCGCCGACCCGGCTCCGGAGCGGCTCGACGACCACGGCGGGCCGGAACCGCCGCACCGCCCGGCGCCGGGCCGCGTCCCTGCACCGGGCGAGCCGGTCCGGGTCGTCGGCCAGCTCGCGGAGCGCGGCGGCGAGCGCTTCGGCGTCGCCGGGCGGGACGAGGACGGCGGCGTCGCCGAGCGCCTGCCGCTGCGGGGCGGTGTCGGAGGTGACGATGGCGCAGCCCGCCGCCGCGCCCTGGAAGACCTTGGTCGGCACCACCCGGAGCGCCTTCTCGGTGGTGCCGAAGATCCCGAGGGAGACGTCGAACCCGGCGACGAAGCCGGGCAGCTCGTCGGCCGGGACCCAGTCGCGCCAGGTGACCCGGGGGTTGCCGGCGGCGGCTGCCCGGCAGGCCGGATGGTCCTGGCCGGTACCGACCATGGTCACCTCGATCCGCTCCTCGTCGGCGAGGCGGGCCAGCGCGGCGCCGATCGTCGGGGTGCCGTGCAGCGGGGTGAAGAGCCCGACGAAGACGACCCGGAGCGGTCCGGCCGATCCGCCGGGCCGGGTACGCCGGCCGGCGGGGTCGTCGTCCGGCGGGATCTCCGGCACGGCCCGGGCCCGTTCCGCTCCGGCCGCGAACCACTCCGCGCCCGCCCCGACCGGTACGACGACAGCACGTTCCCGGGCCTGCGACGGCAGCGCCGCGAGGTGCTCGGCGGTGTCCAGCACGACGACGTCGGCGCGGTGCAGCGCGCCCGCGTCGATCGCCCGCAGCACCCCGGCCCGCAGCCCGCCGGCACCGGCGAGTCCCCGGTCCCGGGCGGTACCGGCGGCGGATACCAGGTGGTCGAGCACGATCGGGGTGCTCCGGAACAGCCGCCGGGCCAGCCGGACGTCGAAGTGACCGAGATAGCCGACCAGTACCGCGTCCACCGGCGCCCCGGCCCGGTACCGGCGGGACCGCAGGACGAGCAGCGCCCAGCAGCGGGCCAGCCTGCCGGCGAGTACGGGCAGCCGCCACGGCTGGCGGAGCATCGCCACCCGAGCGGCGGTGTCCAGGGCCAGTGGCACGTTCACCTCGTCGACGTCGTCACCCGCCGCCCGCAGACCCTGGACCAGTACGCCGACCCGGGGATGTCGCCGCACGTCGTAGCTGCCGAACACCAGCCAGCGCACGGCGAGCAGCGTAGCGCGTCGCACCGCCATCAGCACGCTGCGTGGTCACGGCTGGCGAGTCGCGGACTCCACCGACGACGGAGCGGACGACGACGGGCCCGACGCCGGCACGGACGGCGCCGGCACGGACGGCGGGGGTGTGCCGGTGGGCAGTGCACCGGGCCGGGCCGACGCGCCGCGCCGGAACCGCTCGGCCGCCACCGCGACCGCCGGGGCCGCCAGGTCCACGATGGTCATCAGCAGCCGGGAGACGACCGCGGCGACCAGTGCCGCCGGCTGGCCGACGGTCGCGCCGAGCAGGAGCGGCAGCGCCACCTCACGCGGGCCCAACCCGGCCGGCGCGACGGCCAGCAGGAACCCCACCGACCAGGAGCCGGCGAACGCGCCGACCGACCGGAGCAGCAGCTCCGTACCGCCGCCGGCGCCGACGTCGCGCAGGAGCAGCCACAGGTGCACCCCGTACGCCAGCCAGGTCGCCACCGACCAGCCGGCGGCCCGGACGATGCCGCGCGCGGTCAGCGGCCGGGGCAGCGGTTCCCGCCGGGCCAACCGGAGCAGCCGGGTGATCACCCGGTTCGCCAGCGGCGGCCATAGTACGAGCGCGGCCGGGGGCAGGGCCAGCAGCGTCCACCAGAACCGGTCGAGGGCCCCGCCACCGAGCACCGGGAGCAGCAGCGCGGTCAGCAGCAGCCCGGTGCCGAGGGTGACGAGCATGACCAGCATCGCGGCGGCGGCGGACGCCCGCCCCGGCACCCGGTACGCCCGGCCCAGCCGGGCCTGTACGACGATCGGCCACACCTTGCCGGGCAGGTACTTGGCGAGCTGTCCCACGTAGAAGATCCGCAGCGCCCCGGTGACCGGCGGCACCGCACCGAGGTCCGCCAGGACGGCACGCCAGGCCAGGAAGCCGCACCCGCCCGCCACCGCCGCGGCGACCCCGGCGAGCGCCACCACCGGCCCGGAGAGGTCGTCGGCGACCTCGCGGACCTCGGACCACCGCCCGGCCAGCGACCAACCCAGGAAGCCGAGGAACGCCGCGGTGACCGCGACCTGCCCGGCCCGGCGCAGCGGCGGCCGGCTGAATGTGCGCGGCATCACAGCCGGACCCTACCTCCGACCGCCTGGGTGACCGGCCAGCCGCGCTGAGTCGCCCGGCCGACCGGTCAGCCGACGTCCCAGACCGGCTCCGGTGTCTCGACCACCTCGCCGTCGCCCCGGAAGAGCACGAAACGGTCGAACGAGCGGGTGAACCACCGGTCGTGGGTCACCGCCAGCACCGTTCCCTCGAAGGCCCGCAGGCCGGTCTCCAGGGCCTCGGCGGAGGCCAGGTCGAGGTTGTCGGTGGGCTCGTCGAGCAGCAGCAGCGTCGCCCCGGATAGCTCCAGCAGCAGTACGAGGAAACGCGCCTGCTGCCCCCCGGAGAGCGTGCCGAACCGCTGGTCGCCCTGACCAGCCAGCTCGTAGCGGTTCAGTACCCGCATCGCGGCGTGCCGGTCCATCCCGGCCCGGTGCTCGTCGCCCCGCCACAGCACCTCGACCAGCGTCCGCTCGGTCAGCTCGGGGCGGTCGTGCGTCTGGGAGAAGTGGCCGGGCCGGACCCGGGCGCCCAGCCGGGCCACCCCGCCGTGCTTCACCGGCGCCAACGCCACGGCGGCGTCGACCGGTCCGTTCGCCGGGTCGGGATCGGTGCCGCCCCGGGCGAGCAGGCGCAGGAAGTGCGACTTCCCCGTCCCGTTGGCGCCGAGCACCGCGACCCGGTCGCCGTACCAGACCTCCAGGTCGAACGGGAAGGTGAGGTTCTCCAGCTCCAACTGCTCGCAGACCACCGCCCGCTTGCCGGTCCGTCCGCCGGTCAGCCGCATCCGGATGTCCTGGTCCTTCGGCGGTACGGGCGGCGGCCCGGCCTCCTCGAACTTGCGCAACCGGGTCTGCGCCGCCTGGTACCGCGAGGCGAGACCGTCGTTGTACGCCGCCTTCTGCTTGTACATCAGCATCAGCTCGCGCAGCTTCTGGTGCTCCTCGTCCCAGCGACGGCGCTGCTCCTCCAGCCGGTCGTGCCGGGCGACCCGGGCGGCGTGCCAGCTGTCGAACCCGCCCGGATGGACCCAGGCGCTGCCACCCTCGACCGCGACCACCCGGTCGGCGGTACGGGCCAGCAGCTCCCGGTCGTGCGAGACGTAGAGCACCGACTTCGCCGACTCCCGCAGCCGCCCCTCCAGCCAGCGTTTGCCCGGCACGTCGAGGAAGTTGTCCGGCTCGTCGAGCAGCAGCACCTCGTCGGTGCCGCGCAGCAGCAGCTCCAGCGCGAAGCGCTTCTGCTGCCCGCCGGAGAGGGTACGCACCGGCCGGGTCCGGCTGCGCTCCCAGGGCAGGTCCAGCACGGTGGTGGAGACTGTGTCGAAGAGCACTTCGGCGTCGTACCCGCCGGACTCGCCCCATCCTGCCAGCGCCGCCGCGTACGCCAGCTGGGCCCGCTCGGCGGCGTTGCCGTACCTGCCGCGCACCTCCGCCGCGTGCAGCGCCGCCTCGGCCGCGCCCAGCCGCTCCCCCGCGGCACGCAGGGCCGGCGGTGACAGCGACAGTACGAGGTCGTGCAGCGTCGACTCGTCGCCGATCATGCCGATGAACTGCCGCATCACGCCGAGTCCACCGGAGCGGGCGATCGCACCGGCGGGTACCGGAAGGTCGCCGGAGACCATCCGCAACAGCGTGGTCTTGCCGGCGCCGTTCGGACCGACCAGCGCCACCTTCGCGCCCTCGCCGACCCGGAACGACACCTCGGCGAAAAGTTCCCTGCCGTCCGGCAGGGTGTGCCCGACCCCGGCGACGTCCACGTATCCCACCCCGGCATCCTGCCCGAAAGGAAGGGCCCCCGGTTATCGCTTTTTGTATAGGAAGGGCCCCCTCCTAACCAGCGGGGACGGGTCAGCGGCTGACCCGGAGCACCCGGTAGCCCTTCTGGCTGGCGTGCCGGTCCACCCGCCAGCCGGCGTCGGTGAGCCAGCGCTGCAACGAGTCGCCGCCCAGGTGCCGGGCCACCACCAGCCAGGCCACCCCGTCCGGGGTCAACCGGGGCAGCCAGCGGGCCAGCAGGGCGTGCAGCTCCTCCTTGCCGATCCGGATCGGCGGGTTGGACCAGAGCTGGGCGAAGGAGAGCCCGGCCGGCACCTCGTCGGGCGCGGCGACCCGTACCCGGTCCGCGACGCCGAGCCGCTGCGCGTTCTCGGTGGCGAGGTCCCGGGCCCGGGCGTTGACGTCGACCGCCCAGACCCGCGCCGTGGTCGCCTGGGTGGCGAGTACGCAGGCGATCGGCCCGTACCCGGCACCCAGGTCGAGGAGGTCCCCGGAGGTCTCCGGCCCGGGCAGCTCTGCCTTGCGCAGCAGGACGGCGGTGCCGGGGTCGAGCCGGGCCGCGGAGAAGACCCCGGTGGCCGAGGCGAGGCGGTACTCGCGTCCCGCCACCGTGAAGGTCACGTCCCGCCGGTGGGCGATCGCCGCCGGTTCGGTGCTGAAATAGTGGTCGCCGGTCACGCCACGCATTCTTCCGTACCGCGTTTGCCGTCCCGGAGGTGGTCATCCCGGGCTCCGGACCGTTAAGTGGTAATTGCCTGCTCTTTCATTAACAGTGATTCACTGGCGGAGGCACACGCTCAGGCATTTCCGTTACCCTGTGCGACATGGTTTACGGGCGCGGACCTGGACCGGGCGAAGGGCCGCCCCGGTCTCGACGTGATCCCGCCGACGAGCCATCGGGCGACCCACACCCGTCGGCCGGTCCGCCCGAGGAACGGGCCGGCCGCCGCCGTTACCCCGTCGACCGTCCGGACGAGCCCGCGTCCCCCGCCGGGCGCGATCCGTCCAATTGGGAGTCCGCCCCCTCCTCCGGTGCCCACGGCCGCCCCGTCGACGGGCCGGCCCGCTCCCGTCGGGCCCGGCACGGCCTGCCCGACCCGGAGGACGCCGGGCCGGGCGACGGTTATCCGCCCCCCGGCCGTGGCGGCCGAGGGTCACGCTCCGCAGCCGGCGGACGTCACCTCGCCGATCACGACGACCCGGCGGACCCCCGCGACCGTGCACACAGGACGGGCCGGCCGCGTGCCGGTGACCAGCCGGGACCGCGGGACCGCCCGCGCCCGGCCGACCTCGGGACCCCTCGCGACCAGGTGCCGCCGCTCGGCCGGCCGGCCGAGGGGGCCGGACCGGTTCCGGGCCGCCGGTCGGCTCCGGCCGGTCGACCGGGCCCGCTCGACGGATCGTCCCGGCCGGCATCGCCGGCGGCTCCTCCGGCCCCCGCTGGCCAGCCCCGGGACCGGGCGCCGGGTGGTCGACGACAGGCCCAACCCGATCCGGTACGCCCGGACGATCCGTTCCGGCCGGACCCGGGGCCGGCCCGGGTACCCCGGCCTCGAACGGGTTCCTCCGCACCGGCCGGCCCAGGCCTGTCTCCGCCCCCGGTACCGGGCCGCTCCGGTCAGGTGCCGGCCCGGCCCGCCGCGGCGCCCGGTCGCGGCGACCAACTGCCCTCGCCCTCCGACCGGCTGCCGCCCCGTTCCGACCGACTGTCGTCACGGGCGGAGCGGGTGCCGCCACGGGCCGAGGGCGCGCCGCCACGGGCCGAGCGAGCACGGTCCCGGGCCGACCGTCCCCCGCCACCTGCCGAGCAGGTGCCGCCCGGTTCCGGCGCCCGGTCCGCCCGGGCGGAACCGGGGGCTCACCCGGGCGGCCGCCGCGGCGCGCCCGACCGTGCCGGGCTGGCCGGCAACGCTCCGCCCGAGCGTTTCGGCGACCCGGCGCCGCCGAGAACGCCGCCGGGACGGCGCCCGGGAGCGCCGGCCGGGCCGGATCAGCCACGGTCGCGGGCGCCGGGTCGACGAGGGCTGCCCGAACCGGCTCCGGGCGAGGCGGAGGTGGGCGGCGGCATTGGACCCGCTCGGCCGGGTGTGGTGCCGGCGCCACGTGGGCCGGGGCGGGCCACCCCTCCGGTACCCGACCCTCCGGCGCGGACGGCCGGTGGGACCGGCCGGCCGGCGCGGGAAGCACCGCCCGTCGGCCGCCGTTCCGCAGCGGTACCTCCCGGGCAGCACCCCGCACCGCCCCTGGGGCGACGCCCCGCGCCGCCCTCCGGGGAACGCCCGCCACCACCCGCCGGGCAGCGTCCCGGACCGCCCGACCCGCGCCGCCCGGCCGGACCGGTCGGCCCCGCGCCCGGCGACCGTGGCCCGGCCTCACCCGTCGATCCCCGATCCGGCCCACCGGTCCGGCCACGGCCCGGATCATCCGCCGTCCCCGGCTCGGCGCCACCGGCGGGCGCACGCCCGACGACGGCCGACCCACGCTCCGCCCCACCGGCCGACCCGCGCTTCATCCCACCCGCCGGCGCACGCCCGAACCCCGCCGACCCACGCTCCGCACCACCGGCCGGGCCCCGCTCCGGGCCGCCCCTCGGCGCGCGCCCGAACCCCGCCGACCCACGCTCCGCACCACCCGCCCGGCCCCGCTCCGGGCCACCCCCCGGCGCACGCCCAAACCCCGCCGACCCACGCTCCGCCCCACCCGCCGGACCCCGCTCCGCCCCACCGGCGGCGCAGCGACCCGCCGGACCCGCCCGGACGGGGCCGGCCGATCGTCCACCGCTCACCGCGCCGGCCACCGCCCCCTCGGGCAAGCCCGGCCCGACCCGCACCCCGACTCCGACTCCGGCCCCGGCGGATGGCGACGCCGCTCCGCTCCGTTCCTCCAAGCGGACCTGGCAGCTGGTCGTCGGCCTACTGGGGGTGCTGGTGCTCTTCGGCATCTGCGGCCTGAGTTCGTACTTCGTCATGGTCGACGAGCGGGGCCCGAAGACCGGTGCCACCGGTGCCGCCCCGGTGCCGACCACCCTTGCCCGGGACATCAGCTCCCGGGCCGCCGACCCGGCCCCGCTCACCGTCAAAGAGGTCTTCCCGGGCGACCAGATCGTCATCGAGTCCGAAGAGTCGGCGTACCAGGTGCTCAAGACACAGGGGGCGCAGGACTGCGGTCTCGCCGCCAGTGGTCAACTCGGCGCGCTGCTCAAGGAGTTGGGCTGCAACCAGTTCGTCCGCGGCACCGTGCGGTCGCCGACGGGGTCCTATCTCGCCACCGCCGGGATCGTGAACCTGGCCGACGCGGCGGGCGCGGACTCGGCACGGCAGCGGATCAAGCCGATCGTGGACGGCGAGGACGGGCGTTTCCTCGGCATGGCCGCCGGTCAGAGCACCGAACCCGTCACCCGCCCCTCGGCACAGGCCGGCTGGCACGTACGCGGACACTTCCTGGTCTACTGCGTCGTCGCCCGGGTGGACGGCGAGACGATCGGTGCCGACGACCCGTTCGCCCGGCAGGTGCTCTCCGACATGATCGAGGCGTACCTGCGGGGGAAGGTTCTCGAACGGCGCGCGACGGTGCCGGCCAGCCCGACCGGCGAGCCCTCGAACTGATCCCGAACGGGCGCCGGAACCGGCTCAGGAGGACGCGGTGAGGCGCAACCGGCGGGTACGGGCGGCCCGCTCGGCGTACCCGGAGGGATCGGCCGGATAGCCGACCTCGACCAGCGTCAGCCCGTGCGGTGGCGCGACGCTCACCTCGCTGGCCCGCTCCCGCCGGCCGAGCAGCCCGCCCGGCCACTCCACCGGGCGTCGCCCGTCGCCGGCCACCAGCATGGCGCCGACCAGGCTCCGCACCATCGACTGGCAGAACGCGTCGGCCTGCACCGTCGCCACCAGTACGCCGTCCGGGTCACGCCGCCAGTCGAGCCGGGTGATCTCCCGGATCGTCGTGGCGTGCTCCTTGCGGCGGCAGTACGCCGCGAAGTCGTGCTCGCCGACCAGGCCCTGCGCCGCACGCCCCAGGGCGGCCAGGTCCAGCGGACGCGGCCAGGCCAGTACCTCGTGCCGGCGCAGCGGCTCGGCCCCGTACGGCGCGTCGGTGACCCGGTACTCGTACCGGCGGAAGGTGGCGGAGAACCGGGCGTCGAACTCGGCGGGCACCTCGGCCACGGCGCGGACCCGGACGTCCGGGGGCAGCAGTCCGGCGAGCCGGCGCAGCAGCGTCGCCGACACCTGCCGCCACGCCCCGGTCGACAGGTCGAGGTGGCAGACCTGCCCGGTGGCGTGCACCCCGGCGTCGGTACGCCCGGCCACGGTCAGCCCGGTCGCCCGACCCGGCCCGAGAATCCGGGTCAGCGTCTCCGTCAACACCCCGGCGACGGTACGGCGACCGGGCTGGGCCGCCCAGCCGGAGAATCCGGTGCCGTCGTAGGCCACGTCCAGCCGTACCCGGGTGGTGTCGTCCGCGACCTGCCCCGCGACGGTCTCCTGCGCCACGTCCATCTTCCGCTCCACCAATCCCACAAATGCCGCGGCCCGACACCCCTGCGGGATGCCGGGCCGGACATTGCCGTGTTCAGGACTTGGAGGTGTCCGCCTCGTCGGTGTCCTCCCGGGCCGCCCCGGTGTCCCCGGAGACCGACTCCGGCGCCTCGGCGTCCTGGTCGGCGCCCTCGTCGGACGACGGCCGGTTCGGCTCCTCGTCGGGCGCGAGCGCCTCGACCTTGTCCTGCTGCGCCGCCTTGCGGGCGGCCGTCTTCTTCACGGGCGCGGCCGGGGCCACGACCAGCTCCTCGACCAGCTCGATGATGGCCATCGGCGCGTTGTCGCCCTTGCGCGGGACGGTCTTCACGATCCGGGTGTAGCCACCGTTGCGGTTGGCGAACCGGGGCGCGATCTGGTCGAACAGGTTGTAGACCACGTCCTTGTCCCGGACCACGGCCAGCACGCGGCGGCGCGACGACAGATCGCCACGCTTGGCCTTGGTGATGAGCTGCTCCGCGAGCGGGCGGAGCCGCCTGGCCTTGGTCTGGGTCGTGGTGATCTTGCCGTGCTGGAACAGCGCGGTGGCCAGGTTGGCCAGGATCAGCCGCTCGTGGGCGGGGCTGCCGCCGAGGCGGGCGCCCTTCGTGGGCGTGGGCATTCTTGGTGCTCCTCAGTAGTGGGTGGCCGGATCTCCAGTGGGTGGCCGGATCTCCGGCTAGCCCCGGATCAAAGCTGCTCGGTCTCGCGGTAGTCGTCGGTGTCGTAGTCCGCCTCGCCGAAGGAGTCCACGACGTGCGCCGGGTCGAAGTTGGGCGCCGAGTCCTTCAGGCCCAGCCCCATGCCGGCGAGCTTCATCTTGACCTCGTCGATCGACTTCTGACCGAAGTTCCGGATGTCGAGGAGATCGGCCTCGGTACGCCCGATCAGCTCGCCAACCGTGTTGATGCCCTCGCGCTTGAGGCAGTTGTACGAGCGGACGGTCAGGTCCAACTCCTCGATCGGCAGGGCCAGGTCGGCGGCGAGCTGCGCGTCCTGCGGCGACGGGCCGATGTCGATGCCCTCGGCGCTCTCGTCCAGCTCCCGGGCCAGCCCGAAGAGCTCGACCAGGGTGGAGCCGGCGGAGGCCAGCGCGGTACGGGGCCCCATCGACGCCTTGGTCTCGACGTCGATGATCAGCCGGTCGAAGTCCGTACGCTGCTCGACCCGGGTCGCCTCGACCCGGTAGGTGACCTTGAGGACCGGCGAGTAGATCGAGTCGACCGGGATCCGGCCGATCTCGGCGCCGGCCTGCTTGTTCTGCGCCGCGGTCACGTAGCCGCGACCCCGCTCGACGGTCAGCTCCATGTCGAGCCGGCCCTTGCCGTTGAGGGTGGCGAGCTTCAGGTCGGCGTTGTGCACGGAGACACCGGCCGGGGGCTGGATGTCACCGGCGGTCACGTCGCCGGGGCCCTGCTTGCGCAGGTACATGCTGACCGGCTCGTCGTGGTCGGAGCTGACGCAGAGCTCCTTGACGTTCATGACGAGCTCGACCACGTCCTCCTTGACGCCGGGGATCGTGGTGAACTCGTGCAGCACACCGTCGACCTTGATCGACGTCACGGCCGCGCCCGGGATGGACGACAGCAGCGTACGACGCAGCGAGTTGCCCAGGGTGTAACCGAAACCCGGCTCGAGCGGCTCGATGGTGAACCGGGACCGGGTCTCGCTGATCGACTCCTCGGTGAGGGTCGGCCGCTGGGTGATGAGCATTCTTTTCTCTTTTCGTTCGGGGCACCCACTATTTGATGCCCAGACTCCTCCGGTGCCCGGCGGTGGTCCCCCAACGCCGCGCGGCGTGCGGGAACCCCCACCGGGAGGCCGGAAATTACTTCGAGTAGAGCTCGACGATCAGCTGCTCCTGGACCTGGGTGTCGATGACGCCCCGGGCCGGAAGCGAGTGGATCAGCACCTTCATCTGGGTGGGGATGGCCTCCAGCCAGGCTGGCACCGTCTTGGAGCCGGCCTCGGCCTGCGCCACGATGAACGGCGTCATCTCCTTGGACTTCGCCCGGACCTCGACGATGTCGTGCTCCTTGACGCGGTACGACGGGATGTCGACCTTGCGTCCGTTGACCGTCAGGTGCCCGTGCTTGACGAGCTGCCGGGCGTGGTCCCGCGACTTCGCGAGGCCGGCCCGGTAGACGACGTTGTCGAGCCGCGACTCGAGGATCTGGAGGAGGATCTCGCCGGTCTTGCCCTTCTTGGCGACAGCCTCCTCGTAGTACCCGCGGAACTGCTTCTCCAGCACGCCGTAGACCCGGCGGGCCTTCTGCTTCTCCCGCAGCTGGAGCAGGTACTCGGTCTCCTTGGTACGCCCACGGCCGTGCTGTCCGGGCGGGAACGGCCGGGACTCGAACGGGCACTTCGGGCCATCGCACTTGCTGCCCTTGAGGAACAGCTTCATCTTCTCCCGACGGCAGCGACGGCAGTCGGGACCGGTGTAACGAGCCATCTTCCTTCTCTACCTCTCAGACCCGACGACGCTTCGGCGGACGGCACCCGTTGTGCGGCTGGGGCGTGACGTCGGCGATCTGGCCGACCTCCAGCCCGACAGCCTGCAGCGAACGGATCGCGGTCTCCCGGCCGGAGCCGGGGCCCTTGACGAACACGTCGACCTTGCGCATGCCGTGCTCCATCGCCCGGCGCGCGGCGGCCTCGGCGGCCAGCTGCGCGGCGAACGGAGTCGACTTGCGGGAGCCCTTGAAGCCCACCTGGCCCGAGGAGGCCCAGGAGATGACCGCACCGTTCGGGTCCGTGATGGACACGATGGTGTTGTTGAAGGTGCTCTTGATGTGCGCCTGCCCGTGGGCGACGTTCTTGCGTTCCTTGCGCCGGACCTTCTTGACGGCGGCTCCGGCACGAGCCTTCGGTGGCATAAGTCTGCTGCGCTCCTATTGGTGATTCCGGCGATCTCGACGGAGGCCGACCGGATTCCACGTCTCTGGTGGGAGTCCGGCCGCTCTCTACGGAGAACGGCGCGGATTCCGATTCAGATCTACTTCTTGCCCGGCTTCTTCTTGCCGGCGACAGTCCGCTTCGGGCCCTTGCGGGTCCGGGCGTTGGTACGGGTCCGCTGACCACGGACGGGCAGACCCCGGCGGTGCCGGATGCCCGCGTAGCAGCCGATCTCGACCTTGCGGCGGATGTCGGCGGCGACCTCGCGGCGAAGGTCGCCTTCTACCTTGTAGTTGCCCTCGATGTGGTTCCGGAGCTGCACCAGTTCCTCGTCCGTGAGGTCCTTGGCGCGCTTGTCCGGAGAGATGCCGGTGGCGACGAGCGTCTCAAGCGCCCGGGTCCGACCGACCCCGAAGATGTAGGTGAGCGCGATTTCCATCCGCTTGTCGCGGGGAAGATCGACGCCGGCTAGCCGTGCCATGTGCGGGCGTACTCCTCGTGTCTTCTCGCGGAGGTCTGGACCCGCCCCACCCCGCCTGCCCTTAACCGGCGGGCCCCGGCCTCCGACCGGGGGTCGGCCACGAGCGCGGTCACCCTGGGTGACCGACGCGCGCCCGCGGCTGGGACGAGCTTGTGTTGTTGTACGGACCTGCGGCCCGGACCGTCCCTTCCCCGCCGACCGACCTGTTCGGGCCCGGCCGGCGGACGTGGATCAGCCCTGGCGCTGCTTGTGGCGCGGGTCGGTGCAGATCACCATGACCCGGCCGTGCCGGCGGATCACCCGGCACTTGTTGCAGATCCTCTTGACGCTCGGCTTGACCTTCACGGTTGCCTTACTTCCCATCTGTGCCCGGCGGCGCCGTACGGCGCGTTCGGACCTCGAGGACGGACACGGAACACCCGGCCGTCATCAGGCGATCAGCGAACCCGACCCGGACCGTGAAGGGTCCCGGCGATGTTCACTTGTAGCGGTAGACGATCCGCCCGCGGCTCAGGTCGTACGGCGAGAGTTCGACGACGACCCGGTCCTCGGGCAGGATGCGGATGTAATGCTGCCGCATCTTGCCGCTGATGTGAGCCAGCACCTTGTGGCCGTTGGCGAGCTCCACCCTGAACATGGCGTTCGGGAGAGGCTCGATGACCCGGCCTTCCATCTCGATGGCTCCGTCTTTTTTCGGCATGTCCTCCGCTGTCCTGACGTCGGTTACTCCGGACGGCCCACAACGCCTTTCCCGGGTGGTGCCCACCCGAGCCAGCCGCGGCTCCAGCACCCACCGAAGCGCGGGTGGGCATGCTGGAGTGGACGCTGTGCGCCGATCAGCCAGTGTACGCGCGCCTGGGCAGCAGCGCCAACCCGAGGGACCCCGGGTTGACTGATCGGACGAAGCCGACTATATCAGGCAGCCTCGTGGTCCCCGGAGCGCTCGATCCGCCGGCGGTTCCGCTTCTCGGCCTTCGCCTGCCGCTTACCGGCCCGCTTCGCCGCCCACCGCTGCGGTTCGCCGTTGACCAGCCCGGTCACGGTGAGCACCAGCAGCACGACGCCCCAGGGCCCGGCCACCCAGCCGGGCCAGAAGTAGAGCAGCTCCTGGGACATCACGCACAGCACCGCCCAGATGCCCACGACTGTCGCGACGGTGCCGAAATAGCCGTCCCAGGTGTCGACTAGCCAACCCCGCACGGCGTGCGGGTGCGGCACCTCGGCGGCCGGCACCGGCACGCCGGCCTCGCCGAGCGGCGCCAACCGGGCCTGACCCGGCGGCACGGTGGCCGGCAGGTCGTCCAACAGACCGTCGAGATCGCCGTACGTCTTCGCCGCGTAGGTCCGCTGAAGGCGTTCGTCGTACTCGTGAAGGTCGAGCCGCCCCTCCTCCAGCGCCAGCCGGAGTCGCTCGGCCACCACCGCCCGGTCGGAGTCCCCCGCCCGCATTCCGGCCCGCTCCTGCATGGCTTCGAGGATGCCACCACCGGTCCAGCCTGGCGAGCCTCGTCACCGGCCCGATCCACGCCGGCACCGGACCAACCGGCCGGGCGGATGCTAACCGGACGAGGAGTTCGCCGGCTCCCGCGAGGTGACCAGCTCGCCGAGGCGCGCCCGGCCGCCGTCCGGCTCGGTCAGCACCCAGACCCCGTCGTCCAGCAGCGCGATGGAGTGCTCGACGTGCGCGGCGACCGAGCCGTCCCGGGTCACCACCGTCCAGCCGTCGTCCAGCTCCGCCGTGCGCGGCGAGCCCATGGTGATCATCGGCTCGATCGCCAGCGCCATCCCCACGAAGAGCCGGGGACCGCGACCGGGTCGGCCGTGGTTGAGCACGTGCGGGTCCTGGTGCATCTCGGTGCCGATGCCGTGGCCGCCGTAGCCGTCGACGATGCCGTACCGGCCACCGGCCCGGACGGCGCGCTCGACCGCGTACGAGATGTCGGTGAGCCGGCCCCGCCCGCTCAGTACGCCCTGGGCGGCGGCGGCGATCCCGGCCCACATCGCGTCCTCGGCGACGGTCGCCATCCGGAGCAGCTCCGGCCGCGCCTCGCCGACGCCGACGGTGATCGCCGCGTCGCCATGCCAGCCGTCCAGCACCGCGCCACAGTCGATCGAGATCAGGTCGCCCTCCCGGAGCACCTGCGACGGTGCCGGGATGGCGTGCACGACCTGCTCGTTGACCGACGAGCAGATCGACGCCGGGAAGCCGTGGTAGCCCTTGAACGAGGGGACGGCGCCCGCCTCACGGATCACGGACTCGGCGATCGCGTCGAGGTCGGCCGTGGTGACGCCCGGCGCGACCGCCGTACGCATCCGGGCCAGGGCCGCCGCGACAACGAGCCCAGCGGCGCGCATCTTGTCGATCTGCTCCGGGGTCTTCAGCTGGATGTCCAGCTGGGGACGGCGCATGGGATCAGCCTATCCGCCGTAGGAGCGCAGAGCGTCGATAGCCCGCACCGTGACGTCCTCCACCGGCCCGGTGGCGTCGATCCCGACCAGCTTGCCCTGGGCACCGTAGTAGTCGATCAACGGGGCGGTCTTGTCCGCGTACTCGCGCAGCCGCTCGGCGATGGTCTCGGCCTTGTCGTCGTCCCGCTGGAAGAGTTCCGCCCCGCACCGGTCGCAGACCCCCACCACGGTCGGCGCGTCGAACTCGATGTGCCAGACCTTGCCGCAGCCCCGGCAGGTACGCCGGCCGGAGAGGCGCCGGATGACCTCGTCGTCGTCGACCACCAGCTCCATGACCAGGTCAAGGGCGGTGCCGAGGTCGGCCAGCAGCTTGTCCAGCGCGGCCGCCTGCGGAGTGGTCCGCGGGAAGCCGTCGAGCAGGAACCCCTCGCCCGCGTCCGCCTCGGCGAGCCGGTCCCGGACCATGTTGATGGTCACCTCGTCCGGAACCAGCTTGCCGGCGTCCATGTAACGCTTGGCCTCCACACCCAGCGGGGTGCCCTGGGTGACGTTGGCCCGGAAGATGTCCCCGGTCGAGATCTTGGGCACGGCCAGGTGGGCGGCGATGAACTCGGCCTGGGTCCCCTTGCCCGCCCCGGGGGGACCAACCAGAACGAGTCGCATCTACCGCAGGAACCCTTCGTAGTTCCGCTGCATGAGCTGGCTCTCGATCTGCTTCACCGTCTCCAGCCCGACACCCACCATGATCAGTACGGCGGTGCCACCGAACGGGAAGTTCTGGAACTGCTGGTTGTCCAGCCAGATGAAGAAGAAGTTCGGCAGGATCGAGATGACGCCCAGGTACAGCGCACCCGGCAGGGTGATGCGGCTGAGGATGAAGTCGAGGTAGTCAGCCGTCGGCTTGCCCGGCCGGATGCCCGGCACGAACCCGCCGTACTTCTTCATGTTGTCCGCGACCTCGGTCGGGTTGAACGTGATCGAGACGTAGAAGTACGTGAAGAAGATGATCAGCAGGAAGTAGACGCTGATGTAGGTCGGGCTGTCCGGCTGGACCAGGTGGTTCTGCACCCACATCTGCCAGCTGTTCAGGTTGTTCTGGTCGAAGAACTGGAGCAGCAGGGTCGGCAGGTAGAGCAGCGACGAGCCGAAGATGACCGGGATGACACCCGCCTGGTTGACCTTCAGCGGGATGTAGGTCGAGGTGCCGCCGTACATCCGGCGCCCGATCATCCGCTTGGCGTACTGCACCGGGATCCGGCGCTGCGCCTGCTCGATGAAGACCACCGCGGTGATGACCACCAGGACCAGGACCAGGACCAGGGCGAACATGCCCCAACCCTTGTTGTTCTTGATCGTCCAGCCCTCGCTGGGGAGCCGGGCCGCGATCGAGGTGAAGATCAGGACCGACATGCCGTTGCCGACGCCCCGGTCGGTGATCAGCTCACCGAGCCACATCACCACGCCGGTGCCGGCGGTCATCGTGATCACCAGCACGGTGACGGTGAGCCAGACCGGCAGCCCGGTGTTCTCGGGGATGATCGGGAACTCGTCACACATCCCGTTGAAGAGCTGGCCGGAACGGGCCAGTGCGACGAACGCCGACGCCTGCAGGATGCCCAGGCCGAGCGTCAGGTAACGGGTGTACTGGGTGATCTTCGCCTGGCCGGACTGACCCTCCTTGCGGAGCTGTTCCAGCCGTGGGATGACCACGGTGAGCAGCTGCAGGATGATCGAGGCCGTGATGTAGGGCATGATGCCCAGCGCGAAGACCGACAGCGACAGCAACGCGCCACCGGAGAACAGGTTGAGCAGGTTGAAGACACCGTTGCCCTCGCCGCTCTCCATGGTGTTGATGCACTTCTGCACGTTTCCGTAGGAGACGCCCGGGCTGGGCAGCGTCGCACCGAGCCGGTAGACCGCGATGATGGCTACTGTGAACAGCAGCTTCTTGCGCAGGTCAGGCGTGCGGAACGCACTGAGAAAGGCGGAGAGCAACTTCTTCCTCCTGCGCGAGGCGGGCCGCCGATGGTGCGTGGCGGGACGGGGTGGCTGTCGGGCGAACGACCCGATACCCATAGCTGGGATCGGACTCTAACAGTCCGGCGCGCTCCCGGGCAGGTGTGCCCGGGGAACATTCACCGTTTCCGATGTTAACCGGGGCTCGCGCCCCTGGAGCAGACCGGGGCGCCCGCCAGTTGCGAGAACTGGGCGAGCGCCGCGACCACGTCGTCTTACAGCTCCGTGACCGAGCCACCGGCGGCGGCGATCTTCTCCTTGGCCGACGCACTGAACCCGTGCGCCGACACCTGGAGGGCGATCCCACCGAGGTCGCCGTCACCGAGAACCTTCACCGGCTGGCCCTTGCGGACGGCGCCGGCCTCGACCAGCTCCGCCGGACCAACCTGACCGCCCTGCGGGAACAGCTCGGCCAGCCGGTCCAGGTTCACCACCTGGAACACGACCTTGAACTTGTTCTTGAAGCCCTTCAGCTTCGGCAGGCGCATGTGGATGGGCATCTGCCCACCCTCGAACGCCGCCGAGATGTTCTTGCGGGCCTTCGAACCCTTGGTACCCCGACCGGCGGACTTCCCCTTGGAACCCTCACCGCGACCCACCCGGGTCTTGTCGGTCTTGGCACCGGGGGCCGGACGGAGGTGATGGACCTTGATCGTCATTACTCGACCTCCTCGACCTTCACGAGGTGGCTCACGGTGAAGATCATGCCCCGAATCTCGGGACGGTCCTCCTTGACCACCACGTCGTTGATCCGCTTGAGACCGAGCGAACGCAGCGACTCGCGCTGGTTGTGCTTGGTCCCGATCCCGGACCGGAGCTGGGTCACCTTGAGACGTGCCATCAGGAGGTCACCCCCGCCTGGGTCGCCAACATGGCGGCCGGGGCGACGTCCTCGACCGGCAGACCCCGACGCTTCGCGACCGCCTCGGGCGACTCCAGCCCCTTCAGGGCCGCGACCGTGGCGTGCACGATGTTGATCGGGTTCGACGAGCCGAGGCTCTTGGAGAGCACGTCGTGGATGCCCGCGCACTCCAGTACGGCACGCACCGGACCACCCGCGATGACACCCGTACCGGCACTGGCCGGCTTGAGCAGGACCACGCCGGCGGCGTCCTCGCCCTGCACCGGGTGCGGGATCGAGGCGGCGATGCGGGGCACCTTGAAGAAGTGCTTCTTGGCCTCCTCGACGCCCTTGGCGATCGCCGCGGGCACCTCCTTGGCCTTCCCGTAGCCCACACCGACGGTGCCGTCGCCGTCGCCCACGATCACCAGGGCGGTGAAGCTGAAGCGACGACCGCCCTTCACGACCTTGGCGACGCGGTTGATCGCGACGACCCGCTCGAGGTGCGGGGTCTTCTCGGCGGGCGCGTTTCCGCGACCGCCCTCACGGCGGTTGTCGCGGCGACCACCCTCGTTGCCACCGGACCCGCCGCCACGGCGCTGTTGACCTGGCATCAGCAGCCTTCCTCTCTCTTCGTGACGGGGTTCTAGAACTCGAGCCCGGCTTCGCGGGCAGCATCCGCAAGCGCGGCGATCCGCCCCGCGTACTTGTTGCCACCGCGGTCGAAGACGACCCGGGAGATGCCGGCCGCTTTGGCCCGCTCGGCTAGCAGCGTACCCACCTTGCCGGCCAGGGCGCTCTTGTCGCCCTCCCCGCCCCGGATCGACCCGTCCAGGCTCGAGGCGGAGACCAGGGTGTGTCCCCGGCCGTCGTCCACGATTTGGGCGGTGATGTTCCGCAGCGAACGGGTGACGACCAGACGCGGGCGCTCGGCCGTACCGGTGACGGTCTTGCGGACCCGGAAGTGCCGGCGTGCCCGCCCGATGGCGCGCTGGGCGGCGACGCCGCGGCGGCGCTTGAGCAGCGTGGCGGTCACTTCTTACCTGCCTTTCCAGCCTTGCGGCGGATGATCTCGCCCTGGTACTTGACGCCCTTGCCCTTGTACGGCTCCGGCGGACGGATCTTCCGGATGTTGGCGGCGACCTCGCCGACCTGCTGCTTGTCGATGCCGGCCACGTGGAACATCGTGGGCCGCTCGACCGTGAAGGTGATGCCGGGCGGAGCCGGTACCTGCACCGGGTGCGAGAACCCGAGCGCGAACTCGAGGTCGCTGCCCTTGGCGGTGACGCGGTAACCGGTACCGGCGATCTCCAGGGTCTTGCGGTAGCCCTCGGTCACCCCGACGATCATGTTCGCCACCAGGGTGCGGCTGAGCCCGTGCAGCTCCTTGGCGCGCCGCTCGTCGTTGGGCCGGCTGACGTGCAGCTGGCCGTCGTCGCCCCGCTCCGCCGTGATCGGCTCGGCCAGGGTGTGCGACAGCTCGCCCTTCGGCCCCTTGACCCTTACGGTCTGGCCGTCGATGGTGATCTCGACGCCGGCCGGCACCGGGATCGACTTACGTCCAATACGCGACATTTCTACCTGTCTCCCGTTACCAGACGAAGGCGAGGACTTCCCCGCCAACGCTCCGCTTGCGGGCCTGCCGGTCGGTGAGCAGCCCCTGGGACGTCGAAATGATCGCCACGCCCAGCCCACCGAGCACCCGAGGGAGCCCGTCCGACTTGGCGTACACCCGCAGACCGGGCTTGGACACGCGCTTGATGCCGGCCAGGCTCCGCTCGCGGTTCTGGCCGTACTTCAGCTCGACGACCAGTCGCTTGCCGACGGCGCCCTCCTCGGGCTCCTCGACCAACCAGGTGGCGATGTAACCCTCGGCCTTGAGGACCTCGGCGATGTTCGCCTTGATCTTCGAGTAGGGCATCGTCACCCGGTCGTGGTACGCCTGGTTGGCGTTACGCAGACGCGTGAGCATGTCTGCGATCGGGTCGGTCATCGTCATGGATCTCGTCAGCCTTTCTCGCCGGGGTTCCCGAGGCCGTGCCCGGGCCTACGGCGTTGCGTTCCTCGCCCCGACCACCGGTCGGGACGGGGCTGGGCTCTGCCAGGTTGCGGTCCCCGCACCGCGGTCGGACGGGGACCGGCTGTCACCAGGAAGCCTTGGACACACCGGGCAGTTCACCGCGGTGGGCCATCTCCCGGATGCACACCCGGCAGAGGCCGAACTTGCGGTAGACCGCCTTCGGCCGTCCGCACCGCTGGCAGCGGGTGTACGCGCGAACCGAGAACTTCGGCTTCGCGGCAGCCTTGAGGATCAGCGCCTTCTTGGCCATCTCAGTTCTCCTTGAACGGGAAGCCCAGGAGCTTGAGCAGCGCCCGGCCCTCGTCGTCGGTCGTGGCGGTGGTGACCAGCGTGATGTCCATGCCCCGTACGCGGTCGATCCGGTCCTGGTCGATCTCGTGAAACACCGACTGCTCGGTCAGGCCGAACGTGTAGTTGCCGTGGCCGTCCAGCTTCCGCCCGTCGAGGCCGCGGAAGTCGCGGATCCGGGGCAGGGCGATGGAGAGCAGCCGGTCCAGGAACTCCCACATCCGGTCACCGCGCAGGGTCACCTTGGCGCCGATCGGCATGCCCTCGCGGAGCTTGAACTGCGCGATGGACTTGCGGGCCCGCCGCACCAGCGGCTTCTGACCCGAGATGGTCGCCAGGTCGCGCACCGCGCCGTCGATCAGCTTCGCGTCCCGCGCGGCCTCGCCGACGCCCATGTTCACGACGATCTTGACCAGGCCGGGCACCTGCATCGGGTTGCCGTAGCCGAACTGCTCGCGCAGCTGGGCCACGATGTCGTTGCGGTACCGCTCCTTGAGCCGCGGCATCGTCTTGGTTTCGGTCGACGTCATCAGAGGTCCTTACCGGTGCTGCGCGCGACACGGACCTTCTGGCCACTCTCGTCGAACCGGTACCCGATCCGCGTCGGGTTGCCGTCGGAGTCCACGACCTGCACGTTCGAGACGTGGATCGGAGCCTCCTGCGTGACGATGCCGCCGGTCTTGGCGCCGCGCTGGGTGGTACGGATGCGGGTGTGCTTCTTGACCCGGTTCACGCCCTCGACCAGGATCTTGTCCTGCCGCGGGTAGGCCGCGATGACCTTGCCCTTGGCACCCTTGTCCTTACCGGCGATGACGACAACCGTGTCACCCTTCTTGACCTTCACGGTTACAACACCTCCGGTGCGAGCGAGATGATCTTCATGAACCGCTTGTCCCGCAGCTCACGGCCGACTGGGCCGAAGATGCGGGTACCGCGCGGGTCGCCACCATCCTTGATGATCACGGCAGCGTTCTCGTCGAACCGGATGTACGAACCATCCGGCCGCCGCCTCTCCTTCGCGGTGCGGACGACGACCGCCTTGACGACGTCGCCCTTCTTCACACCCGCGCCCGGGATCGCGTCCTTGACCGTGGCCACGATGACGTCGCCGATGCTCGCGTAGCGCCGACCGGAGCCGCCGAGCACCCGGATGCACAGAATCTCCCGGGCACCCGTGTTGTCGGCGACGCGCAGTCGCGACTCCTGCTGAATCACGTCTATCTCCTATGTCTGCCAGTTCTCAGCCGGCCGTTTCCCCGACCCGTACACCGGACCGGAGTCCCGGGCCGGCTGAGCTTGGCGGAACCATGAGCCCGCCGTACGGCTCTTACTTGGCCTTCTCGAGGATCTCCACGACCCGCCAACGCTTGGTGGCGGACAGCGGGCGGGTCTCCATGAGCAGCACCCGGTCGCCGACGCCACACGCGTTCTGCTCGTCGTGGGCCTTCAGCTTGCTGGTGCGGCGCAGGACCTTGCCGTACAGCGCGTGCTTGACCCGGTCCTCAACCTCGACGACCACGGTCTTTTCCATCTTGTCGCTGACCACGAGCCCCTCGCGAACCTTGCGCTGGGCCCGCGACTCCGCGGTGGTGGTCTCTTCACTCATGATGCAGTCACCTCAGTCGGCGCGGCCGAAAGCCCCAGCTCGCGCTCACGCATGATCGTGTAGATCCGGGCGATCTCCCGACGGATGATCTGCAACCGACGGTTGTTGTCCAGTTGACCGGTCGCGGCCTGGACGCGGAGGTTGAACAGCTCCGCCTTGGCCTCCCGCAGCCTCGCGACCAGCTCCTCCTCGGAGAGTTCACGCAGCTCGGCAGCCTTCACGCCAGCGGCCATCAGCTTTCACCCACTTCGCGCGTCACAATGCGGCACTTCATCGGGAGCTTGTGGATCGCGCGGCGCATCGCCTCTCGCGCGATCTGCTCGTTGGGGAAGGACATCTCGAAGAGGACCCGCCCCGGCTTGATGTTGGCCACCCACCACTCGGGGGAGCCCTTACCGGAACCCATCCGGGTCTCGGCCGGCTTCTTGGTCAGGGCCTGGTCCGGGAAGACCGTGATCCAGACCTTGCCACCACGCTTGATGTGGCGGGTCATCGCGATACGGGCCGCCTCGATCTGCCGGTTGGTCAGATACGCGGACTCCAGCGCCTGGATCCCGAACTCGCCGAACACCACCCGGGTGCCGCCCTTGGCCGCGCCGTGGCGGTCAGGGTGGTGCGGCTTGCGGAAGCCCTTCGGGGGCTTGCGCGGCATCAGCATGTGTCAGCCCTCCTGCTGTGGTTCTGCGGGAGCCGGCGCCGCGGCGACCGCGGCGTTGTCGATCGACTCACCGGTCGGGGTGTCACCGCTGCTCTGCCCCAGGCCGGCTGCCGCCGCCCGTCCGGCCTCGGTGCCGCCCGCGGTGGTGCCGGAGGAACCGGACCGGCCACGACGCGGCCGCTCGGGACGGTCGCCCCGCTCGCCGCGGCGCGGACGCGCCGGGCCCGCCTCGGCCGGGGCCTCGCGACCGGGTACGGCGTCGCCCTTGTAGATCCAGACCTTCACGCCGATACGGCCGAAGGTGGTCCGGGCCTCGAAGAAGCCGTACTCGATGTTGGCCCGCAGCGTGTGCAGCGGGACCCGACCCTCGCGGTAGAACTCGGTACGGCTCATCTCGGCGCCGCCCAGCCGGCCGGAGACCTGAACCCGGATGCCCTTGACGATCGGGTTCTTCATCGCCGACTGCATGGCCTTGCGCATCGCCCGCCGGAAGCTGACCCGGCTGGAGAGCTGCTCGGCCACGCCCTGGGCGACCAGCTGCGCGTCCGACTCCGGGCTCTTCACCTCGAGGATGTTGAGCTGGACCTGCTTGCCGGTGAGCTTCTCCAGCTCGCCGCGGATCCGGTCGGCCTCCGCACCCTTACGGCCGATGACGATGCCCGGCCGCGCGGTGTGGATGTCGACCCGGACCCGGTCGCGGGTGCGCTCGATGTCGACCTTCGAGATACCGGCCCGCTCCAGACCCTTGGACATCATCCGGCGGATCTTCACGTCCTCGCCGATGTAGTCCTTGTAGAGCTTGTCCGCGAACCAGCGCGACTTCCAGTCGGTCGAGATGCCGAGCCGGAACCCGTGCGGGTGAACCTTCTGCCCCATTACTCGGCACCCTCCGTCTTGCTCTGCGTGTCGCCCTTGCCCTGCGTCTCGGCCGCGGTCTCGGCCGGCGCGGCGGACTCTCCCGCAGCGGTCGACTTGGCCGGGGCGGCCTTCTTGGCCGCGGTCCGCTTCGCCGGCGTCGACGGCGCGACCGCCTCGACCACGACGGTGATGTGGCAGGTCCGCTTGCGGATCCGGTACGCCCGGCCCTGTGCCCGCGGCTGGAACCGCTTCATCGTCGGGCCCTCGTCCACGAACGCCTCGCTGACGAGCAGCGCGTCGGGGTCCAGCCGCTCGTTGTTCTCCGCGTTGGCGATCGCGCTCGCGAGCACCTTGTAGACCTGCTCACTCGCCGCCTGCGGCGCGAACTGCAGCACCGTGAGCGCCTCCTTCGCGGGCAGACCGCGGACGAGGTTGACCACCCGGCGCGCCTTGGTCGGCGAGATGCGCACGTGTCGCGCAACCGCCCGCGCGCCCGGAAGCACCGGAGCGTCGCCCTTTACTGGCATCGCTGAAACCCCTTGATCCTTAATCCGTGGTCGGCGACTCAGCGCCGGCGGCTCTTGCGGTCGTCCTTCTCATGACCCTTGAACGTGCGGGTCAGCGCAAACTCACCGAGCTTGTGCCCGACCATCGCCTCGGTGACGAACACCGGGACGTGCTTGCGCCCGTCGTGCACGGCGATCGTGTGCCCGAGCATGTCGGGGATGATCGTCGAGCGCCGCGACCAGGTCTTGATGACGTTCTTGGAGCCCTTTTCGTTCTGCGTTTCCACCTTCTTGAGCAGGTGGTCGTCGATGAACGGGCCCTTCTTCAGGCTGCGAGGCATGTCTACCTAACTCCCTTAGCCGCGCTTACGGGTGGCGTAGCGGCGGCGGACGATGAGCCGGTCGCTCGCCTTGCCCTTCTGACGGGTACGGCCCTCGGGCTTACCCTGCGGGTTGACCGGGTGCCGACCACCGGAGGTCTTGCCCTCACCACCACCGTGCGGGTGGTCGACCGGGTTCATGGCGACACCGCGGACGGTCGGGCGACGGCCCTTCCAGCGCATCCGGCCGGCCTTGCCCCAGTTGATGTTTGACTGGTCTGCGTTGCCGATCTCGCCGATCGTGGCCCGGCAGCGCACGTCGACCCGCCGGATCTCGCCGGAGGGCATCCGCAGGGTGGCGTACGCCCCCTCGCGGCCCAGCAACTGGATGCCGACGCCGGCCGAACGGGCCAGCTTGGCTCCGCCACCCGGCCGCAGCTCCACGGCGTGCACCGTGGAACCGACCGGGATGTTGCGCAGCGGCAGGTTGTTGCCCGGCTTGATGTCGGCGCCCGGCCCCGACTCCACCGCGTCGCCCTGCTTCAGGTCCTTCGGCGCGATGATGTACCGCTTCTCGCCGTCGGCGTAGTGCAGCAGCGCGATCCGCGCGGTGCGGTTGGGGTCGTACTCGATGTGCGCGACCTTCGCCGGCACGCCGTCCTTGTCGACCCGCTTGAAGTCGATCAGGCGGTACTGGCGCTTGTGCCCACCGCCGTGGTGCCGCGTGGTGATCCGGCCGTGGGCGTTACGCCCGCCCTTCTTCGGCAGCGGAGCCAGCAGCGACTTCTCCGGTGTCGACCGGGTGATCTCAGCGAAGTCGGCGACGCTGGAGCCACGCCGGCCCGGCGTCGTCGGCTTGTACTTACGGATAGCCATTGTCTATACCCCTCAGCTGACCGGGCCGCCGAAGGCCTCGATGCGATCACCGTCGGCCAGCTTCACCATCGCCCGCTTCGTGTCCTTGCGCTTGCCGTACCCGGTGCGGGTCCGCTTGCGCTTGCCCTCGCGGTTGAGGGTATTGACCGTGATCACCCGGACGTTGAAGATCTGCTGGATCGCGATCTTGACCGCGGTCTTGTTCGCGTCCGGGTGCACCAGGAACGTGTACCAGTTCTTGTTGAGCTCGCTGTAGCTCTTCTCCGAGACGACCGGCGCGAAGATGATGTCTCGCGGATCGGCGATCGTGGTCACTTCTCGCTCTCCTCACCCTGCGCCCCACCGCGGACACCCAGGAACTCGTCCAGGGCCTCCGTGGTGAAGACCACGTCGTCGGCGACCAGCACGTCGTACGTGTTGAGCTGGCCCGCCTCCAGCAGATGCACGCTCGGCTCGTTGCGCAGCGACAACCAGTTGAGCTCGTCGGTGCTGCTCAGCACCACCAGCACCCGACGGGCACCGGTCGCCTTGCGCAGCGTGGCGAGGGCGCCCTTGGTCGACGGCTTCTCACCGTCGACGAAGCTCTCCACCACGTGCACCTGGCCGCCGCGGGCCCGGTCCGACAGGGCGCCGCGCAGCGCGGCGGCCTTCATCTTCTTCGGGGTCCGCTGGCTGTAGTCCCGCGGCACCGGGCCGTGCACCACGCCACCGCCGGCGAACTGCGGCGCGCGGATCGAGCCCTGCCGGGCCCGACCGGTGCCCTTCTGCTTGTACGGCTTCTTGCCGCCACCGGCGACCTCGCCCCGCGTCTTCACCTTGTGCGTGCCCTGGCGGGCGGCGGCGAGCTGGGCGACCACGACCTGGTGCATCAGCGCGATGTTCGCCTGCACGTCGAAGATCTCGGCGGGCAGCTCGACGGAGCCGCTCTTGGTGCCCTCGGTGTTGAGAACGTCAACCGTGGTCACTTGGCCGCACCGCCCTTCTTCGCCTCTGCCTTCGCCGCCGAGCGGACCAGCACCAGTGCGTTCTTGGGACCGGGGATGGCACCGCGGACCAGCAGGAGGTTGTTCTCCGGGTCCACCGCCTGGATGGTCAGGTTCTGCACGGTGAAGCGCACCCCACCCATCCGGCCGGCCATCCGGGTGCCCTTGAAGACCCGACCCGGGGTCGCGCACGCGCCGATCGAGCCGGGCGAGCGGTGCTTGCGCTCGACACCGTGGCTGGCGCGCAGGCCGTGGAAGCCGTGCCGCTTCATGGGACCCGCGAAGCCCTTGCCCTTGGTCCGGCCGGTGACGTCGATCGTCCCGCCGACGGGGAACGCGCCGACGGTGACCTCCTGACCCAGCTCGTAGTCGCCGGCGTCGGTGGTCCGCAGCTCGACGATGTGCCGGCGCGGCGCGACCTGCGCCTTGGCGTAGTGACCGCTGACCGGCTTCTTGACCTTGCGGGGGTCAACCACGCCGAACGCCAGCTGGACCGCCGTGTAGCCGTCCTTGTCAGCGGTGCGGATCTGGGTGACGACACACGGCCCGGCCTGCACCACCGTCACCGGGACAACCTTGTTGTTGTCCCAGACCTGGGTCATGCCGAGCTTGGCGCCCAGGATGCCCTTCACTTGCCTGTCCATTAGTCCGGTCCCTACAGCTTGATCTCGATGTCGACGCCAGCCGGCAGGTCGAGGCGCATGAGCGAGTCGACCGTCTTCGGGGTCGGGTCGATGATGTCGATCAGACGCTTGTGCGTGCGCATCTCAAAGTGCTCGCGCGAGTCCTTGTACTTGTGCGGAGAACGGATCACGCAGAAGCGGTTGATCTCCGTGGGCAGCGGCACCGGGCCCGCAACCTGAGCCCCGGTACGCGTCACCGTCTCAACGATCTTGCGCGCCGAGGAGTCGACCACCTCGTGGTCGTATGCCTTGAGCCGGATGCGGATCTTTTGTCCCGCCATGGTGCCCCTGTTCCTTCTCTCGCCTCGTGTGTCCGTCCGCAGCGGAGCCCGCCCACCGGGAGCGGGGTGTTCCATGCCGGGGACCGGGCGCTGCCGACTTCCCGTGTTGTCCGACCCCCGCGGTCGGGCGTGTCGCACCCCGGGGCCAGACTCCGCCCCGGAAATCCGAGGCGGCTCCCGCCCATTGCGGGAATCGGTGGCGCCGGAGGTAGCTCGCCACGCCCCGGACGCCCAGCAAGGGTGGCTGACTGCCGGGCAGCCAGCCACCCTGCCGGTACGCAACCTGACCAGTATGCCGTACTACCGCACGGCAACGCTAATCGGGTTACCTTGATTACTTCTTTTTACTTGAGGATCTTGGTGACGAACCCCGCGCCGACCGTACGGCCGCCCTCGCGGATCGCGAACTTGAGGTTTTCCTCCATCGCGATCGGCTGGATCAGCTTCACGGTCATCGTGGTGTTGTCGCCCGGCATGACCATCTCGGTGCCCTCGGGCAGCGTGACGACGCCGGTGACGTCCGTGGTCCGGAAGTAGAACTGCGGACGGTAGTTCTGGAAGAACGGGGTGTGCCGGCCGCCCTCCTCCTTGGAGAGGATGTAGACCGTCGCCTCGAACTCGGTGTGCGGGGTGGTGGTGCCAGGCCTGACGACCACCATGCCGCGCTCGACGTCCTCGCGCTTGATGCCCCGCAGCAGCAGACCGACGTTCTCACCCGCACGGGCCTCGTCGAGCAGCTTGCGGAACATCTCGATGCCGGTGCAGACCGTCTTCTGCGACTTCTCGCGGATACCGACGAGCTCCACCTCCTCGTTCGGCTTGAGGATGCCGCGCTCGGCACGACCCGTCACCACGGTGCCCCGACCGGTGATCGTGAAGACGTCCTCGATCGGCATGAGGAACGGCCGCTCGGTCTCCCGCTCCGGCTGCGGAATCGCGGTGTCGACCGCGCTCATCAGGTCCATGAGCTTGTCGGTCCACTCCGGGTCGCCCTCGAGCGCCTTGAGCGCCGAGACCCGGACGACCGGCAGGTCGTCGCCGGGGTACTCCTGCGCCGACAGCAGCTCGCGGACCTCGAGCTCGACCAGCTCGAGCAGCTCCTCGTCATCGACCATGTCGCTCTTGTTGAGCGCCACGACGATGTAGGGAACGCCGACCTGGCGAGCCAGCAGCACGTGCTCGCGGGTCTGCGGCATCGGGCCGTCGGTCGCCGCGACCACCAGGATCGCGCCGTCCATCTGCGCGGCACCGGTGATCATGTTCTTGATGTAGTCGGCGTGACCGGGGCAGTCGACGTGTGCGTAGTGCCGCGCCTCGGTCTGGTACTCGACGTGTGCGATCGAGATCGTGATGCCGCGGGCCTTCTCCTCCGGCGCCTTGTCGATCTCGTCGAACGGCGTGTACGGGTTGAGGTCGGGCATCTTGTCGTGCAGGACCTTGGTGATGGCCGCCGTCAGCGTCGTCTTACCGTGGTCGATGTGACCAATGGTGCCGATGTTGACGTGCGGCTTAGTCCGCTCGAACTTCGCCTTCGCCACTGGTGTCCTCCTGTGGACTTCTTGGTTCGTACGCCCGGCACGCCATCTGGCGTTCAGGACTCTGTCGACAGCCTTTCCGCCCGGGTCTCCCCGGCCGGGAAGTACTTGGGTCTTGCGGCGGTGAAACCTTCAGGCCCGGTCTCGCAGCCCGGCCCGTGAACGCCGCGGGCGAGATTACCCGCCCGCGACCCTCGCGGTATCACCGGCCCGGCGCCGGGTGGGTGACGCTTACGCGCTCACTCACCCGTCGCCTTCGCGATGATCTCCTTCGCCACGCTTGCGGGAACCTCGGCGTAGGAGTCGAACTGCATGCTGTAGCTAGCCCGGCCCTGGGTCTTCGACCGCAGGTCGCCGACATAGCCGAACATCTCCGACAGCGGCACCAGGGCCCGGACGATGCGAGCGCCGCTGCGCTCCTCCATCGCCTGGATGATGCCACGACGGGAGTTGAGGTCGCCGATCACGTCGCCCATGTTCTCCTCGGGCGTCGTGACCTCGACGGACATCATCGGTTCGAGCAGTGCCGGGTCGGCCTTGCGGGCCGCGTCCTTGAGCACCATCGAGCCAGCGATCTTGAAGGCCATTTCCGAGGAGTCGACCTCGTGGTACTGGCCGTCCAGCAGGGTCAGCTTCACCCCGACCAGCGGGAAGCCGGCGAGGATGCCGTACTGCATCGCGTCCTGCGCGCCGGCGTCCACCGAGGGGATGAACTCCCGCGGGATCCGGCCACCGGTGACCGCGTTGGCGAACTCGTACGTCGGCGAGTCATTGTCCAGCGGCAGCGGCTCGACGCTGACGATGACCCGGGCGTACTGGCCCGATCCACCGGTCTGCTTCTTGTGGGTGTACTCGAGCTTGTCCACCTTGCGGCGGATCGTCTCCCGGTACGCCACCTGCGGCTTACCGATGTTGGCCTCGACGTTGAACTCGCGGCGCATCCGGTCGACCAGGATGTCCAGGTGCAGCTCGCCCATGCCGGAGATGACCGTCTGGCCGGTCTCCTGGTCGAGCTTGACCCGGAACGTCGGGTCCTCCTCGGCGAGCCGCTGGATGGCGGTACCGAGCTTCTCCTGGTCGGCCTTGGTCTTCGGCTCGATCGCGACCTCGATGACCGGCTCCGGGAAGGTCATCGACTCCAGGATGACCGGGTTCGCCGGGTCACACAGGGTGTCGCCGGTGGTGGTCTGCTTGAGCCCCTGCACCGCGATGATGTCGCCAGCCTGGGCCGAGCCGCGCTCTTCCCGCTTGTTGGCGTGCATCTGGTAGATCTTGCCGATCCGTTCCTTGCGGTCCTTGGTGGAGTTGATCACCTGTGAACCGGTTTCGACCGTGCCCGAGTAGACCCGCACGTAGGTGAGCTTGCCCAGGTGCTTGTCGGTCTGGATCTTGAAGGCCAGGCCGGAGAACGGCTCGGACTTGTCCGGCTTCCGCAGCATCGGGGTCTCGCCGTCGGTCGCGACACCCTCGATCGCCGGAACGTCCAGCGGCGACGGCAGGAAGTCGACCACCGCGTCGAGCATCGGCTGGACGCCCTTGTTCTTGAAGGCCGATCCGCAGAGCACCGGGTTCGCCTTGCCGGCGATGGTGGCCCGCCGGATCGCGGCCTTGATCTCCTCGACGGAGAGTTCCGCTTCCTCGAGGTACTTCTCCATCACCGAGTCGTCGACGTCGGCGAGGGTCTCGATCAGCTTGTCGCGCGCCGCGGCGGCCGCTTCGGCGAGGTCGGCCGGGATCTCCTCGACCGCGTAGTCCTCGCCCTTCTGGGTCTCGCCGCGCCAGGTCAGCGCGCGCATCCCGATCAGGTCGACGACACCGATGTGGTCGCCTTCGAGGCCGATCGGAATCTGCAGCACCAGCGGCGTGGCGTTGAGGCGTTCGATCATCATCTGGACGCAGCGGTTGAAGTCCGCACCGGTCCGGTCGAGCTTGTTGACGAAGCACATCCGGGGGACGTTGTACTTGTCCGCCTGACGCCAGACGTTCTCCGTCTGCGGCTCCACACCGGCCACGCCGTCGTAGACCGCCACCGCGCCGTCGAGCACCCGCAGCGACCGCTCGACCTCGACCGTGAAGTCGACGTGGCCGGGCGTGTCGATGATCTGGATCGTGTGGCCCTTCCACTCACACTTCGTGGCGGCGGAGGTGATGGTGATCCCCCGCTCCTGCTCCTGCTCCATCCAGTCCATGACGGCGGCGCCCTCGTGGACCTCACCGATCTTGTACGTGATGCCGGTGTAGAACAGGATCCGCTCAGTGGTCGTGGTCTTACCAGCATCGATGTGCGCCATGATGCCGATGTTGCGTACCTTGGCGAGCGCGTCTGCGGCGGCCACTTCAATCCCTACTTATCGTCGTCTCGTCGGCGTATTCGCGACCGGGACCGGGTCCCGGCGCGGCGGACCGCGCCGGAACCCGACTGGTCGTTACCAGCGGTAGTGCGCGAAGGCCTTGTTGGACTCGGCCATCTTGTGGGTGTCCTCGCGCCGCTTGACGGCGGCACCAAGACCGTTGCTCGCGTCGAGCAGCTCGTTCATCAGCCGCTCGACCATGGTCTTCTCGCGGCGGGCCTTGGAGTGGCTGACCAGCCAGCGCAGCCCGAGCGTGGTGGCCCGCGCGGGGCGCACCTCCACCGGCACCTGGTAGGTCGCGCCACCGACACGGCGGCTGCGGACCTCGAGGGTCGGCTTCACGTTGTCCATCGCCCGCTTCAGGGTGACCACCGGGTCGGTGCCGGACTTCTCGCGGCAGCCCTCCAGGGCGGCGTACACGATGCGCTCGGCGAGCTGCCGCTTGCCGCGCATCAGGATCTTGTTCACCAGCTGGGTGACCAGCGGGGAGTTGTAAACCGGGTCCGCGACGAGCGGACGGCGCGGAGCAGGGCCCTTACGCGGCATGTCAGCTCTTCTCCTTCTTGGCGCCGTAACGGCTGCGGGCCTGCTTGCGGTTGCGGACACCCTGGGTGTCCAGCGAACCGCGGACGATCTTGTAGCGAACGCCCGGGAGGTCCTTCACCCGGCCACCCCGGACCAGCACGAGCGAGTGCTCCTGCAGGTTGTGCCCGACACCGGGGATGTAGGCGGTCACCTCGATCTGGCTGCTGAGCTTCACACGAGCGACCTTGCGGAGCGCGGAGTTCGGCTTCTTGGGGGTGGTGGTGTACACGCGCGTGCACACGCCGCGCCGCTGGGGGCTCCCCTTCAGCGCTGGCGTCTTGGTCTTGCTCGTCTTCGCCTGTCGGCCCTTGCGGACCAGCTGCTGGATCGTGGGCACCGGGTTTCTCCGCTCCCTTCGGCCGCCTGTCGCGACCGCGCCGTAGTCATGGCCACCCCTGGCGGGGCTGACCCTCTTACCTTCCAACCAGGACCACCTCGTGGCGCTCCCGGCACCCGCGGTCGGGCGTGTCGCCCGCTCACGGTTTCCGACACCACTGGCCCGCGTCGGAATCCCACCGGCCGGCGCACGTGAACGGGCCGACCTGTTCTTGACTTGAGTCGTGGCGCGACTCCGTCGCCGTCGTCGGCTCGGGCGCACGCACGAGTTGCCCGGGCATGCCCGGGCACGAGAGGAAAGAGTACCCACCGTAAGTGCACACGTCAAAATGGGTCTGGAGAAGGTTGTGCGCCAACCTTCCTGCCGGCCCGCGTCGTCGAGGCACTCTCAGCAAGCACTACCACGGTCAAGTGTACCGGCTCTCCCCGGGAACGGCTCGGCGGGCCGGTCAACCGCGGGCCGGCGGGCACCGCACGGGGACGCCGGCGCTACGGCAACTGGAGCAGGACCGCCGCCGCGAACGCCAGCACGGTCAGCCCGAGCCCCACCCCGCCGCAGACCATCCCGGCGATCGCCAGGCCCCGGCCGGTCGCGCGCACCGTCGGCGGAGTCGCCGCCGGCGCCGTCTGCCGCCGGCCGAGCTGACCCAGGACCAGGCCGGCGACGCCGAGCAGCACCGCCAGCAGCGCGAAGGCGCCCGCGGCCCAGCCACCCCACCCGCCCGTCGCGCCGAGGAGGCCGAAGCAGCCCACGACCAGGGAGACGAGCACGGCGCCGATGCCGGTGACCAGCGCACCCACCGCCGGTCCCGAGGTGACCGGCGGCACGTCGAGATATGCGACACCGAACGGCGTACCCCGGACCGGGTCGATCCGGCGCGGCGGTCGCCACGACTCCCGGGGCGGCGCGGGGACCGCGGCGGGCCGGCCGGCGCCCGGTCCCGGTCCGCCCGGGGCCGCCGCACCCAGGGGGTACGCCGACACCGGCGCATTGCCCGGCGGGTACGCCCCGAAGGGCGGGCCGCTGGCCGGTGCGTACCCCGGTCCGGCGGACGGCCGGCCGCCCGGCGGCGGGTACCCGGGCGGACCCTGGGCCGGAGCCCCGCCCTGGGCCTGACCGTGGAACGCGACCGGCGGCTGGCCGTATCCGGTGACGGTGGGAGTGGAGGCCGGCGGGTCCTGCCCCGGCACTCCGGACAATCCGGTCGGCCGCGCGGTCCCGGCCTCGCCGGCCGGACGGGCCCACTCGCTGACCGGTACCGCCGGCTGGTCCGAGCGCGCGCCGGGTAGCTCGTAGGAGGGCTGGAGGTAGCCGGGCCGGTACCCGGCGGGCGCGTCCGGCGCCGGCTCCGCCGTCCGGTCCACAGCCGGTGGCTGCGCCTCTTCCGTCACGAACTTCCCCCTCCGCCCACCTGACACCGCGTACCAAGGGCCACGCGCCCGCCGGCCGGGCGACCGCGCGCGGCACGCCAGCGTCAGGCTACCGCCGTACGTCCAGCCGGAGGCCGCCGCCGGCGAGCGGAGACCGGCCCACGGCCCTTTCCTCCCGGGCTAGTCCACCCCGGGCGCGAAGTCCTGCCCGAGCGGGGCGTTGGCCAGGTTGAGCACGCCGATCACCGTCGCGGCGACCACGACGGTCGCCACCAGCACGATGCCGGTCCAGGCGAACCGTTCGCCCCGACGCAGCCAGACGGCCCCGGTCAGGTAACCCCCCGAGGCGTACGCCTCCCGGCGCGCCTGCCGGGCCAGCAACAGCGCGACCGTCGCCGGCACGACGCCCCCGACGAAGGGCCCGGTCAGCATCGCCACCAGACCGAGCACGAAGACCGCCCGCGACTTGGTCGAGCGCACCGGGTCCGGGTCGAACGGATGGCGCAGCGCCGAGCCAGGACCGGCGGCCGGCATCGTCTCCACCCCGACAGCCTACAAAGCCGGGGTACGGGCAGAACGCGAGGCGCCCCGCACACCGGACGGTGTGCGGGGCGCCTCAACGGTTGAACCCTAGCGGTACGACCCGAAGTCGAAGTCGTCCAGCGGAACCGCCTGGCCGCTGGCCGGCCCGAACCCGTAGTCGGTCTCCGGGTAGCCCGTCATCGAGTAGACCTTGGCCTTCGCCTCCTCGGTCGGCTCGACCCGGATGTTGCGGTACTTGCTGATGCCCGTACCGGCCGGGATGAGCTTGCCGATGATGACGTTCTCCTTGAGACCGATGAGCGAGTCGCTCCGGGCGTGGATCGCCGCGTCCGTGAGCACCCGGGTGGTCTCCTGGAAGGAGGCCGCCGAGAGCCACGAGTCGGTGGCGAGCGACGCCTTGGTGATACCCATCAGCACCGGCCGGCCGGCCGCCGGCTCGCCGCCCTCGGAGACGAGTCGACGGTTCTCCGACTCGAAGAGCGCCCGGTCGACCAGCACGCCCGGCAGGAACTCGGTCGCGCCGGAGTCGATCACCGTCACCCGCTTGAGCATCTGGCGGATGATGATCTCGATGTGCTTGTCGTGGATGAGCACACCCTGCGAGCGGTAGACCTCCTGGACCTCCTGGGTCAGGTGGACCTGGACCGCCCGCGGGCCGAGGATCCGCAGCAGCTCGTGCGGGTCGATGGTGCCCTCGGTGAGCTTCTCGCCGACCTCGACGTGGTCTCCGTCGTGGACCCGCAGCCGGACCCGCTTGGAGATCTTGTCGTGGACGATCTCGTCGGTGCCGTCGTCCGGCACAACGATGATCTTCCGCGACCGCTCGCCGTCCTCGATCCGGATCCGGCCCGGGGTGTCGGCGATCGGCGCCTTGCCCTTCGGGACCCGCGCCTCGAAGATCTCCTGGACCCGGGGCAGACCCTGCGTGATGTCCTCACCGGCGACACCGCCGGTGTGGAACGTACGCATGGTCAGCTGGGTACCCGGCTCACCGATCGACTGGGCGGCGATGATGCCGACCGCCTCGCCGACGTCCACGGTCTTGCCGGTCGGCAGCGAACGGCCGTAGCAGGCACCGCAGACGCCCAGCTTCGACTCGCAGGTCAGCACGCTGCGGACCCGCACCGTGTCGACCCCGGCACCGACGATCCGGTCGACCAGGATCGAGTTGAGGTCCGCACCCCGCTCCGCGACCAGGTTGCCGTCGGGGCCCTTGATGTCGTCGGCCAGGGTACGGGCGTGCACGCCGGTCTCGACGTGCTCGTGCGCGACCAGCGTGCCGTCGAGCGTCTCGGCGATCTGCATCGAGATCGCCCGGTCGGTGCCGCAGTCCTCCTCGCGGATGATCACGTCCTGCGACACGTCCACCAGACGACGGGTCAGGTAACCCGAGTCGGCGGTCCGCAGCGCGGTGTCCGCGAGACCCTTCCGGGCACCGTGCGTGGAGATGAAGTACTCCAGTACGGAGAGACCCTCCCGGTAGCTGGCCTTGATCGGCCGCGGGATGATCTCGCCCTTGGGGTTGGCCACCAGACCACGGATCGCGGCGATCTGGCGGAGCTGGAGCAGGTTACCGCGGGCACCCGAGTTGATCATTTTCCACAGCGGGTTCTCCTGCGGCAGCGCCGTCTCCATCTCCTTGGCGACCTCGTTCGTCGCCTTGGTCCAGATCTCGATGAGCTCGCCGCGGCGTTCCTCGGCGGTCATCAGGCCACGCTGGTACTGCTTGTCGATCCGCTCGGCTTCCTTCTCGTACCGCTCCAGGATCTCCCGCTTGCGCGGCGGCGCGATGACGTCCTCCATGCCGATCGTCACGCCGGACCAGGTGGCCCAGTGGAAACCGGCCTCCTTGAGCCCGTCGAGCGTCGCGGCCAGGGCCACCTTCGGGAACCGCTCGGCGAGGTCGTTGACGATCGCGGAGAGCTGGCCCTTGCGGATCTCGTAGTTCACGAAACGGTAGCCCTTCGGCAGCGTCTCGTTGAACAGCACCCGGCCCAGCGTGGTCTCCACGGTCAGCGGCTCGCCCGCGGTCCACCCCTCCGGGGCGGTCCACGGCGCCGCGCCGGCACCGTTGTCCACCTCGGTGACGTCCCGCAGCCGGATCTTCACCGGGGTCTGCAGGTGCAGCTCCCCGTTGTCGAAGGCCATCCGCGCCTCGGCGTCCGAGCTGAACGCCCGGCCCTCACCGATCTCACCGGGGGTGAGGTGGGTGAGGTGGTACAGGCCGATGACCATGTCCTGGGTGGGCATGGTGACCGGCTTGCCGTCCGCCGGCTTGAGGATGTTGTTGGACGAGAGCATCAGGATCCGCGCCTCGGCCTGCGCCTCGGCGGACAGCGGCACGTGCACCGCCATCTGGTCGCCGTCGAAGTCCGCGTTGAACGCGGTGCAGACCAGCGGGTGGATCTGGATCGCCTTGCCCTCGACCAGCTGCGGCTCGAAGGCCTGGATGCCCAGCCGGTGCAGGGTCGGCGCCCGGTTCAGCAGAACCGGGTGCTCGCCGATGACCTCCTCCAGCACGTCCCAGACGACCGGCCGCTGCCGCTCGACCATCCGCTTGGCGGACTTGATGTTCTGCGCGTGGTTGAGGTCGACCAGCCGCTTCATCACGAACGGCTTGAACAGCTCCAGCGCCATCTGCTTGGGCAGGCCGCACTGGTGCAGCTTGAGCTGCGGACCGACCACGATGACGGACCGACCGGAGTAGTCGACCCGCTTGCCCAGCAGGTTCTGCCGGAACCGGCCCTGCTTGCCCTTGAGCATGTCGGAGAGCGACTTCAGCGGGCGGTTACCCGGACCGGTCACCGGCCGGCCACGGCGGCCGTTGTCGAACAGCGCGTCGACGGCCTCCTGCAGCATCCGCTTCTCGTTGTTGACGATGATCTCGGGAGCGCCCAGGTCGATCAGCCGCTTGAGCCGGTTGTTCCGGTTGATCACGCGGCGGTACAGGTCGTTCAGGTCCGAGGTCGCGAACCGGCCACCGTCGAGCTGCACCATCGGGCGCAGGTCCGGCGGGATGACCGGTACGCAGTCGAGCACCATGCCGAGCGGCGAGTTGCGGGTGTTCAGGAACGCCGCGACGACCTTCAGCCGCTTGAGCGCCCGGATCTTCCGCTGGCCCTTGCCGGACCGGATGATCTCGCGGAGGTTGTCGGCCTCGGCGTCCAGGTCCATGTTCTGGACCAGCGCCTTGATCGCCTCGGCGCCCATGCCGCCGGTGAAGTACTCACCGAAGCGGTCCCGCAGCTCGCGGTAGAGCAGCTCGTCGGTGACCAGCTGCTTCGGCTCCAGCTTGCGGAAGGTGTCCAGCACCTCGTCCAGGCGGTCGATCTCACGCTGCGCCCGGTCGCGGATCTGGCGCATCTCACGCTCGCCGCCCTCTTTGACCTTGCGCCGCACGTCCGCCTTGGCACCCTCGGCCTCCAGCTCGGCCAGGTCGGCCTCGAGCTTGGCGGCCCGCTTCTCGATCTCCGAGTCACGGCTGTTCTCGGCCTGCCGCTTCTCGGCGAGGATCTCGTTCTCCACCGTGGAGAGGTCGCGGTGCCGCGACTCGGTGTCCACGCTGGTGATCACGTAGGAGGCGAAGTAGATGATCTTTTCGAGATCCTTCGGCGCCAGGTCGAGCAGGTAGCCCAGCCGGCTCGGCACACCCTTGAAGTACCAGATGTGCGTCACCGACGCGGCCAGCTCGATGTGCCCCATGCGCTCACGGCGGACCTTGGACCGGGTCACCTCGACGCCGCAGCGCTCACAGATGATGCCCTTGAACCGGACCCGCTTGTACTTACCGCAGTAGCACTCCCAGTCCCGCTGAGGACCGAAGATCTTCTCGCAGAAGAGTCCGTCCTTTTCCGGCTTGAGGGTGCGGTAGTTGATCGTCTCAGGCTTCTTGACCTCGCCGTGCGACCACTGACGAATGTCGTCGGCGGTGGCCAGGCCAATGCGCAGCTCGTCGAAGAAATTGACGTCGAGCACGTTATATCCCTCGTGTTCGTAACTATTGCCGGCTCAGCGGAAGGGGAGTCGGGGTGCGGCGCCCGCCACGGGGTCGGAACCGACCACCGGAGCGGGAGCCGCCCCCCGACTCCACCACCTCAGATCTCCTCGACGCTGCTCACGCCTTCACCAGGACGCCGGGACAGGTCGATGCCGAGCTCCTCCGCGGCCCGGAACACCTCGTCGTCGGTCTCGCGCATCTCCAGGGCCACGCCGTCGCTGGAGAGCACCTCGACGTTGAGGCACAGCGACTGCAGCTCCTTGAGCAGCACCTTGAACGACTCCGGAATGCCCGGCTCGGGGATGTTCTCGCCCTTGACGATCGCCTCGTAGACCTTCACCCGACCGAGTACGTCGTCGGACTTGATCGTCAGCAACTCCTGCAACGCGTACGCGGCTCCGTACGCCTGCATCGCCCAGCACTCCATCTCGCCGAAACGCTGGCCACCGAACTGCGCCTTACCACCCAGCGGCTGCTGCGTGATCATCGAGTACGGGCCGGTCGACCGAGCGTGGATCTTGTCGTCGACCAGGTGGTTCAGCTTCAGGATGTAGATGTAGCCGACCGCGATCGGATCCGGCAGCGGTTCGCCGGACCGACCGTCGAACAGCTGCGCCTTCCCGCTCGCGCCGATCAGCTGCTTGCCGTCCCGGTTGGGCAGGGTCGACGAGAGCAGACCGGAGATCTCCTCCTCCTTGGCGCCGTCGAAGACCGGCGTCGCCACGTTGGTGTCCGGCTCGGAGGAGTCGGCGTCGATCGCGCGCAGCGCCCGCTTCCAGTCGGCGTCGTCGCCCTGGACCTGCCAACCGGTCTTGGCGACCCAGCCGAGGTGGGTTTCCAGCACCTGGCCGATGTTCATCCGGCTCGGCACACCCAGCGGGTTGAGCACGATGTCGACCGGCGTGCCGTCCTCCAGGAACGGCATGTCCTCCACCGGCAGGATCTTGGAGATGACGCCCTTGTTGCCGTGGCGCCCGGCGAGCTTGTCGCCGTCCTGGATCTTCCGCTTCTGGGCCACGTAGACCCGGACCAGCTCGTTGACCCCCGGCGGCAGCTCGTCGCCGTCCTCCCGGGAGAAGGTCCGTACGCCGATGACCGTGCCGGTCTCGCCGTGCGGAACCTTGAGCGAGGTGTCCCGGACCTCCCGCGCCTTCTCACCGAAGATCGCCCGGAGCAACCGCTCCTCCGGAGTCAGCTCGGTCTCACCCTTGGGCGTGACCTTGCCGACCAGGATGTCGCCGGTGACGACCTCCGCACCGATCCGGATGATGCCGCGCTCGTCGAGGTCGGCGAGCATTTCCTCGCTGACGTTCGGGATGTCGCGGGTGATCTCCTCCGGGCCGAGCTTGGTGTCCCGGGCGTCGACCTCGTGCTCCTCGATGTGGATCGAGGTGAGGGCGTCCTGCTGCACGAGGCGCTGCGACAGGATGATCGCATCCTCGTAGTTGTGACCCTCCCACGGCATGAACGCGACGAGCAGGTTGCGCCCGAGCGCCATCTCACCGTCGTCGGTGCACGGCCCGTCGGCGATGACCTGGCCCGCCTCCACCCGGTCGCCCTCGAAGACGACCGGCTTCTGGTTGACGCAGGAGCCGGCGTTGGAGCGGCGGAACTTGTGCAGGAGGTAGGTACGCCGGTGGCCGTCGTCCTGGTGCACCGTCACGTAATCGGCACACAGGTCCTCGACCACGCCGCCGACCTCGGCGACGACCACGTCACCGGCGTCGACCGCGGCCCGGTACTCCATGCCCGTGCCCACCAGCGGCGCCTCGGCCTTGACCAGCGGCACCGCCTGGCGCTGCATGTTCGCGCCCATCAGTGCCCGGTTGGCGTCGTCGTGCTCCAGGAACGGGATCATGGCGGTGGCGACCGACACCATCTGGCGCGGCGACACGTCCATGTAGTCGACCGCGTTCGGAGCGACGTAGTCGACCTCGCCGCCCTTCCGGCGGACCAGGACCCGCTCCTCGGCGAAGGTGCCGTCGCTCTTCACGGCGGTGTTGGCCTGCGCCTTGACGAAGCGGTCCTCCTCGTCCGCGGTCAGGTAGTCGATCTGGTCGGTGACCCGACCCTCGACGACCTTCCGGTACGGCGTCTCGATGAAGCCGAACGGGTTGACCCGGCCGAAGGTGGACAGGGCGCCGATCAGGCCGATGTTCGGGCCTTCCGGCGTCTCGATCGGGCACATCCGCCCGTAGTGGGACGGGTGCACGTCCCGGACCTCGAAGCCGGCCCGCTCCCGGGACAGACCACCCGGGCCGAGCGCGCTCAGCCGGCGCCGGTGGGTCAGGCCCGCCAGCGGGTTGGTCTGGTCCATGAACTGGGACAGCTGCGACGTACCGAAGAACTCCTTGATCGCCGCCACCACCGGGCGGATGTTGATCAGGGTCTGCGGCGTGATCGCCTCGACGTCCTGGGTGGTCATCCGCTCGCGGACGACCCGCTCCATCCGGGAGAGGCCGACCCGAACCTGGTTCTGGATCAGCTCACCCACGGTGCGCAGCCGACGGTTGCCGAAGTGGTCGATGTCGTCGGCCTCGTAGCCCTCCTCACCGGCGTGCAGCCGGCAGAGGTACTCCACGGTGGCGACGATGTCGTCCTCGGTCAGCGTGCCCTTGTTGATCGGCACGTCGACTTCGAGCTTCTTGTTGAACTTGTACCGACCGACCTTGGCGACGTCGTACCGCTTCGGGTTGAAGAAGAGGTTGTCGAGCAGGGTCTGGGCGTTCTCCCGCGTCGGCGGCTCACCCGGCCGCAGCTTGCGGTAGATGTCCAGCAGCGCCTCGTCCACCCCGGCGATGTGGTCCTTCTCCAGGGTGGTCATCATCAGCTCGGACCAGCCGAACCGCTCGCGAATCTGCTCGCCGGTCCAGCCGATCGCCTTGAGCAGGACCGTGACGGCCTGCCGGCGCTTGCGGTCGATGCGGACACCCACGGTGTCGCGCTTGTCGATGTCGAACTCCAGCCAGGCACCCCGACTCGGGATGACCTTGACGCTGGAGAGGTCGCGGTCGGAGGTCTTGTCCGGCTGCTTGTCGAAGTAGACGCCCGGGGACCGGACGAGCTGGCTGACCACCACGCGCTCGGTGCCGTTGATGATGAAGGTGCCCTTGGGCGTCATCATCGGGAAGTCACCCATGAACACCGTCTGGCTCTTGATCTCGCCAGTGGTGTTGTTGGTGAACTCCGCGGTCACGAACAGCGGGGCACAGTAGGTCAGGTCCTTCTCCTTGCACTCCTCGATCGAGGCCTTGACCTCGTCGAAGCGCGGTGCGGAGAAGGACAGCGACATAGTGCCGGAGAAGTCCTCAATGGGACTGATCTCTTCGAGGATCTCGGCGAGACCCGATCGAGCGTGCGGGTCGTCGGCCGACCGGCCCTGCCAAGCCTCGTTGCCGACCAGCCAGTCAAACGACTCGTTCTGGATGGCGAGGAGGTTGGGGACCTCGAGGTGTTCGGTAATCCTGCCGAAGGAGATTCGGCGGGGCGCGAAAGCGCTCGACGTACGACTGGTCTTCGCAGGGCGGGAAGCTGCCAAGATGCGTCCTTCCGAGGACCGGTGCTGCAGAACGGCTGTAACGCGTGCACTCCAATGGCCCCACTCCAAATATCCATAACCGGACATTCCGAGCAGGGGTCAAGTCGGAAGGCAGCGCAAACTAGCAGTGTAGCCGAGCGGCTAACCGCTGTCCAGCCCACCACAGCAGGGCGTTGCGGAACGTGTCGCGCGGCGCTCAGCCGCAAGCGCCCGGCGCGTCCCCACGGTCCCGCACGCAACCCGCTAGGCCATCCGGACCAGCGGCTGATGGTGCTGCCGCTGCACTTACCCGGGTGCTGGCCCTCGCAAGCGCGGAGGGTCTTGCTGATGTCAGCGTGCCTGCCGGTTCGTGCCGCGTCAAGGGCTGATGCCCGGGTCGGGCGACGTCTTTACCCGCCTCGCCATGCCCGGATGGCCGCCCGGGGGGCGGGGCCGCGCCCGCCGGAGGCACCAAAGCCCTGATCACCGATGGTTGCAGCCAGTCAGCGGACCGGAACGGGCGGCGACCCGGCGCCGGGTCGCCGCCCGTTCGGCGGAGACTGTGCGTCAGATCACTGACTGATCCGACGCGCTCACCCTGCCGACACCGCGCACCGGGGGTTCCGAACTCGGCGGAGCACGGCCGGACCCGCGGGAGGCGGAAGGGTGAGGTGGAGCGAACTACTTGAGGGTGACCTTGGCGCCCTCGGCCTCGAGCTTGGCCTTGGCCTTGTCGGCGGCCTCCTTGTTGGCCTTCTCCAGGACGGCCTTCGGCGCGGCCTCGACCAGGTCCTTGGCCTCCTTGAGGCCCAGGCCGGTCAGCTCACGCACGACCTTGATGACCTGGATCTTCTTGCCGCCGTCGGCCTCGAGGACGACGTCGAACTCGTCCTGCTCCGGCTCGGCCTCGGCCGGGGCGGCAGCCCCGCCACCCGCGGCGGCGATCGCGACCGGCGCCGCGGCGGTGACCTCGAAGGTCTCCTCGAACTGCTTCACGAACTCCGACAGCTCGATCAGCGTCATCTCCTTGAACGCGTCGAGCAGCTCGTCGGTGCTGAGCTTCGCCATGTCTGGCGTCCTTTCCTGTTTCCCTACACGAATATCGGGGTGCACCAGGGCTGACCGCGTCAGGCGGCCTGCCCCTCCTTCTCACGCTTTTCCTGCAGCGCGGCCGCCAGGCGCGCGGTCTGCGCAAGCGGCGCCTGGAACAGGGCCGCGGCCTTGCTCAGGTTGCCCTTCATCGCGCCGGCCAGCTTGGCCAGCAGGACCTCACGGGACTCAAGGTCGGCGAGCTTGTTGACCTCTTCCGCGGTGATCGCCCGGCCCTCGAAGACGCCGCCCTTGACGACGAGCTTCGGGTTGGCCTTCGCGAACTCCCGCAGACCCTTCGCCGCCTCGACCACGTCTCCGGAGACGAAGGTCAGCGCGGTAGGACCGGTGAACAGCTCGTCGAGTCCGGCAATGCCAGCATCCGTCGCGGCACGCTTGGCCAGCGTGTTCTTCGCCACCTCGTAGGTCGTGTCCCGACCGAGCGTGCGGCGCAGCTGGGTCAGCTGGGCGACCGTCAGACCGCGGTACTCGGTCAGCACGGTGGCTCCGGCCTTGCGAAAGTGTTCGGTGAGCTCGGCGACGGCAGTGGCCTTGTCGGCCCGAACCGGCTTGTCCGCCATGTCCCTCCTCTCTCGTTGCTCCAGGCTGATCACCGGCGAGGTCGACGACTGTCGGACTCGACGACCCCGGACCGGCGTCGGAGGCACCGCCACAACGAGAAACGCCCCGGCGCAGGGCGCACGGGGCGGGCAGGGTCATGCGGACATGACCGGCACACTACCGTCCTCCCTGCGCGGGCCGCCCGTCGAGCGGGACCTTCGACCGTGCCGGGGCACGGTGACCAGCGGTCTCTGGGTGGTACGTAACACTGGCTCACTGAGCGAGCCAAAGTAAGAGCCTACGGGACGCCACCCGTGACCACCAAATCACCGCCGGTGGCCCACGTCACGCCCGGCGGCGCCGCAGCCACGCGTAGCCGGCGAGCGCCACCGCGCTCCAGGCCAGCGCGTGCCCGGTCAGCAGCGCGACGGTCGTACCGGCCGGTCCGGCGGTGCTGGCCCGGGCCGCCGCCAGCACCGGTGGCGCGAGCCACGGCAGCACCGAATCCTTCAGGCCGAACACGAGCGCGCCGACCACGCCCCCGACCAGGACGGCGACTCCGTACAGGGCGCTGCCGGTCGCCGCCCGGCTGGCCAGGGCGCCGAGCCCGACGGCCGCCGGCAGGACGAGCAGGTGCGCCCAGACACCGACCGCCATCCCCGCGGCGACCGACAGGTCACCGGGGCCCTCCGGGCCGGTCACCCCGCCGATCAGCCAGGGCAGGGCGAGCGCCGCCGGGATCATCGCCGCACCGGCCGCACCGGCGGCGAGCAGCCCGCCGGCCAGTTCCCGCCGCCGGCCGACGGCGACCAGGGCCAGCCGCCGCTGGACGTCCGGCTCCGCGTCGAGCAGCAGCTTCGCCTGCCAGGCGAACACCGGGAAGAGGACAACGGCCGAGACGCCGTACGCCTCGGCGGCCTGGGCGCGTCCGCCGCCGTAGAGCACGCCGAGCACCACCAGCGCGGCGATCAACGGCGGCAGCGCCCGTCCGGTACGCAGGAAGGCGAACAGCCGCATCGACGCCAGCGCGATCACGGCTCACTCCCCGCGCCCCGCGCCGAGGGCAGGTGTGGCCGTACCCCCAGGACGTGGTGACCGGCGGCGCGCAGGGCGGCGGCGGTGTCGGCGGCGCGGGCGGTCGGCACCGCGACCTCCACCACCGACAGCTCGTCGACGACCGGTCCGTGCCCGTCGCGACGTCCGTCGGCCCCGGCGGGGACGGCGACCGAGACCCCGCCCTCGGCGACCGTCCAGCGCTCGGCTCGGGGCAACCGGACCGTCTCGCCCCGGTGATCGCTGACCAGCACCGTGCCGCCGGCCGCCAGGACCTCCCGGATCAGCTCCGGGACCAGCTCCCGGGCCGCCGCGTCCAGGCCCTCCCAGGGCTCGTCCAGGACCAGCAGGCCGGGCGGCCGGAGCAGGGCCTGCGCGAGGCCGACCTTCTGCGCCGTCCCCTTCGACAGCGCGGGCAGCCGCACGTCCCGGTACGGGCCGACGCCCAGCCGCTCGACCCACCCGTCCACCGCGCGGGGCAGCGCCGGGCCGGAAAGTCCACGCAGCCGGCCCATCGCCGTGAGGTACTGCCGGACGGTGAACGGCTGGTCCGCCGGGAACCGCTCGGGGACCCAGCCGACGACCTCGGGCCGCTCCCGTACGGCGCCGCGGGTCGGTCGCAGGACCCCGACGGCGATCTGCAGCAGCGTCGACTTGCCCACACCGTTGCGGCCGAGCACGACGGCGGCGCGGCCCGGGGCGAGGGTCAGCTCCACCTCGCGCAGTACCCACGGGCCACCGCGGCCGTACCGCAGCCAGATCCGATCGAGGCGCACGGCGTGAAGCCTGCCACACCAACGCCGACGCGGGGCGCCCCCGTCAGGGAGCGCCCCGCGTCGCGGGTACCGAAAGGCAGTGCCGGGGGCTCAGTCCTCCGAGCCCTCCCGCAGACCCTTCACCACGTTGGGGTCGACCGGAACGCCCGGCCCCATGGTGGTGGTCAGGGTGACCTTCTTCAGGTACTTGCCCTTGGCCGCGGACGGCTTGGAACGCAGCACCTCGTCGAGGACGGCGGCGTAGTTGTCGACCAGCTGCGTCTCGGAGAACGAGGCCTTGCCGATGATCAGGTGCAGGTTGGAGTGCTTGTCCACCCGGAAGGTGATCTTTCCGCCCTTGATGTCCGACACCGCCTTGGTGACGTCCATGGTCACCGTGCCGGTCTTCGGGTTCGGCATGAGACCGCGCGGGCCCAGGATCCGCGCGATCCGGCCGATCTTGGCCATCTGGTCGGGGGTGGCGATGGCGGCGTCGAAGTCGAGCCAGCCCTCCTGAATCCGGGCCACCAGCTCGTCGGTGCCGACCACGTCGGCACCGGCCGCGGTCGCCTCCTCGGCCTTGGCGCCCGCCGCGAAGACGATCACGCGGGCGGTCTTGCCCGTGCCGTGGGGCAGGTTGACCGTGCCCCGGACCATCTGGTCCGCCTTGCGGGGGTCGACGCCGAGGCGCATCGCGACCTCGACCGTGGCGTCGAACTTGGCGGTGCTCGCCTCCTTGGCCAGCTTGACGGCCTCGTTGGGCGTGTAGAGCTTGGCCCGGTCGATGACCTCGGCCGCCTTGCGGTAGTTCTTGCCGCGCTGCATGTCTGAATACTCCTGTGGTCTATGGCGGGCCGCCGGTACGCGACCCTCCCACGATGGGATCCGCTGGTGCGGGAGGTGGAACCTATTCCTTGACCGTGATGCCCATCGACCGGGCGGTGCCGGCGATGATCTTCTCGGCCTGGTCCAGGTCGTTGGCGTTGAGGTCGGCCATCTTCTTCTCGGCGATCTCGCGGAGCTGGGCCCGGGTCACCGAGCCGACCTTCTCGCTCTGCGGCACGCCGGAGCCCTTCTGCACACCGGCAGCCTTGATCAGCAGCCGGGCGGCGGGCGGGGTCTTCAGCACGAAGGTGAAGGTCCGGTCCTCGTACACGCTGATCTCGGCCGGCACGATGTCACCGCGCTGCGACTCGGTCTGCGAGTTGTACGACTTGCAGAACTCCATGATGTTGACACCGTGCTGACCCAACGCCGGGCCGACCGGTGGCGCCGGGGTGGCCTGGCCCGCCGGCAGCTGAAGCGTGAACGTCTTGACGAGCTTCTTCTTGGGAGGCATGTCTCTTCCTGGGCTGGCTTGAAACGGGGAACGTACGCCTGACGCCGCCGGCGCCGGCGCGCACGGTCAAGCGCGCCGCGTGCGGGCGACGTTCAAGAGTAGCGCAGTACGGCGTCGAGGCTCCGCCGAGGTCGCCCCCGGGCCGGGACCGGCGGTCAGATCTTGGCGACCTGGTTGAAGTTGAGCTCGACCGGGGTCTCCCGGCCGAAGATCGACACCAGCACCTTGAGCTTCTGCTGATCGGCGTTGATCTCGCTGATCGTCGCCGGCAGCGAGGCGAAGGCGCCGTCGGTCACCGTCACCGAGTCGCCGACCTCGAAGTCGAGGACCTTGATCTCCGGCTTGGCCTTCTTGGTCTCGGTCTCGACGGCCGGCGCGAGCCACTTCAGCACCTCGTCGAGGGAGAGCGGCGCCGGCCGGTCGGCCCGGTCGGTCGCACCGACGAAGCCGGTCACACCGGGGGTGTTGCGCACGCAGGAGTACGACTCCGGCGTCAGCTCCATCCGGACCAGGATGTAACCCGGGAAGACCTTGTTCTGCACCTGGAGGCGCTTGCCGTTCTTGACCTCGACCTCTTCCCGGGTCGGCACCTCGACCTGGTAGATGAACTCCTCCATGTCGAGGCTGGTGATCCGGGTCTCCAGGTTGGTCTTGACCTTGTTCTCGTAGCCGGCGTACGAGTGGACCACGTACCAGTCACCCGGTGCGTAGCGCAGCTTCTGCCGCAGCTCGGCCACCGGGTCGTAGTCCTCGTCCGGCGCCGGTTCGACGGTCGCGAACTCAGGCTCGCTGGCGGCCTCGACCGACTCGGTACCGCCCGCCGTCGCCACCGCGGACTGCTCGTCCGTGGTCTCGGCGGTCTCGTCGTATTCAGGCACGCTCGCTCACTTCCGTCACTATCAGCTGGGGCAGGTGGTCAGCTGGAGCCGCCGAAGACCCACAGCACGCCCTTCGCGAACGCGAAGTCCAGCCCGGCCACGATCGTCAGCACCACGGCGACGAACACGACCACCACTGCGGTGTAGGTCAGCAGCTCCTTGCGGGTCGGCCAGATGACCTTACGCAGCTCCGCCACGACCTCGCGGAAGAACCGGGCAAGCCGGCCGAAAATTCCGACCCGGCCGGTTTCCGTCCGAGCCTTCCGGCTGTCCGCCGAATCGGCCTTGGTACGCGCCACGGTGGCGGTGCCACCACGCGAGACCGGCTCGTCCTCCACGTCGTCGGCGTCATCGTCGACCGCGTCGTCGATCGCCTCGTTGTCGAGACGGTCGTCCGCGTCGTCCTCGTCGCGCCGATTTCTCTCGGCCACTTCGACCTCCGTCGCCGGGTGGTTGGTACGCGCGTCGGTGAACGCGCGCTGCGCTGGTCACGCCGGCCGGATCCGGGATCTCCACCGCGGGCGCTGACCGCCCTCGGTCGAGCCCCCGAACCACCGTCCCCGGGATGACCCGCGGCCGGCGGAGCCGGTGGGAACGAACCACGGGCGGGTGCACCGCCTCGGGTCGTCCCCGCCGATACCACCAACACGGGCCGGTCACCACTGGTGCTGGCGACGCCGATCCCGGGGATCGGTCAGGCCGTAGGCGCAGGGGTGACAGGACTTGAACCTGCAGCCTGCGGTTTTGGAGACCGCTGCTCTGCCAATTGAGCTACACCCCTGTGCGGGCAACCGAACCCACTCAGGTGCGCACGCCTGAGCAGGGGTCACTTGCCCCACGGCGGACCAGTGTACGGGTAGAGGCACGAGTTTCCCAACCGGCCGTCCCCGGACGGTTCCGCCGCGTCGCCCCGGCCGGCGGTCAGCGCGACGGTCGGATCACGGCGCGGGCCTGGGCCAGCACCTTCTCGCCCCGGCAGGTGGCGGTCAGGTCGAGGCGGGTCAGCCCGTCCTCGGTCACCTCCCGCACCACTGCGCTGACCTCGATCTCGGTCCCCTCGTCGTCGTCGGGCACGAGCACCGGGCGGGTGAAGCGGACGCCGTACTCCAGCACGGCGTCCGGGGAGCCGGCCCAGTCGGTCACGGCCCGACCCACCAGGGCCATCGTGAACATCCCGTGCGCGATCACCCCGGGCAGGCCGACCTTGGTGGCGAACCGGTCGCTCCAGTGGATCGGGTTGAAGTCCCCCGAGGCCCCGGCGTAGCGGACCAGGTCCGCCCGGGTCACCCGGAAGGTGCGGGTGGAGAGATCCATTTCAGCCCTCCCCGCGTACGACGAGCTTGGACCAGACGGTGACCACCGGCTCGCCGGCGGTCGTGCTGACGTCGGTACGGGTGGTCAGGAAGTCGTGGCCGCCCCGGGAGGTGGCCTCCTCGACGCTGTTGACACAGACGAGCTCGTCGCCGGCGACCACCGGGCGGGTGTAGTGGAACCGCTGGTCACCGTGGACGACCCGGCTGTAGTCGATGCCGAGCTCGGGATCGTCGATGATCTGCCGGCTGGCCGCCATCGTGATCGCGACGGGAAAGGTCGGCGGCGCCACCACGTCGCCGTGCCCGAGCGCCCGGGCGGCCTCCGGATCGTGGTACGCCGGATCGGCGGCACCGATCGCGGTGGCGAATTCGCGGATCTTCTCTCGCCCCACCTGGTAGGGCGCGGTCGGCGGATAGGTACGGCCGACGAAGGACGGGTCCAAGGGCATGCCGCGAACCTACACGGGACGGCACGCCGGCCCCGCCCACCACATCGGCCCCACACCGATCCGGCGGCCGGGCTGGACGGCGGGAGTCCCCGCCCGTTCGTCCGGGGTCGGACAGCACAGTCGCCGCCCCGCCCGGCGGAAGCGCACCAGGGCGCTTTCGCGAGGGTCGGAACGGCGACTGGAAGGTCGATCAGCCGGCGTCGCCGGCGCGGGTCAGCGGGTCTCGCGGTGGATCGTGTGCTTGCCGTCCCGGGGGCAGAACTTCTTCAGCTCGATGCGGTCCGGGTCGTTACGGCGGTTCTTTCGCGTGATGTAGTTGCGCTCCTTGCACTCCACGCACGCCAAAGTGATCTTGGGACGGACATCGGTCGCCTTGGCCACGGCGGGGCGCCTTCCTCGTTAACGGAACAACAACCAGACCAGCGTAGACGCCTGCTACGCGGACATGCAAAGTGGGCGCCGGGGGCGCCCCTCTCGCGTCGGTCGCCGGGGTACGCCCGGTGGCCGAGAGTAGCGGTGGCCGGACTTGAACCGGCGACACAGCGATTATGAGCCGCTTGCTCTGCCATCTGAGCTACACCGCCGTGGACGGGTCCAGCTGAACCCTCTGAGCCCCCTTACGGAATCGAACCGTAGACCTTCTCCTTACCATGGAGACGCTCTGCCGACTGAGCTAAGGGGGCGCACGCGATCTTCCCGTGGGCGCGCAGAGGTAAGAGTACACGGCGACCTCCGGGAGGTGAAATCGGATCCCCGGCAGCCTTTCGCCGCCCGGTCAGGCCGCGGTTCCGGGCTCGCCGGGCGGTCGGCGTGGCCGGGCTCAGGGCACCGCGCGCAGCCGCCGTACGTCGCCCGGCGGGTGGGCCTCGGACTCCATCTGGGCGCCGAACCACGCCTCCAGGCGCTCGTACGGCAGCGGACGGCTGAACAGGTAGCCCTGGCCGATCTGGCAGCCGATGTCCTGGAGCAGTTCGAGCGTCAGCTCGCTCTCCACGCCCTCGGCGACCACCGCCAGCCCGAACTGCTGGGAGAGCGTCACCACCGCGTTGACGATCGCCAGGTCCACCGGGTCGGTCGCCATCCCCTGCACGAACGACTGGTCGACCTTCACCTCGTTGACCGGGAGCCGCCGTAGGTAGGACAGGGACGAGTGACCGGTGCCGAAGTCGTCGACGGCCAGCCGTACCCCGATGTCGCGCAGCCGGCGCAGGCCGGGCACCGCGCGTTCGGTGCCGTCCAGCACCCCGACTTCCTTGATCTCGAAGGTGAGCAGCTCGGGCGCCACGTCGTACTCCGTGAGGAGTTCCTGGACCCGGATCGGAAACCGCTGGTCGGCGAGGGTACGCACGGAGAGGTTGACCGCGACGGGCAACGGGTCCCGGCCGATGCTCCAGTCGCGACTGCGCCGCAGCGCCTCCCCCAGCACCAGCTCGGTCAGCCGGTCGAGCTGTCCGGTGTGCTCGGCCACCGCGACGAAGTCCTCGGGTGCGACCGCGCCGTGCGCCGGGTGTTCCCAGCGGGCCAGGCACTCGACCCCGACCAGCCGGCGGTCGGTCAACGTGACCTTGGGCTGGTAGTAGACCTCCACCTCGGCATGGTCCAGGGCCCGCCGCAGGTCACCGGCGAGGCCCAGTCGACGTGACGAACGCGACTCCATCCCCGGACTGAACGGCTGGATGCTGTCCGGCGCCGACTTCGCCATGGTGACCGCCAGGTCCGCGCGTTGCAGCAGGACGGCGGCGTCGGCACCGTGGTCGGGGTGCACGGCGACGCCGACCGCCGTGTCGACGTCGAGGACCAGGGCGTCGAAGACCATCTGGTCGCGGAGCTGGTCGCGGATCTCGGCGGCCAGCGCGAGTGCCGCGTCGACGCTCTCCAGCCGCAGCGTAACCACGAACTCGTCGCTGCCGATCCGGCCGACGAGGGCGGCGGAGGGGGCGGACGAGCGCAGCCGGTTCGCGACCTCGACGAGCACCCGGTCACCGGCCGCGTGCCCGACCGACTCGTTCACCTGACGCAGGGAGTCGACGTCGAAGAGCAGTACGGCGACGACCTCGCCGGGTGCCCGGGCCCGGACCGCCTCCTCCAGCGCCGCGGTCACCCGCCGGCGGTTGGCGAGGTTGGTCAGCCCGTCGTGGTACGCGTCGTAGCGCAGCCGGTCGACCAGTCGCGAGTTCTCCAGCGCGACGGCGGCGTGCGCCGCGATCGTCTCGAAGATCGGCACGTCGGCGGGGGTGAAGTGGCCGATGGGCCGGCCGCCGATCCGGTTGACGACCTCCAGCGACCCGATCACCGCCTGGCCGGAGCGCAACGGCGTGACGATGACCTCGTTGACGTGCGCCTCGCGCAACGCCTCCCGCAGCGCCAGGTCGCCGCCGAGCCGGCTGCCCACCGCGACCGTCCGGCCCTGGTCGTGGGCGCTCTGCCGGACGGCCACCGGGGTCCGGGAGAGGTCGAGCAGCCCCGGGTCGTCGACCCGGGCGGTGAGCAGCACCTCGGGGTGCCGACCCTGGGCGGGCAGCCAGAGCGTGGCGTACTCGGCCCGCATGAGCGCCCGGGCCCGGCCCAGCAAAGCGTCGGCCAGGGTCCCGTCCTGGCTGCTCTCGCTCATCGCCTTGGTCAGTTCGTAGACGTCGGCGAGGGCGCGGTGCTGCCGGAAGAACTGCCCGTAGGAGCCGTAGAGCAGGAGCACCGCACCGCCCAGCGCCAGCAGGAGCAGCGCGGACCACCAGGTGGCCCGGAGGCAGATGACGACGACCAACCCGACCGCGACGTTGATCGCGACGGTCACCATGCCCGGACCGGAGGTCCGGATGGTTTCCCAACCGGCCTGCGCACCGTGCATCGCCGCGAACACGGCGGCCACCGCGGCCAGCGTGACCAGCGAATGGCTGCCGACGGCAGCGGTGAGGATGGCCCAGGTGCCGGGCCCGAACCCCCGCATGTCCGGCAGCGCGAGCAGGACCAGGCCGGCCACCGACACGGCCGCCGCGGCCCGGGCCACGTTGAACCACAACTTCGTGGGTACCGACCGGCGCCGCAGGTTGGTGATGAGCGCGCTGAGGGTGAAGACCACCGCCACGGTGAGCGGAGGCAACAGGTAGAGCGCGAAGAGCAGGGAGATCTCGGTGAACGAGATGACCGTGGCCTGCCGCCGGATGACGATCTGCAACATCGGCCGTTCGGCGAGCAGCACCAGCCCCAGCAGGCCGATCGCGAACGGCCAGTTGCGGAGCGGGTCGTGCTCCAGCACACCGAGCGCGACCGTCAGGACGACCGCCAGCATCGCGAGTGGCCCGGTGATCAGCCAGGCCTGCTCGGAGGACCGACGCGGTGACGCTGGGCGATCAGGCATGGCTCTCCCGACGTTCGGGGTCCCACCGGGAGACGGTGGCCTAGACCCAGCTCCAGTCGCCCGCGACGACCACGCCGTCGGTGGCGGGTGGCGGGGCCACCGTGACCGGGGCGGCGGAATCCGCGACCCATCGCTGACCAGACTCCGCAAGTCCGCCCGCGCTGGCGGCGTAGCTGCCTATGGCGAGCACCGCGAGCAGCAGGACGGAGCCTACGAGTCGGCCCAGCCTCCGTGCAGGCATTGGTTGCTCCCGTCGAGATGGCGATGAGAAAACTAGATGTTCCATGATGGTGCCACAGTCCATCTGGTCGGCAAAGCGGTCCGATGGCTGTTGAACCGTGGATCCGGTGAAGTCTAACCGTTCGGTAGCTACGCCTCCCCCGGCCGGGCGCAACCCCACCGCCCCGCAGAAGCCTGACACGATTCGCTCATCGCTTAATACGACTCGGCATGCTGAAACTGAACAGTCACACCAAACGCCATGGTCGATAGATTTCGACCAAAATTCCCCAGCCCTACATCTCCCCTCAATTCGGACAGTGTTCGACCGCCCGACGGGCCTTTGCATCCACCGGACGTCGGCCGTCGCCGGATCCTCGGCACCCGCGTCACCGCCAGCGACCGGACGGTCCGGGCCGGGTCCGTACGCCGCCGCCGGGCGCGGGGAGTCGGACGGGACGGCGCACCCTCCGATGTGGGCGGAGCAGGATGTCGGAATAGCCGGGCACATTCAGTGAGCATCCGAAACGGATAGAACTCTTCGTGCTCCGGTGGTCGCATTTCGTGAAGGCCCGCCCCGACGAGCCCGCCGGAGCCCGGTCCCGCGGCGTCGCACCCGCTTCGGCCGGGTCCGTCGGGGCCGACCGGAGACCCACCCGGCAGGTACGGTTGGCCGGTGCGCAGCCGCCCGCCGGCCGGCCCTTCCCCATGACCTTTGGCCAACGGGTTTTGTCCAGCCACCCGGCCGGTGGCTCCCTCGTCCGGACAGGGCTTCCCGGCCGGTCGGCCGACTTCCGCAGCCTCCGCATGCGGCTTCTCAGTTACATACGGCCTCGACCCCTCGCACGCTCCGTCAGCCCTCCGTTTCTGCACGCAGCGCACGCTTCCGGCACCGCCCACTTCCGGCACCGCACATCGACGATCGTTCCGAACAGCAACAGCTTCGATCTGAGTTGGGAGACGCAGATGTCTGTTCTCAGCGACTACGAGATAAGCGAGCTGATTACCGAGGCGAACCTCATCGAGGGCGCCGCCAGCGAACGTGTCTTCGCCTGTTCATATGAATTTCGGCCAGGGATGGTCATATCGACCGGCCGGGAGGTGGACGATCGTTGCGCGAAGGACTGGACCGGCGGAAATGGTGACTTCAGGGATGTCCACGCGATCCAACCGGGCGAACTGGTCTGGATACGCACCCTGGAGAAGGTGTCCATGCCGCACGATCTGTGCGGCTTCTGGTGGCAGACCAACCGGCTCTCCCGGCAGGGACTGATGCTGGTGAACATGAGCATGGTGGAGCCGGGGTACCGGGGTCCGCTGGCCTGCCTGTTCGTCAACTTCGGCAACAAGCCGGTCACCATCGATCCCGACACGGTCGTCGCCAAGCTGGTCTTCTCCCGGCTCAGCCGGTCCGTACAGGAACGGTTCAGCGAGAACCGGTCGGAGATCTCGTACGACCGGTCGATCGTACGGGCGGCGATGGGTGCACCGGTCACGTTCCTCGACGTGGGAAACATCGAGTTCGGTCTCGACCGCAGGCGCGCGGAGGCGATCCAGGAGATGGAGGCCGAGCTGCGGCGGATGAAGAACGAGCTGGCGGACGAGGCGGCGAAGCTGAAGACCGAGGGGCGGGACCAGTTCGCCGACGATTCCAAATCGCTGATCCGGAAGGTGCTCGGCGCGGCCGCAATTGGTTTCACGCTGGTCGTCGCGGCTACCACGTTCCTGCCCTGGTTGCAGGGTATGGTGAGGCCCGACCTGTCCTCGGAAATCAGGAAAGAGGTCAACAACACGCTGACAGAACGTCTGTCGGTGTCCGGGAACGTCGATGACGTGGAACAGCTGCGTCGCCGCGTCGCGCAACTCGAAGCCGAGGCGGAAAAGGCGGGGTCGAAATGAGATCCGCGATGGGCGAAAGCGCCATGACGACTCCGTACGGTGTGATGGAAGACAGTCGCCTGGGTTGTGAACCACCGAATATAGACGAACATTGGCGCACCGTCGCCGAGGTGTACGACCGCGTCGCCGGCCGCTACGAGGGCTGGTCCTGGCAGGAGTTCTGGCGGCGCAACGAACGGCCGCTGATCACCGAGCTGCTCGCGGCCGAACCGGTCGTCCGGCTCGCGCTCGACGTGGGAATAGGGACCGGGGCGTACGTTCCGGTGCATCGGGCACACAGCGAGCGGCTCGTCGGCATCGACATCAGCTGGGGAATGCTCGGCGTACTGCGGCATCGGCACCCGGGGGTCTCCCGGGTCGTGGCCTCGGCCACCGGGTTGCCCTTCGCCACCGGTTCGTTCGACCGGATCGTCACCACCCGCGTCCTGTCCCACGTCCAGGATCCGGATCTCTTCGTGGCCGAGGCCCGCCGGGTGCTGACCGTCGGCGGATCCCTCATCGTCAGCGACGTCGACCCCGAGCACGACTACCGGGTCATGGAGTTCTCCCGGCTGTTCGGCGCGGACCACCCGGCGTCCCTGGTTCCGTACCGGCACGGTCTCGACGACCTGACCGCGACGGCCCAGAAGAACGGCCTGGCGCTGACCCGCTCGGCCCGGCTGCGCTTCTCGGACCTGCGCTGGCGCCCCGGCCCGAACCACCTCACCTCGATCGACCGCTCCGACCGACGCCACGTCTTCTACCTCGCCGCGTTCCGCAAGACCGCCCCCTAGCCGCATGATCGCCGTGATCAGGGGCCTGTTCGCGCGTGTCGTCGGCGCGTCGCAGGTACGGCTCCCTGATCACCGCGAGCTGTGGTTCGCCGGGTGGTCGCCACCGGGTCAGCCACTGTCGGGCGACGGCGGCCTGCGGCCGGAGTTCACCTCGGACTGCACCAGCTCCATCAGGTCGACGATCTTCGCCGCGACGCGTTCGCCGAACGGGGTCAGGCTGTACTCCACGTGGGGTGGGATGGTGGTGTGCACGTCCCGGTGGACCAGCCCGTCGCGTTCCAGCCCCTGGAGGGTCTGGGCGAGCATCTTCTCGCTGACGCCCTCGACCCGCCGACGCAGCGCGTTGAAGCGGTAGGAGCCGTCGTGCAGCGCGGCCAGGGCGAGCAGCCCCCACTTGCCGGCGATGTTCTCCACCACCCGGCGCGAGGAGCAGTCGCGGGCGAAGACGTCGGCGACCATCGCGTCGTCATCGTCGTACCCGTCCGCCGCCGCTGCCATGTCCCTACGGTAGTCGCCGGCGGGGCACCAACCTTCGTGATGGTGCCAACTAAGTGTTCGGCGCTTTCGATAAGTTAGTGCATGCTGACGAGACAGCCTATCCGCGTCGTAGGGAGCTATCCATGATCGTCGTCACCGGGGCCACCGGGCACCTGGGCACCCTGGTCATCAAGGACCTGCTGGCCGCAGCGGTGCCGGCCAGCGAGATCGTCGCCGCCGTTCGCAGCCCGGAGCGGGCCGCCGGCCTGGCGGAACTCGGCGTACAGGTACGGCGGGCGGACTACGACGACCCGGAGAGCCTGGCCACCGCGTTCACCGGCGTCGACAAGCTGCTCTTCGTCTCCGGCAGCGAGGTCGGACAGCGGGTGCGCCAACACCGCAACGTCGTCGACGCCGCCCGGGCCGCCGGCCCGGCACTGCTGGCCTACACGAGCATCCTGAACGCGGACACCACCCGGATGGTGCTGGCCGAGGAGCACAAGGCGACCGAGGCGATGATCCGGGAGTCCGGCCTGCCGTTCGTGCTCCTGCGCAACGGCTTCTACCTGGAGCTCTACACCGCCGACTTCGACCGGGCCCTGGCACGCGGGTCCATCGTGGACGCCGCCGGTGACGGCCGCCTGTCGGCCGCGACCCGGCCCGATCTCGCCGGGGCCGCCGCTGCGGTGCTGACCACCGAGGGGCACGAGAACAAGGTGTACGAACTCGGTGGCGAGCCGGCCTTCACGATGACCGAACTGGCCGAGGAACTGAGCCGCCAGAGCGGCCGTACGGTCGTCTACCAGGATCTCCCACCGGCCGAGTACGCCGGCCTCCTGGTCGACGCCGGCCTGCCGCCGGCCCTGGCGGACGTCTACGCGGACACCCGGGTCGGGACGGCGCGTGGTGACCTGTTCACCGACAGCGGCGACCTGCCCCGACTGCTCGGCCGGCCCACCACGTCACTGCGTACCGCCGTCGCCGAGGCATTGCGGGGCTGAGCGGTCGCGCGGACCCGAACGAGGACGGCCCGCCTCCCAGCGATCGTGCGGGAAGCGGGCCGGGTCCGGACAGCGCCGGGGTTCGTCGCGGACGAGCCCCGGCGTTGTCAAATGGTCGATCGGTTGCTAGACCAGTTGGTGCTGGAACTCGGCACCGCGCGCCGCGAAGCCGCCGCAGGACGCGGAGACCGTCCGGGGAGTGCCGTTGAGGTAGTACCAGTTCGAATAGACATCGGTGGACCACGCGCAGTCCACCTTGATGCGCCACTGGATGTACCTGCCACTGTCGATTGTGGCTCCGGAGCACGTTCCGAACCCGGTATCGCCGATGGCGTACAGATCGCAGTTCTTCACGAACGCCGCCTGGGCCGGAGTGGCAACCGCCATGGACGCCGCGATGGCCGCAGCGCCGGCTATTGCGACAAGAGTCTTCTTACGCATAGATCAGCTCCCCGTGAATTACATAGATCAACAACCCGAGATGATTACACAAGGGTCGATGGGTGGTCAACCCCGGAATCGCTCAGTCCCGGCCCGCCATTGCCTACCACCAGCGCCCGGCCCGCCGAAGGTCCAGCGCCCATTCCGGCACGGTTCACGGCCGGGTCCCGGGCCGCCGGGGCACGAGTGACGTGGTGTGTGTCGAACTCGGGTCCGGCACCTCGATCGGCTGGTAACGGGGGAACCGGCGGAGCAGGTCCGCATGCCGCGTCTGCGCGGCCTGTTCGGCGATCTGCGCGCTGTGGCCCAGCGCCACGCCGATCTCCTGCCAGGAGGCGCCCTTGGCGCGCGCTCCCTCGATCGCGACCAGCTCGTCGTGGTCGACCTGCCGGCGGGCGCCGGCCGCAAGGCAGAGCGCGGCCAGACAGTCGTCGCGGTCCGCCGGTGCGGCGCTCCGGTAGTCCCTGCCGCCGAGTTCGGCCAGCACCGCCGTGGAGACGGCGTTCAGCGCGTCACCGTCGTTCATCGCGATCTCGTGTTCCCGCTGGATGTCCGTGCCGTACTTGGCGGTCAGCCAGCGGGCGGCGGCACTGGTCAGGTGATAGCCGCTATGCAGGTTCGTCATCGGACACCTCCGGCGGCGTGGCCGGTGACGGAGAGCGGCCGGGCAGAGGAGGTTCGTAGACGGACCATCCGTCGCTCCGATCCAGGTTCGGGGGCAGGAGTGCGTACCGATGGATTGTGCCGTCCCACCGCGCACGGCGGCCGTGCCGGTCGGTGGAGCCGGCCGGTGCTCCCAGGGTCTTCACGTCCCTGCTCACCATCTCCGCGCATCCGCCGAGGTGGTGGTGATTCCCGCGCAACGACCCCAGCTGCCTGGGTGGACCGGGTCCGCCCGCACCGTCATACCGACAGGCTGAGCGCCGGCGCGGCGCTCCCGGTCATCGGACCGATGATGTCGGTACGTCGGTGAGGTGCTTGGTGATGCGCAGTAGCACGTGATCGGGTGGCCCGGCGACGAAGGCGGCGGTGTCGGCGAGCGCGGCGATCAAGGGCAGTCCCCGGCCGCCGACGGTGAGCGGAGCGGGGAGGCCAGCATCGAGTCCGCCGCCGCCGTTGGGGGTGCTGCCACGGTTGCCGACCTCGATCAGGCAGACCTGGTCGTCAATGACGATGGTGATGTCGACGGTGCTGTCCGGATCGGCGTGCATCACCGCGTTGGCGCATGCCTCGCTGATCAGCACGGCGAGGTGGCCGCAGGAGTCCTCGGCGGCGTCGGTGAGGCTCAGCAAGGTGGTGAGTACCTGGCGGGCGCGGGTCACCGAGGACGGCTGCCGTGGGAGCGACAGCGTCATGCTCACCCGCATTGCGTAGCTCCTCCCCGGCCCGTGCGTGACCCGCCGGACTGCTGTGTCACACCCTAAGGCGGGATCCTCCGGTTGTGATCAGCACTACCCCGGCTTGCTGGGGTGAAACGGTGCGGCTGGCGACTCGGGTACGTCCGGCGCTGGTTCGCCCAGCGGACGCATAGGGTAACCGGGGATCATCGGCGTGGGGAGGTTGTTGTGGATCTGCTGTTGTCGGCCCGACCGGGTCAAGGTTGCACCGTGCTCGAGGTGCGCGGCGAGCTGGACATGGCGACGTCCCCGCAGTTGCGCGACGGTCTGCAACGGTTGGTCGACGCCGGTGACCGTCGGGTGGTGGTGGATCTGGCCGGCGTCGGGTTCATGGACTCCAGCGCGCTGGGCGCGCTGGTCATGATGTTCAAGACGTTCGGTCAGGTCGGAGGTCGGCTGTGCCTCGCCGCGGTGCAGCCCGCCGTGCGCAGCGTCCTGACAGTCACCTCGGTGGATCGAGTGATCCATGTCTATGACAGTGTGCCCGCGGCTGAAGCGGATCTGCCGTCCGGGAACGGCGCGACAGGCGGGTAGTCAGTCGGGCAGCGCGGTGCTGGCACGCTTCTGGTCGGCGCCGGCGCTCGTGCGCCGTTCCTCGCCGTGTCCGCCGTGCCAGTCCAGGATCAGCAGGGTGGCGTCATCGGCCAGGGTCGGTCCGCTGACCTCGAGCACGGCGTCGGCCAACGCCCGGACAGCCTCGCGCGGGTGCAGATCGGCGATCGACCGGAACAGGGTGGGTAGATCCAGGCTGGCGGCGTTGCGCTCCCGCACACCGTCGGTGACCACCACCAGACGGTCGCCGGGCCGCAGCGTGAGCTCGCCGGCGCGGTAACCGACCCCGGGGAACATGCCCAGGGGAAAGTTGCCCGGTAGCGACAGCACCCGGGTGTCCCCGTCGCGTACCAGCATCGGCGGCACGTGCCCGGCATTGAGCAGCGCGCACACTCCGGTACGCAGGTCGAGCCGGCCGAGCACCGCGGTGACGTAACTGCCGGGCACCGCGGCGTGCTCGGCCACGGCGGCATTCGCCGCGTCGGCCTGCTCCACCAGCCCGGCCGCGCGGCGGCGACTGTTGCGCAGGCTGCCCACGCCGAGGGTGGCCGTCAGCGCGCTGGCCACCCCGTGCCCCATCGCGTCGGTGACGCTGAAGTGCAGCACGTCCCGGGCGAGGCTGTAGTCGAAGGTGTCCCCGCCGATGCTCGCGGCGGGTTCGAGCCAGCCGGACACGGTGAAAGCACTGGCCTCGCAGGTGAACGAGGCGGGCAGCAGGCGGCGCTGTATCTCCGCGGACAGCGTGAACGGGGTCGTGCGCTGCCCCCACTCGAAAAGATCGGTGTACCGCCGGTTGGCGATCACCACGAACGCCAACATGTGCGCCGTGCGCGCGATCTCCGCCAGCACCGGCGGAGCGGGCTCGTCCGGCAGAATCATCTCCAGCAGACCGATCACCTCACCGCGGTCGGTCACCGGCGCCAACACCGTCCACCTGCCGGGCTGCCCCACAACCTGCACCGTCTGGGTACGGAGCGCCTGCTCGGCGGGGCCGCCGTCGAACGGCAGCACGGTGGCGACCTCCTCACCGTCCCGGCGCTCCTGACCCGCACCATGCAGGGGCACGTGGGCCAGCCGGACCAGGGCCCGGCCACTGAGGTCCGCGATCAGGAACGCGACGGCCTGCGCCCCCAGCGCCGCACCGAGTTCCCGGGTGACCGCTTCGACCGCCTCGACCGGCGAGGCGTTCTCCGCCGCCTCCAACATATCGACCACGATCCATCCTCGACCGATTTCCACCATCGGAGCCTACGAGACGCGGCCGGTCATCACCGGGACACGACGATCGTGACGGCCGCGTCGGCTGCCCCAAGGTCCAAATCTAAGGTCTACGACCGGACGTCGCCGCACGACCACGGCTCGGCTGCGGCCGACGACTCGCCCTGCACGACCCGGGAGGGTCCCTGGACCTATCTGGCGGAACCGGTGGTTCCTGTCTTTGAGCCGGAATTCGGTTGCCTCGGGATCGCATATCGGAAACGCTCAGCGCCACGACCGCGCATTCATCAGGAGGGTGTTCTGCCCGCTCGGAAGATGCACGCCGATGAGATCGATATTTCGGTCGGCACGGTCGTACGGCTGATCGCCGGACAGTTTCCCCACTGGGCGGGCCTCCCGCTGCGACGAGTGCCCTCGACCGGCACGGTCAACGCGCTGTTCCGGTTGGGACCGGACCTGGTCGTGCGGCTGTGCCGGGTGCCGTGGGCCGCCGGCGACGAGGCCGAGGAGCAACGATGGCTGCGGCAGCTGGCCCCCTACCTGCCCGTCGCCATCCCCGCCCCTGTGGCCGTGGGCCAGCCCACCGACGAGTACCCCTGGACCTGGTCGATCCTGCGCTGGCTTCCCGGCACGAACCCGGTGCCCGGCAACCTGGCCGCGCCCGCCACGCTCGCCGAGGAGCTGGCCGAGTTCGTCAGCGCCTTCCGTACCATCGGCATCCCCGACGGACCCGGGGCCTACCGGGGCGGGCCACTGGCGCGCTTGGACGGGCAGACCCGAGGCGCCATTGCGGGACTGACCGGCATGATCGACACCGACGCGGCCAGCGCCATCTGGGACGAGGCGCTGGAGATTCCCACCTGGGACGGCCCGCCCACCTGGGTCCACGCGGACCTGTTACCCGGCAATATCCTGACCCTGGGTGGTCGGCTCAGTGCGGTCATCGACTTCGCGACCGTCGGCATCGGTGACCCGGCATGCGACCTGATCGTCGCCTGGACCGTGCTGCCCGCCAGCGTCCGACGGGCCTTCCGGTCGAGCCTCGGAGGCGATGACGCCGGCTGGGCGCGAGCGCATGCCCGCGCCCTGTCGATAGCACTCGGCGGGCTGCACTACTACCGGGACATCGAACCCACCCTGGCAGCCGAGGCCACGTACACGATCGACGAGGTCATCGCCGACTCACGGGCATCCTGACGCCCCCACGCCATACCAGGACCACCTGCCGCGACGCGAGGCACGACCCCCGGGCCGCCCACTCGCCCGGCTGCGCGTCCGGCTCGGCGAGTTCGAGGCGAACGCCGGCAGGCGCTCACGCAACCCCGTTGACGGCCGACTCGTTGGTGCCACAGGGCGGGGCAGGGGCGGACAGGGGCGGGACGATGGTGGCGGGACGCGGTGCCGGGCTGCTGCGCTCTGCGACGAGTTCGGGGCGCGCCACGTTCCTGGAGCTCTTCTTCGACCTGGCCTTCGTGGTCGCCCTCACCCGGGTCTCGCAACGGTTCGCCCACGTCGGCAGCGACACCGGCTGGGAGCTCGTCGCCGGGCTCGGTCGTACCCTGCTGCTGTTCCTGGCGCTCTGGTTGGTCTGGTCGCACACCACCTGGATCACCAGTCGCTACGAGCCGGAGCGATCGACCATTCAGGCGGTCGTGGTCGGTACCATGTTCGCCGCCCTGGTGATGGCGGTGACGCTGCCGCGCGCGATGGAGGAGCGGGCGTTGCCGTTCGCGGTCGCGTACCTGATGGTGATGGTGGTGCGGCCGCTCGTGGTCGCTGCCGCGCTGCGTGGCCATCCTCGACGGCTGGTGCCGTTTCGGCTCGCCGCATGGGCGGCGGTGGCCGCGCCGCTCTGGCTGATCGGCGCGCTGGGCCCGGATTCGCTTCGCCTGCCGCTGTGGGCCGCCGCGCTTGCCGTGGACTACCTCGCCTGGGCTCTGGGTTGGCCGCTGCCGTGGCTGGGGGCCGCGGCGGTGGGTCGCTGGCGGATCGCCGGGGAGCATCTGGCCGAACGTCACCAGCAGATGTTCCTCATCGCGCTCGGCGAATCGATTTCGATCATCGCCATCGTGTCCAGTGGCGTGGACTACTCCGCGGAGCGGGCCGCCGCCTTCGGGGTCGCGTTCGCCACCAGCGCGCTGCTGTGGCGGATCTACTTTCACCGCGCCGGTCTGTTGCTGACCGAGGCGTTGGGCCGGGCGCGGATGCCCGGCCAGTTGGGTGCGGCGACGGAACGGACGCATGGGTTGATCGTGCTCAGCGTGCTCGTCACCGCGGTCGGCTACGAGCTGGTGATCGACGATCCGTACGGGCCGCTACGGCCGGCGTGGCTTCTGTTCGTGGTGGGCGGTCCGGCGCTCTTCCTCCTCGCCCGGGTGCGGCTGGATTACGAGATCTTCGGCCGGGTCTCCCGGTCGCGGGTGATCGGCCTGGTAGTCCTGCTGCTGGTCGCGGCAGCGTTGACCCGCTGGTCGCCGATGGTCGGACTGAGCGTGGTGGCCGGAGTGCTGGCCCTTGTCGCGCTGCTTGACGCGTGGCGAAGTCGGCAGCGGCCACTGGAGTATTCCGGCTCGCCGATCGGGCGGGAGACGCCCGGCAAGCACGGGTCCGAGGCGTGATCGCGCGGCTACCTGAAGCGCTCCGTCGCCCGAAGCTGTACCAACTCACTGTCTTGTCGGCGGGATCGGACGCGGCATGAGTGTGCAGCACTCGCTCGACGCCGCGCAGGAAGGTGCGGCCGTCTCGCTCTGACTCAACGCCGGGGTACCGGTCCCCAGGCCGCCGAGTGGGCCGGGCGCAGCGTGCACATCCTGATGCGGTCTACGCGAAGTGTGTCTACGGGCAGGAGGAGGGCCGCCCGCCGACGAGTAGCGGCGGCGCTCGGCCTGCCGCCGGCCACTAACGGATCCGCCACCGACTCGCTCGACGAACGGGCTGACGAGGGCTCCGTCGCCCGATGATCTCGGCGACACGCCTGTGACACAGCCAGCGAGATCAAGCGGGTTAGAGCGGGACCCACGAAAGAGGCCCCTGACCGGCGTTCTCGCTGGCCAGGGGCCTCTTTGTGCACCTGGTGGCGGGTAGAGGATTCGAACCTCTGTAGCTTTCGCGACGGATTTACAGAGCGCCAACACCAAGGCGCTGACCTGGTCGTCCGTTGCTGCCGCTTGCGGCGCCGACACAAGTCCGACACAGAATCAATCGTCAGGCAAACGCTGACCAGCTCGAAGACTTCCCACTCCCCATCCCGCGCACGACGCCGAAGGTCAACCCTTCGGCCCCTTAAGTTGATCACCACCCTGAGCTAGCCTGCTCTCACTCGCGGTAGTCAATGAGATGAGGTCCCGATGGGCGATCGGTCGACCGAGAGAGAATCAGACGTGGCGGACTCGTTTGCAATCGACAGCGCGGGTGACCCTATTGATGATGCCGGGGTCAACGTGACCATCGGACCTCAATTCCTTGAACTTTTCAGCGAGCAATTGTACACCTCACCCAACAAGACCTTCGAAGAATTGGTATCGAATAGCTGGGACGCGGGGGCTACTGACGTATTCGTCGGAATGTCTGAAAATCTCCGCAGCGCCGATGCCGCGGTCTGGGTTGCCGACAACGGTGAGTCTATGGACGTGGAGGGGTTTCGGCGTCTCTGGTCCGTCGCGCAATCGACAAAGGGAACGCGTACTGATGGCCGCCCGCAGATCGGAAAGTTCGGTATTGGGAAACTAGCGACATACGTTTTGGCACACGAGCTGACTTATATATGCAAGGCTGCCGATGGGAAGATTCGCGGCGTATCGATGGACTACAGGAGGATCGGGCGGGAGGAAGGCCGTCTACATATTGCTCCACTACCTCTCCCGGTCCGATCGCTAAATGACAACGACGTCCGAACTCTTCTCGCCAAGCTTCGTGACGGTAATCGTATGCTGCAGGATCTCGAAAAGATCAAGGAGCATCGACATGTGCGCAGATGGCGGGAAGCTGATGAATTCGGAGGTGCCAAGCCTGCAGACATCGGCCGTTCTGTGACTTGGACCATCGCGGTTCTCACATCCCTCAAAGACGCCGGACACCGGATGCAAACAGGCCGCATCCGCAGAATGCTGATGACAAGCCTGCCTCTAGGCACCTCAATCGGCATTGCCTTCAACGGCGAGCCACTTGAATCGTCGAAGGTCTCCGTGGAGGTAGCAGATAGATGGGTCCTCGGGCCAGGCTTGCCGATCGACTCAATACAGCTTCCCGATGGGAAAACGCTAGCCGTTGTAAAGTCGAATAGTCCGTACCCTCACATAATCGTGGAGGGCGTAGGCGAGGTAACTGGCACTGTTAGCCTATACGTCGACTCTATCTCCGGAGGAAAAAGTCAGGAGCTCGCCAAATCGAACGGTTTTTTGGTTAATATTCTAGGCCGTGTGGTGAATCTGCAAGACTCTTACTTTGGTCTGACCAATATGAACCACACGGCTTGGGCGAAGTTCCGCGCCGCGGTTCGGTGTGATTCGCTAAACAAGTCACTCGCTATCAACCGAGAAGGAGTGGTTTCCGGGCCGGAGATCACGAATTTCCGGGTACTGCTTAGAGCACTATTCAACCTAGTCCGGTCCACGCATGATAAGGCGGCGAAGGCGAGCTGGCCGGACGCCGGGGACGTACTTACCGAGGCTTGGGGCACAGTTCCCTTGGCTCCACTGCAGCGGGCTATCGAGGACGGACTAACTTCCGGTTCATTGCCGTCGTTTGTAGCGGGCAGAGAGGATGCCGCCTCGGATGCTGCAATTAATAGCTGGAACGAAGTTGAGACGGCAGCGGATGTCATCACGGACGTAACCTTTGAAAAATTAGGCGTAGACGAACCACTGGTTACCTACGACCTTGATGCTCGGCAGATCGTGGTGAACGAGGACCACCCATTTACCCGGGAACATGGAGCTACTCACGAACAGCAATTGGTACTTCGCGACACCGCAATGGTGGAGCTTCTTACCCAGGCATATATGTTGGAGGTAGGTGTCGACGAAGCTACTCTCGGCCAGATCAATCTGTACAGGGATCAAGCCCTTCGCCTCGTAGCGCGACTTCGACGGACCAGCGGATTCCAGATCGCCGAACTGCTGGAAGCAGCCTCCTTCAACAAGAAGGATCGGGCACTCGAAGTTATTTTGGGAGACGCTATCGAAAGCCTCGGATTTGTAGTCGAGCGTATGGGTGGCAGCGGAAACCCGGAGGGAGTGGCCAAGGCTCCCGTGACGCCCGGCAAAAAGGAAGTCGCATACTCCTTCACTTATGATGCTAAATCATCAATCAACAAAAAGGTGCCTGCACATAATGTCGGTATCGCAGGCCTCGTAAGACACCGCACCGATCACAAAGCTGACCATACGCTTGTTGTGGGGCCAGCGTTCGCCGAGGGGGCGCTCCAGCAAGAATGCGCCCAGCAGCGGGTGACTCCCATGACGGCTACGGACCTAGGCACACTGGTTATCCTAAGCGCCACGCATGGCCCTATCGATTTGATGCGACTTAAGGGAATGTTTGAGCTCTACACGGAAAAAGATGTCCGAGACTTTATTGACATTCTGGGCAAGGAGCTCGCTGGAAAACGAACTTTTAGCTATGTGCACTTGTTTGCGGCTCTTGAAGAGATTGGGTTCAACGGGCCGGACGTCCTCACAACCCCAGTTATTGCCAAAGTCATCCGTGACATGTCAGGTGATCCAAACAGCCCAACTAAGAAGGACGTAGCCGCAGTCCTCTCGGGCCTTTCCATGTTAGCTCCACACTTAGTCCGAGTGGCAGGCGACAATGTATTTTTGGGTGCCAAACCTGATAAGCTACGCGAAGTGATCCTCAAGCAGCTTGCACTACTCCCCTCCGCCTACAAGTTTGGTGCTGATTTCGACATGGTTGATCCCGCGTGAGCTCGACGCGGAGCGTGTACAAGGCCGTCCATCCCTTTCCTGCGAGGATGGCGCCTGAGATCGCCCTTGAAGAGTGCTCGTCACTGAGGCCAGGATCTGTTGTGGTTGATCCGATGGTTGGGTCCGGCACTACTATTCACGCTGCGGCAAAAGCTGGGTGCACCGCAATCGGAACCGATGTAGATCCTTTGGCAATTCTGATGAGCCGTGTTCGCACAACGCCGATAGACGTCGACAGTCTTCTCGACACAGCGAATACGGTTGTCGCCCGCGCCATCGCATTCAACGGCTCGCGTGAGATCGCTTCTATAGATCAGGACAATGAGACGCGAGCCTTTGTCAACTTCTGGTTCGCTGAATCTCAGCAACGTGATTTGAGAGCGTTATCGATCTTGATAACAAAGATCCGTAACACGTCGGTCAGGGCGGCTTTGAAAGTCGCTCTTAGCAGGCTGATCATCACCAAAGACAAAGGGGCATCGCTCGGTAGAGACGTGAGCCATAGTCGCCCCCACCGAGTCAGGACCGAGAATGATTTCGATGTACTGCTGCAATTTGAGCGGACTTCGGCAAGGTTGGCGAAGGTGCTGGGCGAGACGATGCTTACCGGCACTGCAAACGCTTTCCTTGGCGATGCAAGATCAGTTTGCCTCCGTGATTCATGCGCGGACCTTGTAATCACCTCGCCACCGTACCTCAATGCGATCGACTACCTGAGAGGGCATCGGCTATCTCTAGTTTGGTTAGGATATTCGGTCGCACACATTCGTCGCATCCGAGGTGAGTCAGTAGGTGCAGAGCGAGGGGTAGAGGCAGGTTCCTCCCAACAACTTAAGGATATGCGGGCTTCGCTCGGCAATTTTTCTTCGCTTTCATCCCGGCACATGCGTATGGTTGACCGCTTCCTGCTTGATCTGCTAGATCTCTATCGAGAGCAGGCGAGGCTCCTTCGATCCGGCGGGAAGGCAGTCACCGTGATAGGCAACTCTGCTCTGCGAGGGGCATTTTTGAGGAACGACAGGGCGGCTACTGTGGCAGCTCAATTTCAAGGCCTGGTGAAGGTTAGTGAGCATGAGCGGACGCTTCCGTCTGAGCGTCGATATCTGCCTCCACCGCAGCATCTTGGTGGTGCGGCACTACAACAACGCATGAGGACGGAAACTATCCTGCGCTTCGCAAAGAAATGAATCCGAAATCTGAGCGCTCCGCCACGGATGCGCCCTCCTGGTAGCGATGTCTACGAACCAGCCGGCAACTTGGCAGCACATGGCGGCCCGGGGCAACGCCGGTGGCGACGGCTGCGCTCCACACAGATCTCGGGCCTCACTCTTACGATCCTGCCTGCGGCACCTGCGCGCCCTACGCAAGGGGCTCCCTCGCAGTCCAAGCCACGAACCTTTGAAACAACACCTTCGGGTCTGGTTCAGGTTGCGGATTCAGTGTGTAGAGATCTTGCAGCGCCACCATGAGCTGCGCCGCCATATAGACGGCCAGTCCGACGGGTGCGCCCTGGAACTCGGCCTTCAATAGCAATCTAGCCGGTCCACAGGGCCAGGGCCGGCCGGGGCAGCCCGAGCAGTGCCAGAGCGGCCGGCGGGGCTGGTGTGGCCTGAGCCGGTACGGAGTCGGGCGGTCGGAGATCGGGAACTGATCCGGAAAGCTCATCCCCTAAGTGTTGACGTCGTAGTTGTCGACGTCAACAGCAACCGTCGTTGCCTAGCGTCGATCTCGTGGACGAGTTGGTTGGGGTCGCCGAGATCCGGGACATGTTGGGCGGCAACCTGTCCCGACAGCGGGTACACGTGATCACCAGCCACCGAGACTTCCCTGCCCCGGTTCAGAAGTTGAAGATGGGGCAAGTGTGGCGGAAACGCGACGTTGAAGAGTGGATCAAAAACCGGCAGGCTGCCGAATAGACGCCCTCGACGCACGGCAGTCAGAGATCCGAGCCCTTCTAGGCCAGCCGTTCCAGCAGGGCATCCGCTATCCCCCGCATGCTGGTGATCAGCTCATCCGCTCCGGCCTCTCGGAAGGCTTCCACCTTCCATGGCCGGTTGGCGTAACCGATCACCCGCACGCCGGCCAGCCGCGCCCCCTCGATGTCTGACAGGGAGTCGCCCACCAGCACGCAGTTCGGCGGTGCCGAGCCGAGGGCATGCACGGCGCGCAGGATGGGTTCGGGGTTGGGCTTCATGCGGTCCGGCTCGGCGTACGCCCGTCCGATGACCGGGGCGACGTGCCCGCTCAGCCGGTGGGCTGTCAGGTAGGCATTCACAGCGCCGGCGGAGTTGTTGCTGACCACCGCGACCGGCGACCCGGCTTGCCGGGCGGCCACGATCACCTCACGGGCGTAGGGCGTGGGCTCCGCGGTCGACACGGCACGCCGCTCAGCGACGCAGAGCGCTTCCTCGACCGACTTCGTGGCCTCCTGGTCGCCGGTCGCGCCGGTCCAGCGCAGCACCTCCAACGGGTCCGGCTCGCTGACGAGATTCGCCGGCAGCTCGACGCCCCGACGCCGGAGTATGTCGACCAGCTCGGCCGCGATCTGCGGGGCGGGATAGCCGGAGAAGACGCTGCGCACCGGTCCGTCGAAGTCGAGCAGTACCGGCCCGCCGTCGACCAGGAGCCGGCCGAGGTCGGCGCTCATCCGTCGTACCGGTAGGCGATGGTCGACCACACAGAGTCGAACCACTGGCGGGACGCCTCAACGAACTGCGTGCCGTGCGAGGTGTCATCGTCCGTCACCGCGTAGTGGAACAACGGCACGTCCTTGCCCATCAGGTCGTAGATCGCCATGGGCTCACCCTTGATCGCCACGGTGCGCTCCACGACCGGGTAGAAGCCGTAGAAGACCTCTTCGCCGTTGAGGATGTAGAGCTTGAACAGCGGGGACGCCCGGTGCATCCGTACCTCGACGGTGGTCGACCGGATCAGACCGAGGTCGCCCAGCTCCGTGACCTGGTCAATGATCCCGTCCGCCGCCCGCCGGGCGATGCGCTCTGCGCGCTCACGTACGGCCGGGTCGTCAGCCTGGGTCTCCGCCCGCGCAGGCAGCGCCATCGGCACGGTCATATCGGAGATCAGGACCCGAACGGCGATCGTCTCCGGTGCGAGCCGTCCGACCCGCACCTTGTCCAGCGCCTCAGCCGGCTACCGGGTGGTGGACACGCCACCGGTGCCCGAGCAGGTCACCGCGGGCTACCGCGATCGGGTGCACGACCTGGCCGCCATGCTCGCCGAATGGACGGATCCGGCCGTGGTCACCCTCACCCCCGAGGCCGGGAAGGTGCGCCGGGCCGCCGCCGAGCAGGTAGAAGCTGAGCTACGGCCCGGCGGGAGCCTCTACGACATGCGGGAATGGGGCAACAAGCTGTCCGGCGCCACGCTGCGGCTGGCCGGGCTACTGCACGTCGCCCACCACCCCGCCGACGCATGGCGACGCCCCGTCGACGCCGGCCGCATGGCCGACGCCGTGAGGCTGGCCGAGTTCTTCGCCGCGCACTACCGGGCCGCACTCACCACCATCGGCACCGACACCGCCATGGAACACGCCCGCTACGTGCTCGGGGTGCTCACCACCAAGGGCATGACCAGCTTCACCCGCCGGGAGCTGCACCGCCGCGTGTCCCGCCGACTGCCCAAGTCCGATGAGGTGTCGGCGGTGCTGGCCGAACTGGTCGCCCTCGGATGGGTCCGCCACGGGGCGGATGGCCGCTACGAGCTGCACCCCCGCGCCACAGCCGAGGGGCCGGAAGGCGCTGACACGCTGACAGCGCCTCCCAGCGGGAACGTTTCCGCAGCTCAGGCCACGCCAGAGGGTGTCAACGGGGAGCGTTGACAGCCGTTGACGGTTGTTGACAACCCACCACCGGCCCGCCCGGTGTCAACGATGTCAACGCCTGTCAACGGGGGGCGTTGACACTCACACACCGGCCACCACCAGCGGAAACAGTCGACCAGCGGCCGATTGTCAACGTGTCAACGCCTCCCGGCCTGTCGCCAACGCCCACCGGTTCCAACCGGCCCCGCCGGGCGCCCCTGATTCGGCCCGCTGAGAGCCCCGAGACGGATCGGCCCTACGCCGTAGTACCAGGGCGCCTCAGATCTTGGCTCTACGGGACTGTCAGCGGGCCGCTATGCGTCCTTCTGTGGTGATCCCTCCCTGATCCTCCACAAGTGATCCTCATCGACCGGACGGCCCCCACGATGCGAATCAGGCTGCACGGCACACGCGCTGAAACAGCCGCAGTACCGGCCGCCATCGCCACGGTGCTGCGCATCCGCTTCGTCTCCCGGCCCTACCCCGACCGCCAATCCCCCATGTTCCAGCGCATCTACCTCGACGCCACCCCGAGGAGGACGCCCCCCAAATGACCGCCCGACCGCAGCGCACCACCCCCACCGGCAACCTGCTCACCCTCGCCGAAGTCCTCGACGAACTCCGCGTACCCCGATCCACCTTCTTCCGCTGGAAGGCCACCGGCCGCGCGCCCAGAACCATCAAATACCCCAACGGCGCTCTATACGTCCGCCGCCGCGACCTCGACACCTGGCTCAACGATCACGAGGAGGCCGCTTGAGCACCTACGACGTACGGGTACACGGCATTCTCAAAAACCAACTCGCCAAGGGTTACTCCTACGTGGTCCGGTGGAAAGTGGCCGGGCAAGCATTCCGCAAGACGTTCGCGACTCGCGCTCTGGCCGAGAGCTTCCGGTCCAAGCTCGTCGTTGCCCAGCGGGAAGGCGTCGCGTTCGATAAAACGAGCGGTCTCCCCGAGCCAATGGCACGGGCACTCAACACCCGATCGTGGTACGAGCACGCCGTGGCATACGTCGACATGAAGTGGCCCCGGTCATCGGCCAAGCACCGTAAGGGCATCGCCGAAACGCTGGCCACTGTCACGCCGGCCCTGCTAGCGACAGATCGGGGCGTGCCTAACGAAAAGGCACTACGCGCCGCGCTCTACGGGTGGGTGTTTAACAAGACCCGTCGGGACGCCGGAGAGCCGCCCGCCGACCTGGCCGCCGCCGTGCGCTGGCTCAAGGCCAACACGGTCGACCTGGCCGCGCTCACCGATGCCGCGCTGGTCCGCAAGGCACTCGACACGCTTTCGCTGAGGATGGACGGCGCGCCCGCGTCGCCGAGCACGATCGCCCGAAAGCGGGCCGTCTTCTCCGGCGCGCTTAAGTACGCCGTGGAACTGCGGCTACTCGACGCCCACCCGATGTCCCTGGTGAGCTGGACGGCTCCGAAGACGGCCGATGAGATCGACCGACGGGCCGTGGTCAACCCGGATCAGGCACGGGCATTGCTCGCCGAGGTGGGGCACAGCGTGCCCGAACTGGAGGCGTTCTTTGGGTGCATGTACTACTCGGCACTACGCCCGGAAGAAGTCCTCCACCTTTGCGAAGACGAGTACGAACGGCCCGCACGGCGTGGCGGGTGGGGCGTGCTGCACCTGACCGGCTCAACGGTCGCCGTAGGGCGCGACTGGGGCGACGGGGACGGCACCACGGAACGCCGTGGACTCAAGCACCGGGCAAAGGCGGCTACCCGGGACGTGCCCGCGCCACCCCCGCTGGTGCGCCTCCTTGATCGCCACATTAAGGAGTACCCGCCGGGACCGGACGGCCGACTGTTCGTCACCCGTCGCGGTCCCGGTGGTCGCTACGTCCCGACCGCCGGCCAGCCGATCCCGAACAACACCTACGGCAAGGCGTGGCGCGACGCGCGGGCAAAGATCCTCACCCCGACTCAGCAGCGCTCCCCGCTGGCACGCCGGCCCTACGACCTACGGCACGCCGCCGTGTCGCTCTGGCTCAACGCCGGAGTACCGGCGACCCAGGTGGCCGAATGGGCCGGACACAGCGTGCACGTCCTAATGCGGGTCTACGCGAAATGCGTCTACGGCCAGGAAGAGGCAGCCCGCCGCCGAATCGAGGCCGCCCTCGGAACGGGCTGACCGCTCAAAATGTGTCTGACATCACTATTGACTTACGGCGCGTCACTCAGAGTTCCGTCAGTCGACCCAACTATGCTGCCGCGATGCAGCGAAGCGTTATCGCATCGCGGCAGCGCCGATCAAGCGGTTTTGACGATCAATATCAGCCCGAATCGGACGACTTTAGGTAACTCTCCGTACATAATCGGGTATCATTATATATACTCTCCGTACTTGCGACGCAGATGCGAACACGCTGCAATCAATGAGCGAAACGGAGAGCTAGCAAGGTCAAGGCACGAAAAGCGGCACCCGGCTGGACCCGGATGCCGCTTCGGCTCTCTGCTTCGGAATGCCCTGCTGAGGACTTCAGAGCAAGGAGGCCGCGTGCCGAAGCTAGCAAGACCGGTGGTTCGAAGCAATACACAGCGTCACCGGAACAAGAGGCGGTACGGCTACCCGACCGACTGGGTGAAGGCGCTGCCAGGACTACTCATTGCCCTCGCCATGTTGATCGGGGCCGTGACGGGTCTTCTGCGGCTGTTCCTCTAGCTACCTGCCGGCGACACGTATACGACACAGCCAGCAAGATCGAGCGAGCTACAGCGGGACTGAGCGGGACTCACGGAAGAGGCCCCTGACCGGCGTTCAAGCTGGTCAGGGGCCTCTTTGTGCACCTGGTGGCGGGTAGAGGATTCGAACCTCTGTAGCTTTCGCGACGGATTTACAGTCCGCTCCCATTGGCCGCTCGGGCAACCCGCCAGGGCGTGCCGCCACGCGAAGCGCGGCAGCGGAAGCAAGGATAGCGGTTGCACCGGGCGGTACCGCAACCGGGTACGGTCGGCATGTCGCGCCGCGTCCGGCGCCCCTGAGCACACCCATGTCCCATACCGCAGGAGCGAAAATCATGGCAGCCAACCCGTCGTTCGACATCGTCAGCAAGGTCGACCGGCAGGAGATCGACAACGCCCTTCGGCAGGCCGAGAAGGAGCTTTCGACCCGCTTCGACTTCCGCGGCACCGGTGCCGAGATCTCCTGGGCCGGTGACGAGGCGGTCAGCCTCCAGGCCGAGACGGAGGAGCGGGTCCGGGCGGCCCTGGACGTCTTCAAGGAGAAGGTGGTCAAGCGCAACATCTCGCTGAAGTCCCTCGACTGCGGCGAGCCGCGCTCCTCCGGCAAGACCTACAAGATCGACTGCAAGGTCATCCAGGGCATCGAGTCCGACAAGGCCAAGGCGATCAGCAAGAAGATCCGCGACGAGGGGCCCAAGGGCGTACAGGCGCAGATCCAGGGCGACCAGCTGCGGGTCACCGGCAAGAAGCGGGACGACCTGCAGGCCGTGATCGCCCTGCTGAAGAACGAGGACTTCGGGGTGGCGTTGCAGTTCACCAACTACCGGTAGGGGCAGCCGCCCCGCTACATCGGCTCGGTGGCGAGGGCGCGCTCCATCCGTACCTCCGCCAACGCCTCGGCCCGGGCGATCGATCCGGTCGGCAGTGCCGCGACGGCCGCCGCGCCGGCCACGGCAACGCCGGCGAAGACGAAGGCCCACGGCACGCCGACCTGGTCGGCCAGCACGCCGGCCACGGCTCCACCGCCCGCGCTGGCCGCCACCGCCACGGTCACCACCCAGGTGTACGCCTCGTTGAGCATGCTCGTCGGCGCGATCCGCCCGACCATGGTGTTCTCCAGGGTCAGCGCGGGCGCGATCGTCGCCCCGCCGACGACCAGCGCGATGCCGAGCGCCACCGGGTTCGGCATCAGCGCGAAGACGACGAAGGTCGCCGCGAGCAGACCGAGGAGTTGGGCGAACTGCCGGGCGGCGTTGCGCGCGGGGTGGCGGGTGCCGAACCAGATGCCACCGATGGCGCTGCCGGTGCCCCACATCGCGAGCAGGACGCCGGCCACGCTCTCCGGGTTGCCGACGTCGTGCGCCGAGGCGTACGCCGGGACGGCCACCCCGGCGGCGCCGAACGCGATCCCGAGCCCGGCCACGCAGAACAGCAGGGCGGGGAAGCCGCCGACCCGCAGCGGGCCGAGCCCCTTGGCGTGGGAGTCCCGCGGGTGTGACCGCCAGCCCCGCATCACCCGACCGAGCGCGACGGGCACCGTGCCGACCAGGGTGACCACGGCCGCCCCGATCAGCGCGGCGGCGGCGTCGGCGAAGAGCACGAACGCCGCGACCAGCACCGGCCCGAGCACGAAGACCAGCTCGAAGAGGGAGGTCTCGGCGGCCAGCGCGGTGTTGCGCAGCGCGTACCGGCCGGAGGCGGGGTCGGTCAGGTCGTTCCAGGCACCCCGGATGGCGGCGGTCAGCGGCGGGTACGTCGCACCGGCCAACGCGGAGGCGGCCAGGATCACCAGGAGGGCGTCCTCCCCGGCGCGGCTGGCGAAGAGCAGTCCGATCAGTGCCACCGGATGGGCGACCGCGGTCAGCAGGAGTACGGGGCTCGGCCCGAGGCGGTCGGCGATCCGGCCGGCGATCGGGCTGAGCGCCGCCCCGGCGAGCGCGTAGACCCCACCGGCCACGGCGGCGAGCGCGTACCGGCCGGTGACCTGCTCGACGACAAGCAGCAGGGCCAGCGGGGTCATCCCGATGCCGAGCCGACCGACGATCCCGGCGACCAGCAGCAGGGGCGCACCGGGGATTCGCCACACTCCCAGGTACTGACGCAGCGCGGCCACGGGTCCGCCTCCTCAGGGGGTCACAGAACGGAAGGATGTAACGGGCAGAAGACCCACCGACCCTAACGTGACCGCTGCGAGGGACGACACCTGTTTAGGCGAACGTCACCACCCGACCGGCGCCGTGGACGCCCCCAGGAGCCGCGACCCCGCAGACGCCGGACCCCGGGGTTCGCGGCGGTCGACCGTGAACCCCGGGGTGTGGACGTACTACCGGGCTGTCAGCGCTGGAACTGGACCGGACCGCTGTTGGCGGCCATCTGCTCCAGCCGGCGGACCCGCTCCTCCATCTTCGGGTGCGTGGAGAAGAGGCTCGCCATGCCGCCACCCCGGAACGGGTTGTCGATCATCAGGTGGGCGGTGCTGGTCAGCCGGTTGTCGGCCGGCAGCGGCATCCGCTGCGTACCGGCGTGGATCTTCCGGAGCGCGCTCGCCAGGGCCAGCGGATCGCGGGTCAGGGTCGCCCCGGAGGCGTCCGCCTGGAACTCGCGGTTCCGGCTGATCGCCAACTGGATCACCGAGGCCGCGAGCGGGCCGAGGATCAGCATCAGCAGCAGGCCGGCCGGGTTCGCCGAGTCCTCGTCGTCCCCGCCGCCCAACGGGACGAACCAGGCCAGGTAGGCCAGCGAGGTGATGATGCCGGCCAGGCTGGCGGCCACGCTGGAGATCAGGATGTCCCGGTTGTAGACGTGGGACAGCTCGTGCCCGATCACGCCCCGCAGCTCCCGGTAGTCCAGGATCTGGGTGATCCCCTGGGTGACGGCGACCGCCGCGTGCTGGGGGTTGCGTCCGGTCGCGAACGCGTTGGGCTGCATGGTCGGGCTGACGTACAGCCGGGGCATCGGCTGGCCGGCCTCGGTGGCCAACTCCCGGACCATCCGGTAGAGCTCGGGGAACTCCGCCTCGCTGACCGGCTTCGCCCGCATCGAGCGCAGGGCGAGCTTGTCGGACCAGAAGTAGCTGGCGGCGTTCATGGCCAGCGAGATGATCACGGCGAAGACCAGGCCGCCGCTGCCGCCGAACCAGAAACCGATGCCGATGATCAGAGCGGTGAGCAGGCCAAGTAGCGCGGCTGTCTTGAGCCGGTTGTGATGGCTATGCACGGCAACTCCTTCGGTGCGCGGGTAGGTGGACCCGCTGACCGGTTCAACAACCGGGTTCCCCCTCAACAATCCGGTTATGACTGAGAGTTAGCTGAGAAAGGGCCCCATTGTCACAACAACGCGACCGATCTCACTGTCCGGCGACGTCCAGGATCAGTTGCGGGGCGAAGCCGACAACCACCGCGATCGCGGTGACCACGGCCAGCGCGGCGACGACCGCCCAGGCCGGCCGGACCGGGCCCGGACCGGAGGCACCGGCACCGGCGGGCGCGACCGGCTCGGCCGGCACGGTCGGCACGACCGGCGCGGCGGCGGCCTCCCCGGCCCGCGCCGCGGCCGGCTCCGGGGCGTAGAGCGTCGCGGCCACCCGTACGTAGTAGGCGAGCCCGACCACCGCGTTCAGCGCCACCACCACGGCGAGCCAGCCGGCTCCCCCGGCCAGCAGCGACCGCACGACGGTGATCTTCGCGAAGAGACCGGCCAGTCCGGGCGGCAGCCCGGCCAGCCCGACCAGCGCGAGCACGAACGCCGCGCTGACCCAGGGCCGGCGCCGGGCCGCGCCCCGGTAGTCGTCGATCTCCCCGCCGTCGGCCGCCGCTGGCCGCAGCGCGACCACGGCCGCGAACGCGGCCAGCTCCAGCAGCACGAAGAAGACCGTGTACGCCACCGCGGCGGCGACCGCCGTGGCCAGTGCCTCCGGCGTCCGACCGGCAGCCAGGGCCAGCGCGCCGAGCGGGGCCAGGATGTAGCCGGCCTGCGCCACCGAGGACCAGGCGAGCAGCCGTACCATCCGCCGTTGCCGCAGCGCGACCAGGTTGCCGACGGTCATCGTCAGGACGGCGACGGCGGCGAGCACCGGCCCGGCCACGGTGGCCGGCAGCGCGACCGTGGTGACGGCGAGCAGCGCCACCACCCCGCCGAGCTTCGAGGCGGTGGAGAGGTACGCGGCGACCGGCACCGGCGCCCCGTCGTAGGTGGCCGGGGCCCAGGCGTGGAACGGCACCGCCGCCACCTTGAAGGCCAGCCCGAGCAGCACCAGCGCCACCGCGACGACGCCGAGCGGCAGGTCCAGCAGTTCCGGCCCGGCGGCGAACGTGGCGCCGAGCGCGGTCAGGTGCACCACCCCGGTGAGCGCGTAGAGCAGCGCGGCGCCGAGCAGGGTCACCGCGGTCGCCACCACGCTGACCACGAAGAAGGTCAGCGCGGCCTCGGCGCCGGCCACGCTGCGGTGCCGCAGCCCGACCAGCACGTACAGCGGCAGGGTCAGCGTCTCCAACGCCACGATCAACGTGATCAGGTCGCCGGCCGCGCCCAGCACCACGCCGCCGGTCATCGAGCAGGCGAGCAGGAAGCAGTACTCCCCCGGCGGCACCTGCCCGGAGCGCAGCAGCGGGGCGGAGAGCGCCAGCACCCCGAGGGTGAGCAGCGCGAAGACGCAGCCGACCAGGGCGGACCGCCCGCTCGCCTGGTAGGAGCAGGCCTCGCCGACGCAGAAGGTACGGCGCTCCCCCAGCCGCCCGACCAGCACCGCGGCCAGCGCGGTGGCGGCGGCCCCGGCCGTGAAGGTCGCCACCGTCGCGCCGCGCCGGCCCACCAGCAGGTCGGTCAGGAGCACGAGTACGGCGGTGCCGGCGGCCAGGTACGCCGGCAGCAGCGCGACGCTGTCCACGGTCTGGATCATGACGCCCGCCCGACGCTCATCGGATCGCCTCCAGCAGGGCCCGGACCGGCCCCTCCGCGACCCCGAGCACCAGGTTCGGGGCCAGTCCGATCGCCAGCGCGAGCAGCACCAGTGGCCCCCAGGCGACCAGCTCGGCCCCGGCCAGTTTCGGGGTCAGGGTCAGCACCGCCGGGCTGGCCGAGCCGTGCGTGACCCGGCGGAGCAGCCGCAGCAGGTACGCGGCGGTGAGCGCGCCGCCGAGCGCGGCCAGCACGCCCAGCGTGGTCCAGAGCGCCCCGCCCACCTGCACCGCGGCGACCACCGCGAACGCCTCGCCCCAGAACCCGGCCAGCCCCGGCAGCCCGAGTGAGGCGATCGCGGCGAAGCCGAGCAGCCCGGCGAGCCGGGGCGCGCTGTCCCGCAGCCCGCCCAGCTCGGCCAGGGCCCCGGTGTGCACCCGGTCCTTGATCGCCCCGGCGAGGAAGAAGAGCAGGCCGGTGATGACACCGTGCGCGATGTTGCCGATCAGCGCCGCCTGGATGCCGGTGACGGTCAGCGTGGCGATGCCGAGCAGCACGAAACCCATGTGCCCGACACTGGAGTACGCGATCAGCCGCTTCAGGTCGCTCTGCGCCAGGCACACCAGGGAGCCGACGATGATCGCGGCGACGGCGAGGATCCCGAGCACCGGGGCGGCCCAGCGGGCCCCCTCCGGGGCGACCCCGACCGCCACCCGGATCAGCCCGTACGTGCCCATCTTCAGCAGCACCCCGGCGAGGATCACGCTGCCCACCGTCGGCGCCTCGGTGTGCGCGTCCGGCAGCCAGGTGTGCAGCGGCCAGAGCGGGCTCTTCACCGCGAACGCGATCGCCAGCAGGGTGAACGCGGCCAACTGGGTGCCCCGGGACAGTCCCGCGCCGCCGGTCAGCTCCACCAGGTCGGCGCTGCCGGCGGCAGTCACCACGGTGAAGACGCCGACCAGCAGCAGCACCGAGCCGAAGAGGGTGTAGAGGGCGAACTTCCGCGCCGCGTGCCGCCGCCGTTCGCCGCCCCAGATCGCGATGACCGCGTACATCGGCAGCAGGACGACCTCGAAGAAGAGGAAGAAGAGGACCAGGTCGAGGGCGAGGAAGGTGCCGAGGATGCCGACCTCGATGACCAGCAGGAGCGCGACCAGGGTACGGCCCCGGCCCGGCGCCGGCACCCGCCAGAGGGTGTAGCCGCAGCAGAGCAGGGTCAGCAGGGCGGTCAGCACCACCAGCGGATAGGAGACCCCGTCGACGCCGAGGTGGAACCGCAGGTCCAGTCCGGGTACCCAGGCCACGTCGAGGTCGTGCCACGGCCGTACGCCGGCGGCGCCCGCGTCCGCCGGCCGGTAGCCGAACCAGGTGTCGTTCCCGCCGAGCGCCAGCAGCAGGCTGAGCCCGAAGGTCGCCGCCGCGAACACCGTGCCGGTGAGCCGGGCGGCCCGGTCCAGCCGGCCCGGCAGCAGGGCGAGCAGCAGCGCACCGAGCGCGGGCAGCGCCAGGACGGCGACGAGCGCCGCCGCGCCGAGCCGGTCGGCCGAGTCGAGGTTCATGTCGCGCCTCCCCAGGCCAGTGCGGCGACGCCGAGCAGCAGCGCACCGGCCAGCACCGCGGCCACCGCCCGGGGTACGCCGGCCCGGTGCAGGACCGCCAGCGCACCGCCGAGCCCGGTGGTGCCCCGGCCGGTCCCCTCGACCGCCCCGTCCAGCACCCGCTCGTCGGTACGCCGGGCGAGCCGGCCGAGCGCCCGCGCCGGCCGTACCACCAGGGCGTGCTGGACCTCGTCGAGCCAGAACGCCCGGGCGAAGGCCGGCCGGAGCGGACCCAGCCCGGTCGCCGGATCGGCGGCCGGGTCGGCCCGCCAGCGCGCCCAGGCCAGGCCGGCGCCGAGCAGCAGCAGCGCCACCGGCAGGATCACGAACGCGTCCAGGTGCGACTCGTCCAGCGCGAGCGCGGACCGGAACGGGCCGACGAAGATGGCGAACCCGAGCAGCGCGCTCGGCACCGCGAGCAGCAGTACCGGCCAGCGCATCACCCCGGGCGGGTCGTGCGGGGCACCGGCGGGGGTGTGTGCGGGTGTGGTGGCCGGCGCGTCGCCGCTGACCGCGTCCATCGGGTGGGTCACCGCGCGGGACGCCCCGAAGAAGGTGCGCAGCAGCAGCCGGGCCGCGTACCAGGCGGTGAGGGCGACCCCGACCAGCCCGGTGATCCAGACCAGCCAGCCCACCCAGGCGGCGGTGGGGCCGGTGGGGTGCCGGGCCGCCTGCTCGGCGACCACCAGGACGTTGTCCTTGCTCCAGAAGCCGGCCAGCGGCGGCACTCCGGCGAGCGCGCCGAGCCCGATCGCGGTGCACCAGAAGGTGACCGGCATCGCCCGGCGCAGCCCGCCCATCGCCGACATCAGGTTGCTGCCGACCGCGTGGATCACGGCACCGGCGGCGAGGAACAGCAGCGCCTTGAAGGCGGCGTGGCTGAGCAGGTGGAACAGCGCGGCCGGCGGCGAACCGACGGCGAGCGCCCCGGCCATGTAGCCGAGCTGGGAGACGGTCGACCAGGCGAGCACCCGTTTGATGTCGTCCTGGGCGGTGGCCGCCAGCGCGCCGAGCAGCAGGGTGACCGCGCCGATCACGCCGAGTACCGCGAGCGCGGCGGGCGCCCGGTCGAAGAGCGGGAAGAGCCGGGTCACCGCGTAGATCCCGGCCGCCACCATGGTCGCGGCGTGGATCAGCGCGGAGATCGGGGTCGGGCCGGCCATCGCGTCCGGCAGCCAGGTGTGCAGCGGGAACTGGGCGCTCTTGCCGGCCACCCCGGCGAGCAGCAGCAGGCAGGCGGCGGTGAGCGTACCGGCGTCGTGGTCGTGGGCCAGCACGTCGGCGATCCGGAAAGTGCCGGCGGAGATGCCGAGCAGCACGATGCCGAGCAGGAAACCGACGTCGCCGACCCGGGTCACCAGGAATGCCTTCACCGCGGCGGCGGGCGCCTCCGGCAGCCGGCGGTCGTGGGCGATGAGCAGGTAGGAGCAGATGCCCATCACCTCCCAGCCGACCAGCAGCAGGATCAGGTCACCGGCGACCACCACCAGCAGCATGGCGGCGGTGAAGAGGCTGATCTGCGCCGCGTACGGGGCGTACCGGTCGTCGTCGTGCAGGTAGCCGACGGAGTAGACCTGCACGGCCAGCGCGACCGCCGCCACCGCCACCGCGACCAGCGCGGCGGCCGGGTCGAGCCGGAGCGCGAGGCTCACCGACAGCCCGCCGAAGTCGGCCCATCCGGCGGCCGCGTCGGTGGCCGCACCGTCCAGGGTGACGACCAGCGCGACCGCGACCGCCAGTGCCACCGCCGCGCCGCCGATGCCGAGGGCCGCCGCGACGGCCCGGGACCGCTGCGGCAGCAACAGTCCGACCAGGGCCAGTCCCAGCGGTACGGCCGGCAGCAGCGCGCCGAGCGTCTGGGCGCCGCTCACCGGGCCGCCGTCCCCGCCGGTGGGGCATCCATGAGCGCCCGGGGGGCGGTGTCCGGGGTGTGCGCGTCGAGGCGTACCTCGTCCACCGCCACGGTGCCGCGCAGCCGGTAGAGCTGGAGCACGATCGCCAGTCCGACCCCCACCTCGGCGGCGGCGATCACGATGACGAAGAGCGTGAACGCCTGCCCGGTGAAGGGCAGCGCGGCGGCGGTTCCGGCTGCCGCCGCCGGCCGGCCGAGGGCGGCGTGCAGCGGGGCGGCGTTCGCGGTGACCAGGAGCAGGTTCACCGCGTTCAGCATCAGCTCGACCGCCATCAGCACCAGTACGGCGTTGCGCCGCCGCAGCACGCCGTACACGCCGAGCCCGAAGAGCAGGGCGGCGATGACGTACGGGATGGCGGGCCTCACTGCCGGCGCCCCGGGATCCGTACGCTGATCGCGATCGCGCCGACCAGGGCGGAGAGGAGCAGCACCGAGAGCACCTCGAACGGCAGTACCCAGCCCTGGAAGAGTTCGGTGCCCAGCCGTTCGGCGGTGCCGGGCGCGGGCAGCTCCACTCTGGACCAGCGGAAGGCGTCGACCAGCAGGGCGCTGAGCCCCAGCCCGGCTCCGCCACCGATCAGCGCGGCGGGCCAGCCCGGTCGGTCGAGGTCGTCGGCGGCGCCGATCGGCGCCCGGGTCAGCATCACCGCGAAGAGCAGCAGCACGACGACCGCGCCGACGTAGATCAGCAGCTGTACCCAGGCGACCAGTTCGGCGGTGAGCACCAGGAAGAGGCCGGCCACCGCGCCCAGGCAGACCACCAGGTAGAGCCCGGCCCGGACCAGGTGCCGGGTGGCCACCACCAGCACGCCGGCGCCGACCGCCACCGCCCCCAGGGCGAGCATCAGCACGTCGGCGGCGCTCACGGCGGTCCCTCATCCGCGGCCGGGCCTTCGGCGGCGGGGCGGGGTGGGGCGGCGGCCTTGCGCGCGGCGGCCGTCTCCTCCTTGGCCGGCTCGCCGAGCGGGTCGTGCGCGGGCGGTGGCGGGACGGTGGCCATCCACTCCCCGAGGTGGTCCTTGTCGTGCAGCAGGTTCTTGATGTCGTACTCGGCGTACTCGAACTCGGGCGACCAGTAGAGCGCGTCGAAGGGGCAGACCTCGATGCAGATGCCGCAGTACATGCAGAGCGAGAAGTCGATGTCGAAGCGGTCCAGGACGTTGCGCTGGCGCGCTCTGGCCGCCCCCGGCACGGTCATCTCCTCCTTGTGGGAGTCGATGTAGATGCACCAGTCCGGGCATTCCCGGGCGCAGAGCATGCAGACCGTGCAGTTCTCCTCCAGCAGCGCGATCACGCCCCGGGAGCGCGGCGGCAGCTCGGGCGCGACGTCCGGGTACTGCTGGGTGTGCGAGGGGCGGGTCATCGTCCTGAGGGTGACGGCCAGCCCCTTCGCCAACCCCTCGCCGGGGATGTTCATGCGCCATATCCTGCCGTGTCGGCCGTCCCGGCGCGACCACCCCCGCCCGGTTGGGACGGTACGGCGCCTCCGCGTGACGCGGCGGCGCCACCGTCACGCCTTCGCTTGGCCGGCGACGAGTGGGGGTTCTCCAGCCTGTAGACCTGCCCCGCTGGTGCGCCCACCGGATCCCACCGCCGGCCAGGCAACGGGTGCCGCTGCCCCGTCTGTGCACCCAGGTCTACAGCCCCGTGCACCCCATCCCCCGCCGGCCCCGACCAGTCCCAGGGCGAACCCACCGGCAAGATCGGCGTGATCAGGGAGTGGTACGGCGACACGCCGTACGACACGCGGAACCGTTCCCTGATCACGGCGATCTTGGGGGCGGGGGGTTAGGGGAGGGTGAGTTTTACGGCGGTGGTTAGGACGAGTTGGGCCAGGGCCACGGGGACCAGGACGAGCCAGCAGAGGCGCTGGAGCTGGTCCTCGCGGAGCCGGGGATAGCTCACCCGGAACCAGATGATCACGAACGAGACGGCGAAGACCTTCAGCAGCGTCCAGAGCCAACCGAGGTAGTCGTCACCGAACGGGCCCTGCCAGCCGCCGAGGAAGAGCACCGTGGTCAGCGCGGCGATCACCACGATGCCGACGTACTCGGCGAGCAGGAAGAACGCGAACCGCAGTCCGGTGTACTCGGTCAGGTAGCCGAAGACCAGCTCGGAGTCGGCGATCGGCATGTCGAACGGCGGCCGGCGGATCTCGGCCAGCCCCGCGAGGAAGAAGACGATCATCGCGGGTGCCTGCCAGAGCAGCCACCACGGCTGCCACGCCTCGACGATGCCGGGCAGGCTCAACGTGCCGGCGGCCATCGCCACACTCGCCGCCGCGAGCACCAGCGGCAGTTCGTAGCCGAGCAGCTGGGCCGCGCCCCGGATCCCACCGAGCAGGCTGTACTTGTTGGCCGACGCCCAGGCCGACATCAGCACCGCGACGACGCCGACGCCGACCACCGCCAGCACGAAGAAGAGCCCGATGTCCAGCGGCTGCCCGACCAGGTCGTTCGGCCCGAGCGGGATGACCAGCAGGACGAGCAGGTAGGGCACCAGCGCCACCACCGGGGCGAGCCGGAACACCGCCCGGTCCGCCTCGCGCGGGGTGATGTCCTCCTTCTGCACGAACTTGACCCCGTCGGCGATCAGCTGGGCCCAGCCGTGGAAGCCGCCCGCGTACATCGGACCGAGCCGGCCCTGCATGTGCGCCATCACCTTGTGTTCGGCCTGGCCGACGACGAGCGGCAGGACGAGGAAGGCGACGACCACGCCGCCGACCCGGACGAGGAGTTCCAGCCAGAGCGGCATCACGCACCACCGGTCCCGTCGGTCGTGCCGGGTTCGGCCGGCGAGTCCGGGCCGGTGCCGGGTGGGCCCGAGACCGGCGGTCGGGACGGCGACCCCGGCGGGCCGGCCGTGGGTCGGCGCCGGGCGGGCCGCTCCGGCGGGCTCTCCGTTCCCGGTACGGCCGCCGCCGGCCCCCACTCGCCCGGAGCCGGTACGCCCGGCGGCCGCATCGCCTGCCGGCGCGAGGTGCCGGCCTCGGACTCGCCCGGCTCCTTCGCCCCCGGCCAGGCCTTGGCGACCCGGGAGGCGAGCACGAACTCCTTGCGCAGCGGATGCCCCTCGAACTCCGGCGGCAGCAGCAGCGGGGTGAGCCCCGGATGCCCGTCGAAGTCGATGCCGAACATCTCGTACGTCTCCCGCTCGTGCCAACCCGCGCCGGGGAAGAGGTCCGCCACCGACGCGACCGTGGGCGCCGACCGGGGAATCCGGGTACGCAGCAGCACGCCGTGCCGGCGGGTGGTCGACCACAGGTGGGCCACCACGTCGAAACCGTCCGCCAGCTCGTCGACGGCGGAGAGCCAGTCGAAGAAGTCACAGGTCAGCTCGGCATCGTCCCGGGCGGCCCGTACGGCGTCCCGCCACCTGGCCGGCGGCACGTCCACGGTCGCCCGGGCGTACGCCTCGCCGCCGGAGCGGCCGACGGTGACCTCCGCGTCCGCGAGCAGCGTGCCCAACCGGCTACCGACCTCTTCCGGCGTCATGCCCGCGATCCTATGGCCACGCCGGCCGCCCCGGCGCGTCCCGACCGCCCGACCCGGGCCCGCCGGACCGCGAAAACCCCGTTCGGGCGTACCGGACGGCGCGGCGGGGAAGAATGACCGGGTGCGCGCGATAACCGTCACCCCCGGCACCCCGGACTCCCTGCGGCTGGTCGAGGACTTTCCCGAGCCCGCCACCGAGGAGGGCTCGGTGCTGGTCGAGGCGCTCGCGGTCGGCATCTGCGGCACCGACCACGAGATCATCCACGGTGACTACGGCGAGGCGGCGCCCGGCGAGAAGACGCTGGTGATCGGGCACGAGTCGCTGGGGCGGGTGATCGAGGACCCGACCGGCACCCTCGCCCCCGGCGACCTGGTCGCCGGCATCGTCCGGCACCCCGACCCGGTGCCCTGCACCAACTGCGCCGCCGGGGAGTGGGACATGTGCCGCAACGGGCGGTACACCGAGCACGGCATCAAGGGGCTCCAGGGCTTCGCCCGGGACCGGTGGCGGATCCCCCCGAAGTTCGCCGTACGCCTGGATCCGAAGCTGGCCGAGCTGGGCATGCTGCTGGAGCCGACCAGCGTGCTGGCGAAGGCCTGGGACCACATCGAGCGGATCGGTGCCCGCGCCGCCTGGGAACCGCGGACCGTGCTGGTCACCGGTGCCGGACCGATCGGCCTGCTGGCCGCCCTGCTCGCCACCCAGCGGGGGTACGAGGTGCACGTGCTGAACCGGTCGGCCAGCGGCGCCAAGCCGGGGCTGGTCCGCGCGCTCGGCGCGCACTTCCACACCGGTACGGTGCCGGAGCTGGAAATCGAGCCGGACATCTCGCTGGAGTGCACCGGCGCCCCGCCGGTGGTCCTCGACCTGATGTGCAAGGCGGCGCCGAACGGCATCGTCTGCCTGACCGGCGTCTCCTCGGGCGGGCGGAGCATCGACTTCGACGCGGGTGCGCTCAACCGGGCGCTGGTGTTGGAGAACAACGTGGTGTTCGGCACCGTGAACGCCAACCGGCGGCACTGGGACATGGCCGCCGAGGCGCTGCGCGCCGCCGACCCGAACTGGCTCGCCTCGTTGATCACCCGGCGCGTTCCGGTCCGGTCGTACGCGCAGGCGTACACGCCGGAGCCCGACGACATCAAGGTCGTGCTCGACTTCCAGCTCTGAGCCGACTACACGCCGGGCAGCCGGCCGTTGCGGAACAGGTCGACGAAGATCTGGTGGTCGTCCCGGGCCTGCGCGCCGTACGCGTGGGCGAACTCGACCAGGTGCGCCACGAAGCCGCCCTCGTCGGCGTCGACGGCGGCGACGATCGCCTCCTCGGTGGAGAAGTCGACCAGGTCGTGACTGGACTCGTCGTCGGCGACCGAGTGCATCCGGGCCACCGCCCGCCCCAGGTCGCCGATCACCCCGGCCAGTTCCTCCGGCTCGTTCACGTCGGCCCAGTCCAGGTCGGCGGCGTACGGGGAGACCTCGGCGACGAGCTGCCCGTGCCCGTCCAGCTCGGTGAAGCCGAGCCACGGATCGGCGTGCGCCTGGAGGGCCCGCTGCGACTCGGCCGTACGGTGGCCCTGGTGCCGGAAGTAGCCGCGGACGCCCTCGTCGGCGACGTGCCGGGCGACCGCCGGCACCTGGGCCCGCTTCATGTAGATCACGACGTCGTTCTCCAGCGCCTGCGTGTGCCCCTCCAGCAGGAGGTTGTACGACGGCAGCCCGGCCGACCCGATGCCCACGCCCTTGCGCAGCACCACGTCCTTGATGTGCGCGGACACCGGCGGTGCCGTCGTGCTGGCCGGGGGCAGGGTGCCGAGGTAGCCCTCGAACGCCTCGATCACCGCGGCCCGGACCGTGGCGTCGATCTCGTACACCCCGTCGCCGAGCGAGAACCGGCGCTCGTACTGGTCGATGGTGGTCTGCGTGGCGAGCAGGTCCACCCGGGTGCTGAGCCGGGCCCGCTGGAGCACCCGGCGCAGCACGCCGTCGGCGTTGTCCAGCCTGATCGAGCCGATCGCGTCGTCGCCGCCGGCGGCGATGGCGCGCAGCTCGGTGAGGTAGGCGGTGGCGAACCGGGTGACCAGCCCGGTGATCGCCGAGTCGGAGAGCGCCTTGCCGTACGCGATCAGGGCGACGCTGGCCGCGAACCGCTTCAGGTCCCAGGAGAACGGCCCGACGTACGCCTCGTCGAAGTCGTTGACGTTGAAGACGAGCTGGCCGGAGCCGTTCATGTAGGTGCCGAAGTTCTCCGCGTGCAGGTCACCGTGGATCCAGACCCGGCTGGTGAGCCGGTCGAGGAACCGGTCGTCGGAGAAGTCGCCGACGAGGTCGGCGTAGAAGACCGAGGCGCTGCCCCGGTAGAAGGCGAACGGCGAGGCGGCCATCTTCCGGAACTTCCGCCGGAACGCGGTCGGGTCGACGGCCATCGATTCGCCGAACTCGGCGACCAGGACATCGACCAGCCACTCCGCCCGCCGTGAACTGGTCACAGTCATGATCGAAAGGGTACGTCAGCGACGCTCGCCCGGTGGCGCTACGACCGGCGCGGTCAGCGAGGAGACGCTGCGGGCGGGCGGCGCGCCGGGGCGGTCGGCCGGGGAGGCCAGCGCGTCCGGCCGGGCGACACCGCCGATCCCGGAGCGCTCGGCGGCGATCTTCTCCTGGAGCAGGAGGATGCCGTGCAGCAGGGCCTCGGGGCGCGGCGGGCAGCCCGGCACGTAGACGTCGACCGGGATGATCTGATCGACGCCCTTGGTCACCGAGTAGGAGTCCCAGTACGGCCCGCCGCAGTTGGAGCAGGCACCGAAGGAGATGACGTACTTCGGTTCGGGCATCTGGTCGTAGAGGCGCTTGATCGCCGGGGCCATCTTGTCGGTGACCGTGCCGGAGACCACCATCAGGTCCGCCTGGCGCGGACCGTGCGCGAACGGGATCACGCCGAGCCGGATGAAGTCGTGCCGCCCCATGCTGGTGGCGATGAACTCGATGGCGCAGCAGGCGAGCCCGAAGTTGAAGACCCAGAGCGAGTAGCGCCGCCCCCAGTTGAGCACGAACCGGATCGGCTCACCGAGCACGGCTGGCAACTGCACGGCTCTCCTCCTCTCCCGGGGTCCACCCGACAGTGAACCACAGGCGCCGGCTCAGCCCCCGCCGTCGGCCGTCCCGCCGGTGGGCAGCAGCTTGAGCATCTGGTCGATCTGGGCGGTCCGGGACAGCTCGATCCGCCGGGCCAGCTCCTTCACCTCCGGGTTCGTGCCGGAGCGCAGCTCGGTGCGGGCCAGTTCGACGGCGTTGTGCTGGTGCCCGATCAGCAGGTTGAGGAAGTCGGTCTCGAACCGGGCCCCGGTGGCACCGGCCAGCGCGGCGATCTGCTCCGGTCCGGTGATCGGCAGCCCGCCGTGGTCGGCGTGCGCATGCGCGTCCGGGTCCGCCTCGGTGGCCCGGCCCCAGCCCCGCAACCAGGCCCGCATGGTCTCCCGCTCGGCCGCCTGGGTGACGTCGATGGCGGCGGCCAGCGTCCGCAGTTCGTCGCGGCGGGCCCGGCTCTCCGCCAGCCGTACCAGCTCAAGGCCCTGTCCGTGGTGGGTCACCATCATCTGCAGGAACATCACGTCCGCCGCGTTGAAGCCGCCGGGCGTGGTGCTCGGGGTCGGGGACGCGGCGGTCCCGGCCGGCGCGGGCGGGGCGGCGGAGGTGCCGCCGGGGCCGGAGCCGCAGCCGGCCACCAGGGCCAGCAGGGTCACGGCGGTCAGGGTACGGCGGTGGCGGGTCATGGCCTCGTCTCCGGTGCGCCGAAGGGGATGCGGGGGTCCGAGGGGACGCGGGTGCAGGGGTGTGGGTCCGGACCCGCAGGGGGTACGGGTCCGGACCCGGAGACGGGTGGACACCCGTCAGCGGTGCTTCAGAGGCGCTGCCAGAGGGCCGGGACGTTCGGGGGTTCCCAGCCGGGGATGGCGGTGTGCGCCTGCTGGCAGCGGTACGTCGCGCCGCCGTAGGTCACCTGGCTGCCGACCTGGTACGCGGTACCGGATCGCCAGGTTCCGCTGGCCGGCGGCGGTGCGGTGGTGGCCGGCGGCGGGGTGGGCGGGTTCGTCGTACGGGTGGGGGTGGGGTTCGGGTTGGGGTTGCCTCCGCCGCCGCCGATCTGGAGGTCGACGCAGGCGTAGAAGGCGTTCGCCGTGTCGGCGATGTTCCAGACGGCCAGCAGCTTCTGCCGGCCGGTCCGGCCGCCCATGCTGACGCTGTGCGAGACGGTGGCGCCGGGCTGGCGTCCGCCGTCGTCGAAGACGGCGATCCGGCTGCCGCCGATGAAGTACTCCCAGGTGCTGGTGGCGTGCCGGGCGGTGAGCACCCAGTTGAACGTCACCGTGTTGCCGACCGAGGTGGCCGGCCAGTTGCGGCTGTCGTCGTTGAGTACGGCGAAGTGGGCGATGTTGGCGTGGCAGCTGCGCAGCCCCTTCGGGCCCTCCACGCTCTGGGGCTCGTACTGGATCTGGCCGCAGTTGGGCACCCGTCCCTGGGCACACAGGGCCTGGCGGCTGGGGGGTGAGGAGATGTAGCCGTGCGCCTGGGCGGCCGGCGCGGCCACGACGAGCGCGGAGAGGACGGCGGCGACCGTCGTCACCACCAGGACCACGCTTCTTCGCATCGTGGGCTCCTTACGTCATCGGGAAGGTCTCCTCAACATAAGGTAAAGATTGTTAACAGTAAATACACAGCCAGACATTCGTCGATAAGTCCTGCGGCGGGCGGGCACGGGCGGCTGCCCGACCGACGCCGCGGCGGCCCGGCCGGTGCTGTCAGCTACCTGACTGATCTTGGCTGCAACCGGACCCCCGGAACGCACGTGTATTGGCCGCAACACCGGACGAGCGGACCGTCCGCCGTCCACCACGGGGATCCGGAGGACCTGCAATGACCACGACACCCACCCCTCGCCGACTGCTCGGCGGTGTCCTGGGCGGCGCTCTCGCGGTGCTCGCCGCGGCATCCGCCGCACAGGCCGCGCCCGCGGCACCGACGGCGCCGTCCCGGCCCGGCGCCGCGACCGCCGCGGTGACGGGATCGGTCGCCCCCCGGGACGCCGCGGTCTCGGTCGGCCGGCTGGTGTTCGAGCCCACCGACCGGGGTCACCTCGGCAGCCTGCCGGTCACGGTGACCTACCGGGGCACCGAACCCGGATACCTGAACCTCACCGTCGTCGAGCCGGTCGCCGGATCCTTCGAGGGCCTGACCCCGAACGATGCCTGCCTGTTCGGCTGGGCGCCGGACGGCCGGCGGCGGAGCATCCACTGCGGGGTACCGGACGGCGCGCTGGCGCCCGGGGAGCGCCGCAGCTTCACGGTCGACTTCTGGGCACCGACCGCCCCGCGCGACCACGCCATGTCGCTCGCCGGCGGAGAGGTCTCGGTGTACTCGGACGACCCGGCCGACGGCGTCACCAAGCCGTTCGACACCCTGTTCCGGTCGACCACCGGCTCGCTGCGCAACCCCCGGCCGTACGTGCAGGACACCGAGACCGACGCCACCGTCACGGCCGGCACCGCCCGGCTGCTCCGGCAGGCCGACGGCAGCTACGCCGGACGCCTGCCGGTGACCATCAGGTACGCCGGTGACGCCGGCAACGACTTCCTCTCGGTCGACTTCACCCTGCCGGACGGGGTGCAGATCGAGGGCATCGAGCCGACCGAGGTGTGCGCCGGCAACTGGTGCGCGATCCCCGGCGACTCGTTCGCGGCCGGCGAGGAGCGGACGGTGGAGCTGCTGTTCAGCGCCCCGACCGGCACCACCGCGGGGCAGCTCGGCACCGGCACCCTCTCCCTGACGACGTCGCTGTTCGTGGACGACATCCCCGACGTCGACCCGTCCGACAACACCGCCTCGTTCGACGTCGACGCCGTCGACGCCGCATAACCACCAGCACACCGACGCGCATGACCATCGCGGCCGCCCGGCCCCTGACCTTCCAGGAGCCGGGCGGCACCCCGGGATCGACCGAACCGCGTACGGTGAACGCCCCACCCATGATCGAAGGGACGAGAGTGCAGGCGGAGGACCTGGCGCCGCGGTTCGACGATGTCTACCGCTCGCACTTCCAGTCCCTTGTGGTGCAGTTGTACGCGTACGTCGGAGACATGACCGAGGCCCAGGACCTGGTGCAGGAGGCCTTCAGCCGGGCCTGGCCCCGGTGGGAGAAGATCGCCCGCTACGACGACCCGGTGAGCTGGGTGCGCCGGGTCGCCTGGAACGCGGCGACCAGCCGGTGGCGGCGACTGCGGACGGCCCGGCTCTTCGCCGAGCGGCAGCGCCCGGAGAACGTCGACGGCCCCGGCCCGGACCGGGTGGCGCTGGCCGCCGCGCTGGCCACCCTCCCGGCCAACCAGCGCCGCGCGGTCGTCCTGCACCACCTGGCGGACCTGTCGGTGAACCAGATCGCCCTGGAGTGCGACGTCGCCCCCGGCACGGTCAAGTCGTGGCTGCACCGGGCCCGCCTGACGCTCGCCGCCCGGCTGACCGAGACCGACCCGGAGACGCCGCCGCCCGGCGGGGTGCCCCGGAAGCCGAGCTTCCGCCCGTCCGGAACGGAGGTGAACTGACATGGACGACCTCGACCCGCGCACCGGTCACCGGCTGGACGCGGCCTTCGCCGGCTTCCGGTCCGACGCGCTGGACCGGATGATCCCGCCGGACCCGGACGTCGTCCGCCGGATCGCCCACCGCCGGCTGCGCAACCGGGTCACCGCCGCCGGGGCGCTCGCGGCGGTCGTCCTGGCCGGCGGCGTCGCCGCGGTGATCGGCAACGACCCGCGCCCGCCCGCCCCACCCGCCACCGATCCGCCGCCCGCCACCGCCACCGCGCGGCCCTCCCCGCCGGTCGGCCCGACCGCCGGGACGACACCGACACCCACCCCGCCGGCCAGCCCGTCCGCGACGCCGTCCCTCCCGGCCGCTCCGACCACCCCGGCCCGCGACAACCCGGGCGACGCACCGGACGCGCCGCCAGCGGGCCCGGGCCGCCCCACCGACCTGGCGGTCTCCGCCCCGACCGAGGTCAACCTGTCGCCCTCCGGCGACCGGTACGCGGGTTCGATCACGTTCACCGTCCACAACCGGGGCCGGCAGCCGTACGAGTTCACGGGCCTGCGGGTGGTGCAACCGCTGGAGCTGGACATCCGGCTCATCGGCGACGACGCCGGCCCCTGCAACTTCGGCGAGCAGGACACCGAGACCCGGATGCTGGACTGCCACCTGTTCAGCAACGTCCCGGCGGGCGGTGCGCAGAACGTCACCATGACCATCACCGCCGCCGTGGCGCCGGCACCCGGTACCCGGACGGTCGACGGCTTCCGGATCACCGCGCTGAGCGCCCTCGACGGCGAGTACCTGACCGACCGGACGCCGGCCGACAACAGCGTCTCGGTGCGGGTACACCTCTCCGGCGGGTGACCGGCGGACCGACCCCGGCCCGGCCGGCCCGCACCGGTTGCTCAACTGGCCGGGCGTCCCGCCGACCCTCGGCCGAGCAGCCGCCCCAACGGGCCCTCCCGCAGTCCCTCGCTGGTCAACGCGTGATAGCAGATCATCACGATGATGCCGACCAGCCCGACGACCGGGTTGACGAACCACCCGAGCAGCCCGCTGAGGCCGTACAGCAGCAGCCCGGTGAGCGGGCGGAAGGCCTGGCTGCGGATGTACCGGCGCGTCACCCCGGGGCTGAGCAGCTCGGGACGGCGGCGCAGGTAGCCGAAGAGGACCATCCAGGGGGCGGACATCAGCGCGGCGGCGACCGCGTACAGGACCACCGCCACCCGCCGGTCGCGGTCGTCGCTGCCGGGTGCCAACGCGGCGGCGAGCACGCTGGTCGAGAACGGGACGATCACCGCGCCCAGGAGGACCGCGAGGTTGATCCAGTTGAGCGCGAGGGTCATGCCGGCGACCAGCCGCAGCAGCGCGTGGTGGTTCAGCCAGATCACCCCGACGTAGACGAACGACACCACGAACGCCAGATAGGCGGGCCACTCCTGGAGCAACCCGTGGAGCAGGCCGCCCGGCTCGTGCTCCGGTACCCGCAGCTCCAGCACCAGCAGGGTGATGACGATCGCGAAGACGCCGTCGCTGAACGCCTTCACCCGGTCCGTCTCGGACACCCCGGCCACCACGCCCGGCGAACCGGGCCGGTTCGGCGGATCGTCCCGGTCGGCCATTGACACAGCGTAGCTATCTGGTCACCGGCTCGCCGGTGGTCGGCGGAGCCGGTGCGGTCGTGGTGGCCGATCGGCGTACCGCCGCCGTCCGGCCACCACGACCCGCACCTCAGGTCGTCAGCGCTGACCACCCAGGTACATCGCGTTGAACAGCAGCCGGTACGTGCCGTGCGACTGCGCCCGGTGCTGCGCCTTGAAGCCGATCATCACCACCTGCCCCTCACCGACCTGCGCGGTGACCACGGCCGCCCTGCCGCCGATCACGTCCTCGCCGAGCAGGAACCCGCTCTTCAGCAGGTTCTCCGTCGGCCAGCTGGCCGCCACCGAGACGCCCTCGGCACCCTCGGCCACCTCGAACGCCGGCCCGTCGGCGACGAACGCCGAAGCGGTCGGCGCGAAACCGGCCGCGACCGGGTCGCCGGGGTCGACGTCGAGGTTCAGCACCGAGCCCGGGATGTTGTACTCGGTCTCCTCGACCCCGGCGGTGACGTCGCGCACCGGCACCCCGAACGCCTCGATCGGCAACTGGGCCGCCCGGTTCAGGGTGACCACCGTGCCGCCCGCCTCGACGAACGCCTTCAGGTTGGCCACACCCGCGTCGGTCATCCCGCCGGTGTACTCCGCCGGCAGCGTCCCGGCCGCCCGGCCGTTGCGCATCGAGGCGTACGTCGCGTCGGGCAGCACGATCGTGTCGAACTTCGCCCGCAGGTCACCGCCACGCACCATCGCGTTGGTCAGCTTCTGGTGACCGAAGCGGAACTGCTCCAGGATCAGCCGGGTCCAGCCCTCGTCGTAGTTGTTGAAGCCGTCGTACAGGCCGATCCGGGGCGCGGCGAGCGCGGTCACCGCCGCCGGCGCCGTGTCCACCGCCGCGACGCTGAGCCCCAGCTCGGTGGCGAGCGCGGTCACCCGGTCACCGGTCTGCGGGCCGGGCGTGACCAGGAAGGTGCCGGCCGGCAGCTTCCCGCTGCGGGTGGTCACCTCGCCGGTGCTGCGGGCCACCTTCTCCCCCGCCGCCAGCAGCGCGTTCACCGCCGCCGCGCTGTCGTTGACCCGCGGGTCGAGCGCGTACGCCTGCTTCGGCGCGCCGGCCACCACCCCGGTCGGCACCGTCGGCCAGCCGACCTCGGCGGTGCTCACCGGCACCGTCCGGTCCAGCTTGTCCACCGTGACACCCATCTGGAACGACAGGGTGTAGCCGGTGATGTCGTACGGCGGCTCCAGCGGGCCGCCCGGGTAGAGCCGCCGGTCCGGGTAGACCTGCGGGTTCAGCAGGTCCCGCACGGCCGCCCGGTAGGGCTGCGCCTCCCGGACCAGGTAGCTGCCGGCCGGATAGGTCCGCTTGCCCACCTTGAACGGTGCCAGCGCCCGCTCGACCCGGACGTTGTTCCAGCGCAGCTTGTCGACCAGCTTGGTGGCGGTCGGGAAGTCGGCCTGGTCGGCCGGGATCACGTAGGTGGTCCGGGCGCCGTCCCGGGAACCGTCCCGGGCCATCTGGTACGCGCCGTAGAGCCAGCCCTCGCGGTCGTCGCTGGCCAGCCGCAGCATCGCCCAGGAGGCGGTCGAGATGTAGTCGCAGCTCTGCGACAGGTGCCACTCGCCGCCCTGCCACGGGCTCGGGTAGAACACCGACGGCTGGCTGGTCGAGGTGCCGTCCGCGAACGTGGCGGGGAAGTCCTTCGGGTCGTACACCCGCGGGGTCGCCGAGGCGTGCGCGGTCTCGGTCAGGATGCCGATCTGGTTGTGGTAGTACGGCGCGGTCCGCGCGCCGCCGTTCCACCAGATGTCGTACGACTGGCGGGCCAGCGCCCCGACCTTGTCCTCGCGCTCCAGCCGCTGCCCCATCGCGTCACCGACGAGGTTGACGCCCCGGACCACCTGCGGGTGGATGTTCGGGTTCAGCGGGTCCTCGAACGGCGGGATGCTGATCCGGGCCGGGAAGACCGCGGTCTGGTGCACGTTGTGCATGATCTGCGGCAGCCACTCGTGGAAGAGCTGCCGCCCCACGTTCCGGGTCTCCTGGAGGTTGAACATGTACCAGTCGCGGTTGTTGTCGTGGCCCGCGTACTTCTGGTACAGCTCCGGATAGCCGGCGTCCTGGTACGGCCCGCCGAGGTTCTGCCGGTACCACTCGGCGACTTTGGTGCCGCCGTCCGGGTTGGTGTTCGGCACCAGCAGCGTGACGACGTTGTCCCGGATCGCTTGCGCCTCCGGCGTCTCGCTGGTGACCAGGTCGTACGCGAACCGGGGGGCGGTCTGGTGCCCGGCCACCTCGGTGGAGTGGATGCCGAAGTCGACCCAGGCGACCGCCTTGCCGCTCTGGGCCAGCCCGCGGGCCACCGACTCGGAGAGCCCGTCACCCTGGGAGAGCCGCACCGAGGTTTCCCGGTAGCGGTTGAGGTTCTCCTCCCTGAGGTTCTCCTCCGAGGAGACGATCGCCATCAGCTGCGGCCGGCCCTCGCTGGTCTTCCCGATCTCGACCAGTTTCATCCGCTCGCTGGCCCTGTCCAGCTTGGCGTAGTAGTCGGCGATCTGCTCGTAGGTCGCCAGCTTGTAGTCGGTGCACGGCTCCCAGCCGATCACCGACTGCGGCTTCGGCACCCGCTGCGCGGCGGTCGCACCGCCCGCGGTCGCGGACGTCAGCGCGGGCGTGCCCACCAGTGCCAGTGCGGTGGCGACCGGCAGTGCCGTCCGGGACAGTCTTCGCTTCACCTGGTACCCCTCCATACGACGTTGTACGACGGAAAAGGGTCCGACAGGGGCGGCCGCGCCAGCTCGGATGACTGTGATCTAACAGCTACCGGCGCAGCTTGAGGAACATCGATCCACGGAAGTTGAGGCAAACTTGAGACTCCGGCCGGTCCGCCGACGGTGCGTCCGGTGACACCGATGCGGGATGATCGCGGAGATCGTGCGGGAACGAGGAGCGGGCGGGCATGCGCATCCTGTTGGTGGAGGACGACGCCCGGGTGGCCGGGGCGATGGCCTCGGCACTCTCTCGCCGGGGGTACGACGTGGAGCGCGCCCCGACCGCCGCCGCCGCCCTCGCCGCCGCCCCCTGCGACCTGGTGCTGCTCGACCTCACCCTGCCCGACGGCGACGGGGTCGAGGTCTGCCGGGTGCTGCGGCAGCGCAGCGCGCGGCTCGGCATCATCGCGGTGACCGCCCGGGGCGAGGAGCGGGACCGGGTGCTGGGGCTGCGGATGGGCGCCGACGACTACGTGGTGAAGCCCTTCTCGATGGCCGAACTGGAGGCCCGGATCGTCGCCGTGCTCCGCCGGGCCGGCGGCGCCGAGCCGGGTCCGGGGACCATCGAGGTCGGGCCGCTCTGGATCGACGTGGCCGCCCGCCTGGTCACGCTGCACGGCCGGCAGGTCGGGTTGACCCGCAAGGAGTTCGACATCCTGGTCTCGCTGGCCCGGCAGCCGGGCGCGGTGGTGCCGCACGAGCGCATCCTGCTCGACGTCTGGCCGACCACCTGGGCCGCCCGGCACACCGTCGAGGTGCACGTCGGGTCGCTGCGCGGCAAGCTGGGCGACCCCGACCTGGTGCAGAGCGTGCGCGGCGTCGGCTACCGGCTCCGGACCGAGTAGACCGGAGCCCTACGTGACCCGCCGCCTGGTCTTCAGCTACTCGCTGCTCGTGATCCTGGTGCTGCTCGCCCTGGAGACGCCGCTCGCCGTCACCCTGGCCAACCGGGAGACCGAGCGGATCCGCGCGGACCGGCTGGCCGACGCCAACCGGTTCGCCTCGCTCTCCGGTCCGGCCCTGCGCAGCGACACGGTCAGCGCGATCACCGACGAGCTGCGCCGCTACCACGAGCTGTACGGGATCGCCGCCGCCGTCGTCGACCGGGAGGGCGACCGGGTCGTCGCGACCGGCGGGGTGGACCTCACGCCCGAGCCGACCGGGTCGGTGGTCCGGGGGGCACTGGCCGGCCGGCAGCTCACCCTGCCCGAGGTGGTCTGGCCCTGGCAGCACGGCCCGCTGGTGGTGGCGGTACCGGTCAACGACGGCGGCGAGGTGATCGGCGCCGTCGTCACCGTCTCCGACACCTCCCGGGTGCGCCGGACGGTCAGCGTCTGGTGGGCGGTGCTCGCCATGACCGGCCTGCTCGCCGTCTCCGCCGGGGTGATGACCGCGTTCCGGCTGGCGGGCTGGGTGCTCCGGCCGGTGACCGTGCTCGACGTGGTCACCCACGAGATCGCGGCCGGGGACGGCAAGGCCCGGGTGCCGACCCAGCAGGGGCCGCCGGAGCTGCGCCGGCTCGCCACCAGCTTCAACGAGATGGCCGACGCGGTCGCCGACGCGCTGGACCGGCAGCGCGCCTTCGTCGCGCACGCCAGCCACCAGCTGCGCAACCCGCTCACCGCGCTGCGCCTGCGGGTCGAGGAGCTGGGCCACAGCGTGACCGACGAGTACGGCCGCGACGAGCACAGGCTCGCGCTGGAGGAGACCGACCGGCTCGCCCAGGTGCTCGACGGCCTGCTCACCCTGGCCCGGGCCGAACGGGGCCAGCACAACCTGGTGGTGGTGGACGCCGCCGCGGTGGCCGCCTCCCGGGTCGCCGCCTGGCAGCCGCTGGCCAACCACCGGAACATCACGCTCGCCCTCGCCCCGACCACCGGGCCGGCGTACGTGCACACCGCCCGGACGGCGCTGGACCAGGTGCTGGACGCGCTGATCGACAACGCGGTCAAGTTCGGTCACCCCGGCGGCCGGGTCGAGGTCGCCGTCGACGAGCGGGACGGTGAGGCGGTCGTCCGGGTCAGCGACGACGGCCCCGGCATGACCGAGACGCAGCTGACCCGCTCCACCGAACGGTTCTGGCGGGCCCCGGACACCCAGAACATCGACGGCGCCGGGCTGGGCCTGACCATCGTGGCGGTGCTGGTGGACGCCTCCGGCGGCCGGCTGACCATGCACCGGGCCGAGCCGACCGGGCTGGTCGCCGAGGTGTCCTTCCGAACCGCCCCGGTGTAAGGAAGGGCCCCTTGTTATCGCTTTTTGTATAGGAAGGGCCCCCGCCTAACCGCCGACGTCACGGCTTGTGGGTCCGGTAGTAGCGGGCCGCCCCGGGATGCAGCGCCAGCGGGGTGGTGGTGATGGCCGACTGCGTGTTCAGCCGGGCGGCCGCGGGGTGGGCGCCGGCGAGTTCCTCGCGCCGCTGCATCAGCAGCCGGGTCAGCTCGTAGACCAGCTGTTCGGGCAGGGCGGCGTCAACCACCAGGTAGTTCGGTACCGCCACCGTGGTCACCGGCTCCGTGCCGTACGCCGAGGTGGGGATGTCCCGCCCGACGTAGACCTCGCGGTAGCTGCGGCGCAGCGGCTCCACCCACTCGCCCAGGTCGACGAAGTGGGCCGGGGTCTCGGCGGCGAAGTCCGCGACCGCCTTGACCGGCAACCCGCCGGAGAAGAAGAACGCGTCGATCTCGCCGGTCCGCAGCGCCGCCACCGAGTCGTCGACGCCGAGCCGCGCCGTCTCGGCCAGCTGGTCCGCCACCCCGGCCACCGCGAGCAGCCGGCCGGCGGTCACCGCCGTACCCGAGCCGGGTGCTCCGATCGCGACCCGCCTGCCCCGCAGGTCCTCCAGCCGGCGAATCGGGCTCGTCGCCAGGGTGACCAGGTGCAGCAGGTCGTCGTAGACCCGGGCCACCGCCCGCAACCCGGCGCCGTCCGGCAGCCGGGCGGGCAGGATGTCGGCCTGGGTGAAACCCAGCTCGGCCTGGCCGCCGGAGACCAGCGACACGTTCTCCTCGGAGGCGGCGGTCACCACCACGCTGGCCGTGACGTCCGACAGTTCGCGGTTGAGGATGGTGGCCAGGGACTGGCCGAAGGCGTAGTAGACCGCGGTGGCGCTGCCGGTGGCGATCCGTAACCTGGTCGGCTCGGCGGGCGGCGACGTACAGGCCGAGGAGAGCGCCGAGGAGAGCACGGCGACCGCCACGACCAGCCGCCGCCCGGGCGAGCGGGGGCACGCCCGCCCCGACGGTCCGGCCCCACCCACCCCACCACCCCCGACGAAGATCAACGTCGAACGCAAGTTTTGCTCAATCCTGCAACCGATGTCTACCGCGCCGGCGATGTAGCGGCCACCGTTGGTTCAGGTATTTGTCGCGGCTGCGGGGGGCGGCAGGATGATCTGGAGCACCGGGATGTACGACCTCGACCGGCCCCCACCACGGGCGCCCGGCGGCACCGCCCTGTTGGATCGGGCCTCGCTACCGGACGCGTTCGAGGCGGCGTGCCTCATCCGGTGCACCCGGCTGGACAATGTGCGGCAGCCGTCCACGCTGGTCGCGGAGTTCAGCTCGGCGGCCGCCGCCGCCCGCCTCGGCGAACTGCTGGACCGGCTGGGCACCCCGGCCCGGCCGGAACGGCTCACCGCCGGTGTCCGCCGCCGCTACGAGCTGCACCGGCTGCACGCCACGGAGCCCGGACAACCGTCGGCGGTGCTCGGCACCGGATGGCACCGGGGCCGGGCGGCCGTCCTCGACCCGTCGGCCGTCGGCGCCTCGACGCCCCGGCACGCCCGCCGCCGGGCCCTGGCCTCCGCCGCCTGGCGGGCCGCGCTGCTCGCGGCCGGCCGGCACGTCCGCACCCACATCCTGGGGGTACGCCTCTACGACACCGAACTCGCGGCGGTGCTGGTCCGGGGCGCCCACCTGCTCGGTTCCGCCGCCACCGTCGCGCCCCGCAGCGGTTGCCTGCTCGTCACCGTGCCCGGCGGCGCCGACAAGGAACGCATCGTCCGGCACAGCGCCCTGCCGGCATCGATCGTCGGCTGAGCGCAGCGCCCCGGCCCGGGACGGTCGGCGGCACTCGCCCGTCCCCGGCGAGGCGGTACGCCGCTCAGTCGGGCGGCCACCACTGCGCCGCCGCGAGGTCCACGCCGGCGCCACGCAGCGGCGTCCCCTCGGCGGCCAGCCGGGCCCGTGCCCGCACCTCGTGGCCCGGTGGCAGCCGCCCCACGGAGTTGACCACCCGGTACCACGGCACGCCGCCGCCGTACCGGGCCATGATCGAGCCGACGAGCCGGGCGGAGGAGCGGCCGGACCGCTCGGCCAGGTAGTCGGCGATCGCCCCGTACGACATCACGCGCCCCGGCGGGATCCGCTCAACGACCCCGAGCACCGCTTCGACGTACTCCTCCGGCGTCACGAACCGCCACGATATGGGAGCCCGGCGCCGTCCACCCCGCCGACCCGCGCAGAATGGGCGGGTGCGGGAAGCAGTCACCACAGCACGCCGGATCGTCGTGAAGGTCGGCTCGTCGTCGCTGACCACCGCGGCCGGCGGGCTGGACGCGGAGCGGGTCGACGCCCTCGCCGACGTACTCGCCGGCTGGCTGGCCGGTGGGCCGGCCGGCGGCGGGACCGACGGCGGGCATCCCCGACCGGCCGGCGGTGGCCGTCGGCGGGGCGGCCCGACGGACGGCCGCGAGCTGGTGCTGGTCTCCTCCGGGGCGATCGCCGCCGGGCTGGCGCCGCTCGGGCTCTCCACCCGCCCCCGCGACCTGGCCACCCAGCAGGCCGCCGCCAGTGTCGGACAGGGGCTGCTGATCGGCCGCTACTCGGCCGGCTTCGCCCGGCACGGGCACACCGTCGGGCAGGTCCTGCTCACCGTCGACGACGTGACCCGGCGGGCGCACTACCGCAACGCGTACCGGACCCTGCGCAAGCTGCTCGACCTGGGTGCGGTGCCGATCGTCAACGAGAACGACACGGTCGCCACCGACGAGATCCGGTTCGGCGACAACGACCGGCTGGCCGCGCTGGTGGCCGCCCTCGTCCACGCCGACCTGCTGGTACTCCTCTCCGACGTCGACGCGCTCTACACCGGCGACCCGGCCCGCCCCGACACGGTACGCATCGAGGAGGTCCGCGACGAGCAGGACCTCGCCGAGGTGGCGATCGGCCGGGCCGGCCGGGCCGGGGTCGGCACCGGCGGGATGGTCACCAAGGTCGAGGCGGCCCGGATCGCCACCGGCTTCGGCATCCCGGTGGTGCTCACCGCCGCCCCGCTGGCCACCGGGGCGCTCGCCGGGGAGCCGGTCGGCACCTTCTTCCACCGGGTACGGCAGCGTCCGGCGGCCCGGCTGTTCTGGCTCGCCCACGCCACCTCGCCCCGGGGCCGGCTGCATCTCGACCCGGGCGCGGTGCAGGCCGTGGTGGCCCGCCGCAAGTCGCTGCTGCCCGCCGGGATCACCGCCGTCGACGGCGCCTTCACGGCGGGCGATCCGGTCGACCTGGTGGACGACGCCGGGGCGGCGGTCGCCCGGGGACTGGTCAACTATGACGCGGTGGAGCTGCCCGGCCTGCTGGGCCGCTCCACCGGGGAACTCGCCGCGGCCCTGGGCCCGGCCTACGAACGCGAGGTCGTGCACCGCGACGACCTCGTACTGCTGTAAGGAAGGGCCCCTTCTTATCGCTTTTTGTATAGGAAGGGCCCCCTCCTAACAGCTTGGACAGCGACAGTTGGTGAGGAGCTGGAGATGGGTGTCACCGAACTGGGCCGGCGGGCCCGCGCGGCGGCGAACGCGCTCGCCACGGCCACCCGGGCCGAGAAGGACCGTGGGCTGCACGCGATGGCGGACGCGCTGGTCGCCCGTACCCCGGAGATCCTGGCCGGGAACGAGGCGGACCTGGCGGCCGGCCGCGAGGCCGGGCTGACCGAGGCGATCCTGGACCGGCTCGCCCTCGACGAGGCGCGGGTGGCGGTGATCGCCGGGGCGCTGCGCGAGATGGCCGCGCTTCCCGACCCGGTCGGCGAGGTGGTCCGCGGCGCGACCCTGCCCAACGGGCTGGAGCTGCGGCAGGTCCGGGTGCCGTTCGGGGTGGTCGGGATCATCTACGAGGGCCGCCCCAACGTGACCGTCGACGCGGCCGGGATCTGCCTCAAGTCCGGCAACGCGGCGCTGCTGCGCGGCTCCTCCTCGGCCGCCCGGTCCAACGCGGCGCTGGTGGCGGTGCTCCGGGACGCCCTGACCGGGGTCGGGCTCCCCGCCGACGCGGTCCAGGCGGTGGACGCCTCCTCCCGGGACTCGGTCAAGGAGCTGATGCGGGCCCGCGGCCTGGTCGACGTGCTGATCCCGCGCGGCGGCGCCTCGCTGATCCGTACCGTGGTCGAGGAGTCGACAGTGCCGGTGATCGAGACCGGGGTCGGCAACTGCCACGTCTACGTCGACGCCGCCGCCGACCTGGACAAGGCGGTCGCGATCCTGCTCAACGCGAAGACCCAGCGCCTCTCCACCTGCAACACCGCCGAGTCGTTGCTGGTGCACGCCGACATCGCCGACGCGTTCCTGCCCCGGGCGCTGGCGGCGCTGCACGACGCCGGGGTCACCGTGCACGGCTCGCCCGAGGTGGCCGCGTACTCGCCCGAGGTGGTGCCGGCGACCGAGGAGGACCACGGGACCGAGTACCTGTCCGCGGACATCTCGGCCGCCGTCGTCGGCTCGCTCGACGCCGCGGTCGAGCACATCCGCCGGTACGGCTCGGGGCACACCGAGGCGATCGTCAGCGACTCGGCGTCGGCGATCCGGCAGTTCGTCGCCCGGGTCGACTCGGCGGCGGTGATGGTGAACGCCTCGACCCGGTTCACCGACGGCGGCGAGTTCGGCTTCGGCGCGGAGATCGGCATCTCCACCCAGAAGCTGCACGCCCGCGGGCCGATGGGGCTGCCCGAGCTGACCTCGACCAAGTACGTGGTCACCGGCGACGGCCACCTGCGGGGCTGACCCGGTCTCAGGCCACCACGCGCTCGGTGCTGCCGATCCGGGGGAAGGGCTCGGTGGAGAAGACCACCTCCACCGGCACCTCGAAGTACCGGGCGATCCGCAGCGCCAGGTGCAGGCTCGGGTTGTACTCTCCCCGCTCCAGGTAGCCGACCGTCTGGTAGTGGACGCCGAGCGCGTCGGCGAGGTCCCGGCGCGAGATGCCCCGCTCCGCGCGCAACATCGAGATGCGGTTGTAGATGGCCTCGCTCATCAGGTGATCCTCTGCATCGCCTTCTCCTTGCGGGCGGCCACGCTCGAACCGGACTCCCGCCGGGCCATCCGGCGCAGCACCAGGGGCGCCAGGACCAGGCCGAGCACGCCCCAGGCGCCGAGCACCGCGAACGTCTCCAGGTGCCGCCAGGAGCCGCCGATCTCCACCGCCGCCAGCTCGTCGGGGAGCAGCGCCGAACGCATCCCCAGGCCGAGCCAGTAGATCGGGAAGGCCTGCGCGATCCCCTGCACCCAGGCCGGGAAGGTCGTGATCGGATAGAAGATCCCGGAGGTGCCGACGAGGGCCATGATAGGCAGCGTGATCATTCCGACGTTGCGCGGGTTGGAGAAGAGCGACCCGAGTACGGCGCCGAGCGGCAGGCAGGCGACCAGGCCGAGCAGCACCACCCAGACCAGGGTCAGCCAGGACCCGGCGCCGGTGGCGGTCAGGCCGTCGACCAGGAACAGCCCCGGGATCACCAGCAGCGCGGAGCTGACCAGGCTCATCCCGGCGACCTGCACGACCTTGCCGACCAGGTAGCCGACCATGCCGTGCGGGACGGCCTTGGCCCGCAGCAGGGTGCCGTCCTCGCGCTCCACGGTGAGCGTCATCATCAGGGTCACCAGCGCGCCGAAGGCGAGGCCCCCGCCGAGCACGCTCGGCAGCGTACGGGCGCCGAGCGAGAAGGTGGTGCCGGGCACGGTGGCGTCCCGCATGAAGACCATGACGACCAGGAAGATCACGTTGGGGAAGAGGTAGTTCCACAGGTCCTGGGCGTTGGTGAGGGTCTGCCGCAGCTCGATGCCGCCGCGTACCACCCCGGCCCGCAGGGCAAGCACATTGGTGTTCACCGGGTCCCACCTTCCGTTCGTGACTGCGGGGCTCGCAAACCCGGCTCACTCCTCGCACTCACCGGGCCACCTCCTCGAACTCGCGGACCGCCGCGTCCCGCCGGCCCGCCTCGAACTCGCGTACCAGGGCCATGTAGGTGTCCTCCAGGGTGGCCCGCCGGACCTCCAGGTCCGCGACGGAATCGCCGTACTGCTGGAACAGCTCGCGGACGAAACGGGTCGCGTCGGTGCTCGCGTGCACGAAGCGCTCGCCGTCGCGGCTCCACCGCACCTCGGCCTCCGACGGCATCCGGCGGGCCAGTTGGTCGGCCGACCCGTCGGCGATGATCGTCCCGCCGGCCAGGATCAGGATCCGGTCGGCCAGCTTCTCCGCCTCGTCCAGGTCGTGCGTGGTGAGCAGGATCGTGGTGTGCTCCAGGTCGGAGAGCCGGTGCACCAGGTCGTGGAACTCGCGGCGGGCCTCCGGGTCGAAGCCGGCGGTGGGCTCGTCGAGGAAGAGCAGCTCGGGCCGGCCGACGATGCCGATCGCGACGTCCAGCCGGCGGCGCTGCCCGCCGGAGAGCTGGCCGACCTTACTGCCGGCGTGCGGGGTGAGCCCGACCGCGGCCAGCAGCTCGTCGACGTCCCAGGGGCGGCGGATCCGGTCGGTCGAGTAGGGAACGTAGTACGAGCCGAGGTGGCGCAGCAGCTCGCGCACCCTCCACTTGGCATGGTCTCGCCAGGACTGGAGCACGACGCCGACCCGGGCCCGCCACTGCTCGTCACCGTGCGCGGGGTCGACGCCGAGCACCGTCACCTCGCCGGCCGACCGCATCCGGAACCCCTCCAGGATCTCGATCGTCGTCGTCTTGCCGGCGCCGTTCGGGCCGAGCAGCGCCAGCACCTCGCCGGGGCGTGCCGTGAAGCTGACCCCGGTCAGCACGTCCGTCGTGCCGTAGCGCATCCGCAGGTCGCGTACCGCCAGCACGGGCCGCTCCCCCGGCGGCCCGACGGATCCGACCGTCCGTTCCGCCGCCTGCTCCGTCGTCATAGACCTCTGCCCCCTCGTCCGATCCCTAGGAGGGAAGATAGCAGAAGTACTACATCTAGGTGTACCCCTGCGTTCCGAGGCGCGGGGGCCCGGACCAACGGCAGCGGGGCAGCTCCCGGGTGGGAGCTGCCCCGCTGCGGTGGCTCGGATCGACTCAGTAGGCGGGCAGGGAGGGATCGACCTGCTTGATCCAGGAGAGCACCCCGCCCTGGAGGTGCACCGCGTCCCGGAAACCGGCCGCCTTCACCGCGGCCAGCGCCTCGGCGGAACGCACGCCCGACTTGCAGTGCAGCACGACCTGCCGGTCCTGCGGAAGCTGGGACAGCGCCGTCCCGGAGAGGATGTCGCCCTTCGGGATCAGCGTGGCGCCCGGGATCCGGACGATCTCGTACTCCGCCGGCTCCCGGACGTCGACCAGGAAGATGTCCTTCCCGGCGTCCTGCCACTCCTTCAGCTCCCGGGCGGTGATGGTGGCGTCCAGCGTGGCCGCCTCCGCCTCCGGCGAGACCGCGCCACAGAAGTCCTCGTAGTCCTCCAGCAGCTCGGTGACGGTCGGGTTCTCACCGCAGAGCGCGCAGGCCGGATCCTTGCGGACCTTGATCTTCCGGTACGACATCTCCAGGGCGTCGTAGACCGTCAGCCGGCCGACCAGCGGCTCGCCGATCCCGGTCAGCAGCTTGATCGCCTCGGTGACCTGGATCGCGCCGATCGACGCGCAGAGCACGCCCAGCACGCCGCCCTCGGCGCACGAGGGGACCATCCCGGGCGGCGGCGGCTCCGGGTAGAGGCAGCGGTAGCACGGACCGTGCTCGGCCCAGAAGACCGACGCCTGGCCGTCGAAGCGGTAGATCGACCCCCAGACGTACGGCTTGCCGAGCAGCACCGCCGCGTCGTTGACCATGTAGCGGGTGGCGAAGTTGTCCGTGCCGTCGACGATCAGGTCGTACTGGCTGAAGATCTCCTTGACGTTGTCCCGGTCCAGCGCGGTGTTGTGGATAACCACGTCGACCAGGGGGTTGATCTCCCGCACCGTGTCGGCGGCGGACTCGGCCTTCGGCCGGCCGACGTCCGACTGGCCGTGGATGATCTGCCGCTGGAGGTTCGACTCGTCGACGGTGTCGAAGTCGATGATGCCGAGGGTGCCGACCCCGGCGGCGGCCAGGTACATCAGGGCGGGCGAGCCGAGGCCGCCGGCCCCGACACAGAGCACCCGGGCATTCTTCAGCCGCTTCTGCCCCTCGACCCCGACGTCGGGGATGATCAGGTGGCGCGAGTAGCGGCGGATCTCGTCAACGGTCAGCTCGGCGGCGGGTTCGACGAGCGGGGGCAACGACACGGTGGACTCCCCGGTTCCGATCCTCGCTCAGCGGCGTGGCTGAGCGCATCGACAGTGCAGTCCGGCCATTGTCGCTCGCCGACCCGGTCATCGGCCATGAGGTGGAACACCCGCGGCGAAGTTCGGGAGCGGGAATAGACCGGACGGACCCTACGGAATCGGCGGACCCGCGTACGACTTGCCGTCCACGTACGGCCAGCCGTTCGGCGCGCACCCCTTCAGGCCGTACGTCTGCTGCTGCATCACCGGCGCCGGGGCGCCCGGCCGGGGGCAGCCCTGATGCCCCTGGCCGAGTTCGTGGCCCACCTCGTGGTTCACCGCGTACGCCTGGTAGACCTCCAGCGGCGCGCCGTAGTCCGGCACCCCCGCCAGCCACCGGCCGACGTTGACGATCACCTGGCCCGGCAGCCGGCACGAGTTGAACCGCTCGGTGTGCAGCCCGCCCGTCGCGCACATCTTCTCCGAGGTGCCCGGCGTGGCCAGGAAGACGGTGAACTCCGCCTTCGTCGACTTCGCCACCCGCTGGAACCGGTGGCGCTTGCCGGCGGTCCAGCCGCGCGGGTCGCCGAGGATGGCGTCCACCGCCGCCGCGAAGGCGCCGACGTCCTGCCCCATCCCCTGCTCCACCGCCACCCGGTACCGGCGCAGGCTGCCACCGGCGCCGAGCACCGGGCCGCCACCGGCGTACCCGAAGGTGCCCGGACCGGTGGTCGGGTATTCGGCGCCCGGGTCGGTCCTCGGGCCGCTGCGCCCCGCGCTCGCGCCGGCCGCCGTACCGTCGCGTCCGGCGGCCACGGTCAGGTCCGCCCCCGGGCCGCCGGGCCGGCTCTGCACCAGGGCCACCAGCACGAGCCCGACGGTCGCCGCGAAGAGCGCGAGCGCGACGGTACGCCGGCGCTGCTGGCGGACCCGCGCGGCGGCGATGCGCTGCCGTTCCAACCGGCCCCCGGATCGGGGCCCGGACCGCCCGGAGCCGGAGCCGTCCGGACCGGAGGGGTGGAAGTCGGGGGGATTCGCCGGGTTCGTCATGGCGGGATTCAGCCTGCCACGCCGTCCCGGGTGAGCGACAGCGGCCCACGCCGATGTTTTTCCCCGACCCACCGGATCCGCCCGGCCGCTCCGGAACCCGTCCGCGCCGGCCGGCTCAGAGCCCCGGACCGGCGTAGCGCTCACCCCGCACGTACGGCCAGGGGTTGGCCACGCAGCCGTCCAGGAAGAGGGTCTGCTGCATCATCACCGGGGCCCGCTTGCCCCGCCCCGGGCAGCGCTCGTGCCGGTGCCCCAACTCGTGCCCGACCTCGTGGTTGACCACGTACGTGCGGTACACGTCCAGCGGCACCTTCGCCGAGACGTAGTGCGGCACGGAGAGCCGCCACCGGTCCAGGTTCAGGATGACCTTCCCGAAGCCCCGGCACGACGTGTACGGCCGGCCGTCCACCCGGATGTCCACCCCGGCCGCCGCGCACATCTCCCGGGCGGTGCCGGCGGTGGCCAGGTAGACGGTGAAGTCGTGCCCGCCGCCGTCGGGTACCCGCTGGAGCCGCAGCCGGCCGCTGCCGATCCAGCTTCCCGCCGCGCCCAGCGCCCGGTCCACCGCCGCGGCGAACTGCCGGACGTCCTCGTCGGCACCGCGCTCCACCGCCACCCGGTAGCGCCGCAGTTCTCCGCCGCGGCCGAGCAGGTCCCCGCGTCCGGTGGCGTACCGGAAGGTGCCGGGTCCGGCCGAGGGGACCGGTCCGGCGAGCCGCAGCACCGGTGGCGGCGGGACCGGTGGCGGCGGGACCGAGGGCGTCGGGGTGGGCGTCGGGGTCGCGAGCCCGGCGGAGGCGGCCGGGGCGGCCGACTCGACGGCCGCCTCCGCCTCGCCGGCGGCCGGCGGACCGGCGCGCGGTACCAGGATCCCGACCACCGCGACCAGCGCGGCGACGCTCAGCAGGAGCACCACCAGCAGCCGGCCCGGCCTCGACCGGCGCCGGCCGGAGCGGGCCGGCGACGGCGCGGAGCTGGCGGACGGGGGGCCGGGGTGATTGCTGGGCACGTCTACTTCATACGTCAACGGCCCCGGTTCCATTGCCCGGCAACGAGAACATCATTCGGATGGCACCGGGCGGAACCCGGCCGCCGGCGCCGGCCCGGCCACCAGCTGATCGACCCGGCGCCGCAGGGTCGCACCGCCGGTCCGGCCCGCCGACCGGTCGGCGCCGCCCGCCGCGGCCGCCTCGTCCAGCAGCGCGAGCGCGGCGCGGGCGACGGTGCGGGGCACCTCCAGCTGTGCCACGTGCCCGACCCCGTCCAGCGTGAGCAGCCGGCTGTCCGGGATGACCCGGGCCACCTGGGCCGGCACCCGCGTGTCCACCAGCCGGTCCTGCCCGCCGCCGACCACCAGGGTCGGCGCGGTGATCCGGCCGGCGATCCGCCAGAGCGAGCCGGCCCCCGGCAGGTACGCCCGCAGGAAGCTGGAGACCAGCCCACGCAGGGTACGCAGGTACGCCGAGGCGTAGTGCTCGGTGGTGTAGCGCAGCCGGATCTCGTCGATCGCCTCACGGCGCCGCTGGTCGCAGATCCGGCTGATGTCGGCGACGCACGCCTCCATGACCTGCTGGGCCATCTCCTCGGGGGCGAGCTGGGTCAGCAGGCGCGCGGCGACCCGCTCCGCCCCGGGGACCGCCAGCAGCGGCACCATCCGACCCTGCAGGGAGCGCCGGGGGTCGAGGAACGGCATCGCCGGGGAGATCAGCGTGAGCGTCCGGACCAGGTCGGGGCGGAGGCCGGCGACGCGTACCGTGATCGCCCCGCCGAGGGAGTTTCCGAACAGGTGCACCGGGCCCCGGCCGGACGCTTCGAGATAGCGGATGACCCGGTCGGCGAGGGCGGGGATCGAGTAGCTGCGCCCAGGATCGCTGAACCCGAACCCGGGCAGGTCGATCGCCTGGCCGTCGAGCCGGTGGGCCAGCAGCCCCGCCAGGTCGGTCCAGTTCTGCGCCGAGCCGCCCAGGCCGTGCACGTACAGCGCCGGCTCCGCGGTCGGGGTGGTGGCGGGGGTGTCCCGCACGTGGATCACGGACCCGTCCAGCTCGACCCGCCGGCCGGGCCAGGGTGGTGGTATCTCGTCCCAGGAGAGCAGTTCGTCCGCCCCCAGCAGCGCACGTTTCATCAGTCAAGTGTGCAGCGGACGGGCCACCCGCGTGCCCGCTCCGGGCGCCGACCAGGGCGGCCACGAGGGCCGGGGTGACGGATCTCATGCCCGCGGGGCGCCCGCCCGCACCGTCGCGGCGCGGCCGGGCCGCAAAGCTGCGGGCGGGCCGAAACGTCGCCGGGCCTCAGGCGAGCAGCGCCTCCAGACGGCGGTTGACCGCGGCCAGGGTGGCCCGGACGACCGCCTGGCGGGGGTCACCGGCGACCAGCGCCGACCCGGCGAGCTGTTCGACCCAGCCGTCGCAGACCAGCAGGACCACCACCGTGGCCACCTCGCAGCTGCCGAACGGTACGACCGCGGCGTGCTCGACGAAGCAGCGGCCCCGTTCGGTCACCCGGGTGGACGCGCTGAGCAGTTCGTCGATCGCTGCCGCCGCCGCGACCGCGCAGAGTCGCAGCACGTACCCGTCGACCGCCGGACCGGTGGCCAGCCCGGCCGCCGGCTGCTCACCGGCGGCGAGCCGGACCTCGACGGTGGCGTCCAGGCCGAAGGTGCTCACCTGCACGTGGTCGATGATCACCCGTGGCCCGGGCGGCGCACCGGGGTTGAGCGGCCGGGACGGCGCCGTTTCGGTCGTGGTCACCTGGCTGCCCGAGTAGGAGGTGCCGGCCGTGGCGGCGTTGCCGCCGAACTCGCCGGTCGACTCCTCGACCACGGCCCGGCCCCGGTGGGTCGCGGTCTGCCGACGCCGGTGCGGCGCCTCGGCCGGAGCCTCGGTACGCCCGTCGGGCCCCTCGGGGCGGGGCTCGGCCGGCGACGGCTCCACCGGGGCGTACGGGGTGGCCGGGGCATCCGGCCGGGCCGGCGCGCTCGGTGCGGGCGCGGCGCCCCGTTCGGCTCCCAGCGGACCGGGGAGGTTCTGCGGAGCGGCGGCCAGTCCCATCCGCTCCTGGAGCAGTCGGGCCACCTGCCGGCTCACCTCGGCCGGGTCGGCCCCGTCGGCGAGATCCAGGCGCAGGCTGTGCGCCCCGGCCGGGGTGGTACGCAGCGAGGCGTCCCGTACCCCGGCCACGCCCCGCACCGCGGCGAGGATCGCGTTGACGTCGAACCCGTCCGGCCGCTCACGTAACTGCGACGTCCCGTCCTCCCGGCGAAGGTGGGTCGCGATCCGGGCCAGCTCGGGCGTCTCGGCGTGGGGTTCCACGGCGGGCGGCTCCGGCACGGTGGGCACGTCGGGCTCGGCGGGGACGCGCTGCGGCAGCGCCTCCGCGAGATCGGCCGGACGGTGCGCCGCGACGGGCTCCGGCGGCGCCGCCTCCCGGTACGACTGTGCGGGGTAGCTCGACCCGGTGGGCAGCGCGAGGGCCTCCCGGCGCGGTGGATATCCAGGGTGGGAGGGCTGCGGTGATCCCGCACCACCGGTGCCGGACTGATAGCCCGGCATCTCGGGCGGGGACATTCCGGTCGGCGGGGTCGGATAGCCGGACCGTTCCGGGGTCGACGGCGATCCGGGAGCGCCGTACCCGGACGGGTGCCCGGGGGCGTCCGGGCCCGGCGGCAGGTTGGTGGCGCCCGGCGCCGGCAGGTAGCCGGGCGGATCCGGGCGGAGCGACTGGGCCCGGCCGTACGACCGGGGTTCGTTCGGCGGTTGCCCGGTCGCCTCCTGCGGTGCGGGCGGTCCGCCCGGGACCGGGGCGTAGCCGGGATGGCCCGCCGGCTGCGCCGGGTAGCCGTCCCGGTGGCCGGGCTCGGCCGCCCCGGTCTGCTCGGGCGCCCGCTGTGCCGGCTGGTCCGCCCAGCTCGGCGCCGTCCAGTGGTCCCGGGGCACCTCCCGGTCGTGCGCGACGTCCCGCTCCGGCGGCAGCTCGCGCTGCTGCGGCAGCTCCTGCTGCTGGGAGGCCTCGCGGTCGCGGGGCGGCGGCTGGTCCCAGGAACCCTCCCGGTCCGGCCCGCTGGCCCACGGCGGAGCCCAGCCGGAGGACCAGGCCCCGGACGCGGGCGTCTCGGCGGGTCCGGCCGGCGGTGTCGCCGGGTCGTCCCGGTCCGCGCCGCGCCAGCCACCGGCCGCCGGGGCGCTCTGCTCGGTCCCGGCGAGAGTTCCGGCGCCGCGATCGGGCTGCCGGGGTACGGCGGGCATCAGCGCGGTCAGCTCGGTGACCGGCCGGTCGTACCCGGTGGGTGACCGGAACCCGCGGGTGGTGTCGAAGTCGGGCTGACCGAGATGGTCGACCGGCGGACCGGAGACGGCGGCCGGCGGGCCCGAGATGGCGGCCGGCGGAGCCGAGACCGTCGCCGGTGGCCCCGAGGAGGGGGCGGGCGGACCGGACTGCGCCGGAGGAGCGGAGACCGCCGTCGGTTGACCGTGCGGGATGGGCTCGCCCCAGCGCGGCGGATGGTGCGGGGAGGCGGGGTTGCCGTGGTCCGGCCCCTCGAAGGCGTGTCGAGCGGGCTCGGCGGCGTCCGGCCGCTCGGCTGTCGCGTGCGCCGACGAGAAGCCCGGGTATCCCGTGCCCGCGCCCGACGTCGGCTCCGCACCGGGGGACCGCCGACCGGACGGGTCGAACTGCTCGGACTGGTAGCTGGCCTGCTCCGCCTGGTACGACACCTGCTCCGGCTGGTACGACACCTGCTCGGGCTGCTGGTACGACACCTGCTGCGGTTGATACGGCATCTGCTCGGGCTGGTACGGCATCTGCTCGGGCTGGTACGGCATCTGCTCGGGCTGGTAGGAGACCGCCTCGGAGTGGTACGTGCCCTGCTCCGGCTGGTAGGACGGCTGCTCGCCCTGGTAGGGGTGGCCCGGCTCGCCCGGCCCCGGTTGCCCGCCCGGGCGGCCCCGGTCGCCGTCGAACGGCTCCGTCAGATGCGTTCCGTTGACCGGTTGGCGCAGCTCACGTGCGGGAATGCCGGGCGAGAGCGTAAGCGGGCGAGGCGCGTACGACGCCGACCGGTCACCCCAGCCCTGCGCCACGGCCGGCTCGACCGGTTGCTGCCACTGCCGACCGTTCGGCTCGGCGCCGTGTTCGGCGCCGGACCAGCCCGTGTCGGCCGCCCAGCCATTGGCCGAGCGGGCCAGGTCACCGTGCGGACCTGCCCCGTTACCCTGTTCCCCCGGTACGGGGGCTCCGGGTTGCCCTGTTTCGTCCACCGTGCGCTCCTTGGTCGCCCCCGCTGAGGCTACCGTGTGGTGGCAGTGCCGATAAGTTACGGCGGCGGGCTAATTCCGTCGCCGGGTGACGTACCCGCTCCGGGCTGGAGTGGAGCCGGCGGCGTGCGAGGTGAAGCGGAGGTGACCATGACCCAGGTGGGGAACGGCGCGCAGACGACCGGCCGGCCAACTCGTCTGCCGCGCTCGGCACGGCGCAAGCAACTGCTGGCGGCCGCGCAGGAGGTGTTCGTGGCCCAGGGCTACCACTCGGCCGCGATGGACGACATCGCCGAGCGCGCCGGGGTCTCCAAGCCCGTGCTCTACCAGCACTTTCCCGGCAAGCTGGAGCTCTACCTGGCGCTGCTGGACACCCACTGCGAAGCGATCGTGGCGAAGGTGCGTGCCGCGATGGCGGCGACCACCGACAACAAGGAACGGGTCAGCGGAGCGGTCCGGGCCTACTTCGACTTCATGGACCACGAGAGCGAGGCGTTCCGGCTCGTCTTCGAGTCCGACCTCCGCAACGAACCCGCCGTACGGGAGCGGGTGGAGCGGGTGGAGCAGGGCTGCATCGCGGCGATCACCGACACCATCATCTCGGACACCGGTGTGAGCCGGGCCCGCGCCGAGCTGCTCGCCTCCGGTCTGGTCGGCGCGGCGGAGACGGCCGCGCAGTTCTGGCTGGCCGGTGGCCGCCAGGTGCCTAAGGTGGAGGCCGAGGCACTGCTCACCGCCCTGTCCTGGCGGGGAATCGCCAGCTTCCCGCTACAGGGCGAGTCGGCCTGACGGTCGGCCGCACCGATCGGATAGCCTTGCCGACGGCGGATCTTTCGCCCCGAATGAGGAGGCCACGTGGAGGTCAAGATCGGCGTGCAGTACGCGCCGCGCGAGCTGGTTGTGGAGAGCGCGCAGACGCCGGCCGAGATCGAGCAGATCGTGACCGACGCGCTCGGCAGCAACGGCAGCACCCTGTCGCTGACCGACGAGAAGGGCCGGCGGGTCATCGTGCCCGTCGACAAGGTGGCGTACGTCGAGATCGCCGAGGCCTCGCCCCGGGCCGTCGGGTTCGTCGCCCGCTGACCCGGGCGGTCGGCGGCGGCGCCCGCTGATCCCGGCGGCGGTGGTGGTCAGTTGTTCAGGCCGACCGCCGACATCCGCGCCGTGTGCGCCACGGTCAGTCGCTTGAACAGCGTCTGCACCCCGGCCTGGTCGCCGAAGCCCGTCACGATCAGCGTGGTCAGCGCGACCCGTTCGCCGGCGACCCGGTTCGCCTGGGACAGGCCCTCGCCGACCAGCCGCCGGGCCCAGATGGAGAGCCGGTTGGCGACCTTCGGGTCGGCCTCGATCGCGAGCCGGATCTCCTCCCCGGCGAAGTCGTCGTACTGCGAGTCGTGCAGGACGTCGAGCACCAGTTGCCGGTCGGGCGCGCCGAGGAACGCCGCCGTCTCCCGGAAGAAGTCGTCGGCGATCCCGTCGCCGACGTACGCCTTGGTGAGCGCCTCCAGCCAGTCCCGTGGCTCGGTCGAGTCGTGGTACGACCCCAGCGCCGGCACGAACGGGGACATCGCGTCGCCGGGTGAGACGCCGAGCTCGGTCAGCCGGCCGGCGAGCCGCCGGTAGTTCTTGATCTCCACCGCCGCCATCTCGCTCAGTACGGCCCGGCGGGACAGGTCGGGCGCGAGGCGGGCATCGGCGGCCATCCGCTCGAAGGCCAGCAGTTCCCCGTACGCGACCATGCCGAGCAGGTCGACGACCGCGCCGGCCGGCGCGTCGACCACCCCGGCGCCCCGACCCGTACCGCCGGCGGGGTCGGACTCCACTCCGACGACCGACGCGCGGGCGGCGGGCACCGGCGCGCTCGGCCGGGCGGCCGGGTCCGCCGGGCCGGAAGCGGGGCCGGCGACGGGCGGGACGGACACGGGATCGGTGGGTTCCACGGGGGTGGGCACGCCCGCAGGTTACCGCCCGCTCGTCCGGATAAGGCCCCCGGTGGGCATTCCGACGGGACCGTCCCGGGCGGGCCGGTTCGCGCCGTCCCGCCGACTGGCACGTAATCGATGTCACATCCGGGCACCCCGCCGACACCCGCCGCCGGGGCGTACCGAGACGACATTAGACCGGCTCAGGTAGCATGGATCAGTTGCCGCAGGCGGCAGAGTTCCATGGAGATCGCGACGATCCCCGAAATCTGCTCCGCGGCGCGCGTGCGGCCCGGTCACTTCCCCGGCACATGCCGTCGACCGTGTGGCCCGCGCCCAATACCGACACCGCGCCCTATGGACGAACGGGGCGCACCACGAGAGGGCACCCCTACAACCACATGAGCGATCACATCGAGGACATCACGGCCGGCCAGGTGCTGGCCGCCGACGCACCGGTGCGGCCCGAGGCTCCCACCTTCGCGGAGCTGGGCGCGCGCGAGGAAACCGTCGCCGCGTTGGCCGAGGTGGGCATCACCCGGGCCTTCGCCATCCAGGAATACGCCGTGCCGATCGCGCTGCGCGGCACCGACCTGATCGGCCAGGCGCCGACGGGCACCGGCAAGACACTCGGCTTCGGCGTACCGCTGCTGGAGCGGCTCCTCGCCCCGGGCGAGGGAAGCGACGGGCTGCCCCAGGCGCTCGTCGTCGTACCGACCCGGGAGCTGGGCCTCCAGGTGGCGAAGGACCTCGCCGCCGCGGGCCGGACCCGGGGCGTACGGGTGCTGCCGATCTACGGCGGCGTGGCGTACGAGCCGCAGGTCGACGCGCTGCGCAAGGGCGTCGAGATCCTGGTCGGTACGCCCGGCCGGCTGCTCGACCTGGCCAAGCAGAAGCAGCTCCGGCTGGACCGGGTGCGCGCGCTCGTCCTGGACGAGGCCGACCGGATGCTCGACCTGGGCTTCCTGGACGACGTCGAGAAGATCCTGGCGATGCTCCCGGACGACCGGCAGACGATGCTCTTCTCTGCCACCATGCCGGAGCCGATCGTCGCGCTGTCCCGCCGGTTCCTGCGGCGGCCGGTGAACATCCACGCCGGACACACCGCCGAGACCGGCCCGTCGCCGCTGACCCGGCAGCTGGTCTACCGCACCCACTCGATGAACAAGGTCGAGATCGTCGCCCGGATCATGCAGGCCCGGGAACGCGGACTGACCATGATCTTCACCCGTACGAAGCGGGCCGCCGACCGGGTCGCCGAGGATCTCGACTTCCGTGGCTTCGCGGTCGCGGCGGTCCACGGTGACCTCGGGCAGGGCGCGCGGGAGCGGGCGCTGCGGGCGTTCCGGGCCGGCAAGATCGACGTCCTGGTCGCCACCGACGTGGCGGCCCGCGGGCTCGACGTCACCGGCGTCACCCACGTCATCAACTACGACTGCCCCGAGGACCAGGACACCTACACGCACCGCATCGGCCGTACCGGCCGGGCCGGCGCGACCGGTGTCGCGGTGACCTTCGTGGACTGGGATGACATGCCCCGGTGGCGGATCATCGACAAGACCCTCGGGCTGGACATGCCGGAACCGCAGGAGACCTACCACACCTCGGCGCACCTCTACACCGACCTGGACATCCCGACCGACGTCGCCGGCACCCTGCCCTCCGCGGACCGCACCCGCGCCGGGCTCTCGGCGGAGATCGAGGAGGACCTCGGCGGCCGGTCGAGCGGCGGCGCCGGACGGCGCGGCCCGGGTCGCGGCGGCTCCGGCTCCGGCGGCGGGTTCGGCGGCTCCGGCGGCGGCCGGTCCACGTCCCGCAACCGGCGGGGCGGCGGCCGGTCCACCGAGCCGGTGGAGACTCCCAGCGAGCCCGTCGTGACGGAGGAGTCGCGGCCCCGGCAGCGCCGTCGACGCCGGGTGGGCGAGGCCGCCACCGCAGAGGTGACGACGCAGGAGACGACGGGACGGGCGGCCGAGAGCGCCGACCCGGCCGCCACCACGGCACCGGTCGCGACCGAGGCCGCCGAGGGCGGCACCCGGCCGCGTCGCCGGCGTCGGCGTCGGGGCGGTTCCGGGAACGCCGGTGCCGGGAACGCCGGTGCCGGGAACGCCGGTGCCGGGAACGCCGGTGCCGGTGACGCCGCCGCCACCGAGTCGACCACCGACTGACCGATCGAGCACCCCCGGCCGGCGGCCAACGCTCCGGCCGGGCGCGCCGCCAGGCGCAGGATGGAAACATGCCGCAGCAGCTTGACGCGGCGCTCGCCGAAGTGCGGACGCTGCTGCTCGACCCCGAGCTGACCCGCGCCGTCGCCGCCGGGCGACGGCGCGGTCACGCTCCGACCGTGGTACGCGCCGAACTGCGGCCAATCGCCCTCAAGAACGGCTCCCGGCTCCAGATCGTCACCGACGACGGCGACCGGCCGTACACCCGCAACGTCACTCCCGGCCCGGAAGCGCACGCCGCGGTGGACGCGCTGCTGGCCGAGCCGTTCAACAACTGGCACGTCGAGACGGCGACCGCCACCCTGCAACTGCGGGTGACCAAGCGGGGCGAGGCGCAGGTGCACCGGGCGAGCACACCCCGCCCGGCCGGCCCGCCCGGCAGCCACGACCGGCCCAAGGAGCACCTGCTCGACCCGGGCGATCCGCTCTTCGCCGCGGTCGGCGGAAGCGCCGCGAAGCGGCGCCAGGTGGACGCCTTCCTCCGGGCGCTGGCCGCCACCCTGCCCGAGGAGCTGACCGGCCCACTGCGGGTGGTCGACCTCGGCTGCGGCAACGCCTACCTGAGTTTCGCCGCGTACCGCTATCTCCAGGGACGCGGCATCGACGTCGAACTGGTCGGCGTGGACGTCCGGGAGGACCAGCGGCGGCGCAACACCGCGCTGGCCGCCGAACTGGGCTGCGCCGACCGGGTGCGGTTCGTGGCGGGCACCATCCTGGACGCCACCGTCGAACCCGCACCCGACCTGGTGCTGGCGCTGCACGCCTGCGACACCGCGACCGACGAGGCGCTGGCCCGCGCGGTCGCCTGGCAGGCCCGGTGGGTGTTGGCCGCCCCCTGCTGCCACCACGACCTCGCCGCCCAACTGCGCGGCGGTACGGCCCCGGGGCCGTACGAGCCGCTGGTCCGGCAGGGCATCCTGCGGGAACGCTTCGCGGACGTGCTCACCGACTCGCTGCGGGCGGCCCTGCTGCGGTTGCACGGCTACCGGGTCGAGGTGGTGGAGTTCGTCGACTCCCAGCACACCCCCCGCAACCTGCTGCTGCGGGCCCGGCGCACCGACGCCGAGCCGACCGTACGGCAGCGGGAGGACTACCGCGCGCTGGTCGACCAGTGGCAGGTCACGCCGCGCCTGCAGACGCTGCTCGACCGACCCTGACCGGGAGCGCGACTCCGCTTAGGACGGTGTGGCGGGCGCACTGTGCTGGGTCCGCCGGTCCCCGACGCGGCGCGACTTCCCTCGCGCAGCAACGTGGAGCGCCGGGCCGACAGTGGCCGAACAGCAGAGGAGCGGCCGTACCGACCGGCCTGGATGTCCGGCCGAGGGTACCGACCCGATGGGGTCGATCAGTCAGCTTCGTCCGTACCCTCCCGGAGCTACCCTGAGGGGACCACCCGTGGTCTGGGCGAAAGGGATTCCGCTGAGCATCGGCCCCCCGCAGGACTCGCCACAGGCGGCGTTCGCCCGCTTCGTGCGACGAGCCATCGACGACGCCAAGCAGGAGCGTGGCTGGACCGTCAGCGATCTGGCCGCCCACACCGGCGTCGGCCGGTCCACCGTCTTCCGCTGGCTCGCCGGTGACTGGCAGGACTATCCCGAACTGGCCAAGGTGCGTGGCTTCTGCGCCGCGTTGAACCTGCCGGTGGGCGCGGCCTTCCGGGCGCTCGGGCTGCCCGACGGCGAGCAGACCGGCCTGGCCCGGCGGGAACGCGCGGAGGCACCGGTGGACGGCGACCTGCGGGTCATCATGTCCCGGCTCGCCGATCCCGGCTTCCCCGCCGAGGAGAAGAAACTGATCCGAGACCTGTTGCGCTATCTGGCCCACCGGCCGGCCCGGAAGGCCGGCTGAGCCTCCTGGGCCGGGGGCCCCTCCCCTGCCGGTGACCGTCGCGGCCGGCCGGTCGCGGTCAGGGGACCGTCAGGGTGAACTCGGCGGTCCGCACCGTTCCGGACACCTGGAAGTCGAGATAGAGGCGGTACCGGCCGGCACTCGGCGCGGCCAGCCAGAACTTCACCGCCCCGTTGGCCAGCTCGGGCTCCGGATGGACGTGCACGTAGCCCAGGTCGCCCTCGCGCAGCGCCACCAGGTGCCCGTACGCGCCGAGGTAGGGCTCCAGCGCGGTCACCGGGTTGCCACCGGAGAAGACCCGGAACAGCAGCGGCTGGGTGGCACCCACCTGCGGCGTGCCCTCGTAGGTGACGGTGAACCCGTCGACCGTGGCCTCCCGGGCCGGCGGTGGAAGCGCCCGCGGGGCGTACGAACCGGCCGCCACCAGGTCGACGCCGAGGGTGACCGGGTGCTGCCCCCCGGCGCTGTCCAGGGCGGTGAAGTCGGCGTACGCCCGCCAGATCCCCGCGGCGGGCAGCAGCACCGGCACGCTCCAGGTGCCGTCGGAGGCCATCGTCGGGTGCAGGTGCTGGTAACCGGAGAGGTCGCGCCGGGCCACGATCAGGTGCATCGGCTTGTCGTGCACCACGGCGAAACCGGTCACCGGCCGGCGATCCGCGCCCCGTACCTGGAACCGGAAGTCGGTGCGGCGCCCGACCGGCAGGGCCGTACCCGTCGGGACCAGCGTGTATCCGGCCGAACTCAGCGACAGGCCGCCGACGTCGGCACCACCGGCCGGGGCGGTACCACCGGTCGGATGCTCGTGCGGGGCCGTACCGGCCGGATGGGTGTGGTCGGCGGCGGCTTCCGCCAGCGGGCGCCCGGCGGGCGAGCCGGCGGCGCCGGTGTCCAGGCGGCCGAGCCCGAACCCGGCGAGCAGTGCGAGCACCAGACCGCCGAGGGTGAGTGCGAGCCGCACGCTCCCGCCGTCGGGCCGCCCGGCCCCGGCGACCGGCCCGGTCCGGTCGCGGGTCCCCCGGCCGGGGACCGCCCGGTCGGGCCCGGCCCGGTCCGGAGAATGCTCCGCCGCCGCCACCGGCCGCTCCGCGCTCACCCGGACCACCGCTTCCAGCTCATGCCGGGGAGGCTACCCGCCGGCCACCACGGCATGCACCTCCGGTCACGGGCCGCGCCGACCGGGACGGGGCGCTGCGGGCGGCGCCGCCGGCGGACCAGGAGGAGCACAGAAAGTAATTGACGTATTTCAGCGCGTGGCCTTGACGGGCCATCGATCGTTGAACCCCTCGTGCCGACCTCCGCATTGCCATGTCGTGCCGCCGCCCTCGCCGCCGGGGTGACCGTGGCACTCGCGCTCGCCCCGACACCGGGCCGGGCAACCCTCGCCGAACCAGTTGAAGATCGACTCAGCGTCGCGGCGGAGCAGTTGGAAGTCGTCATCGAGCAGTACAACGACCTCCGGGAGGACCTGCGCGAGACCCGGACACGCAGCGCCGCCCTCGCCGAGGAGATGGTGGCGCTGGAAGGGTCGATCGAGACTCTCCGTACCGAGGTCAGCGTGATGGCGGCCCGCGCCTACCGCACCGGCGACACCGGCTCACTGGGCTTCATCGGCGCGCTGATCGGCGCCACCCGGGGCGACAACCTGGTGGATCCGCTGCTGTTGCTGGACCGGCTGACCAGGGAACAGCGCCGCGCCATCGGGGCACTCAGCGAGTCGCACACCCGGCTGGCCGACGCCCGGGACGCCGCCGAGGCCCTGCTCACCCGGCAGCGTGGCCAGCAGCGGCAGCTCGCCGACCGCAAGCTGCGGATCGAACGCGAGATCGAACGGCTCGCCCTGCTCCCCGACCCCGACGGCGACCGGCCGGACGAGGCCGCGCCCCGGATCCCCGTGCCGGTCAGCGGCGCCGCCGGCAAGGCCGTACGGTTCGCGTACGCGCAGCTCGGCAAGCACTACCGCTGGGGCGGGGAGGGGCCGGACGGCTACGACTGCTCGGGCCTGACGGCGGCGGCCTGGCGGGCGGCCGGCGTACGGCTGCCACACAACGCGGCCCGGCAGTGGGGGGCGGTGACCCGGGTCAGCCGGGCCGCTCGAAGCCCCGGCGACCTCGTCTTCTACTACCGCGACATCCACCACGTCGGGATCTACATCGGCGCCGGGAAGATCATCCACGCGCCCCGTAGCGGCACCCGGATCCGCGTCGAACGGGTCGACTACCAGCCGATCCGCGGCTACGGCCGCCCAGGCTGACGGCCCACCCGGCTGACGGCCCACCCAGCCGGCGACGACGTCGGCGCGACGAGGACAGCCGCTGGCCGGCGACCACGTCGGCGCGACGACGAGAGCCGCTATCCGGCGACCGCGAGGGTCAGCGGCAGCACGCCCGGCGCGCCGGCCTGCCGCAGCAGGCGGGCGAGCATCGTCATCGTCCACCCCGAATCGACCAGGTCGTCGACGAGCAGCACCGGGCCGGTCACCCCGGCCAGCGCCTCGGCCAGCGGATCGGGCAGGGCGAAGGCGCCGTGCAGCGCGCGTACCCGCTGGGCGCTGTTGCCCCGCGGCCCACCGCCGGCCGACTCCGCCGACCGGGCCGGCACCTCGCCGAGCAGGGGCAGCCGACCCACCTCGGCGATCCGCCCGGCCAGCCCCCGCACCAGCCGGGGCCGGCGCCGCGATCCGACCGCGACCACCCCGACCGGCCGGGCCGGCCACGGGGCGTCCCCGTGTGCCCACGCCTTCAGCACCTCGATCACGGCGGCGGCCACGTCGTCCGGCAGCTCCGCGTCGGGGGCGTCCGGGCCGACGAGGCCACGCAGCCGCCCGCCCCAGCCCAGGTCGGAGAGGCGCCCGACGGCCCGGCCGGGCAGCGCCTGCTCGGCCGGTCCGATCCTGCCGCGCAACGGGACGCCGACCGCCTCCAGACCGGTGGGCCAGAGCTTCTTCGGCGCGATCTCCATCCCGGGCCGGCCGAGGAACGCCTGCGCGGCGGCGAGTGCCGGCGCGGAGACCTCGGCGCCGAGGTCCGGCCCGCCGCACCGGTCGCAGCGGCCACACGGGGTCGCCCCCGGGTCGTCCAGGCAGCGCCGCAGGAACTGCATCCGGCAACCGGCGGTGTCGACGTACTCCCGCATGGCCTGCTGTTCGGCGGTGCGGGCCTCGGCCACCCGGCGCAACCGGGCCACGTCGTAGTGCCAGGGCTCGCCGGTGCCGACCCAACCGCCCCGGACCCGGCGTACCGCGCCGTCGACGTCGAGCACCTTCAGCATCATCTCCAGCCGGGCCCGGCGCAGGTCGACGATCGGTTCGAGCGCGGCGGTGGAGAGCGGACGGTCGGTCGGCAGCGCGGCGAGCACCGCCCGCACCTGCTCCTCCGGCGGGAAGGCGAGCGAGGCGAAGTACCGCCAGATCGCCTGGTCCTCCGCGCCGGGCAGCAGCACCACGTCCGCGTGCGCGACGGCCCGGCCGGCCCGGCCGACCTGCTGGTAGTAGGCGATCGGCGACGGCGGAGCGCCCAGGTGCACCACGAACCCCAGGTCGGGCTTGTCGAACCCCATCCCCAGGGCCGAGGTCGCGACCAGGGCCTTGAGCTTGTTGTCCAGCAGGTCACGCTCGGCCGCCCGCCGGTCGGAGTCCTCCGCCTGGCCGGTGTAGGTCGCCACGGCGTACCCCCGGGAGCGCAGGAACTCGGCGGTCTCGCCGGCCGCCGCGACGGTCAGGGTGTAGATGATCCCCGAGCCGGTGAGCCGGTCGAGGTGGTCGGCCAGCCAGCCGAGCCGGTGCGCCGGGCTCGGCAGATCGAGTACGGACAGCCGCAGCGACTCGCGGTCCAGCGTGCCCCGCAGCACCAGGGCGTCACCGAGCTGCTCCGCCACGTCGTCGGTGACCCGGCTGTTGGCGGTGGCGGTGGTGGCCAGCACCGGGGTCCCGGCGGGCAGCCCGGCCAGGAAGGTACGCAGCCGCCGGTAGTCCGGCCGGAAGTCGTGCCCCCAGTCGGAGACGCAGTGCGCCTCGTCCACCACCAGCAGCCCGGTGGTCGCGGCCAGCCGGGGCAGTACGCCGTCCCGGAAGTCCGGGTTGTTGAGCCGCTCGGGGCTGATCAGCAGGACGTCGACGGTGCCGGCGGCGATCTCCGCCGCGATTTCGTCCCACTCGTCCAGGTTGGCGGAGTTGATGGTGCGCGCCCGGATGCCGGCCCGGGCCGCCGCCTCGACCTGGTTGCGCATCAGCGCGAGCAACGGCGAGACGATCACGGTCGGCCCGGCCGGGCTGCCCGCCGCTCCACCCGGGGCACCCGCTGCACCAGTGCCGCCCGCCGCTTGAGTGGCGCCCGCCGTTTCGGCGGGGCGGAGCAGCGCGGTGGCCACGAAGTAGACGGCCGACTTGCCCCAGCCGGTCCGCTGGACGCAGAGCACCCGGCGCTTGTCGACCACCAGCGCCTCGATGGCCCGCCACTGGTCCTCACGGAGCCGGGCGTGCTCGCCGGCCAGCCGACGCAGCACCGCCTCGGCCCGCTCCCGTACCGCGCTCCGGTCCTCGCTCATGCGGCATTTCTACCAGCGGCCGCCGACCTCACCCACCAGCAGCGCCCGCCGCCCCCGGACAGATCCCATGATCGCGTATAGTCCGGCCGCCCAGAGCGAGCCGGACTTTACGCGATCATGGGATCGGCCGGGGTCAGGTCGGGGGGTGGCGGCGGGACGCCAGCGCCGAGCGCAGTGGCCCGAGCCGGGAGGCCAGCCCGGCCAGCCCACCGGGGAAGAAGTAGACCGCCAGGATGAAGACCGTGCCGAGTACGAAGAGCGGCTGGGACAGCGGTCCGCTCAGTACGCCCGGCAGCGAGTCCACCGCCGACGAGGTGCCGAAGGCGGTGAGCCGGTGGTCGAGGTACATGTAGAGCATCCCGCCGAGCACCGGGCCCCACCGGGTACCCGGCCCGCCCAGCACCACCATGACCAGTAGCGAGAGCGTCAACTCGGACGAGGTGACGTGCGGGGACGCGCCCCCGACCAGCAGGCAGTAGATCACCCCGCCGGCCGTGGCGAGGCCACCAGCCAGGGTGAACGCGACGAGTTTGTACCGGTACGGGTCGAGCCCGAGGACGCCGATCCGCCGCTCGTCGTCGCGCAGTCCCGCCAGCACCCGCCCGGTCGGCGAGGCGGCCACCCGGTGCACCACGAAGACCACCAGCGCCAGGTACGCCAGCGCCAGCCAGTACAGGTTGACCGTGTTGGTGACCCCGACCAGCAGCTCCGGCAGCCCGGAGACATCCAGCGGCAGGCCCTCCTCGCCGCCGGTCAGCCCGCCGAAGTCCCGGGCCACCAGGATCGCACCGACCTGGGCGAACGCGAGGGTCACCATGGCGAACGCGATGCCGGCGGTGCGCAGCGCCACCGCGCCGAGCAGCGCGGCCAGGATGGTGCCGCCGGTCAGGGTCAGCAGCGCCGCCGACCACAGCGGCAGCCCCACCCGGGTCACCAGGATGTCGATGCCGTAGACGCCCGCCGCGAAGTAGAGCGCGTGGCCGAAGGAGAGCATCCCGGTCCGGCCGAAGAGCAGGTCGTACCCGGCCGCCAGGCCGCCGAAGACGAGGCAGATGGCGAGCAGTTGCAGGGTGCCGGGGGCGTTGAGCGGCCCGTCGAAGACCCCGGGCAGGCTCAGCGTCGAGTACGGCAGCACCGCGAAGAGCAGCAGCGCCAGCAGCGGGACCCAGGGCCGCAGGGCCGACCGCCAACCCCGGCGGGGTGCCGGCCCGGGGTCGGCGGGCGGCGGCGCGGCGGGCGGGGTGGCCGCCGCCGTCCTCACGTCGGTCATGTCGTTGCCGCCCTTCCGGCGATGCCCTGTGGGCGGAACAGCAGCACGGCCGCCAGCAGCGCGACCACGCAGATGTCCCCCGCTCCGGAGGTGCCGTAGTAGTTCACGAACTGCTGGAGCAGGCCGACGGCGACCGCCGCGTACGCGGAGCCGACGACCGAGCCCATCCCGCCGATCACCACCACGATGAAGGCGAAGATCAGCAGCGAGCCGCCCTGGCTGGGCGAGACCGAGCCGAAGTAGACCCCGCCGAGTGCGCCGGCCAGCGCGGCGGCGGCTCCACCGATGGCGAAGACCAGGGTGAACGCCTTCCGCACGTCGATGCCGAGCGCGGTGACCATCTCCCGGTTCTCCACCCCGGCCCGGATGATCAGGCCGTACCGGGTGTAGCGGAGGAAGCCGAGCAGGGCGGCCAGTACCGCCGCGGCGGCGAGGATGAGCAGGATCCCCGAGTTCGGCACCTTGGCGCCGAGCACCGACGTGACCCGCTGGGTCCAGTCGGGGCGGGGGAACGGGCGCGGGTCCGCACCCCAGGTCGCCTGGAGCAACGCGACCCCGGCCAGGGAGAGCCCGACCGTGACCAGTACCTGCTCGATCGTGCGGGAGTAGAGCGGCCGGATCATCACCAGCTCGACGGCGATCCCCACCACCGCCCCGGCGACCACGCCGAAGGCGACCGCGAGGACAAAGCCGAGGCCGTGCGCGCCCGCGCCGGGCAGGTTCCCCGCGGCCCACCAGGTGGCGTACGCCCCGACGGAGAGGAACAGCCCGTGCGCGAAGTTGAGCACGTCGGCGAGGCCGAACACGAGGGAGAGCCCGGAGGCGACCAGGAAGTAGAGCGCGGCCAGCCCGAGCCCGGTCAGCGTCAGCAGCACGACGGTGCTCATCGACCGGCCACCTCCCCGGTGGCATCCGCCGGGGCGGGAACGGCGCCGGTGGCCGCGCGCTCCGCCGGGGCGGCGGTCTCGCCGTGCGTCCCGACGCCGAGCAGGGATCTGGTCAACTCCGTCTCCCGCAACAGTCCGCCGGCGTCGCCGGTCCAGGCGACCCGGCCGGCGGCCAGCACCACCGCGTCGCGGGCCAGCCGGCGTACCACGGCCAGGTTCTGTTCGACCAGCAGCACCGGTACGGCGACCGCGACCCGCTCCAGCACCTCGGCCACCTCGGTCACCACCTTCGGGGCGAGCCCCTTGGTCGGCTCGTCGACCAGCAGCAGCCGGTTGTCGTTGAGCAGCACCCGGCCGATGGCGAGCATCTGCTGCTGCCCGCCGGAGAGCGAGCCGGCCCGCTGCCGGCCCCGCCGCTTCAGCTCCGGGAAGAGCTCGTACACCCGGTCGTAGTCCGGGACCGCGCGGCCGACGGCGGCGGTGTCGCCGACCCCGGGAGCGGCGACGCCGGAGCGGCGCTCGGCCAGCCGCAGGTTCTCGGCGACGGTGAGGCCGGCGAAGACGCACCGGTCCTCCGGCACGTAGCCCAGCCCGGCCCGGACCAGCCGGTGGGTCGACTCGCCGGTCAGCGAGCGCCCGGCCATCCGTACCGTGCCGCGCACCTCGCCGCCGCGCGGCGTCAGGCCGAGGACGGCCCGCAGGGTCGTGGTCTTGCCGACCCCGTTGCGGCCGAGCAGCACGGTCACCCCGCGGGGGGCGACCGTGAAGGAGACCCCCTGGAGGATGTGCAGCCCGGCGATGCGTACCGACAGGTCCGCCACCGTCAGGATCGGCTCGTGCCGCGGGTCAGCGGGACTGGTCACAGCGACTCACCTAGGTACGCCTCCTGCACCACGGGGTTGGCCATCACGGTCGCGGGTACGTCGCAGGCGAGCAGCGCGCCGTGGTGCATCACCGCGATCCGGTCGGCGAGCCCGAGGATGACGTCCATGTGGTGCTCGACCATCAGCACCGACCGCCCCTGCTCGCCGGTGAGCGACCGGATGACCGCGACCAGCTCCGGCACGTCCTCGGCGCTCACCCCGGCCATCGGCTCGTCGAGGAGCATCACCCTCGGCTCGCCGGCGAGCAGCAGCGCGATCTCCAGCTTGCGTTTCTCGCCGTGCGCGAGCGTGCCGGCCTGCGCCGTACCCCGGTGTCCCAGGCCGACCCGGTCCAGCACCGCGTCGGCGGCGGCGAGCACGTCCCGGTCGGCCGCCGCCCGCCGCCACAGCCGCATGGACCCGCCACGCCGCGCCTGTACGGCGAGCCGGACGTTCTCCCGCACGCTCAGCGAGCCGAAGACCGACGAGGACTGGAAGGTCCGGCCCAGGCCGAGCCGGGCCCGCCGGTGCGGCGGCAGGGCGCTGATGTCGGTGCCGTCCAGCAGCACCTGCCCGGCGGTGGGCCGGCGCAGTCCGGAGACGAGGTTGAACAGCGAGGTCTTGCCGGCGCCGTTGGGACCGATCACGCCGAGGAACTCCCCCGGTGCCAGGTCCAGGTCGACGCCGTCCACGATGGCTACCTCGCCGATCCGCCAGGTCAGGTCGCGGGTGGCGAGCACCGCTCAGCCCTTCATCGGTACGGCCGGCGGCGCCGTCTCGTCCGGCGTCAGCACCTTCTGCGGGTCGGCCTTGATCGCCTCACCGGCGCCGCCGAGCCTGGCCTGGAACATCGGTTGCAGCAGCGCGTGGTCCTCGGCCCGGACGGTCATCCTGCCCTTGACCCCGTCGAAGCTCCAGCCCTCCAGCGCGGTCACCATCCTGTCGACGTCGTCGCCACCTTCCTGCGCGGCGCGGACGACCATCTGCGCGGCGGTGAAGCCGTCGGGGTGGAACAGGTCCAGCGACCCGCCCGGCACGGTGGCCCTGGCGGCCTTCGCCGCGGGGTTGTCGGCGGCGGCGTCGAAGAAGTGCGAGAGGAAGGAGATCTTGCTGCCGGCCGCGCCGAAGGTCGGCCAGGAGGCCCGGATGTCCAGCCCGGTGACGACCGTGGTCGAGCCGAGCACGCCCTGCTGGTCGAGGGTCTGCCACATCGCCGGGGCGGAGGTGCCGGCCCAGGCGACGAAGAGCAGGTCCGGCCCGGCCGAGGTGAGCTGGCTGGCGAACGGCGTGAAGTCGGTCGCGCTGGCCGGCGCCAGCACACTGGTCACGGTGGCGCCCGCGGCGCCGATGACCGCCTTGACGGCCGCCTCGTTGCTCTTGCCGAACGCGCTGTCCTGGGCGAAGACGACGACCTTCTTGCCGGTGGCGTCACCGATGAAGGACTTCGCGGTCATCACGTCCTGGTACGACTGCCGGCCGGAGCGGAAGGTGTACTTGTTGACCCCGGTCACGCCGTCGGTGGCGGCCGGGCCGGAGATGAAGAGCACCTTGTTCTGGGCGGCGATCGGGGCGACCTGGAGGGCGACCCCGGAGGCGGTCGAGCCGGCGAGGATCCGGTAGCCCTTGCCGATCAGGTCCTTTGCCGCGGAGACCGCCTTCGCCGGGTCACCCGCGTCGTCGACCTCGGTCACCTCGACCGTACGCTCGCCGATCTTGTTGGTGCCGTTCGTGGCGTACGACAGGCCGGCCCGGAAGCCTTCGATGTACTGCTTGCCGTAGCTGGCCAGCGCGCCCGACTGGGAGTAGACCAGGCCGACCCTGACCGGCGCGGCGCCGTCGCCGCCCCCGGTCGCGGTCTCCTGCGGGCTGCCGCAGGCCGTCGCGGCGAACGCCACGGCCAGCGCCGTGGTGGCGGTGACGAGCACGCGCCGTCTCGTAGCGGCGGTGACAGGCACGCGCCGTGTCGCAGCGGCGGTGACAGGCACGCGCCGTGTCGCAGCGGCGGTGACAGGCACGCGCCGTGTCGTCCGGACCGTCATCATCGCTCCACGTGAGGGGTTGGGAAGAGCATCGTCGGCTCACGGTAGGAGTGACGTCCCGCACGTGCCATGTGGCGGAAACCCACAAGTAGCGGTGCGGGGATGGCTGGCGCAGACAGCGGTCGCCCGGTCCCGGCCGGTACGCCGGGTACCCGGGGCCGGACGCCCCGGCCGATCCCCGGCGGCTGTGTCGGCGCCGCCCACCCGCGACGGCGGTCAGTTCTCGCCGTCCTCCGAACCCTCGTCCTCGTCCTCGTCGCCGGAGCCCTCGTCGCCGGACTCCTCCTCGTCGCCGGAATCCTCGTCGTCGTCGGAGTCCTCGCCGTTGCCGCCCGGGTGCTGGCCCTTGCCCGGCGCCTTGCCGGGCTTCGCGGCCGGCTTCTTCGGCTTCGGCTTCGCGCTCTGTCCGGACCCCTCGCCGGTGCCGGTGCCGGTCCCGGTACGCCCGTCCGGGCTGGCGCCGGCGCCCTGGGTGCCCGAGTCGGTCGGGGAGCTGACCGGGGCCACCGCACCCGCCGCGACGCCGCCGGCGTCCACCGGTTCCCCGCTCACCCCGGTGACCCGGGCCCGGCAGGGCGCGCCGGCGAGACGGAACTCGACCGGCAGCGGGTTGGCCCCCGCGTACGTGCCGGTGAGCTCGAACCGGGCCTCGCCGCCGGCCGGAAGTGTCGTCTCGGGGCCGCCCGGCTCCGGCCGGATCGACACCTCCCGGCCCTGCTGGCCCGAGCCGGACGTCGGGTTGCGGGTCAGCATCTGGTCGCCGGGGAAGGCGAAGGTGACCGCCCAGTCCGGGATCGGCGCGACGCCGGTGTTGGTGACCGTGAGGTCGGCCCGGAAGGCGCGGCCGGAATCGGTCCGCAGCGCGTAGTCGACCTGGCAGGTGCTCTCGCCGCCCAGCGCCAGGTCGGTCCGCTGCCCGCCGTCGGCCGGACTGCTGGAACCCCCGGTACCGGCCCAGATCAGCCCGGTCACCGCGATCAGGCCGGCGGCGACCGCCACGGCCCGGGTCCGGTCGGTGCCGGCCAGGGCCGGGCGGCCCCGGCGGGCCCCGGGCAGTGGGAGCGCGCCGGTCGCGGTCGACCAGGGCAGGATCGTCGTGTTGGCGGTGGAGAGCGCCGCCCCGTCGTCGGCCGCCGCCGGGTCCGCCCCGGACGGTACGGGCAGCGCCGGCACCGCCACCGCCACCCCGGCGGCCGCGGCCAGGGTACGGGCCACCTCGACGCTGTGCGGGCGGTCCGCCGGGGACTTGGCCAGGCAGGCGGTGGTGAGCGCGGCGACCTCGTCGGGCAGTCCGGGCAGCGGGGGCAGCGGTTCCGGTGCCTCCCGCAGGTGGGCCCGGAGCATCTCGGTACGGGTCTTCGCCCGCCACGGCAGCCGCCCGGCCAACGCGCGGTGCAGCAGCAGCCCCAGCGCGTACACGTCGGTGGCGGGCGAGACCTCCCCCTGGTCCAGCCGCTCCGGGGCGAGGTACGCGGGCGTGCCGAAGAGGTGCCCGTCGGGTCCCGCCTCCCGCTCACCGACCAGGGCGGAGATGCCGAAGTCGACGACCTTGGCGCCCATCGGGGTGAGCATCACGTTGCCCGGGGTGATGTCCCGGTGCACCACGCCGCGTACGTGTGCGGCGGCCAGCGCCGCGGCCACCTGGGCGCAGATGGTGACCGCCTCGCGCCAGGGCAGCCGGCCCTGCCGGGCGAACCGGCTCGCCAGGGAGTCTCCGTCGACGAGTTCCATCACCACGTACGGCACGGTCCGGCCGGAGCGTGCCGACTCGCCGTAGTCGTACACCCCGACGATGTGTGGGTGGCAGAGCCGCGCGGCGGCCCGGGCCTCGGCCCGGATGCGGTGCCGGAAGGCGCGGTCGTTGGCCAGCCGCGAGGCCAGCATCTTGACCGCCACCGGGCGGCCGAGCAGTTCGTCGTAGCCCCGCCAGACCACCGCCATGCCGCCGACGCCGAGCTGTTCGATCAACCGGTACCGGTCGCCCAGCAGTTCGATCGCGTCCTCGTCCGCCGCTGTCCACCGACCCGTACCCGTCATGGCGATTCCACCTCACTCGCCACCCGGTCCCGGTGACGCCACCCCACCCATGACGATTTTCTTTGCCCGGACGGACCTCCGGCTACACCTCTTCGCGAGAAACTGTCGCGAACCGCCGGGAAACGGCGGTCGTCCCGCCGGTTCCGGCGGTGTGCGCCGCGCGGCCCGCCGGGCCGGTCAGGCGGTGGCGAGGAGCTGGTCGACCGGGGCGTACTCGTCGGTGAGCACCATCGCGTCGTCGACGAAGTGGTCGAGTTCGGTGCCGGCCAGCAGCGTGACCGGCGCGTCGACCGAGGTGTCGAGGCGTTGCCGGAGCACGTCGAGCCGCAGCGGCGCGTCGGAGCCGACGATCACGAAGTTGGCGCCCTGCGCCCCGGAGATCGCGGCCGGCGGGGCGATCAGCGCGGTGTGCGGAAACTCCGCCGCCACCGTGGCCAGTTCGGCCCGGATGAACCGCAGCGGCGGGTGGTCGATGACGTTCTGCATGTAGACGCCGCCGGGGCGGAGCACCCGGGCGACCTCGGCGGCCATCTCCCGGGTCGCCAGGTGCCAGGGCACCACCAGGTGTCCGAACGCGTCCCCGACCACCAGGTCGGCGCTGTGGGCGGGCCGCGTCCCGATCAGCATCCGGGCGTCGCCGACCCGCGCCCGCAGCTCGGGGCCGGTGCGCACGGCCAACTCGCGGCGGCCCAGCTCGACCAGCTCGCCGTCGATCTCGTACACCTCGTTGTCCGTGCCGGGCCGGGTCGCGGTCAGGTAGCGCGGCATCGTGAAGCCACCACCCCCGAGGTGTACGACGTCCAGCGCGCGCCCCGGCGGCGCCGCCACGTCGGCGACCGCGCCGAACCAGCGGGTGTACTCGAATTCGAGGTGCGTCGGGTCGGCGAGGTCCACGTAGGAGTGCCAGGCCGAGTTGAGCACCAGGTAGCGCCCGGTCGAGTTCCCCGGGTCCGCCTCCACCGAGGCGCAGTGGTAGGCGGTCTCCACGTCGCAGGGGTTGGGTGCGACGCTGGAGACGGAGGCGCCGGCCAGGCCCAGCACCGCGAGCGCCGCGGTGGCCCGGGACCGCCGGGGCAGTGCGGTGCCGCCGACCCGGTGCAGGTAGCCGGCGAGCCCGAGCCCGGCCAGCCCGAGCAGCACGGCGAGACCCACCACGATCGCGGTGCTCGGCAGGGCCGCGACCAGCACGAACCCGGTGCCCAGGGTGGCGGTGATCGCGCCCAGGGTGCCGATGCTGGAGAGCCGGCCCACCACCTGGCCGGTCCGGCGCAGGTCGCCGAGCTGCAACTTCACCACCAGCGGCGTGACGGCGGCGAGCAGCGCGGCCGGCAGGAAGATCGCCAGCGAGGCGAGCAGCAGGATGCCGACGGCGGCGCCACCACGCAGCACCTCGCCCGCGTACCGCACGATCGGCAGGGTGAGTGCGGTGGCGATGGCGGCCAGCACGAGCGCCGGGGCGAGCAGTCCGCGCGGGTCGCGCCGGTCGGCGAGCCACCCGCCCAGCCAGGCGCCGTACGCGATCGCGGCCAGCGCCACCCCGATCACCGAGCTGGTGACCTGAAGGGTGACCCCGACGTACGGGCCGACCAGCCGCAGTGACGCCGTCTCCAGTACGAGCACCGCCCCGCTGGAGAGGAAGACCAGGGTGGCGGCGAGCGCCGGGGGCAACGGCCGGTGGGAGCCGGCGGTGCCGCCGGGGGACACCGGGCGGACGTCGGCTACATCCGGTGGTGAAGAGTCCATCGCAGCGATGGTACGCAGTCCTCCGGCGGCTCCGGGCTACAACATCGAGAGATGAACGTGGTTCGTGTGGTCGGCGGCCGGGCTGCCACCCCCGCTGTAGGAGCGCCACCCGGTACCGGGCATCCAGATCTTCCGGTACCAGATCACGTACATCACGCCGAGCCGGCCGGCGTTCTTGACGTAGAACGAGGCCACCGCGTCGCCGTAGCTCCGGTCCCCACCGGTCGCGCTCTCGTTCTTGAACCCGCCGGCGGCGGCGGAGAAGTCACAGGCCCGCCCCTTCGGGTGCTCACCGCCGCCGCCGCTGCGGTGGCAGGAGGTGTGCCGCCGGTAGCCGTTCGCCTCGGCCTGCCGGAGCGCGTGCAGGGTGCGCGGGGTGATGCAGCCGGAGGTGGTGGGGTCGTTGATGGTGCAGGACTCCCTGGGCCAGGAGCCGTCGGAGTTGCGCGGCGCGGACTTCGCCAGCGGCGAGTTGGCGCTGATGAACCCGCCGGTCGGGTTGCCGCCCACGGCCGCGAGCGCCTTCTCGGCGTCCTTCTTCTTCCGGGCGATGACCGCCACCTGCCGGGCCTGCTCCTTGACCTCGGCGTCGATCGCCGCCTTGGCCCGGGCGGCCTGGTCCAGCGACTCGCCGAGCAGCCGGAGCTGCCGGTCGTTGCGCTGGGCGATCATGTCGAGGCCGGCGGCGCGCTCCAGGAACGCGTCGGGCGAGGCGCTGTTGAGCAGCGCCGACACCGGGGTGAGCCGGCCGGTGCGGTACGACTCGGCGGCGATCACCCCGACCTCCTCGGTGAGCACCGTGATCCGCTCCTCGACCTCCTTGAGCTGGGTGCCGAGCCGCACCTGCCGCTTCTTGGAGTTCTGCAACCGGGCGCTGGCCTCGACGTGCCCCTTCGAGGCCGCCTCCAGCGCGTCGCGGAGCTTCTTGGTGCCGCCCTCGTCACCGGGGCTGCTCGGCGCGGCGAGCACCGGGGTGGGCCGCGCCGTCGTGACGAGGAGCGCGGGTGCCGTGACCAGGACCGCGGCGGCGGCGAGCAGCGCCGTGACCCGGCGCGGGCCCTGGCGACGGGCGATGGCCGTCATACGCACGAAAGCCGTTCCTTCCGTCGGCCGCCCGACCCCCGGTCGTCCACAGTGCCCGTGCGGCGGCGGTCGCCGCCGGCACCCGGTGGGGTGCCCACCTGTCGGAGACCGCCGGCCAGAATACCGGAACGGAGCCGGCCTGTCGGCCCGGACATCTACCGGCGTAATACCACGAACAGGACCGGGTGTCGCCTCATCCGCCGTTCATCAGCGCGTCGTGCACGACGGTCCAGATCCGTTCGTTGGCCGCGACCAGCAGCCCCTTCCGCCCGTCGCACGGGTCGTACGGGCCGCCGTCGAGCCGCCGCGCCACCCCGCCGGCCTCCTGCACCAGCAGCGCACCGGGCACGTGGTCCCAGGGCAGCGTCCGCCAGAAGAGGGCGAACTGCTGTCGACCGAGCACGATGTCGGGATACTCCCGGCCCGCGCAGTGCTGCCCGGACAACACCTCGCCGATCCGCGCCACGCCGTGCCGCATCCGTTCGCGCAGCTCCGGCGGGAGGAAACGGGTCCCGAGCACCCCGCGCAGCGCCTCCAGCGGCACCGCCTCCGGCGTGGCGCGCACCGCCTCCCCGCCGATCCGCGCCCCGGCACCGGCCCGGGCCACCGCCAGGCTGTCCGCCACCGGGTCGAGGATCCAACTGGCCTCGGTCACCCCGGCGCGCCGCAACGCGACCATCACCGCGAAGGGCTCCCGGCCGGCCGCGAAGTTGGCCGTGCCGTCCAGCGGATCGACGATCCAGACCGGCCGGGAGTCCGCGAGCCGGTCCAGCACCCCGGGATCGGCCGCCACACCCTCCTCGCCGACCACCTGGGAGCCGGGGAGCAGCCGACGGAGCTCGCTCTCCAGGATCTTCTCGGCCTCGCGGTCCGCGACCGTCACCACCTCGCCCGGCGCCTTCTCCAGCACGTCGGACTCGCCCAGCTTGCGGAACACCGGCAGGATGGCGGTCTCGGCGACCCGGCGCATCAGGGCGGCCACCTCGTCGAGCAGGCCGGCGGGCAGCTCGCCGACCGGGCCGTCAGCCACGGGGCGGAAGTTTCACGACGCTCACGAAGAACTCGTCGATCTGGCGCACCACCGAGATGAACCGCTCGAAGTCCACCGGCTTGGTGACGTACGCGTTCGCGTGCAACTGGTAGCTGCGCAGGATGTCCTCGTCGGCGCCCGAGGTGGTCAGCACCACCACCGGGATCCGGCAGAGCTGCTCGTCCTTCTTGATCTCCTCCAGCACCTCCCGGCCGTCGCGCCGGGGCAGGTTGAGGTCGAGCAGGATCAGGTCCGGGGCCACCGCGTCGGCGTACTCGCCCTCCCGGCGCAGGTAGGCCAGCGCGGCGGCGCCGTCGGAGACCACCGTCAGCCGGTTGCGCAGCTTGTGCTCCTCGAACGCCTCCTGCGTCATCAGCACGTCGCCCGGATCGTCCTCGACCAGCAGCACCTCGATCGGGCTCCTGCCATCAGCCGGCGCCGTCATCGCCCCTCCTCACTCGCCCGTCCCGTCATCCCACACTCTCCCTCATGCCGTCGCCCGGCCGGGCCGGCTCGCCCGTACGCTGCCGTGCGCCACCCCCGGGACGGGCGGGTTCGGCATCCGTACCGGACGGCTCGTCGGCCGCGGCGGCGTCGGAGGAGTCGGTGCCGGGCGCCCCGGCGACCGGCGGCGAGGCGGAGGCGCCCGCCGCCCCCGGCTCGGAGCCGGCCGGCTCGGCGGGCTCGGCGGGCTCGGCGGGCTCGGCGGGACGGTCCAGCTCCGCCGCCGCCGGCAGGGTGAACCGGATCGCGGCGCCCTCCGGCACCGTCGAGTCGGCCCAGACCCGCCCGCCGTGGTACTCGACGATCTTCTTGACGATCGCCAGCCCGATGCCGGTGCCCGGATAGGCGTCCTTGGCGTGCAGCCGCTGGAAGATCACGAAGATCTTGTCGGCGAACTCCGACTCGATCCCGATGCCGTTGTCCTGGCAGCTGATCTCCCACTCGTCGCCGACCCGCCGGGCCGAGACGTGCACCCTCGGCGGGCTGTCCGGCCGACGGAACTTCAGCGAATTGCTGACCAGGTTGACCAGCAGGTTGGTCAACAGGGTCTCCTCGCCCCGGACCACCGGAAGATCCGACCAGGTCAGCTCGCCCTTGACGTACTGGCGGGTGGCCTCGGTCTGCGCCGCCACCTCGCCCAGCACGTGGTTCAGGTCGACCTCGGTGAAGCCGCTGGTGATCCGGCCGATCCGGGAGAAGGCGAGCAGGTCGTTGATCAGGCGCTGCATGCGCTGGGCACCGTCGACCGCGAACGCGATGTACTGGTCGGCGCGCTCGTCGAGCTGACCCGCGTACCGGCGCTGGAGGAGCTGGCAGAAGCTGGCCACCTTGCGCAGCGGCTCCTGCAGGTCGTGCGAGGCGACGTAGGCGAACTGCTCCAGATCCCGGTTGGACCGGACCAGTTCCTCGGCCTGCTTCTCCAACTGGCTGTTGACCCACTCGATCCGCTCGCGCGCCTCGCGTACCTCGGTCAGGTCGGCGGCGATCCGCTGGCGCATCGCGTCCACGTCGACGGCGAGCCGGGCCAGCTCCGGCGGCCCGACATGCTCGATGCTGCGCTGGTACTGGCCGCCCGCGACCTCCCGCACCTGGGCGGCCAGCGTCGTCACCGGGCCGATCACCAGCCGGTTCAGCGAGGTCATCAGCGCCAGCCCGGCGAGCAGCACCACGATCGCGGCCAGGATCAGCAGCAGCACCAGGGTGTTCCCGGTACTCCGGGCCTGCTCCGCGACGGAGTTGCGCAGCTCCAGGATCGACGCCTGGAGCGCGTCCACCGCACCGCGCAGCCCGGTGAAGCGCTCGCTGCCCTGCGCGGTCAGGTGCGCCTGCCCGGCCCCGGTCCCCCGCGTCGTGGTCGCCGCGATGGCCGGCTCGGCCACCACCTCCCGCCACTGCCGGGCCTGGTCCTCCACCACCCGCAGCTGCCGGCGGATCCCGGGGTGGTCGTCCAGCAGCGCGTCCATCGAGGCGATCAGCTGCTCCTCGCGCCGCATCCCGGCACGGTACGGCCCGAGATCCGCCTCGTTGCCGGTCACCGCGAAGCCGCGGACCCCGGTCTGCTGGTCGACCAGGGAGCTGAGCAGCGCCTGCGCGTCGGTACGCAGCGGACCGGTCTTGGTGAGCAGGGTATCCAGGTGCTGCCGGTTGTTGGCCGCCACCACCGCCGCGCTGGCCGCGAGCAGGCCCAGCACCACACCCACCACCACACAGAGCGCGGTGACCCGACGGCGCAGGGTCCAGTTGCGCGGTCCCATCACCGGCCGGCCCCCCGGCTCACCAGCAGCATCGCCACGTCGTCGGAGAAGGGGCCGCCGTTGCGCTCCTCGGCCCGTCCGACCAGCCACCCGGGCAGCTCCGACAGCGGCACGTCCCGGGTGCCCGGATCGGCCACCATCTCGGCCAGCCCGGTCACGTCGAGTCGGTCGTCGCCCTCGCCGATCCGACCCTCGATCAACCCGTCGGTGTACATCAGCAGAGACCAGTCATCGGTGTCGAACTCCAGGTCGTAGGCGACGGACGGCTGCGGGCGTACCCCGAGCAGCAGGCCGGTGGGGGCCGGGACCGGGACGACCCGGCCGCCGGCGAGCAGCAGCGGCGGCGGATGCCCACCGAGCCGTACGGTGGCCCGGTTGCCGGCCAGGTCGAGCCGGACGGCGGCCACCGTGGCGAAGATCTCCCGCAGCGAGCGTTCGCTCATCAGCACCTGTTCCAGGGCCGGCAGCACCTGCTCGTCCGGGACACCGGCCAGCACCAGGGCCCGCCAGGCGACCCGCAGCTCGACCCCGAGCGCCGCCTCGTCCACACCGTGCCCGCAGACGTCGCCGACGATCAGGTCGAGCCGGTTCGGGGTGGTCTGCACCACGTCGAAGAAGTCCCCGCCGATCAGGGCCGCGTGCCGTCCCGGGCGGTAGAAGGTGTGCACCACCACCTGGTCGGTGTCCATCAACGGCTGCGGCAGCAGGCCGCGCTCCAACCGGGCGGACTCGGCCTGGCGCAGCTCCACCTCGCGCAGCCGCCGGGTGTTCTCGTCGGCCCGCTTCCGCTCGACCGCGTAGCGCAGCGCCCGGACCAGCAGCACCCCGTCGACCTGGCCCTTGACCAGATAGTCCTGGGCCCCCTCGGCCACCGCGCCGATGCCCAGGTGCTCGTCGGAGCGCCCGGTGAGTACGCAGACGGCGGCGCCGCTGGACATGCCGAGCACCTGGCGGAGCCCGTCCAGCCCCTGCGCGTCCGGCAGACCGAGGTCGAGCAGTACGCAGTCGACCCCGCCGATCTGCGACCGGGCCTCGGTGAGGCTGGTCGCGAGCAGCAGGTCGATGGCCGCGTCGGCCTCGGTGAGCAACTCCTGGACCAGGAACGCGTCGCCCTCGTCGTCCTCGATGAGCAGGACCCGTAGCCGCTCCCCCGGTGGCAGGTTCGGATGCCGCCCGTACCCGCCGTGCGGATAGACCCGGGGCGGTACGACGGAGGAGCCGGTCACCGCGCCGCTCCCCGCCATCCGGACCGTCGCCCGACGACGACGCTCCGCTCGGTCACTGCGCCTCCCCAGTCCGATCCGTCGTACCCCGGCCGCGACCGGCGGCGCCCTCCACGGGACGCCGCGCGATCGCCGGGCTGATCCTGTACCACCCAACGCTGCCACACAACACAGGTGGCGCCGAGTCCCGCCCCCCGCGGGTCGGCACTCATCCCGTACGGTCCGCCGCCTCCGCCGGAGCCTGCCGGCGGATCCGTTCGGCCTGGTGCGCGATCACCTCGCCGAGCACCCCGTGCAGCCGGCCGCAGTCGGCGCAGTGCAGGTTCTCGTCCAGTCGACGCCCGCCGCAGCTCGCGCAGGTGCCCCGGTCGGCCCGGTCCCGGTAACCGGCCAGGGCCGCACCGAGCGCCCGGGCCAGGTGCGGGGTGAGCGGTACCCGCTCCACGGCCCCACCGGAACCGACCTCGACGGTGCCGACCGGCGCGGCGCCCGGTTCGGGGTCGTACGGCGCCACCCGCGAGACGAAGTCCCGCAGCACGGCGATGGGGTCGGGGATCCCGGCAGTAGACATGTAGCTCACGCTATGCGATGGCATCGCCGTCCGGGTTACCGGCCACGGCCCGACCGATCGGAGGGCGCCGGCCGGCGGGCGGCGGGCGATGATGGCACTCGCCGCCCCCACCCCGGCCCCCCTGGAGGCACCCGTGCCGACCCCGCTCCAGCCACCCGCCGAGCGCGCCCTCGCCCGTCCGCGCCGCCGCCGGCTCGCCGCCGTCGCGGCGCTCGGCGCGCTGCTGGCGGTCGGTGCCGCCGCGCTCCTCGGGCTGCGACCCCCGGCACCGCTGCGCGCCGACGCGCCCGTCGAGGCGTTCAGCGCCGAGCGGGCGTACACCCATCTGGAGACGATCGCGGCGCAGACGCACGTGGCCGGCAGCCCGGCGGCCGAGCGCGCCCGCCGCCACATCGAGGAGGCGCTGCGGAAGCTGGGCCTCACCCCGGAGACCCAGGACACCGTCGGCGGCGAGGCGGGCCAGCTCAGCGGCGGCGCGGGCGGCGCGACCCTGGCCCGGGTACGCAACGTGGTGGCCCGGCTGCCCGGTACCGCGCCGACCGGGCGGATCTTCCTGGTCGCGCACTACGACTCGGTCCAGGTCGGGCCGGGCGGCAACGACGACGCGGCCGGCACCTCGGCGATCCTGGAGGTGGCCCGCGCACTCACCGCCGGACCGCGCCCGCGCAACGACATCGTCTTCGTCCTCACCGACGCCGAGGAGGCCTGCCTCTGCGGCGCGGCGGCGTTCGCGGCCGACCACCCGCTGGCCGCCGACGGCGGCGTGGTGCTCAACCTGGAGGCGCGGGGCAGCAGCGGTCCCGTGATCATGTTCGAGACGTCCCGCCGGAACGCCGGCCTGGTCGACGTCTTCGGCCGGGCCGCACCGCACCCGGTGGGCACCTCGTTCGCCGTCGAGATCTACCGGCTGCTGCCCAACGACACCGACTTCACCGCCTTCCTCGACAACGGGTTCACCGGGCTCAACTCCGCCTACATCGACGGGGCGGCGCTCTACCACACCCCGCTGGACACCCCGGCCGCCGTGCACCGGGGCAGCCTCCAGCAGCACGGCGACAACACCCTCGCCCTGGCCCGCGAGTTCGGCGCGGTCGACCTGGCCGGCCTGCCGGCCGGCGGGGACGCGACCTACTTCCCCGTACCGGGCGGGCTGGTCCGGTACCCCGGCTGGCTCACCTGGCCGCTGACGGTGCTCGCGCTCCTCGCCGTCGCGGCGCTCGGCTGGCTGTCCCGGCGACGCGGGTACCTCTCCTGGCCCCGGCTGGGCGCCGGCCTCGGGCTGGTCCTGGTGCCGCTGCTGGTCGCCCCGGCCGGGGCGTACCTGCTCTGGGCGGCGGTCACGACGATCCGGCCCGGGTACGCCACGCTGCTCGACCCGTACCGCCCGCTGTGGTACCGGCTGGCGGTGCTGGCGCTGGCCGCCGCGGTCCTGTTCGGCTGGTACGCGCTGACCCGTCGGCGGACCGGGCCGGCCGCACTCGCCGTCGCCGGGCTCGGCTGGCTGGCCGTACTCGGAGTTCCGCTCGCCCTCCTCGCACCCGGCGGGGCGTACCTGACCACGCTGCCGGCGCTGGCCGGCGCGGTCGCCGGGCTGACCGCCCTCGCGGTCCGCGCCGAGAGTCCCGTGGCGGTGGTCGCGGTGACCGCCGGGGCCGCGGTCGGGGTGCTCCTGCTGCTGCCCACCGTCGTCCTGCTCTTCCCGGCGCTCGGCATGGCGATGGGCGCCGTCGCGGCGCTGGTCGCGGTCCTGCTCGGGCTGGCCGCCCTGCCGGTACTCGACCTGCTGCACCCGGCGGCCGGCGGGCAACGGGGCATGGCCGCGCTGCGCGCCCGGCGGGCCGCCGCGGTACCGGCGCTGGCCGCGGCGCTCGGCACGGTGATCTGCGCCGGGGTCGGGCTGGCCGTGGACCGCTTCGACGCCGCGCACCCCGTGCCGACCCACCTGATGTACGCGCTGGACGCCGACACCGGCACCGCCCGCTGGCTCAGCGCCGAGACCGATCCGCAGCCGTGGACGGACCGGTACGTGGACGGGCCGGCACGGGTGGGCGGGCAGTTCCCGCTGCTCGGCGGCGAGCCGCTGCGGGCCGGACCGGCGCAGCCGGCCGCGCTGCCGCCGCCCCGACTCGACCTGCTCACCGACACCGGCCCGGCCGGGCCGCGTACGCTCCGGGTCCGGCTGCTCCCCCAGCGCCCGGTACGGCTGGCCACGCTGGGCGTCGACCCGGCCACCGCCACCGTGCGGGGCGCCACCGTCGCCGGACGGCCGGTCGAGGTCGGTGCCGGTACGGACTTCTCCGTGGTCTTCCACGCCCCGCCGCCGGAGGGCATCGAGATCGAACTGCGGGTCGAACCCGTCGGCGGCGGCGCGGTCCGGCTCCGGGCGACGGACGGCAGCGACGGCCTGACCGGGCTGCCCGGGTTCCGGCCGCGCCCGCCCGGGGTGGGCGTCGTCGGCGCGCACGACTCGGAACTGGTCCTGGTCACCCGCACCTACACCCTGTGAGGCGGGGGTGTAAGGAAGGGCCCCTTCTTATCGCTTTTTGTAGAGGAAGGGCCCCCGCTTAACCACGCTGGGAGCCGCTGTAACGGATCGACGGCGCCGGACGCCGTTGTGCACAGGGGCACGTGGCCGTTCCGACCGGAAGGCCGCAGGGTTCCCGACGGGAGGACCCAGCTCATCCACAACGGGCCAGGTGAGCTGGGCGGGCCCCGGCCGGTGGACCGAACCACCGGCCGGGGCGCGCGTCAGATGTTAAGAAGGGGCCCTTCCTATACAAAAAGCGATAAGAAGGGGCCCTTCCTTACATCCTCGGTCAGCGGCGGGGGTGGGGGGCGCCGCCGGCGTCCTGGTCGGCGACGAAGGCCGCGATCCAGGCCAGTGGCGCGTTCCAGTTGATGGTCAGCTCGTTGGTCGACCAGGACTCGATGTCGTCGATGTAGCAGAACTGCGGGGCACAGCCGCGCAGCTTCTGCTGGGCGACCGGGTCCTGGATCGCCGAGTTCGGCCCGCCGGACAGGGTGCCCCGGGGCGGGTTGGGCAGCTCGGGGTTGAGCTGGCGGGCGTACCACCGGCTGTGCTGGTTGCGCGAGGCCACCTCGCCGTAGCCGGTCACGTACGACTGGTTGAGCGCGTTGCGGCCGAAGAGGTAGTCCATGGTCTCCAGCACGCCGTCCCGGTAGCGGGTGGCGCCGGTCAGGTCGAACGCGGTGGCCAGCACGATCGCGTTGTTGATGATCAGGTTGTTGGAGCCCCAGTCCCAGAGGTTGTCCGAGGGGTTGTACGGGATGCCGTACGGGTGGGCCCGCAGGGTCGCCAGGTAGCGGTCCGCGCCCTGCGCCACGGAGGCCCGGACCCGGGCCCGGTCGGGCAGCCCGCTGGGCAGTACGGCGAGGTCGAGCCGGCCGAGCGCGGCGGTGTTGCCCCAGTCCATCCCGCGCTCCCGCCAGACGTCGCCGGTGTGGTGCGGCGAGGCGAGCACGAAGTCCCGGTACTCCGGCGCGCCGGTGCTGAGGTACAGCTCCGCCGCCGCCCAGTAGAACTCGTCGCTGACGTCGGGGTCGTTGTAGGCGCCGCCGCCGTTGGCGTCCGCCGGGTCGGCGTACACCTCGGGGTTTGCCTTCGCCGCGGCCCAGGCGGTCTTCGCGGCGGCCAGGTTCCGCGCCGCGAACGCCCGGTCGTACGGCTGGAAGACCCGCGCCGCCTGGGCGGCGGTGGCGGCCAGGTTGAGCGTGGCGGCGGTGGACGGCGGGTGCAGCTCGCGCCGCTTGTCGTCCAGGTGGGGCAGCAGCGGCAGGCCGGTCCACGAGTCGTCGTGGATCTTGTGGTGTGCCATGCCGGCGAGCGGCCTGCCCGCCGGTACCTGCATCCGGAGCAGGAACTCCTGCTCCCAGCGCGCCTCGTCGAGGATGTCCGGTACCCGGTTGCCGCTCTCCGGCAGGGCCAGCGTTCGGTCACCGAGGTGCCCCGGCTGCCCGGTGGGGGCCCGCAGCGAGCGCTCGTACTCGCTCATCAGCTGGTGCACCGAGATGCCGCCGTTGACCACGTACTTGCCGTGGTCGCCGGCGTCGTACCAGCCGCCGGAGACGTCCAGGGTGTAGTCGCAGACGCCGGGCTGGCAGGGGACCTGGGTGTCGCCCTGGTTCGGCGCCGCTCCGACGTGTCCGGCCGGGCGGCCGTAGCCGGGGCGCAGCTCCTCGGAGATCTCGATGCCGCTGCGCTGGGTGTAGTAGAACTTGAGCGCGTCGGTGCGCAGCTGCTCGTAGAAGGCGTAGCCGAGGTCGAACGGCCGGCTGGTCTCCCCGTCCGCGACGAGGGTGTAGCCGGTGCCGGGCCGGGTGTACCGGCCGAAGTCGACGGTGTGCACGTTCTGCCCGGAGGAGGGGTCCAGGCCGCGCGGGGTGCTCTGTCCGGACGCCACGGTCCGGCCGGCGCCGTCGCGCAGCTGCCAGGGCAGCGCCGCGGTCGCCTCGGTGACCACGGTCGCCTTCTTCGGCCCCTTCGGCAGGTAGCCGACCTGGTTGACCCGGACCCGAGGGCCGGTGTCCGGCTCGTAGACGTCCGGTTCGGCGCCACCGCGCAGGGAGATGTTGTCCAGGCAGATCCGCCAGGGCTCGGTGCTGCCGCCGAGCTGGAACGCCACCTGCGCGTTCGGCAGGTCGACGGGTGCGGTGAAGGTGTAGCGGTAGTCGTTGCCGGACACGCTCAGCTCGGGGGTCGCCGACAGGTACTGGGTGTAGGGGTCCACCGGGAGCTGGATCAGGGCCTTGCCGACCCGGCCGGGGGTGGCCTGGCCGAAGAACCGGAACTCGTACGTCTCGCCGGCCGCCAGCGGAATGTTGTCCAGGCCGATGATGGCGTCCCAGGGGTTGACCGTCGCGCCGGGCACGTCGGCGCAGAGCTGCCCGGTGCTGGAGTCGAGGGTGAGGTTGGCGGTGCCCCACCAGGGGGCGTGGCCGGCGTCGAAGGTGCCGTTGACGATCTGCTCGGGTGGTTCCTCCGCGGCCGACGCCCCCGCGTACGCCGTCGGGGCGGTCAGCGCGGTGGTCGCCAGGGCGGCCGCGGTCACGGCGGCGAGCGGGCCGGCCCGCCGCCAGGATGCTCTCGACACGTGGATCCTTCCGGTCGTCGCGGTGGCCGGCTGCTCCGGCGACCGCCGGGGTGGGGCGAGGTCGCACGTCGGGGCCGGGATCGATGGAAGCGCTCCCAGCCGTTGGCTAACCGGAGATTGACATCGAGTTTCCGGCCTGTCAACAGCTGGCTGCGACGCCGCGACCCAGCGATCACCATAAATCGCGCCAACCCCGACGCGGCCCACCCGGGACCGGCCGGCCGGGCCGGGTCCCCGAGGCTCCGCCACCGCGCGCCGGGGCGGTTGTCGGATAACCGACCGTCGATCTCCGCCCCGTCGGCCCGATCAGCGAAATTCATGACTGACACCGGTGGCGGGGGTCGGACATCATGGCCTTGCGACCGATATGTACCGGCACCGCCACCCGAGGAGTTCCTCATGATCCGCAAGTACGGCAAGGCGCTCGTCGCCGTCGCCGGGGCGGCCCTCACCGTCGCCTACGGCGCCCTCTCCGGCGACCAGCAGATCGACCCGGACGAGTGGCTCCAGATCGCCATCGCGACCGCCACCGCCGTCGGCGTCTATCTCGTACCCCTGACCCCGCAGTACCGGTGGGCGAAGACCGCCGTCGCGGTGGTCCTCAGTGTCCTTCAGGTACTCGCCACCGTGATCCTCGGCGGGCTCGACTCCAACGAGTGGATCGCGCTCGTCCTCGCCGCGCTGACCGTGCTCGGCGTCGGTGCCGCGCCCGCGACCTCCAGCAACGGGACCAGCAGCCAGGCCGCCCCGGAGACGACGACCAGGACCAAGCAGCCGGCGTAGCCGACGCGGGGCGCCGTCGCGGCGGCGGTCCCGCACCTGGCACTGCCGCCGCTCGGCCCGCTGTCAGCGGCCGTACGCCTCCAGCAGGCGCAGCCACACCTCGCTGACGGTCGGGAACGCGGGAACGGCGTGCCACAACCGATGCAGCGGAACCTCGCCGACGACCGCGATCGTCGCCGCGTGCAGCAGTTCCGCGACGTCCGGACCGACGAGCGTGCAGCCGACGATCACCTGCCGGTCCTCGTCGACGACCATCCGGGCGTGTCCCTGGTATCCCTCGGCGTGCAGGGCGGCTCCCGCGACGGCGGCCAGGTCGTAGTCGACGACCCGGATCCGCAGCCCGGCGGCCTCGGCGGCGGCGGCGGTCAGCCCCACCGACGCGATCTCCGGGTCGGTGAAGACGACCTGCGGCACCGCACGCTCGTCGGCCGTGGCGACGTGCCGGCCCCACCGGCCGTCCTCCACCGCTTCGCCCGTGGCCCGCGCCACGATGACGTCACCCACCGCGCGAGCCTGGTACTTGCCCTGGTGGGTCAGGAGGGCGCGCCGGTTGACGTCACCGGCGGCATACAGCCATCCGTCGCCGATCAGCGCCCCGTCGGCGCCGACGACCCGCAAGGTGCCGTCGACGGTGAGCCAGGCGCCGGGCTTCAGGCCGATCCGGTCGAGGCCGAGGTCCTGGGTGTTCGGCGTACGGCCGGTCGCGACCAGGAGCTCGTCGGCGTCGACCTGCTCGCCGTCGGTGAGCGTGATGTGCAGGGTGCCGTCGCCGTCCCGGTGCACCGACGCGGCCTCGGCACCGAGGCGTACCGACACACCGGCTTCCCGCAACGACTGCGTGACCCGTTCTCCGGCGAACGGCTCCGCCAGGGGCAGCACGCCGTTCCGGGCCAGCACCGTCACCATGGATCCGAGACCTGCGAACGCGGTCGCCATCTCCGAGGCCACCACGCCACCGCCGATGACGGCGAGCCGACCGGGGATCTCGGTCGCGGCGGCCGCCTCCCGGCTGGTCCAGGGAGCCGCCTCGCGAATGCCGGTGACGTCCGGGATCAGTGCGCTGCTGCCGGTCGCGATCACGACCGCATGCCGAGCGGTGAGCGAGACGGTCCGGCCGTCCTCGCCGGTACACACCTCGACGACCCGGTCGGAGCTGATCCGTCCCTGGCCCCGGTACAGCGCGATCCCGGCCGAGTCGAGCCAGGTCACCTGCCCGTCGTCCGACCAGTTCGAGGCGAAGGAGTCGCGACGGCGCAGCACGGCTGCCGCGTCCAGGTCGCCCGTTACCGCCTCCCGCGCGCCGGGCACCCGGCGTGCCGCGCGGAGCGCGCTCGCGCTGCGCAGCAACGCCTTGGTCGGCATGCAGGCCCAGTATGAGCACTCACCACCGACCAGTTCCCGCTCGACGACGGCGGCGGTCAGGCCGCCCCGCACGACCCGATCGGCGACGTTCTCCCCGACCGGCCCCGCACCGACGACGACGACGTCATACGTGGCGTTCTCCATCTCAGTTCTCCTTCGCCGCGCGGCCGAGCCGGATGGCCGAGATGAGGAAGAAGACGCCGCCGGGGATGGCGTAGCCGATCGCGTTGGTCAGCGCCGGGTTGTCCGCGGACGCGGTCGCGATGAACGACCCACCGGCGAGTACGGAGATGCCGCCGCTGATGATCATCGGCCACTGGCCGCCCATTCCGCGGCGGGTGACACCCACGATCAGCTGGATCAGCCCGGCCACCACCGCCCAGGCACCCCACAGGCGCAGGACCGCCGGTATGCCGGACGCACCCGCGAAGGCCAGGCCGACCGCGGCGACCAGGCTGATCACGACGTTCAGGTACAGCAGGTTGGGCGATCGGGTGGCGCGCGAGGCCCGGGCGTCGATGACGGCGGCGGCCACGTCGAACAGGGGGTAGAGCACGAGCAGCGTCACGGCGAGTGGACCGAGGTGCTGGGCGGTCGTGAACATCACCAGGGCCCAGACGATGGCGAACGCGAAGCGGACGAAGTACAGCCGCCGCAGGGTGGACGCCGTTGTCGAGATGCCGGGTGCGGTAACGCTGGCCATGGTGATCCTTTCGGTGGTTGCTGAGGGGAAACCGCGACCAGCGGGCACCGCGGTCGGGAACACCATCGTGGATAGAACGAACGTTCTGTCTCGCTAACGGTAGCGGCCTCGTCCCGAGATGGCAAGACAGAACGTTCTACTCCCCCCGACCGGTTCGCGCTGGTCGCAGACGCCGAGTCACCCGCGAGGGCCCGGCCGCAGGCCGCCCGACCGAAGCTGGAAGACCGAACGTTCTATCACTACTATGGGCTGATGGCAGGTAGCGAGACGGACATCCGGCCGTCCGAGGCGCGACAACGGCTGCTCACCACGGCGACCAGGATCTTCTACGCGGAAGGAATCCACTCGGTCGGCGTCGAGCGGATCATCACCGAGGCGAAAGTGACCCGGGCCACTTTCTATCGGCACTTCCCTGGCAAGGAGGATCTGGTCCTCGCCTACCTCCAAGCGGCCGACCGTGCCATCCGCGGCCAGGTGGACACCGCCATCACCGCCGGCCTACCGGCGCCCGACACCCTCCGGGCCGTCGCGGAGTCGATTGCCCAGGGCATCCGGTCCGCCGGCTTTCGCGGCTGCGCCTTCCTGAACGCCGTGGCCGAGTATCCCGAACCCGACCATCCCGTGCACCAGGCCGTCCTCACGCATCGGCAGTGGTTCCTCGACACGATCAACACCTTGATGGCGAGCATCCAGAGAACCGAGACCGAGCCCGCCGCGCAGCACTTCGTCATGCTCCGCGATGGCGCGATGGCGGCCGGGTGCCTCTTCGACCGGGCGCTGATCTGCGAGACCTTCCTCCGCGGCGTCGAGGGACTCATCCGCACTCACGCCGCACGCCAGCCATCCTGAGCTGCGTGTCAGAGCGCCCCGAGGACGACAGCGCGGCCCGTGGCGCCCCGGCGCAGCCGAGCGGCGGAAGTCCCGTGGAAGATCTTTTGGCATAGCGTCGAGTACGGGACGGCTCGTTCGTAGCACAGGTGACAGGCGGCCGGAGGAGGCCGCCCGGACAAGGGAGCCATGGGATGACCCGGTACCTGATCTCGTTCGACGACGGCGCGATGGACCACATCCCCGACGAGGATTGGCCCGACGTGGGCAAGGCCTCGCGCGCGGTGGTCCAGGAGGCCGTGAACGCCGGGGTGTGGGTGTTCGGCGCGGGACTGCAGAGGCAGCAGGCGAGCGTCGTGGCCACGAACGGGACGGTCACCGACGGCCCTTACCCGGAGACCAAGGAGGTCGTCGGCGGGTTCGTGGTCATCGACGTGGCCTCACGCGAGGAGGCGCTGACATGGGCTGCCAAGATTGCCGGCGCTTGCCGCTGCGCGCAGGAGGTTCGGGAGGTCCTGCCCGACCCCGAAACCGACGCGATGCTCCGCCAGGCCGCCGACCGGTGACGATGAGGTTCCGACGATGTCGGATCGAGGAGGACCCGCCGCGTCAGAGCAGGACTCGGGTGGTTGACGACGCGGGCCCGCGGATCGACGTGACCCTGTAGCGCGCAACGGTGAACCGGGGGTCGGGCGTACGAAGCCCGGTCCCCGGCCCGGCCGGAACCCCGTCGTCGGGGTGTTTCCGGCAGCGCCAGATTCCGCCAGGTGCCAGGAAGTCACGGAGTAACCCGACCCAGGCAGACCGCACCCCATTCGCCGCACCAGAAAAGAACCGACGAGGTGCGAGTTGCCGCTCTGGCTCGTGCGGGGCTAGACCACGGCGTTCACCGGAAGATTGTTGAGGTATGAGCCGATGCCGAACTCGAACCTGCGTTCGCCGAAATTTCGCGGGCATTCCTGGGCGCGGCACGGATAGCGTATCGCGGGCACTCCCGTGAGTCTCGTCGCCGCCTTGACCGCCCTACCCTCCCGCCATAGCCTGCACTCGACGATCTCCGAGGCACCCGGCCCGGGGTCGTCAGAAGTCCGGGGAGGTCACATGCGATGTGGTAGACGACTGACAATTGTGGTCGCGGCGGTCCTTGGTTTTCTGGTCCTGTCCGGAAATGCAGCCCAAGCTGCCTACTACAACACGTACACCGACATAGCCAGCACGCCCGATACGAGCTGCTGCACCGGGGTTCAGGGCTTCGCCGCCGGAACAACCTACCTCTACTCGATCAAGAACCGCACCAATTACGACGACGTCTCCGTCATCTACCGGGTTCACAAGACGACCGGTGCCCGAGTGGTGATGCGCAACGGCACCGACAACACCTCGACCAACACCTGGCTCGGGCACGGGAACGACATGACGATCGTCGACATCGATGGGCAGCACCACCTGTTCATCGTCACCATGAAGGCGAGCGGCGCGCAGCTCGTGAAGCTCCGGTACGACGGCACCACCTACTACCACGCCGGGTCGTACCAGGTGCGACTGGACGGGGCCGTATCGACGCCGTCCGGGGTCGATCGAGTCGCGGTCACCAGCACCGCGATCACGTTCATGTTCAAGAGCGGCCGGACGGTCTACAACGGCAGTCTCCCGCTGCGCGCCGCCTCCGGGACCGTCAACCTGACAAAGGCGTTCACCCTTCAGGTCGAGGGCGCTCTCGTCAATGGCGCCACGGTGCCGGACCTGGGGACCTTCGCCAACCAGGGGTTCTTCTACGACGAGGCCAAGGATGTTCTCTACTATCCGCTGACCAAGGACAACCGCAGCATCGTGCTTGTCTACCGGAACGTGTCGCCGACGACGACAGGGACCGCGCCGGCGGCCACTGACCTCTCCTTCCGCATCACGTCCTCGGCATATTCGTCCAAGTTCGAGATCGAAGGCGTAGGAATCAGCGGCGGCAAACTGTACTTCAGCACGAACCGGGCGAACTCGAGCGGCGCCTACGACGGGGTCCACGTGTTCAACGGCTACGTCGCGGCCTAGCGCACAAGACGGTGCGGACTCGCCGTGGCTCAGCGATTGAGCCACAGCGGGGCCCGCCCCGCCGCTACTTCCAGCGGAAGTGCACGAAGAGCCGGCCGAAGTTCTTGGAGTCCTTCTCCACCCGGTGGTAGAGCTGCTTGATCTCCTTCTGGTCCAGGAACCGCAGCACCCGCTTCTTGAGCTGGCCCGACCCCTTGCCCGGGATGATCTCGACCATCGTGGCCTTCTTCGCCACCGCCTCGTCCATGATCCCGCGCAGGGCCCGGTCGATGTCCTGGCCCCGGTTGAAGATCTCGTGCAGGTCGAGCTTCAGCTTCATGGCGCGGCCACCGACCACGCGGGATTCACCGGTACGGGCGGCTCAGCGTTCATGCCGACCATGCTAGGCCGCCGGGGGCGGATCACCTCCGGCCGCCGACCCGGGTCTCCACCCGGTTCAGCGCGATCCGGTAGTCGTCGTTCTCCGCGTGCATGGCGGCGGCCAGGCGCAGGTGCCGCAGCGCCTCCGCCGGCCGGCCGACCCGCTCCAGGGTCCGACCCAGTACGTGGTGCGCGTAGTGGTCGCTCGGGTCGCGGTTCACCAGCGTGCGGAGCTGCTCCTCGGCGCGGGCGAGCTGGGCGGACTGGAAGTAGGCGCGGGCCAGCAGTTGCCGTACGGCGGCGTTGTCGGGCTCCGCCTCGACGATCGGCTCCAGCAACCGGGCCGCCCCGGTCGGGTCTCCGGCCTCGAAGAACATGGTCGCCCGCCGGTATTCGGCCAGAAGATCCATGTGGCCCACCTCCTCGCATCGGCAACAGCACTGTCGACGCTGACACAACACCGCCAGGGCCGCGAGCCTTCCTGCTCGCCGACGGGAGTACCCGCCCCGACCTCCCGACACCGGCAACATTCCGACGTCGATTCACTTCCCAAACTGGGAGTTCCATTTTATCCTTGGAGCGGCCGTTGACGATGTTGGCCTGGGGCCAACTCTCCAGCGTGGGGTGGAGGTATCTCGCGTGTCCCCGTTCTTCCTGGCCTTCCTGCTGGCCCTGGCGACGTCCGTGGCGTATGCCGCAGGGCGGATGCACGGGCAGGTCGGCTATCGGACCGGTTACCGGCAGGGCCATTCAGACCGCGCGAAAGAGCAGTTCGACGCGGGAGTACGAGCATTCCAGATCGCATCCAGGAGAAACGGCGGCCCGGTGTACGTGCGCGAGGGGGTGCCGCGCGGCCGGGCGGCGGTGGGTGCGGGGGTCAGTGTCGGCAATGGGGCCCGCCATCGCCGACAGGAGAACTGACCCGGAGGAAAGAGAGGCCCTCCAGGCGTCGGCCCGGGGGGCCTCTCTCCGTCCACCCGGCTCCTCGGCAATGTGCCGCTCGCACCCCGGGCTCACCGGTCGGCCAGCCGCTCCTCCAGCCGGGCAAGGCCCTCGATCACCCGCTCGTCGTAGACCCGGGAGAGCGGGGCGGCGGGGCGCCCGGCGAGGTACCGGCACAGTTCCGCCGCCGCCGCCGGCGCGCTGCGTACCATCCGGCCGACCAGCCGGGCCGCTTCCGGGTCGGCCAGCAGCGCGGTGAACCGGTCCCGTCCCGGCGGCGACCAGTCCCCGCCGGCCGCCATCACCCCGAGGAACCTCCGCAGGTATTCCGCGTCGCCGATCTGGCACACCTCCGGCCGGCAGGCGCACAGATGCCCTCCTGCGGTGACCGGTGATCTCCACTCGCGGTGGCTGCCGCAGGCGGACCAGGCCCGTCCCGCCCAGCCACAGACCGGGCAGTCCGGCGGGGCGGCGCCGGCCGGTTCCAGCCGGGGGCGCCGGCCGGGGTCGGCCGCCGCCGGCCACCGGTGCCGGCCGGTCACAGGTACTGGCCGGTGGGCGGCTCGGCGGCGCCGCCGCCCTGCCCCCCGGTGGGCTGCTCGATCACCGACGCGGTGAACGCGGCCGAGAGCAGGTGCGCCCAGGCGGGTCCGAAGACGGTGACGCCGCCCCGCATCAGGTGCAGGATCGCGTCGCTCAGTGCCTGGGTGGTGAAGAGCAGCGTGGTGGACGCCGGTTCCCTGCTGCTGAAGTCGGGGCCCTGGAACTCGGCGTACAGGAACGGCCCGTCCGCGCCGGCCGTACCGCGGCCCACGGCGAGCCCGGTACGGAGCTGGTGGGCCAGGATCGTGCTGCCGGCCTCGGGAATGGACACCTCACTGCCGATCGGAAGATCAGCCACCGGAAATCCCCTCTCGTACCTGGGTCGGCGATCGGCGCGATCCCCGCACGATCCGCGATCGTGCCGCGGTATTCCACCGGACCGCGTCGGCCCCGAACGACCAGGGTCGATAAACCATAGTGGGAAATACAAACAGCAACTCCCACCTTTGTCCGGGGAACCTCTCGATCGAGCCCAGGTGAGGTCCGTCACAGCAACCAATCGCTCGATCCCTCGTTCTCCGCACCCGCCGGACCGGGGTCGACGCGGCGCCGCGGGACGACCTCCGGGCGGGGGGCAACGGCCACCGGACGGCGCGACACGCGGACATTGGAGCCACTTTGGGATTTCCACTATGGCATTCCCTTGTTATTGTCTGCGTGGTCGGCGGGCACGGGACGAGGGGGGTGCCCGGCGGCCGACATCGGGGGAGTCGGATCCGGGCCGTCCGTGGGGCGGCCCGGTCCCACCCCTCACTCCCCCACCACACCAACCTGGGAGGCCCGGGTGCACCCGACAGATCGCCTGCTGACCCCGGCGGAGGTCGCCGAACTCTTCCGCGTCGGCCCCAAGACCGTCACCCGGTGGGCGGCCCAGGGCAAGCTCGACAGCATCCGGACACCCGGTCGGCACCGGCGGTTCGCCGAGTCCCAGGTGCGGGCCCTGCTGGAGGGACGGGTGCGCGGAACGGACCCGCCGGCCGGTGCCGTACCGGCCGGGGACGGCGCCGCCCTCGCGGAGCCCGATCCGGCCGGCCCCGACCGGCCGACCTGATCCGCGCCCAGCCGGGCACCGGCCCCCGCGCCGTGGACCCGGAGCCCGCCGGGCCCGGTGGCGGCGCGGACCGGGCCGGCCCCGGGCGGCGCGCGGACGGGTGCGTCCGGCGGCCCCGGCGCGGCGCGACCGCCCGGAGCCGGATCGGAAGGAATCGGTTCCGATGACTGCCTTTGTGCCGGTCGAGCCCCGTGTCTGCGATGGTGGGGCGCCACCGCACATGCCAAGATGTCAGCCATGACACGACCGCCGGTCGCTCTCAAGCGCCGCATCGCCGCGGAGCTGCGGGCACTGCGCGAGCGCAAGGGGCTGACCCTCGAAGCGGCGGCCGAGCTCGCGGAGGTGACCAAGTCCTCGCTCTCCCGGTTCGAGAACGGGCACTCCGCACCCAAGATCCACACAATGCGCGCCCTGATGGCGCTCTACGGGGCCAGCCCGCAGCAACGTGAGGAACTCGAAGGGCTGACCAAGGAGGCCGCCCGACGGGGGTGGAACGCCGCGATCTTCGGCGAGGGCGCGGCGGTGCCGGACTGGCTGCGTACCTATGTCGCGCTGGAGGCGACGGCGGCGGCGCTGCTCATCTACAACGTCTTCGTGCCGGGGCTCTTCCAGACCCGCGAGTACGCCCGGGCGGTCATCGCCGCCAACGGGCGGGACGGGGCCGAGCTGGAGCGCCGGATCAGCCTGCGCCTCGCCCGGCAGGCGCTGCTCACCCCCGGCCCCAGCGCGCCCACCGTGCACGCCGTACTCGACGAGGGCGTGCTGCACCGGCAGGTCGGCGGCGCGGAGACCACCCGCGCCCAACTGGCCCGGCTCGCCGAGCTCTCCGCCGCACCGCACATCACCATCCAGATCCTGCCCTTCACCGCGGGGGCGGTGTCGGCCGCGATCGGCGACGGCTTCGTGGTGCTCGGACTCGACCCCGACCCCTCGCTGGTCTACCTGGAGTCCTACGAGATCTCGCACTACCTCGAGGGCGAACCGCAGGCCCGGGAGTTCCGGGACGCGTTCGCGAGGCTGACCGGCGCGGCGCTGAGCCCGGACGAGTCGGCACAACTGCTGGCCGACGCCAGCAAGATCGAGGGGTGAACCGGGCGTGGAGGCGGTGCGCTGGCGCAAGAGCAGCCGCAGCGGTGGCGCGGACAACTGCGTCGAGGTCGCCGACGGCGCCCCCGGCCCGGTCGGAGTGCGGGACAGCAAGGACCGGCGCGGGCCGGAGCTGGCCTTCGACCGCGCCGACTGGCGCGCCTTCGTCGCCGCCGTGAAGGGCCGCGCCCCGCGCTGAGCGGCCCCTACCCGCCGCGCCTCATCGCCCAGGCCCGCACCCCGCCGATGATGCCGGCCGTGTTCGGCACCACGACCACGTCGTCGCCCATCCGGGCCAGCTGCTCCGGCCTGATCAGCCGCGAGTTGCCGCCGCCGAGGTAGAGCCGGTCCCACTGGAAGACCGGCCGCAGCCCCTCGACGATGCCGCGTACCCGGCGGGACCAGAACGCGTCGCCGAGCCGCCGCCGCTCGTGCTCGCCGACGTACGTGTCGTAGCTCATCCCCCACCGCACCGGGGCCTGCGAGAGTTCCAGGTGCGGGGCGAGCACCCCGCCGTCGAAGAGGGCGCAGCCCAGCCCGGTCCCCATCGTCAACACCAGCTCCAGACCGGTACCGGCGACCACCCCGGCGCCGTGCACCTCGGCGTCGTTGAGCACCAGCGTCGGCAGCCCGAACGCCTCACCGAGCGCGGTCTGCACGTCGAAACCCGACCACTCGGCGACCAGCTCCGGCACCGGCTTCGTCCGGGGCCCCGCCCGGGTGACGTAGTGCGGCGTCGTCACCACCACACCGTGCCGCACCATGCCGGGCATCCCGACGGTCACCCGGTCGGCGGCCGGCAACCGGCCGCCGAGATCAAGCAGGGTCTTGACGAAGAGGGCGGTCGGCAGCGGGTACGGCGTCGGCACCCGCAGCGGCCGGGCCCGCATCGTCCCGGCGCCGTCCAGCACCGACGCCTTGATCCCGCCACCACCGCAGTCGATCGCCAGCGTGGTCGTCACAGCCACAGTCTGCCCCGCCGCCCCGGGGCACGTCGCCCGGGCGGATAGCATCGACCTCTCATGAGCGCCACGCTGATCGCCAAGGACCTCACCGCCGGACACGGCGACCGGGTCCTCTTCGCCGACCTGGAACTGGTCGTCGCGCCCGGGGACGTCGTCGGAGTCGTCGGGGCCAACGGGGCCGGCAAGTCGACGCTGCTGCGTACCCTCGCCGGCCGGCAGGCCCTCGAAGGCGGCACGGTCGCCCTCAGCCCGCCCTCGGCGAGCGTCGGGCACCTGCCGCAGGAGCCGGAGCGCCGGCCGGGCGAGACCGTCCGGGACTTCCTCGGCCGCCGCACCGGGGTGACCGCCGCGCAGGCCGAGCTGGACGCGGCGGCCGAGGCGCTGGCCGCCGGGGCGGGCGGTGCCGACGACCGGTACGCCGCCGCGCTGGACCGCTGGCTCGCGCTGGGCGGCGCCGACCTGGCGGAGCGGGCCGACCAGGTCGCAGCCGAACTGGGCCTCGCCGTCGACCTGGCCCAGCCGATGACCGCGCTCTCCGGCGGGCAGGCGGCCCGGGCCGGGCTCGCCTCCCTGCTGCTCAGCCGCTACGACATCTTCCTGCTCGACGAGCCGACCAACGACCTCGACCTGGCCGGGCTGGACCGGCTGGAGCGCTTCGTCACCGGGCTGCGCGCCGGCACCGTGCTGGTCAGCCACGACCGGGAGTTCCTGACCCGGACGGTGACCCGGGTGGTCGAGCTGGACCTCGCCCAGCAGCAGGTCCGGCACTACGGCGGCGGCTACGCGGCCTACCTGGAGGAGCGCGAGGTGGCGCGCCGGCACGCCCGCGCCGACTACGAGGAGTACGCCGACACCCGGGCGGCGCTGGAGGCGCGGGCCCGGACCCAGCGGTCCTGGATGGAGAAGGGCGTCAAGAACGCCCGGCGCAAGGCCTCGGACAACGACAAGATCGGCCGCAACTTCCGGACCGAGGCGACCGAGAAGCAGGCGGCCAAGGCACGGCAGACCGAACGGCTGATCGAGCGGCTGGACACCGTCGAGGAGCCGCGCAAGGAGTGGCAGCTCCAGATGGAGATCGCCGCCGCACCCCGGGCCGGCGCGGTGGTCGCGGCGCTGCGCGGTGCGGTGGTACGCCGGGGCGGCTTCACACTCGGCCCGGTCGACCTCCAGATCGACTGGGCCGACCGGGTGGCGATCACCGGCGCCAACGGCTCCGGCAAGTCGACCCTGCTGGCGGCGCTGCTGGGGCGGCTGCCGCTGGACGCCGGCCACGCCTCGCTCGGCCCCGGGGTGGTGGTCGGCGAGGTCGACCAGGTTCGCGGACTCTTCCTCGGCGACCAGCCCCTGCTGGACGCCTTCGGTGCCGCCGTACCGGAGCTGGCCCCGGCGGACGTGCGGACGCTGCTGGCCAAGTTCGGGCTGCGCGCGGCGCACGTGCTGCGTCCGGCGGCCACCCTCTCGCCCGGCGAGCGGACCCGCGCGGCGCTGGCCCTGCTCCAGGCCCGGGGCGTCAACCTGCTGGTACTGGACGAGCCGACGAACCATCTCGACCTGCCGGCGATCGAGCAGCTGGAATCGGCCCTGGACTCGTACCCGGGCACGCTCCTGCTGGTCACCCACGACCGGCGGATGCTGGAGACGGTCCGTACGACCCGGCACGTCCGCCTCGCCGACGGGCGGGTCGACGAGGCCTGAGCCCGGCCCGGAGCAGGTCACCGGCCCGCAACATCGACAGGCGTCCCCCGAGCGGCGAGAATGACCACATGCTCAGATGGGAGTACGCCCTGCTGGTGCGGCGCCGTCAACCCCGGCTGGACGAGGCCGGATGGGAACTCGCCTTCACCTGGTACAGCCCGGACGGCGGGGTGCTCGACGTCTCCCCGTACGGGGACACCGCGCTGGCCCACCTCAACCGGGCCGGCGCGCAGGGCTGGGAGCTGGTCTCGGTGACCGAGGACCCCACCCAGGGCAGCAGCGAGCTGCACCGCTACCACCTGAAGCGCCCGCTGCCGGCGGCCGCGCCCCGGCCGCGGATCCGCGGCACCGGTCGCCGCGGCACCGTCGGCTGAACCACCCGGCACGCCCCGGAGCTGTCGCCCCGCCGGGCGGGAGGCTTATCCGGTCCGGATCCGGGTAGCCCCGGCCGGGAGGTGGGTGATGGTCGCGGTGTCGTACAGGGCGCCCTCCGGTGAGCGCCTGCGGGCGATCGACGAGTTCCTCGGCGCGGCGTACGCCGACCTGGTCAAGCACGACGACCGGCTGCGCGGAACCGCCGTGGAGGTCCGGTTCGACCGTGGCGTCGCACACCTGACCGGGGACGCCGCCGACCCCGCCGAGCTGGCGCTGGTCCGGCAGCTCGTCGGGCGGCTGGACGGCGTACTGGCGGTCTGGTCGCGGGTGCGGATCGGCGGGCGGGACCCGATCATGCTCGACCTCGGCTGCGGCGCCGCCAAGCAGTACCCGGGCAACCTGGGCCTGGACCTGCGGCTGGCCCCCGGCGTGGACGCCCGGGCCGACCTCTCCACCTCGCTGCCGCTGGCCGACGACTCGGTCGACGTGATCTTCACCGTGCACATCCTGGAACACCTGATCGACTTCCTGACCCTGGTCGACGAGTGCCACCGGGTGCTGCGGCCCGGCGGCACCCTGCACGTGATGAGCCCGTGGTGGGGGCATGTCAACGCGGTCGCCGACCCGACCCACGTACGGCTGCTGGACGTGCAGACGGTCAAACACATCTGCCAGCGCCATCCCGGCGCCCCCCGCTGGTACCCGCTGCACGCCGGCTGCGACGGCGCCTCGATCTTCGCCGACCTCACCCCGCTCGCCGACGACGACCCCGGACCGGACCCCGGCCACCTGGCCCGGTTCTTCGACTGAGGACGATCAGCGACCGAGGGAGACCTGTCATGCGAGCGGTGATGTCCGAGTCGTACGGCGCGACGCCCCAGCTCCGGGAGGTGCTGGAACCCTCGCCGAGCGCCGGGGAGGTGAAGGTGCGGGTCCGGGCCTCCTCGCTGAACGGCTTCGACGCCAAACTCGCCGGCGGCTACCTGGAGGGCACGGTGGAGCACCAGTACCCGATCGTGCTCGGCCGGGACTTCGCCGGCACGATCGCGGAGGTCGGCCGGGGCGTCTCGGGCTTCATGCCGGGCGAGAAGGTCTTCGGCGTGGTGGCCAAGCCCGCCCTCGGCGACGGTTCGTTCGGCGAGTACGTCGTCGTGCCCGAGTCGATCGGCCTCGCCCCGCTACCGGCCGGGCTCGACTATCCGGCGGCGGGGGTGCTCGGTCTGGCCGGTGTCGCCGCGCTCGCCGCGGTCGACGCGGTGGCGCCGGGGCACGGCGAGACGGTGCTGATCTCCGGTGCGACCGGCGGCGTCGGGCACTACGCCGTACAGCTCGCCGCCGCCCGGGGCGCCACGGTGATCGCCACCGCCGAGCCCGGCCCCCGGGCCGACCAGCTCCACGCGCTGGGCGCGGCGCACACCGTCGACCATCGCGGTGACGTGGCGGCACAGGTGCGGGCGTTGGCGCCCGGCGGGGTGGACGCCCTGGTGCACCTGGCCGGCGACCCCGATCTCCTCGCCGAGCTGGTCGCGCCCGGCGGTCGGATCTCGTCCACCCTCGGCGCGGGCACCGACCGGATCGGCGACCGGGACCTCAGTGCCACCGCCGTACAGGCCGTGCCGGACCGGATCGTGCTCGACCATCTCGCCACCGAGACGGCCGCTGGTCGGCTGCGTCCGACGATCGCCCGTACCTACCGGCTGGACGAGGTGCCGCAGGCGTTCGCCGACTTCAACGCCCCGGGCACGATCGGCAAACTGGCCGTGGCCATCGACTGAGGTCCTCGCGCCGGCCGCCGTCGCCCCGGCCCCGGCCGCTCGCTCTGCTGCCCGGACACCCGGGGTCTCATCCCCGGCCGGCGCGCGCGGCGAGCAGTTCGGGGGCGAGGACCACCACCGCGCCCGGTTCCACCCGGAGCAGCCCTTCGGCGGCGAGGACGCCCAACGCCCGGTTGACCGAGACCCGGCTCAGCCCGACCGACTCGGCCAGCCCCTGCTGGGCGCCGGGCAGCGGCACCCGCCGTCCGGTGCGGCCGGCCGCCGCGACCAGCCAGGCCGCGACCCGGCCCGGGGCGTCGGCGAAGACGGTACGGGCCAGCGCGTCCTGCTGGTCGCGCAGTCGGGCGGCCAGGTGGCCGAGCACGTGCCGCCGGACCGCCGGCAGGTCGTCGATCAGCCGCAGTAGCTCCGCGGCGGGGATCAGGCGGCACCGGACCAGGGTGGCGGCCTGCCAGGTCGCGGTGTGTCCGCTTCCGTCGAGCACCGCGCTCTTGTCCACCGCGCACGGGCCGACGAACTCGCCGAGTCGCAGCCGCCGCCCGTCGGCCGTCTCGTGCAGCGCGGTCAGCACCCCGGCCTGCACCACGATCACGTGGGTGGCCGGTTCCCCCCGTACCGCGAGGATGCCGCCGGGCCGGACGGTGCGCACCGCCGACCGGTCGAGCAGCCGGCGGAGCCGGTCCGGCCCGAGCCCGGCGAAGACCGGTACCGCCGCGAGCGCGGCCAGCTCGCTGTCCATGCCACGATTCTCCGCCCCTGGCCGGCGGATGCGGCGGCGGCGCCCAACGGCTGTATCGGCTGATACAGCGCGAGGCGGCCGGCGGACCGTACGGTCGGCACATGATCGTGCTGGAACTGAGCTTCACCGACGACCCGGCCCGGTTGGCCGCCCGCCCGGCCCACCGGGAGCAGCTGGCCCGGCTGCACGCCGAGGGCCGGCTGGTCGCGGCCGGGCCGTGGCGGGACGACTCGGGGGCGCTGCTGCTCTTCGACGTCGACGACGAGACGGCGGCCCGGGAGATCATGTCGGCGGACCCCTACTACCGCACGCCGGGGGTCACCGTGGTCGGATTGCGGCACTGGCGGCCGGTGGTCGGCCCCGGCGATCGGCGCCCCGGCTAGGCCCGGCCGCGGCCGGCGGGCCGCCGTCGCCCGGACCCGAGCGCGGAACCTCGCGGAGTTCGGGCCCGGGGAGAATGGCGGGGTGACCACGGAGTACACCGGCGGCGGAGACCCGAAGCGGAGCATGGAGCTGCTGTGGGGGGTCCAGGACCGCCCCCGGCGCGGGCCGAAACCGAAGCTCACGGTGGAAGCGATCGTCGGGACCGCGATCGCGATAGCCGACGCCGAGGGCCTGGCCGGGCTCTCCATGCGACGGGTCGCCGAGCACCTCGGGGTCACCGCCATGTCCCTGTACACGTACGTCCCGGGCAAGGCCGAGCTGCTCGACGTCATGCTCGACACGGTGCACGGCGAGGTGGCGACCGCGGACGACGGCGACGCGGGCTGGCGAACCCGGCTCGAACGGCTGGCCCGGGAGAACTGGGCGCTCTACCGCCGCCACCCGTGGCTGCTCCAGGTCGCGACCAGCCGGCCGGTGCTGGGACCGCACCTGATGGCGAAGTGGGATCGCGAACTCACCGTGGTCGAGGGGCTGGGCCTCACCGAGATCGAGATGGATCTCCTGGTCAGCCTGCTCGCCGACTACGTGCACGGCGCGGTACGCGGCGCGGTGGAGGCGGCCCAGGCCGAACAGCGCACCGGGATGACCGACGAGCAGTGGTGGTACTCGTACGCCCCGCTGCTGGAGCAGGTCTTCGATCCCGCGCGCTATCCGGTGGCGGCCCGGGTCGGCGAGGTCACCGGTGCCGAGTACAACGCGCCCTCCGATCCGGGCCGGTCCTTCGAGTTCGGCCTGCAACGGGTGCTCGACGGCATCGAGGTCTTCGTCCGGGCCCGCTCGGCCGGGGCGTAACCCGCCGCGCCGTACCCCTTCTTGATCGCCATGATCAGGGAGCCGGCGCCGCGACGCGCCGACGACACGCGGAACCGTTCCCTGATCACCGCGAGGGGGGCGGTGGCGTGGCTGCGTAGCATCGGGGAGGTGGCGAGGGTTGCGCGGCAGTCCGTACCCGAGCGGTCGGAGCCGGACCCGGTGCTGCGCCGGCCCCGGCTCGTCACCCTGGTGTCGCTGGCCGTCTGGGCGCTGACCGGCCTGCTGATGCCCGCCGTCGGCCTGCTGCGGGAATCCCGTCCACAGTGGATCGCCCTCGGGACGCTGGGCGTGGTTCTCTTCGGACTGGCCCAGACCGGCGCGCTCTACGCCGTCGTCACCCCCTGGCTGCGCGAACCGGTCCGGCGCCGGCTGCTGCTCGGCTTCGCCGCGGCCACCGCGCTCTCCGTACCGCTGACCGGTCCGGTCGCGCAGGGGCGGTGGCTGACCTGGGCCTGGCTGGGGGCCGCGGTGGTCGGCACGGCGCCCCTGCTGCTGCGCCGCTGGCCGGCGGTCGCGGCGATGGTGGCGGCGGTCGTCGTGGCGATGGCGGTGGCCCGCTGGACCGGCGGCTCCGTACGGGACGCCGCGGTGATCAGCGGCAGCACGGGGCTCGGGTTCGCCGCGCTGAACTGGTTGCAGGTGTGGTTCTGGGACCTGCTGCTCCAGGCCCGGCAGGGTCGCGCCGCGCAGCTGCGGCTGGCCGCCACCGAGGAGCGGCTCCGGTTCGCCCGGGACGTGCACGACCTGCTCGGGCACGACCTCTCGGTGATCGCGCTGAAGGCCGAACTCGCGGCCCGGCTCGCGCCGGTGGACGCCGAGCGGGCCGGCCGGGAGGCGGCCGAGGTACAGCGGCTGGCGGTCACCGCGCTGGCCGAGGTACGCGAGGCGGTGCACGGCTACCGCAGCGTCGACCTCCGGGAACAGCTCACCGCGACCGCGCAGGTGCTGCGCTCCTCCGGGGTACGCTGCACGGTCGTCCAACCGGCCGGTGAGCTGTCGACGCGGGTCGCCGCCCAACTCGCACCGGTGCTGCGGGAGGCGAGCACCAACGTGCTCCGGCACAGCCGGGCCGGCTGGTGCACGATCGAGGTCCGCCGGGAGGGCGACGAGGTGCGGCTGACGGTGTCGAACGACGGGGTCGGGTCCGGTGACCGGCCGGGGCACGGCGGGCCGGACCGGCACAGCTACGGGCTGCGCGGCCTCGCCGACCGGCTGGCCGAGGAGGGTGGGACCCTGCGGACCCGCGCCCAGGGTGGAGTCTTCACCCTGGAGGCCACCGTGGGCGCGGCGACGTGATCCGGGTGCTGCTCGCCGACGACGAGGACCTGATCCGGGCCGCCGTCGCCGCCCTGCTCGCCCTCGAACCCGACCTGGAGGTGGTGGCGCAGGCCGCCGACGGGCGTACGGCGGTGGACGCCGCCCTGGCGCACCGCCCGGACGTCGCGGTGGTCGACCTGGAGATGCCGGCCCTGGACGGGCTGCGGGTCGCCGCCGAGCTGGCCACCGCGCTGCCCTCGTGTGCGGTGGTGATCCTGACCGGCCGGGGTCGTCCGGCGCACCTGCGCCGGGCGTTGACCGCGGGTGCCCGGGGCTTCCTGGCCAAGGGGGCGCCCGGCGGCGCGCTGGCCGACGTGATCCGCCGGGTGCACGCCGGCGCCCGGTACGTCGATCCGGCGCTGGCCGCGGACGCGCTCACCGCCCCGGAGTGCCCGTTGACCCCGCGCGAGCTGGAGGTGCTGCGGCTGGCCGGACCCGACGCCCCGGTCACCGCGACCGCCCGGCGGGCGCACCTGTCCGAGGGTACGGTGCGCAACCATCTCGCCGCGGTGGTGCAGAAACTCGGGGTGACCAGTCGGGCGGAGGCGTACCGGACCGCCCGGGAGCACGGCTGGCTGTAGCGGGCGCCCGGCGTCGTCCCGCCGCCAACCTCACCCCGCCAGCGGCCCGGCGACCGCGCCACCCTCGGCCGATCCGTCCAGGGGGCGCATCCCGCCGGCCGCCTCCGCGAACCGCCGGGAGAGCCGGCGGAGATGGTCGGCCAGCTCCGGTGGCGACTCGACGGTGAAGTCGACGTCGAGCATGCCGAGCACGAGCGCGACGATGTCGTAGGAGTCCGAGGCCAGCTCCAGCCGGCAGCTCCGGTCGTCGACCGGGGTGAGCACCCCGTCGACCCGACCGGCGACCTCCGATGCCGGGGCGTGCAACAGCAACCGGGCCCGGTGCGGCCACATCTCGAAACCCATCGTCCGGCGCAGGTACGCCGTCACGTCCCCGTCCGGCGGGTCGCGGTGGGTGAACCGGGGCCCGTTCGGGGTCCGGAGCCGGATCCGGTCGACCCGGAAGGTACGCCAGTCCGCCCGTACGACGTCCCAGCCGACCAGGTACCAGCGCCGTCCCCAGGTGACCAGCCGGTGCGGCTCGACCTCGCGCCGCGACCCGGCACCGTGGTGGTCGACGTAGTCGAAGCGCAGCGCCTCGGCCGACCGGATCGCCGCCGAGATCCCGGTGAGGACGCCGGTGTGCACCTCCGGACCGCCCTGCGGCGGCATCGCGACCATCGCCGCCGCCAGCGCACCGATCCGGTGCCGCAGCCGGGACGGCAGCACCCGCTCCACCATCCGCAGTGCCCGCAGCGCCGCCTCGTCGAGCCCGGCCACCCCGCTCGTCGCGCCGGTGCACAGCCCGACCGCGACCGCCACCGCCTGCTCGTCGTCGAGCAGCAGCGGCGGCACCGACGCGCCGGCACCCAGCCGGTACCCGCCGACGGCGCCCCGCGCGGCGTACACCGGATAGCCCAGCTCGCGCAGCCGCCCGACGTCCCGACGGACCGTCCGGGTCGTCACGCCCAGTCGCTCGGCGAGTTCGGCGCCGGACCAGTCGCGGTGGGTCTGCAACAGCGACAGCAGCCGGAGCAGTCGGGCCGAGGTCTCCAGCATGGTTCGACGATGCCACGGAAACAGGAACGGACCTGTCCTGATGGGATCGCAGACTCGGCGGCATGCGTACCCCAGAACCCTTCCGGGTCGACATCCCCCAGGCCGACCTGGACGACCTCGACCACCGGCTCGCCCGGACCCGCTGGCCCGACGAGCTGCCGGACGCCGGCTGGGCGTACGGGGTCAACCGGGAATATCTCGTCGACCTCGTCGACTACTGGCGCACCGGCTACGACTGGCGCCGGCACGAGGCCCGGCTCAACTCGTTCCCGCAGTTCACCACGACGGTCGACGGACAGAACCTCCACTTCCTGCACGTACGCTCCCCGGAGCCGGACGCCACCCCGCTGGTGATCACACACGGCTGGCCCAGCACGGTGTACGACTTCGTCGACATCATCGGGCCGCTGACCGATCCGGCGTCGTACGGCGGGGACCCGGCCGACGCCTTCCACGTCGTCGCGCCGTCGGTGCCCGGGTTCGGGTTCTCCGGGCCCACCCGGGAGAGCGGTTGGGGCACCAATCGGATCGCCCGGGCCTGGGACGAGCTGATGCGGGGCCTCGGCTACCCGCGGTACGGCGCCCAGGGCGGCGACTTCGGCAGCATCGTCTCGCCGGCGCTGGGCCGGATCGCCCCGGACCGGGTCATCGGGGTCCACCTCAACGCGCTGGTGGACGCCGCGACGACGATCGACCCGGGCGAGCTGGAGAAGCTCACCGAGGCGGAGCGGGACGTGGTGCGCCAGCAGGAGGCGTGGTGGTACGAGCACTCCGGTTACGCCACCCAGATGAGCACCCGGCCACAGACCCTGGCGTACGCGCTCAACGACTCGCCCGCCGGGCAGCTCGCCTGGAACCTCGAGTGGCTCGTCGACTGGGACCCGACGACGTCCGCGAAGACCCCGATCGACCGGGACGCGATCCTCACCAACGTCAGCATCTTCTGGCTGACCGGTACCGCCGGCTCGGCCGCCCGGCTCTACCGTGAGGCCGGCGGGGACGGCTGGGGTGCCCGCCCCGAGCCGTCCCCGGTGCCGACCGGGGTGGTCAACTTCCTCGGTGACGGCGCGATCCGCGGGCTGGCGGAGCTGGCGAACCGGATCACCCACTGGTCGGAGTACGACCGGGGCGGGCACTTCGCCGCGCTACAGGCGCCGGCGGAGCTGGTCACGGACATCCGGGCGTTCTTCCGGGCGCTCGCCACCCGGTAGCCGAGGCGGCCGCGCCCCGGCAGCCGGACGGCCGGCGGTGCCCGGCCCGGGCATCGCCGGCCCGCCGGGACTCTTCGCCGGACCGGGCAGCGGAGCAGCACCCCAAGGCTTTCCGGTGCCGGCGGGCGGGGTGTCGATTCCGGGCGACGGCGTTCGGCGTCATGCTGGGTGGCAGATCCGCCGCGCGCCCGTGACGCGACAACCCGGAGGACCCGATGAAGTACCTGTTCCTGATCTACGGCGACCCGACCGGCGACCCGACCTCGCCGGAGGCGATCCAGGCGGAGATCGATACGTACTGGGCGTACGACAGGGCGCTGAGCGACGCCGGGGCCCTGCTGGCGAGTCAGGCGCTACAGGGGACCGAGACCGCGACGAGCGTACGGGTGGGCCGGGACGGCCGACGGACCGTGACCGACGGACCCTTCGCGGAGACCCGTGAGGTGCTGGCCGGCTACTACCTGGTCGACCTGCCGGACCTGGACGCCGCCGTGGAGTGGGCGGCCCACTGCCCGGGCGCGCTCCGCGGCACCATCGAGGTACGGCCGATCATGGAGTTCGAGGAGCCGGAGGGCTGGCACGGGTAGCCGCCCCGGGTGGGACCTGCCGCCGGATCGGTCGGACTGCCGCGCCGGCCTGTGGCGGCGGATGTTTCGGAAAGTTTCGGCGCCCGGCGGCAGCGCGCGGCTCCGGGCGATCCGTGCTGCCGGCCGGACCCCGACCAGCCCAGCGGGGCGACCGGCCGCCGCGACGGACCCTTTCGACACCCCGGTCGCCGGGCCGGACGGGCGGGGCGCGACAACGGAGCCATTGAGGTTTCGGAATCTTTCCGTTAGCGTTTCTCGCTATCGAGAAATGTCGATGTCAGGCTGTGGAGTTGGCTCACTGGCCGAGCCGCACGTCGGTGTCGACGCCCCCACCCCCACCGTCCGTCTCCGCACCCCGAGAGGCAACAGGTCATGAGCAACACGTCCGTCCCTGACATCAGACGCCCGAAGACACGGGCGGGAGCGCGCATCGCACTGGTATCGCTCACGGCGGCAGCCCTCGCCGCCGGTGCGGCGCTGACCGTCGCGACCTCCGCCAACGCCGGTACGACCCTGGGCGCGTCGGCGGCGGAGCGGGGTCGCTACTTCGGCGCCGCGGTGGCCGCGAACAAGCTCAGCGACAGCGCGTACACGACCATCCTGAACCGCGAGTTCAACTCGGTCACCCCCGAGAACGAGATGAAGATCGACGCCACTGAGCCGCAGCAGGGGCAGTTCAACTTCACCAACGCCGACCGGATCGTCAGCCACGCCCGCAGCCGGGGCATGCAGGTCCGGGGCCACACCCTGGCCTGGCACTCCCAGCAGCCCGGCTGGATGCAGAACATGAGCGGCGCCGCGCTGCGCACCGCGATGCTCAACCACGTGACGCAGGTCGCCACCCACTACCGGGGCCAGGTCGTCGCCTGGGACGTGGTGAACGAGGCGTTCGCCGACGGCAACGGCGGCGCCCGCCGCGACTCCAACCTCCAGCGCACCGGCAACGACTGGATCGAGGCCGCCTTCCGGGCCGCCCGGGCCGCCGACCCCGCCGCCAAGCTCTGCTACAACGACTACAACACCGACAACTGGACCTGGGACAAGACCCAGGCCGTCTACCGGATGGTGCAGGACTTCAAGCAGCGCGGCGTACCGATCGACTGCGTCGGGCTCCAGTCCCACTTCAACAGCGGCTCGCCGTACCCGAGCAACTACCGCACCACGCTGTCCAGCTTCGCCGCGCTCGGGGTGGACGTGCAGATCACCGAGCTCGACATCGAAGGCTCCGGCACCACTCAGGCCAACACCTACCGCAACGTGGTGAACGACTGCCTGGCCGTCGCCCGCTGCACCGGCATCACCGTCTGGGGCATCCGGGACACCGACTCGTGGCGGGCCAGCGGCACCCCGCTGCTCTTCGACGGCAGCGGCAACAAGAAGCCCGCGTACGACGCGGTGCTGAGCGCCCTGAACAACGGCGCCGGTCCCAACCCGACCACCACCCCGCCGGGCCCCAACCCGACCACCACGCCGCCGGGCCCGAACCCCACCACCACCCCGCCGCCCGCCGGCGCGGGCTGCACGGCGTCGGTGTCGCTCAACTCCTGGAGCGCCGGCTTCGTGGCGACGGTACGGGTGACCGCCGGTTCGTCGGGCACCAGCGGCTGGACGGTGTCCCTGACCCTGCCGTCCGGAGCCACGGTCACGAACTCCTGGAACACCTCGGCCAGCGGCACCAGTGGCGCGGTCCGGTTCAGCAACGCGACCCACAACGGCCGGATCGCCGCCGGACAGTCGACGGAGTTCGGCTTCCAGGGCACCGGCAGCGCGTCGAGCCTGACGCCCACCTGCACCGCCAGCTGATCGCACGCCAGACCCGGTGCGGAGGACGGAGAGCCGTCCTCCGCACCGGCGTCCCGGCCACGGGGTCCGGGGTATGGAACGATCTTCCTCATGCCGATCGACCAGCACCTGCTCGTGGCGTTCACCCTCACCACGATGGTCGCCATGGTGACCCCCGGACCGGACATGCTGTTCGTGCTCGGCTGCGGGATGCGGGGTGGGGCCCGCGCCGGGCTGCTCGCCACCGCCGGGGTGGCGACGAGCGAGGCGGTCCACGTCGCCGTGGCCGCCGCCGGACTGGCCGCCCTCTTCGCGGCCGCGCCGACCGCCTTCACGGTGGTCCGGATCGTCGGCGCCGCCTACCTGATCTACCTCGGTGTGCAGATGATCCGGCGCCGTAACGACGCCCGGGGCGAACTGCCGGTCGCCGGCGGCGGCATGTCGGGACGCCGGGCGTACTACAGCGGTCTGCTGACCAACCTGCTGAACCCGAAGATGGTCACCTTCACGATCGCCTTCCTGCCCCAGTTCGTCGACCCGCACCTGGGCCGGGTCTGGCTGCAGTTCGCGATCCTCGGCGCCATCATGATCGCGCTCGAGTTCCTGGTCGACGGCGCGGTCGGCGTCTTCGCCGGCCGGATCGGCGGATGGCTCCGGCGCCGGCACGCCGTACGCCGCCGGATCGACGCGGCGACGGGCGGCATCTTCGTCGGACTGGGCGTACGCCTGGCGGTGGAACGGTGACGCCGGTGCGCACCCGGCTGGGGCCATGACGGGGAGAACGGGCGCCGGATCGTGTGCTCGTAGGAGCACCAAGTACCTCTCGGGCACGGCGAGTGGTGACGCGGCGTCGGCCTTTGACACAACTGCACCCCCACTTCAACGGAGTGGCCATGTCCCCCAGTTCTACGCCGATCCTTCTTCTGCCCGGCTCCTGGCATGGTGCCTGGTGCTGGAACGAGGTCATTGCCCACCTCGTGCCGTCTGGCCGCCCGACGCTGGCGGTTGACATGGCCGGGCACGGGTTGCGCGCCCGTCGCCCCGAGTGCCTGACCATACGTCCGTTCGACCCGGAGGAACTGGCCACCGAGGTCTCGCCGGTGGCGGATGTGGACCTCGACCAAGCGGCGGATCTGCTGGTCTCCCAGATCGAACGGCTCGGCCGTGGCGGCCCGGTCACGGTGGTGGCCCACAGCATGGGCGGCACCGTCCTGACCCGGGTGGCGCAGCAGGTTCCCGAGTTGGTGGCGCACGCGGTGTACCTCGCTGCGGTCATGCCCGCCTCGGGCAGTACGGCGGGCCGCTACTTCGTGCTGCCAGAGAACGCGGGCGCGCTGGTCCTGCCCGCCCTTCGGGGCGATCCCGACGTAACCGGGGCGCTGCGGCTCGACCTCGCCTCGAACGATCCCGCCTATCGTCGGCAGCTTCGCGACGCGTTCTACGGCGACGTGGACCCGGTCGTCGCCGACGCCGCGCTGGGCCTGCTGACCCCGGACGCCCCGGTCAGCATGATGCTCGGCACCACCCGGCTGACCCGCGACGGCTGGGGCTCCGTCCCCCGCACCTACGTCGTCTGTGCTCGTGACATGGCGATCCGCCCGGCCCTCCAACGGCTGTTCGTCGCGGAAGCCGACGCCGCCTTCCCGGAGAATCCGACCGCCGTCGTGACGCTGGACTCCTCACACGCGCCGTTCCTGTCCGTGCCAGGCGAAGTAGCGAGGATCGTCGGAGAACTCGGCTGAACTCAGCCCTGGGCTCTCCGCCGCACCCGAACAGACGCTGGTCGACGGTGACTCAGTGCTTGCCTATGCGGTGTAACCACTCGCCGAGCAACACGCGTTCCCCCTCGGTGAGGACGGTGGCCTCGTCGAGGTGGGCTTGTAGCGAGACTGCGGCGTTGAGCAGACCGGTGGAGGCGGCCGCGGTGACGGTGTCGGTGGTGATGGCAGCCAGGATTGACTCGCGGGCGATCGGGGAGAGTGCCAGGTCGCGTTTCTCCGGCGGTGTGCTGATGAGCGTGAGCGTCACGCCTTTGCCGGTGGAGTGGACGAGTTGGGCGGCGCGTTCCTCGGTGACGCGAAGCCGGCCGGCCTGGGCGATGCGGTTGACCCGACGGGCGAGGATGGCGGCGGCCTGTCCCGCGGCCGGGGGTTCGTGGCCGGGACGCACGTCGCCGAAGATGAGGGCGTAGAACGCCGGCTGAGCGAGGCCGAATTCGACGTGGAGATCCCATCCGGCGCGCAGATCCTCGACGGGGTCGTCGCTGTCCTCGATCGCGGTCTTCTGGGCCAGGTAGGTGGCGAGAACGAAGCTGCCGGTGGCGTCGAGCAGGCCCTGCATGTCGCCGAACAGCCGGTAGATGGCCGGCGTCTGCACTCCGGCCGCCGCGCAGACGGTGCGCGTGGAGACGGCGTCGCGTCCGCCTTCGGAAAGTAGCGTCGCCGTGGCCTCGATGATGCGTTCGCGGGGGGCCTTGGCGGGCATGGCCGTAATGTACATCGGCCGTTACCTCCTCATGTCGACGAACGGCGGAGCGTCGCCGGGATCGGGGTGTGTGGCTGGATCGTCACCGACCGACACCGCGGATCCTGCGGATCGGGTACGTGCGCGCTCAGCGTGGTTGCACCTCGACGCGCAGGATGCGGTCGTCACCCGGACGCGCATCGGTTCCGCCCCAGGTGGCGCGGTCGGTGTTGGAGGTGACCAGCCAGAGCGCCCCATCGGGGGCGACCTCGACGGTACGGATGCGTCCGTGGTCGCCCTCGAAGTGCTCGACGGCGTCCCCGGTCGCGGCGCTGCCGGCAACCGGTAGTTGCCACAGACGTTGACCGCCGAGCGCGCCGATCCAGAGGGATCCGGCGGCGTAGGCGACGCCCGAGGGCGAGGCGTCATCGGGATGAACGGTGAAGATCGGCGGCACGCCGGTGCCGCCTTGCACACCCTCGGTTTCCGGCCAGCCGTAGTCCTGCCCCGGCCGGAGCACGTTGACCTCGTCCCAGGTGCGGTGGCCCAGTTCGGAACCGTATGCCGTGCCGTCGGGCCCGAAGGCGATCCCCTGGACGTTGCGGTGCCCGGAGGAGTAGATCGGAGAGTTGGGCGAGGGGTTGTCTCGCGGGATGGAGCCGTCCGGGCGGATCCGCAGGACCTTGCCGTTGAGCGCGGCGTCGTCGGCAGCGCTCTCCGGCTGGAACGCGTCGCCGGTGCCGATCCACAGGTTGCCGTCCGGGCCGATCACGATGCGTCCGCCGTGGTGGCGGTCGGCGGTCTGGATGCCGCCGAGCAGCACTCGGTCCTGCCGCAGCGATCCGAAATCGTCGGCGACGCGCAGGGCGACGATGGCGTTCTCCCGCGCACCGGAGACCGAGGCGTAGACCGTGCGATCGGTGGCGAAGTCGGGTGAGGCGGCGATGCCGAGCAGACCGCCCTCGGAGCTGGCCACCACACCGGGTACCGCGCCGACTGTCTGCGGCCTGCCGCCGCCGGCCGGGACCCGGACGATGTCACCGGTGATCCGCTGCGACACCAGCGCGGATCCGTCGGGAAGGAAGGTCAGCCCCCACGGCGCGTTGAGGCCGTTGGCGAGCTCGGTGGGCTCGCCGAGCGTCGCGACCGGGCCGTCACCGCGCGTGGCGCTCGGTTGCCCGTTGCCGGGGTTGGCCATCGGCTGATGATCGGGCGAGCAGGCCGCCAGGGCGAGCGCGGCGATCAGGCTCGGGCCCGCCGCGGCGCGTCGAATCGGTCGATGGAACATGGCTCTGCCTCCTTCGAAAGGGTCTTGTCGCCTGACTCGCCGCACGCGCGGCAGAGTGGCTCATTGCCAGATCACGCACCCGACCCGCACCCTCGGCCGGTCGTAGCTGTCGTGGTGGACGATCGAGCCGGCACCGCGTCACCGGGCCGGGTTGCACCGGCCTGTGGAACTGCGATGCCGGCTCTTCCGCCCCGCTCAGGCGGCGAATCGCTGCTGCAGGCGCTGGCAGGCGTAGCCGGCGCCGGCGCCCACGGCGCTGGCCGCGATCAACGTGAACAGCCCGGTCAGTATGTTCTCGGGGTGCAGGGCGAAGAACCCGACGAGGCCGACGAACCAGGCGAGCATGTTGTCGAGCACCGGAGTGGTACGCATGCCGACCGCGACGCAGGCGAGCACGAACACCGCGACGGGCAGCGCCGCCACCCCCATCGACGGGGACAGGAAGGCGACGATGAAGTGCCCGGCCACGGCCAGCAGCATTCCCGCCCACAGACTGATGACGGCGTGGACGCCGTGCAGAGCCGAGGCCGGACGGGTGAACCAGGCCACCCAGCCGACGAACATCGCCCAGGCGTGCAGCCCGAGTGTCTCGCTGAGAAACGCCGCGGCCGCGGCGATGACGGCCGCGATAAGGGTGAAGCGTACGAATTGGCCAGAGGATGATGCCGTGGCGTGCGCCGCAGGCGTGACCGGCATCGGTGCGGTTGCGGAGCCGTGGATCTGCTGAGCCATCTGTCTTCTCCTCCTCGTGCCGCCGAGGCGGCTAGCTGAGTGGTCCGCGGTTCGTCAGGCGGCGCCGCCGTTGACGAAGATGGTCTGACCGTTGATCCATCGGCCGTGGCCGGCGAGCAGGGACACCACTTCGGCGATGTCGTCCGGGCGGCCGAGCCGTTCCATCGGGTTCTGCTTCGCGATGCTCTGGATGAGGTCGTCGCTCTTGCCCTCGAGGAACAGCGCGGTCGCGGTGGGTCCAGGAGCCACGGCGTTGACGGTGATGTCCCGGCCGCGCAGCTCCTTGGCCAGGATCGGACTGAGGGCCCCCACGGCTGCCTTGCTCGCGGCGTACGCCGCGTAGCTGGGCAGGTTGAGCCGGGTGACCGAGGTGGAGAAGTTGATGATCGCGCCGCCCGCACGCAGACGACTGATCGCTTCACGGGCGACGACGAAGGTGCCGCGGAGGTTGGTGCGGTGCATCCGGTCGAACTCGTCGAGGTCCAACTGGGCGACCGGTTTAAGGATCATGACGCCCGCCGCGTTCACGACAACGTCCACGCCGCCGAACGACCGCTCGGCGGTGTCGAACAGTGCCGTGACCCCGTCCTCCTCGGCCACGTCCACCTGGACCGCTACGGCGCGACCCCCGATGTTCCTGATCGCCGCGACCGTGGATTTCGCCTCGGTCTCGTTGTTGGCGTAGCCGACCACCACGTCCTGGCCGTCGGCGGCGAGCCTCAGCGCGACGGTGCGGCCGATCCCGCGGGATCCTCCGGTCAGGACGGCAACCCTGCTCTGGTTGGGGGGCACGTTGTTCTCCTTCTCAGGTGTCGGTCAGGAACGGGCCGGGGCGAGCAGCTCGGGGTAACCCAACCGCCGAACGAAGTCGGCGCGGGTCTGGTATGCGACGTCGTTGACGTGTTCCACGCCGGCGTGGGCGTCGTCGATCACGGTCCGGAACGGCTTGTCGCCGAAGGGCAGGTCCAGGACGCGGACGATTTCCGCGGCGACGCCGGCAGCGCCCATCAGCGGGTGTTTGAGCAGCGCGGCGGTGGCGCGTTCATTGCGTTCGACGAGATGGTCGAGCCCGGCGTAGGCCGCCGTGACGTCCAGGTCGCTCGCCCGGCTCGCGTTCGGGAAATGCTCGGTGCCCTCGGTGATGGCGCCCGGCATGACGATGACCGTCTCGATGCCGAACGCGTTGGCCTCGTAGGCGGTCGTCACGGCAAGCGCGTCCATCGCGGCCTTGCTCACCGCGTACGGGCCGAGGAACGGCGGGGTCGTGACGGGGATGGTGCTGCCCACGTACATCAGCACCCCGGCCCGCTGCCGCCGGAAGTGCGGCAGGACCGCACGGTTGACACGGTGCGCGCCGACGGCATTGATGTCGATCAGACGCGTGAGGTCCTGGTCGGTGAACGCCTCGACGTAACCGACGTACAGGTGCCCGGCGTTGTTGATCACCACGTCGAGGTCGCCGTGCCGTTCGTTGACGCTGCGCACGGCGGCGTCGGCGGAGTCCTGCGACGTGACGTCCAGTTCGAGGACGTGCAGGTCGGTGCCGGACTCCCGGGCGTACGCCCGCATTTCGGTGGCATGCCCGGCATTACCACCGCCGATATCCCGCATGCTCGCATAGACGGTGTGACCGGCGCAGGCCAGGGCGCGGGCGGTCAGGTTGCCGATCCCGGTGGCGGCTCCGGTGACGAGGACGACAGACATCGGGTAACGCTCCTTCACGTCGTGGTAGCACTGATACCACCGTATTTGGTGAAGGAGTTATCGTCAAGGTGCTATCGAATAGGTGTTACCTCCGCTACCGCACGGGTCGCTGTCAGGGACGCGTGGACCGGACTCATCGATGGCGGACGGCGCGCCGTCGGTGAGAGCGCGAAGGTGCAGCCACCGCACCCACCGGCGGGCGGAACCAGCCTGGCGCCCGGGTACGCCGCCGGGCGGCTGCCCAGCGCGGTTCCGCTCGTCTGGCTGCCCGACCCCGGCACCCTCGCCAAGCAGGTCGCCGCCGACGGCTCCGGTTTCCTGCGCCGGCTCGCCGCGCTGGCCGGATGGGGCCGACGACGAGGCAAGAGCGTCGACGGCCCCAGCGGTGCCCGCAAGGCGGGCGGCTGTGCTTGTCCAGTGCGATACGCCGGGCTTCCAGCGTGAAGGTGTGGGCGCCGCGATGCCGAACTTGCCGTTGACTACGTTCTGGTCTGGGGCACGGCGGGCGCTGCGGATGCGCCCGCCGCGCGAGAGCGGTAGGGGGACGCACGAGTTAGGAGCAGCATTCGCGCAGTGGAGCCACCGGTACGCCGAGCCGCTGAAGCCGGACGCGCCTGTGCGGGTGTTACGCCTTGAGAAGCCGCTCGCTCAGCTCCCAGAGCCGCTGCGCGGACCGCGGATCGATGGAGTGTGACACGACGTCGGCCGAGACCTCCTGCGCGGTGACGGGCGGCTGCTCGTCGTTCAGCTGCGAGATGTCGTTGTTGTTCAAGTAGACACCGCCGATCTCGGCAAGCAGCGGGCTGGTGGCCGCGAACACGATGGTGCTGGCCCCTTGTTGCGGCGTCTTCTTCCCACGGTCGGGGTCGATGATCGGCCGACCGGACTCGTCGATCAGTCCCATGGCCCGCTGCGCGTCCGCACCCACGGAGCTGTTGAAGGCCGTAGCGGCCACGACGCCCGGGTGCGCGGCGTAGCCGCGGATCCCCTCGGCGGCCCATCGGCGGTCCAACTCGACCGCGATCAGCACATTGGCGGTCTTGGACTGGGCGTAGGCGAGGTGGGGATCGTATCTGCCGGTGGTGAAGTGCGGGTCGTCCCACAGGATGTCGGACATTCGCTGGGCACCGGACGTCGTGTTGACGACCCGGGCGCCGTGAGCAGCGCGCAGTGCGGGCAGCAGGCCCAGGGTCAGCTGGAAGTGGCCGAGATGGTTGGCCGCGAACTGTGCCTCGTAGCCGCGCGCATCCCGCCCAACCTCGGCGGGGGCCAGGAAGGCCGCGTTGTTGATCAGGATGTGGAGCGGGCGGCCGGAGTCGACATAGCGGGTGACGAAGGCGTCGATCGAAGTCGGATCGAGGAGGTCCAGCTGACCGACCTCGACGCGCTCGATCCCGGCCATCGCGGCCGCAGCACGGTCCGGGTTGCGCGAGCCGACGGTGACGGAGGCGCCGACCTCGGCCAGTGCCCGGGTGGCCACCAGGCCGAGCCCGGAGTGGCCGCCGGTGACGACGACGTTCTTGCCGGTGAGATCGATGCCCGCGAGGATGTCGTCGACCGTCGACGCGGCGGTGAATCCTGTCCCGATGGGATGCTGCTTGTGGGTCATGAGACCAGTCCTGTCATCGTGGGTTGGCCGTACTGCCTTCTGCGGTTCTGGACACGGCGGCGTTGTGGATGCGTCGCCGCCCGAGAGCGGTGAGGGGATGAGGTCAGCCGGCGGCGCGATCATTGATGGGCCGACGGCGGAGGTTCGAGCGCTGGAGGCCGGAGGCAGTGCTGCGCGCACAACGACGTTGATCCCCGCGTCCAGTGCTCGGTGGCTGATGCAAATCCAGTTGTCGTGATGGGTTCGCCGATTGACGCCGAGCATCAATGCGCCGCTCGCCCAGGGACTGACCTCGATGCCGGTTCGGCTCAGGGTGCGGTACCGCATGCGGCTTCTCTGAAGGTCGCGGTCGGGATGCCGTACCCTGGATCGAAACGGAACGCCCTTCCGGAACTATACGGAATTGCTTTCCGGTTAGCAAGCGAAGGAGAGTCGTGGTGGAGAACCCGGCGCCGACCAGGGTCGACTCGACCGACCCTGGGGGTCTGGGCGCCCGCGAGCCCGCGCCGCGCCGGCTGCGCGCCGACGCGCGACGCAACGTCGACTCCTTGCTCGAAGCGGCGAAGGCTGTCTTCGGCACGTCGGGCGTGGACGCGCCCGCGAAGGAGATCGCCGATCTGGCCGGCGTCGGGGTGGGAACGCTCTACCGGCACTTCCCGCAGCGCTCCGACCTGGTCAAGGCCGTGTTTCAGCGCGAGGTGGATGCCTGCGCCGACGCGGGCCCGGCCCTGACCGCCGCGCATGAGGCAGGAACAGTACTCGCGAAGTGGCTCCACCGGTACACCGAGTTTCTCGCGACCAAACGAGGACTCGCTGCGGCCCTTCACTCCGGTGACCCGGCGTTCGACGCCCTGCCCGGCTACTTCATGCAGCGACTCGGACCTGCTCTCGAGGCGCTACTCGAAGCCGCGACAGCGACTGGTGAGATCCGTGCCGACATCAGCGCCAAGGATCTCCTGCATGCCGTCGCCCAGCTGTGCCAACCCGCGCCTGACGAGGGAGCCGCCTACAGCCGGCGCATGGTCGCACTCCTCATCGACGGACTGCGCTACGGCGCCGATACGAGCCAGTCTCGCTCCTGAGGTCGTGCACGGATCGGTTCATCCTTCCCAAGGTATGGCCATCCGCCTCGATGTAACGACAACGGCAATCGTGGGCCGTAGTCCACGAGTGCCGTTCCGACGACGCAGACCCAGCCGCAGGCCGAGGTGCGTCATGCCGCCAGCGGAGAGCGGCGCCGGGTTGCTGAAGGCTTCGGCGGAGCGGCGGGCCTCGTCCGGCACGTCGGTGACCGCCGTGGACGGCAGGCACACTACGGCACCCGTCAGTGGAGCCCCTGTGCCGTGCAGGAGCGCACGCCCAGCGTTCGCGCGGCGTCGCAGCGGGACCGGCGGCAGCACGGCTGAGGGGTGGAGACAGATCTGCGAAACCCTCAACTCGCTGACCTGCTCAACCCTCAACGATGTGACGGGTCAGCCACAGGACCTTCGACAATTCCTCGTCCGCCGAGCCAGTGGGCTGACCAGGACGTTTAGCTGCCAAGGTCTATGGCCGGATATGTGCCCCCGGCAGGATTCGAACCTGCGACACACGGTTTAGGAAACCGATGCTCTATCCCCTGAGCTACGAGGGCGCGGCGCTCCAGGCTAGCTGGCGGCGGCTGTCAGCGTACCGCAGGGAGGTGCGGGGGTGGTCGGCGCTGGCGCTGCCACCAGCGGATCGCACACCGACCGCACGGGGGCCGGCTCCGGCGCCCGACGGGCATCGACAACCATGATCCCTCGGCGCCGCTCACCGTTGGTCAGCGACGACGGAGCACACCCGGTGCACACGGATGCGGTCGTCGTTCATGACGGTCCAAGGTTGTCGGGGTCCCGGGAGGGCTTGCCAGGACTCGTACGCTGTCATGGCGTCCGCCGCCCTGCGGCGACGGTATCAAGACCCACCCCCTACACGGCGATCGTCGTGCAGGCTCGATGAAGGGCTCGGCGGACATGTCGCGCACCGACGCCATCAGCGGCGAGTTGCAGTCCATGGGGGCCGGTATTGATCAGGCCCTGTCGAGGGCTGGGGCGGCCGAGCAGGAGGCGGGGCAGGTAGCGGCCCGAGCGGCGGCCGCGGGATTCGGCGGCGTGGCCGTGGGCGTGTCACGGGTGCAGGAGGCGATCAGAGAGATTCGAGCCGCCCTGAACGGTGTCGGCGGCACGGTCGGTGAGGCTCTCACTGCGGTAGGGGCCGTGCCGAAAGAGGCTTCACCGGCGGAGGTGACCGACGCGTTGAGCCGGGTGGCGAGCAAGGTCGACGGCGCCGGCGGCGAAGTGGGTTCGGCCATCAACCGGGTCGACGAGACCAGGGCTCTGGTCGCCAGGGTCCTGCAGGGTGGTGATCCCGGGCCGCTGCTGTCCATGCTCGGTGCGGTCAAGGAGATCCTTGTGATGGCGGCGCAGCGCGGCGCCGCGGCCCGGCAGTCGCTCGATTCGGCCATCAACGACGCCCGCCGGACCGGCAGTTCGGGAAACTAGCAGGGGCTGGCGGCTCCTCGCCGGCCAGCCCGTCTCCGACTCCTTCTGACAACGATGGCGCCCGCGGGTCGGCAGGCGACGACTACACCGGTTCGGCTTGGACAAGGCGGGCGACCGGCCGCGCAGGCGGGTCACCAGTTGGCCCGCGGACCAGAATCCGCGAGCGGGAGGATCCCGGCGTACGTCGGTCGCTGGAACGGGAAAACGAGTGCGCCGATATTCTGGCCGACCGCGGCTACCGGGTACAGCAAAACCCAACCCAACCCGACCTGAGGTGGCCGAGGCGCGGCAACGCACCGGTGATCACGGGGAACCACGGAAGGACCCCGATTACCTGGTCGAGGGCCACGTCTTCGACTGCTACTCCCCGACGCCAGGAAAGGCCGTGCGCGGCGTCTGGACCGAAGTGCGCGATAAGGTGACGAGTCAGCAGACCCAACGTGTCGTGCTGAACCTTCAGGACTGGCGCGGTGACCTCGGGGCCCTGCAGAAACAGTTCGACGACTGGCCGATACCCGATCTCAAGGAACTGTCAGCGGTCACCCGAAGCGGCGCGACCATTCAAATCGTACGACGAGACTAGGGAAGGCAGGACATATGGCCATCGAATACCGACTGACTCTCGCGGGCGCCATTCCACTGGAACAGGTCGCCGACCTCGCCGCCCCGGACGCCACCGAGGAAGCCCCGCTGCCCGGATCCGAACGGCTGCTGACGGCGGACCTCAACGACCAGTACGGATACGTGGTCAGCGTCCACGCGGGCCGCGGCGGGTACTACGACGCGGAAGACGATGACGGCTCCCAGTGGGAGTGGGAGCCGGAAACGTACGTCAACATCACCTTCCGGATGAAGAAGAACGAACCGTCCGAGGAAGGAACACGAAACATGGTCGCGACCGTGGCGCGGGTGTTGGCCGGGCGACCAGAAGACGCGGCACTGACCCTCGACGGCAACTGGCTGCTGCTGACACGCACGGACGGGAAGGTCCGCAAGAGCAGGCGAACCTGGTGGGATACCTACAACGTCCATGACCTGATCCCACAGTCGACCACCTGACCCGAGGAATTGGGACCCGGGTCTAACGACTTCGTATTCGTTCGACGATATCGGCCGCCCGGATGAGATCTGGCCCCTTGACAGCCAGGGCAGGAGTCCAATGGAGGGCGACCATTGCTTCGGCTCTACCCGCTGCCTGCGACCACTTGCGCCGCGCAGCCCCAGGATAGGCTGACGCCTGCTCCGCCGTGTCCGTAGTTGTGGATCATCCGCGCAGAACGAAACTGCCGCTTTTCGACCCGCACAAACGGCCGGGTAGGACGTAAACCCACACGCAGCTCTACGACTCGGGCGCCCCGAAGACGTGGCTCGATCTCGGCGCAGCGGGCGACGATCGCGGCTGCAATGCCCGGGTCGGGTTCTCTGTTCCACTCGCCGGGCTGGGCGGTGCCGCCGAGTACAACAGTCTCGCCGTGGGGGTAGAAATGCAGCAGGTCTGGTGACACGCCGGTGTCTTCGGAGAAGAATTCGGTGATGCCGGGGTTCTCGACCGCGACGAGTTGCCCACGGACCGGGGCCAGCTCGGGGTCCCGAGCACCCATCCCGGCGCAGTTGACGACCACGGGCGCAACGCCAACGACCTCGTCGAGCGAGTCGATCCGGCGAATCTCGATCCCGCCACCCGCCGCCTCCAGCCGCCCTCGCAGATAGCCGAGATAGGTCGGCATGTCGAGGATCGGCGCGGTGTACCGCCATCCGGTGGCGAAGCCGTCCGGCAGCTCGCTCACCTCGCACGTCCGGAACCCGCCGAGCTGGCTTCCCCACTCCGGCGGATCAACCGGCTTGCGAGACGCCTCGATGCCGGAGACAAGCCGCACCCCGGTCTGTGGGTCGGTGGCGAGTTGCCGCAGGACTTCGAGGGTCTGGGCGCTCCAGACGCGTACCCGGTCGACGGGTTCGACGTGGTACGGCCCCCACATCGCCCCGGCGGCGTACGACGTGGTCCGCTCGGGTGGCTCAGCCGTCCAGATGATGACCCGCATCCCGGCTTCGGCGAGGCAGACCGCGGTGGTGAGGCCGGACACTCCCGCGCCGATCACCAGGGCATCGAGGTCGCGGCGGCTCATCGCTCGACCGTAGTGTCAGGCCGGCTGGCGTGCGAGCGCGTTCTCCAGCTCGGGCAGCAGGTCGGCGACGGCCTGGTTGCGCTTGCGGCGGCGTAGCTCCTGCGTCAGGGTGCCGAGCAGAGCGTTGCTGCGGGGTGAGCGCACGCGGTCGAGCCGAGGTAGGGCCATCCGGGTGACGGCGCACGCGTCGTCGAGTTTGCCGTGGGCGGTGTAGCCGAGAGCGAGCCAGGCGCCCTCGTAGAGGGCTCGCCGCTGGTAGGGCACGTCGGGTCGGCGGGCGTACGCGCCGGTCCGCAGTAGCGCCTCGCCTTTCCGGAGCAGGGTTCGGCCGTCGCTTGCTCGCCCGTTCGCCACGACCTGCCGCCCGGCGAGGATCATCGCGTAGCCGGCCTGGCAGTCGAGGTGGTTGGGGGTCAGGTAGTACATCCATTCCGGATCGCGGTCGGGGTGCCGTTTCGCGAGCCGGTCGCGGGACTCCGCCCAGGCGCGTTCGCACTGGTCGACCCGTCCGGCGGTGGCGTAGGCGTCCTAGACGCGCGCCTACCTGCGCCAGCGAAGTCATCGAAATTCACCCGGCCGCCGCGGCGGCTCAGCGGAATCGTGCGGGCGCTGCCAGGCTCGCCGATCGTGAGGTGCTGATGGAGTCACGGTCGGCGTTCGCATGCAAGGAGGGTCCAGCCGCGGCCGGAGAGTGGAAAGATCCGACGCTCAGCCTGTGGATAACACACCCGGTTATCCACAGACACTGAAGTGAAGTGACCCCCTGAGACCGGACACCTCCTGACTTGGCATCCTGCCAAGGAGGAGGAAACGCGTTGGCTCGACAGAGTAAGTACCCCGAGGAGTTCCGGCGTCAGGCAGCGGCGTTGGTGCTGGATTCTGGCCGCACGATCCGTGATGTGGGTCGTGAGCTGGGCGTCAACCACGAGACCCTGCGTAACTGGGTCGACCGGCTGCGACAGGAACGTGACGGCGGCAACTCCGGTCGTGGCGAACTGGGTGTTGACGAGCGGGCCGAGCTACTGCGGCTGCGGCGGCAGGTCGCCCAGCTTGAGCTGGAGAAGGAGATCTTGAAAAAAGCCGCGGTCTTCTTCGCACGCGAGACGGAGCGGTGAACCGGACCGACCTGTACCGGTTCATCGCCGCGGAGAAGACCGCCTATCCAGTCCGTCTGTTATGTCGGCTCCTCGGCGTCGGTCACAGCGCCTTCTACCAGTGGCTACGCGCCGGTCGACAACGCGTGGTCGACCGGAAACGTCACGACCAAGCCCGCGTCGACGTGACCAGACGGGCGTGGTCGGAGCACCGGGGCGTCTACGGCACCCGCCGGCTCACCGCCGAGTTACACGATCGCGGTCACCGGTGGAATCGCAAGGCCGTGGCCCGGCTGATGCACCTGGCCGGAATCGAGGGCGCCCACCGGCGTCGGCGCGGCAAAGCCCGCCGCAAGTCCGCGACGCCGGCGACCGCGCCCGACCTCGTCCAGCGGCAGTTCACCGCCACCGCCCCGAACCGGTTGTGGGTCGCGGACATCTCCTACCTGCGCACCTGCGAAGGGTTCCTCTACCTTGCCGTGGTCGTCGACGCGTACTCCAGGCGTGTGGTCGGGTGGGCGATGACCGATCACCTACGCACCGAGCTGATCCTCGACGCCGTCGGCATGGCAATCCAGCATCGCCGACCAGCACCGGAGCAGGTGATCCATCATTCGGATCGCGGCACGCAGGGCGAATTCAACTGGTCGTCGCAACGCCTCGTGATCGCGGAGGTGTTCGATGGCACGACGTCAGCAGCAGGCGGATCGGGCGCTGCGGCCGGCGATGCGTTCGCCGGGTAGGCCGATGCCGGCACGGCATGTGGAGCGCGCGTTCTGGCGGCTGATCGCGCAGGGCAAGCGCACCGAGGAGGCGGCGCTCGATCTCGGTGTGTCGACGCCCGTTGCGGTGCGCTGGTTTCGTCACGCTGGCGGGATGCCGCCGTTGAGCCTGGCCGAGCCCTCCGGCCGTTACCTGTCGTATTCCGAGCGCGAGGAGATTTCTCTGCTCAAGGCGCAGGGGCATGGTGTTCGCGCGATTGCCCGGGAGCTCAAACGGGACCCGGGCACGATCTCGCGCGAACTGCGGCGCAACGCCGCAACCCGCGCCGGTAAGCGCGAGTACCGGGCTACCGTGGCGCAGTGGAAGGCGCAGGTCGCCGCGCGGCGACCCAAGCCGGCGAAGCTGGCGAGCAACCCGCAACTGCAGGAGTACGTGCAGACACGACTGAGCGGGCAGCTACGCCGTCCCGACGGGACAGTCGCCGCCGGGCCCCCGACGACCTGGAAAGGGCTGAACAAGCCGCACCACGCCGACCGCCGCTGGGCGACGGCCTGGAGCCCGGAGCAGATTAGTCGACGGCTGGTCGTCGACTTCCCTGCCGATGAGGACATGCGCATCAGCCACGAAGCGATCTACCAGGCGCTCTACATCCAAGGACGGGGCGCGCTCAAGCGTGAGCTGGTGGCCTGCCTGCGGACCGGCCGGGCGCTGCGCAAGCCCCGTGAACGCTCTCGTAACAGGCCGCAAGGGCACGTCACTGCCGATGTCGTCCTGAGCGAACGACCCGCCGAGGTCGAGGACCGAGCGGTTCCCGGTCACTGGGAAGGCGACCTCATGATCGGGCTGAACCGCTCCGCCATCGGCACCGTCGTCGAGCGCACCAGCCGATACACGCTCCTGGTCCACCTGCCACGCCTCGAAGGCTATGGAACCGTCCCGCCAGTCAAGAACGGGCCCGCCCTCGGCGGCTACGGCGCCATCGCGATGAAGGACGCACTCCAGACCACGATGACCGCCATGCCCGAGGAACTGCTGCGATCCCTGACCTGGGACCGCGGCAAGGAACTCTCCGCACATGCCCAGCTAAAGATCGACACCGGCATCGCGGTCTACTTCGCCGACCCGCACTCGCCCTGGCAGCGCGGCACGAACGAGAACACCAACGGCTTACTACGCCAGTACTTCCCCAAGGGCACCGATCTGTCCCGCTGGGACCGCGACGACCTCCTCGCCGTCCAGACAACGATCAACAACAGACCACGCAAGATCCTCGACTGGAAAACCCCCGCCGAGGCTCTCGACGAGCAGCTACGGTTGCTCCAACCAGCAGGCGTTGCAACCACCGGTTGAACCCAAGCAGTACACGTCGTTCGAGTTCGGCCGCACCCTGCGCTCCTGTGGCGTCCTGGCCTCGATGGGCTCGGTCGCGGACTGCTTCGACAACGCCATGGCCGAGACGTTCTTCGCCACCCTGAAGACCGAACTCATCTACACCCGCGCCTGGCCATCCCGACACGAACTGGAGATGGAAGTCTTCTCCTACATCGAGGGCTTCTACAACCCGCGCCGCAGGCACAGTCGTCTGGGTAACGTCAGCCCCGACACCTACGAGAAGATCCACCAAGAGTCCCTGACAGACATCGAGGTGTCCGGCCGATAGGGGTCACTTCAAAGGATGTCTCGTAACTGGGTGGTCGGTCCATGGTGGATCATGTTGGGGTGCAGGTGATCTCGGCAGCCCCCCCCCGGAGTGGATCTTCCCGTTCACCGGGCTGCAGCCCGTCCAGTTCCGCCGCCTCGTCAAGCTGGTCGACGAGCGTGGCGATGACGCGATCGCTGACGGCCGTCCGGGCCGGCAGTGGTCTCTCGACCTGCCGGACCGGGTGCTGCTGGTCGCCGCGTACTGGCGCACGAACCTGACCATGCGGCAGATCGGCCCACTGTTCGGGGTGTCGCACTCCGCCGCCCACCGGGTCATCGACACCCTCGGTCCCCTCCTCGCTCTCGCGCTGATGCGTCGCCGCCGGGTCGACCAGATCACCATCGTCGACGGCACCCTCATCCCGATCCGCGACCACCGCCTGGCCGCCCGGGTGCTGATGGCTGCCTTCCCCTCACCGGCCCTCAACCGGCCCCGACGTCGCGGGCTCCTTCACTTCGGCGCCCAGCTCTGGATTCCATAGGTTGGGGAGCGGTCGACGCAGGGCCTGCCCTATCTGGCCGCCCTGGCCGCTACCTCGGCGCGCGAGGTGCCCGCTTCCTTCGCCGAGCCGTGGCCGTGACCGGGCGGTCGAGGCAATCTGTCGTTGCATGGCCTCGATGTCGCTGGCCGCGACCGCGTCCGAGGGGCGGTCGCCCCACGCGGCGGCCATCCGGTGAACCGCTCCGGGTTCTGTGGAGACCTCAGCTGTTGGCTCCAACCACCTCGTAGGGCGGGGATTGGGCATAGACCATCGACTCGTATTCGGTCGATGGGACGTGCCCAATGGTTGAGTGCGGGCGCTGGTTGTTATACCAGTCGACCCACTCGGTGGCGGTCGTCCCCCAACCGGCCCGGCTACCCGAGGAGAGACTGAAGTCTGGTTCGCCAGGGCAGTTCGGGTTCCCGGGACAGTCGCAAAGAGACGCATGCCGTCTCCAGCCATGTTTCCGAGTCGTGGAGCAACTCGGAACTCTCGCCGGAGCACGGCGTGCGCTCACATCAGGGCCCAACCCGCCCGGGTCGGGAGCCGGTTCACGTCCCCGGAGTGGTGAACCCTCGGGATGCATCGTCGAGTACAAGGACCCAGTCCGGGCCGCTCGACGGTGTCGTGAATGCTCTGCTGCCGGCGTTGGGGAATTGCCCGAACGGGCTGGTGGTGACGTTGCCGTTCTGCGTGTAGACCTTTCCGTCGCGCGGGTTGAACCACCATGCGCTCACGGTGCTGCCGGATATCTGGGACAGGTCTACCGAAACTGACCGGTTCGCGTTCGGGATATAGACGAAGGCGTAGGCGCCGTCCTCATCCTTGGTCGCCTGGATACGCGTTCCCTCGCTTCCCGGATTTGACACCAGCAGCCCTTGTGCCGGCACCCTGGAGAGGAACGGCCTGGAGAGCATCAGCTCCTTCTGTATGGCCACATGGAATGCACCAGAGAGGTCCAGGGAGTCGTACCAGTACTTCTGCGGATACGACACGGGGCTCCTGTCAGGCGTCCAGAACTGCCAGATGTTTCTGGTTCCGTACGTTATTCCGAATCCGCCGGCGAACATGGACCAGTAGGAGCCCTTCCGCACGTCATAGTCGGTGTAACAGCACTGGTCAGGATCCCAGTTCACCACACTGTCGTCGTAGTTCACCTCGATATCTACGGTAGGCTTCACCGGTACCAGGCCGTAGTCATGGGCGGGGCACTCGTAGAGACACGGGTTGTTCCACCGCTTCGCGCCGGACTGGATCGCGTTGAAGTCCAGCCACGCATCGTTGTGGAACCAGTCCGATGACGAGGTCTCCGCCCAACTGTGGTACGTCATGAGCACCCTGCCGTAGTCCTCCGTACCGCTGACTCCCACCGCGATACCTCTGGCCATTTCGCGCCAGATCGCTTTCCGCTCGGCAGTGTCCGCCGGACGATCGCCGCCCAGGATCCAGATGATGGGGTCGTTCTTGTAGCGCTCGCCCAGGAACCTACCGTACGTGTACGCGTTGCTGGAATTGAAGATGCGGTCATTGTTGATCCACCTGCCCCAGGTCGGGAGGAAGCCCATGTACATTCCCAGCGATTCGGCCTTGTCGACGATGTAGTCGACATGATCCCAGTAATCGTTGTTGGGGCCGTCCCTCACATCCGGAGTCGCCGGGTTCCCGTTCCTGAGGGGAAGGTATCCGTAGGCGTTCGGTGTGTAAACCCCGTCGAGCTCCGCGAGCGCCACCGCCTGAATGACCGTGAAGCCCTTCTCCGCCCTGTCTTCGAGGTAGGTATCCGTATCCTCGCGATCCTGCCGGTGAAAGAGTTCCCAGGCGGTATCCGCGAGGTAATAGAAAGGCTGCCCGTCCTGTTTCACCAGGAAACGGTTGTTGTCGCTCACCCTTACGGCGTACGAGCCCGACGGGGGCGGAGATGGCGACGACGATGGCGTCGGGGATACCGGGCCCGTCTGGCCGTAGATTTCGAATTCCCACAGTGAATAGCCCCATGCGGTGGCACGTTGTGTCGCGTACACGCGCACGTACCGTGCGGTGGCGGCCAGGCTGACGTCGTCGATGCCACCATCTCCGGTCGTGGTGGAAAATGCGGTGGTCCAGGTGCGGTCGTCGTTGGAGACCTGGATCTCGTAGGAACGCCCGTAAGCGTTCTCCCACTTCAGCACGACCCGGTTGACGGAGTGCCGCGTACCCAGATCAACCCTGACCCATTGCGGATCACTGAACCGGGAAGCCCACCGTGTACTGGCGTTCCCGTCAACGACTCTCTCCGGCCCCAGCATGGCCTCACTGCCGTTTTCGGTTTCCACACTGGAAGCCGTCACCGACTTATTCAACCCCGCATTACTATCCGCCTGGGCCGGAAGGACACTTAGCGATACCGCCAGCACAACGGCGGACGCGAGAACAGCGACTTCTCGGAACCGTAGAACAATACGGTGCCGACGCAATGACCGCATCTGCGTTAACTCCTTCCAGTAATTCCTGGATTTGGCACTTGTGTAGCGGAGCGACTGAGGGCCCAGGTATCGTTACACCGGCGCAGAGATTTACGAGGCTATGTGGCCTAAAGCTGTCAACAGCGCGATCCTGCGTCAAGCAGATGCGCTGGACCCCAGTGTGATGGGCCGGGCCACTGCGTAGTGGTGAGCGCCAACCTATACTTATATCAACGCCATGAGCTGCGTCAATCTCGTCAACTCTCGTCGAGCCGCTGACACCGCCGCAGCCGAGCAGGCAACCATCGACAGCCTCAATGCCGTCCCTCCGCGGCAGCATCGCTGAGGTCGGCCAGATACCGCTCGGGCAGCCGGTGCTCACCCGGACCTGGTGGGCGCTGTTGCTGGGCGGGATGCCAGCACGGTCTCCATCGCGGCGGCGCTGGTGGTGCTGGCCTGCGTTGTGCTCATCCAGCGGGCCCACAACGGCGCATCAGCGCCTGCTCAGGCCCCGTCGATGAGGGCGATGCCGTCGGTGTCCGGCAAGCCGAGCGCGTCCTCCGGACCCGTGAAGATCGACAGGTCGGCGAAGTCGCCCCGCGAATGGACCACGACATAGGTTTCCTTGGCACTACCGATCGTCACGTCGACGCCGACACCGGTGCCGACCCCGGGGAACTCCCGCAGCGTCCAGGTCTTGCCGGCCAGCGCCCGTTTGTAGTCGTCGCGGTGTTCTTCGAGGTAGGTCCTGACCCGCTGCTGCGTGGGCGGCATGTCGGCCGACAAGCCGTCGTTGTCATTCCAGTGTGTGAGGGCGCGGTCGACGTCGGCGTCCTGTAGTGCGCGGAGGTAGGCGTCGACGAGCCCGGTCGCCGTTCTCGGCTCGGTGTCGCGGAAGACGAAAAACGCGGCCACGCCGCCGCCAATCAGCGTCAGGCCGAGGACTCCTACCAGGACGAAGATCAGGGTGCGTCGCCGAAGTCTGGGCGTCGGCGGGTCGAGCTGAGTCATGCAGCAAAGGCTATCGAAGTATGGCAATGGTGACCGGCCGGTACCGATCACCAGCGATCTAAGAGATCAGTTCAGAATGAGGTCACCAGCTTCCGTAGACAGATGATGGCGCTGGCGAGGCTGAGCATCGCTTGGTGTACGTCGGCTCGGCGTTCGGTACGGATTCGTAGGCGTTTGAAGGCGTGTAGCCAGGCGATCGTCCGCTCGACTACCCACCGCTTCTTGCCGAGCCCGGAGCCGTGGGCGACACCGCGGCGGGCGATGTGTGGGGTGATGCCGTGTTGACGTAGCAGGCGCCGGTACTTGTCGTGGTCGTAGCCGCGGTCGCCGTAGACGTGGCGGGGTCGGCGCAGCGGTCGCCCGACCAGGCCGCGGATCGGTGGGACCGCCTCGATCAGCGGAATGAGCTGGGTGACGTCGTAGCAGTTGCCGCCGGTGAGGATCACCGCCAGCGGTGTACCGGTGGCATCGGTGATCAGATGGTGCTTGCTGCCCAGCCGGCCCCGGTCGACCGGGCTGGGACCGGTGTGATCCCCCCTTTGAGCGCCCGTAGGTGGGAGGAGTCGACCACGGCGTGGGCCAGGTCCAAGAGCCCGGCCGCGCGGAGTTCGGCCAGCAGGCCCTCGTGCAACCGCTGCCACACGCCGGCCTCATGCCATTCCTTCAACCGTCGCCAGCAGGTGGCGCCGGAGGCGCCGAACGCCGTGGTGGGCAGGTCGTTCCAGGGGATTCCGGTGCGTACCACGAACAGGATGCCCTCCAACGCCGCCCGGTTGTCGGTACGACGCCGCCCGGGGAAGCGGTAACGACGGGTAGGCACAGGAATCAACGGCTCCAGCCGCAGCCACAACTCGTCAGTCAGCATCTGGTCGAACACGCCACGCAGTCTCGACGCATCGGCCCACGCGGCGACGGACACTCCGTCCGATCATTCTGAACTGATCTCTAAGGCAGGGACGGGTCGGTGAGGCAATCGAGGTGCTGAAGCGCCGGGTCGACCTCGGCGACTCGCACGCCGCCGGTCGACTGAGCAGTCTGCTCGTGGACCAAGGGCGGGAGGGTGAGGCGATCGAGGTGTTGCGGGACCGCGTCGACGCCGGCAACGGGGACGCCGCCCACCGGCTGTCCGCCTTGCTGGTGAGGCAGGGGCGGGTGAACGAGGCGATCACGGTGTTGCGGGCCCGGGCCGACCTCGGCGACTGGTGCGCCGCCGGTCGGCTGAGCAGTCTGCTCGTGGACCAGGGGCGGGAGGGTGAGGCGATCGAGGTGTTGCGGGTCCGGGTCGACCTCGGAGATGGGCACGTCGCGGTGCGGCTATCTACCCTCCTGTTGGAACGAGGGCGGGTAGGCGAGGCGATCGAGGTCCTGAGGGCCCGGGCTGACCTCGGCGACTGGCGTGCCTCCTACCGCCTGATCGACCTGCTGATACAGCAGGGCCAGGTAGATGGAGCGATCGAGATGCTGAGGGCACGGGCCGACCTCGATGACGAGCACGCCGCCTATCGACTCGTCGACCTCCTCGCGAAGCAAGGACGCGACGACGAGCTTCGTGCAGAAGTCGACGCCGGTACGCGCGGACCTGCGCACCGATGGCTGCGGACGCTCGCCGAGCGAGATGGCCCGCTCGCCGCGCGGATCAACCATGAGGGTCTTACCCCCGACGGAAGTCTCCCATCTTGACCCAGCGCGGCCCGGCCATCACAGCACCTCGTCGCATGCCGAGCGATGGGAGATGGGACGGACGGTGCACACCGGCCCGCTGTGCCGCTGCGCCGCTCACCTCCAGTCCGAAGCGCCTAGATTCTGTCTCGCGGATCTTGATGATCGGCGACGGCGCGTAGCCATCTCGAGGGTCTCGACCAGGTCGAGAGTGGCCTGGAAGTGGGTGCCGAACTTGTCGTCCCTGGTAGCGAGTCCACGCCAGTCTTCGCCGGTTGAAGCCCCGCTCGACCTGGTTACGCCGCTTGTAGGCAATAGGATCAAACGTCGGTGGCCGGCCACCGCGTCGTCCCCGCCGCTTCCGATTCGCGATCTGATCGTTGGGCTCGGGGGTGCCCGTGGTGATGCCCTTGTCCCGCAGAGCGGTCCGGTTGGCTCGCGAGGAGTACAGCCTTGTCCCCTAGTGAGCGAGTCGGGCCGCTTACCGGGTCGGCCGGCACCGCCGGGTCGAGGTACACGGATCTGGCCCAGCATCAGGATCAGTGTCTTGCTATCGGCTGACTGACCTTGGGTGATACGGGTAGCGAGGGAACAGCCACGTCCGTCGGCCAGGGTGTGGGGTCTTCGTGGTCAGACCGCCGGCACCGACCGATGGCTCGCGCTGCCCGCACATCGTCCGTACTCAGTCCCCTTTACGGGCGCCCGCCGGCGTGCTGGTGGGTACGGACGATGGTGCCGTCTACCGGAGCGTTCCAGTCGGTGTCGTCCAGTTCCGCCAAGGGCCGACATCTGGGTGATGCGTGGCAGCGGGCCCCGGGGCCGTGTCGAAGTCCCACCCTGGTTCGAGCCCGGTGACAACTTCATGTCGTGGGGATACATCGGCAGCGGCGACTTTCTCTTCTGGCACGTCAAGCCTGATACGGTTCTGTCGGGCGGGCGGGAAGTCCTTGCCCGCCCGACATCGGGTGCGGCTGGCTAGGGCTGGAAGTTCTCTGGTAGAAGACGAGCCAGCGCGCGGACGGCCCTGTACTGCAGTGCTTTGATCGCGTCCGTGTTCTTACCCATCGCCTGAGCTGTCTCGGCGACTGAGAAGCCCTGCAGGAAGCGGAGCGCAATGCACTCCTGCTGCTGCGGGGGCAGCCTCCGGACCGCAGTCAGCAGCACAGCGTTGGTGATGTGGTCGATGACCGAGGCCTCCGGGCTGCCTTCCGGTCCCCCGCCTTCGGTTCCGGCGTCGAGCACGTCGCCGGTGGTGACCTCCAGCCGGTAGCGGCCGGACCGGAAATGGTCGGCGACCAGGTTGCGGGCGATGGTGACCAGCCAGGCGCCCAGGTCGCGGCCCTGCCAGGTGAAGGTTCCGATTCGCTTGAGCGCGCGCAGGAAAGTGTCCGCAGTCAGGTCCTCGGCGAGTTCTCGGTTGCCGACACGGAAATAGATGAAGCGGAAAACGTTGTCCACGTATCGGTCGTAGATCAGTGCGAACGCCTCGGCTTCGCCGGCCTGAGTTCGCTCGACTAGCGCCCACACCTCGGGCTCCTCGTCCTGGCCGTGATCGATTGACACTCCCTCCCGGACGAGGTCCGGGTCGGGCCGGCTGCGCCGGGACAGGGCACGCGGCACGCCCGCGCGGGTTCGGATTGCGATGATGTCCTCGTCGGTCACTCGGTCCTGGGGGGCCGAATCGGCGATCGCAGCGCCGAGCGAGGACGCGCGGAGCAGGTCTTCGAATTCGAGGTCGGCTTCGAGGTTCGGGGCGTGCCGTTGCCGCGCAGCGTCCTGGAGCGGTGCAACGCCGGAGTAAGTCGGTTGGCCAGCGTTCACCATGTGATCCCCTCCTTCCGAAGTTGTCGCCGAGCCCGGTGGATTTGGCCTTCGACGGCCTTGGCCGAGGTGCCGAACTGCTGCGCGAGCTGGTCGTAGGTCAGTCCGTAGGCGTGCCCGAACAGTAACTTCCGCTGCAGATCAGACAGCACATCCGTATCTTTGATCTTGTCAAGGACTACCTTTGCCAGAGCCGATCGCGCGGGGTCCTGTTCCGAGCGCAGCGCGGCCGCTCCGGCATCGTCGGATGGCAGTTCGACCTCGTGCCTGCTCCCGCTGGTGAGCCAGCGGCGGAAGATGTTGGCGAACTCGCCGCGGCACAAACCGAGGAAGTAGTCGTGCAAGGTGGATGCCCGGTCCGGATCCCAGCCCTCACCGGCCCGGCACCGCCGGACGAACACCTCTAGGGCCTTTGCGATGGTTTCCTGCACCATGCCGTCCTGGTCGGCGTGTGCCCAGCAGTCGGGCGCGTGCAGTAGCCAGCCCCGTCGGGCGCAGTGACGAAAGATCTGTTTGGTGCGCAGATCGCGGCGCATCTGCATGACAGCGGCTGCGACTATCACGTCGACCAGGCGGCTCCACGACCGCCCGGCGAAGTGCTCCGCCGCAACCATGCCCCAGAGCTTGCGGTCAGCGGCCAGTCGTGCCTCATGGCCGTCCTCGTCGGCCATTCCACCCCCTCTCATCCGACCCCGTTGCGACGCCTTCTGTCATCGGCAAGGCGGTCCCCCACGCGGAAAGTGCAGCAATCCCTCGACGAGTGGAGACGTGGCTCATGATCGGGTAGAAATCGGTCCGCGCGTGGGGCGGTTCCCGCGTTCGTACAGACGGTGGTGGCCATCCCCTTCGACGAGTGGAGTCCACCATGCCGCACACCGCACTGACCGTCATCGCCTACGCGCTGGTCGCCGTCTTCGGCCTGCTCGCCGCCGGGCTGATCGGGTTCCTGCGGTGGAACGACGGCGCGAGATCATCGACCATCGTGATCAGCGCCGGGGCCGCCGCGCTGGGGGTGATGACCCTCGGCATCACGCTCATCGGACAGGTCCAGCACAGCTAAACCCCGCCCCGCAGTGCGTTGGCCAGCAGATGTGAACATCGGCCATCGACAGCGCCGAGCCGGTATGGCCCTCGCCCATGAGCACTTGTTCGTGCACGGGGCCGAGTACCAGCAGCACTACCAGGGCTGGGACGAGGACGCCCGTTTGCCCGAGGCCGTCACGACGCTGGCCAGGGACCACGCTCGGGTCGCCCATCCGAGACCTGCGAACTACCGCACCATGGTCCCCTGTTCCGAGGCGTCGTGGACTGAGGGGTCGCGGCCCAGGGCGCGAGTTTCCTTCCAGGCCGATCGCGTGTGCTCAATGTGTGGTCGGTTGTCGGTGCGGGTCCATGGCCAGTCCTGAGCGGCCGTGCGCGACGGTGCCGGGGGCCGGTCGCTGCCCGGGCGTGTGCGATCGGTGTGCGATCCGCAGACCGCGCTGCCAGCGCTGACGGCTACTGAGGGTCCCTGCGGTACGCTGACAGCCGCCGCCAGCTAGTGCCTCGTCATGCAGCCCTGAACGGGTAATCGGGGTGGCGGATCTTGGATTGGTGGCGAATCCGGATTTCGCGCGGGCTCTCTGGTTGCGCCAGCGGATGTAGTCGCCGAGGGCGGCGTCCTGCTCGGCGTGGGTGCGGTGGTCGGTGCCGTTGAGCGCGAAGTAACGCACGGCGGCGAACTCGGCCTCGATCCAGTTCAGCCACGACGAGTACGTCGGTAGGAACACCAGGTCGACCTGGTTGCCAGCGCACCACATTTGGACCTCGGGGTGCTTGTGCGGGGAGAAGTTGTCGCAGATGAGGTGCAGCCGCTGGTCGGGCCAGCGGCGGCGCAGGGTCTTGAGGAAGCTGAGGAACTCGCGCCAGCGTTTGCGGTCCCGGATGCGGTAGTGCAGCTTTCCTGTGGCCAGGTCGAGGGCGGCGATCATGTGCCTGACGCCCTGGTCACGGGTGTAGGTGGCGCGCAGCCGCACCGGCTGGCCGTGGGGTCGCCAGGCCCGGCCGGGGCGGGGTTGCAGGTTCAGCGGTCCGAACTCGTCGATGCAGATCACCCGGCCGTCGGCGGGTGGGTGATCGTAGAGGTTCAGGATCCGGCGCATCTTCGCGGTGAAGTCGGGGTCGGTGCTGGCCTTCCACGTCTTGCTGGCCTGCCACGACACGCCGCGTTCGTGCAGGATCCGCCGGACGGTCTCGACGCTGATCGTCGTGACGTAGCCGGCCTCGACGAGGTAGTCGCGCAGCTTGGTCAGGGACCAGCAGGAGAACGGTCTGCCGAGGAAGCGGGGGTCGCACCGGGCGATGACGCAGATCCAGTCCCTGGTCTGCTCATCGATCCGTCTCGGTGCGCCCCCGCTCCATTTTGGGTTCAGTGCGTCGAACCCCCGATCGTTGAACGCGTGGATCACGTCCCGCACGTAGTCCTCGCTGGTCTTGAGCAGGTGCGCGATGTCCGGGGCCGGCTGCCCCTGGGCGGACATCAGCACCACGATCGCCCGGCGCAGCTTCACCGGGTCCTTCGCGGTCCGGGTGATCCGCTGCAACCGCTGACCCTCGGCCATCGACACCTGCCGGACGAACACCTCCGGCCGTCTACCCACCGGCCACCACCTCCCACAGCGTCATACGTTGGGAGACAGCCTGCCTGACTGCTTCTCAGAACCGACGGATTACACGATCAACGTTCAAAGACGGGGCACTAGGCCCGGAATGGCGACCGCGCTGGTGCGCCGTGGCCCGTGGGTCTACATCGTCGCGGACGCAGCCGTCAGCGAGCGCTGCCTGTTCCAGCTCGACTCGCTGGCCAAGTTAGCCGAGCTGGTGCACAACGACAACGAGCCAGCGTTTGAATCCGAGTTAGCGCGGTTCGACCCGGTCGCGAGGGCGGCTGCGATCATCGAGTTGGCCGCCCTGCTGGGTGTCGTCGCCATGTATGGGGCTTTCAGCGCTAATCCGGAATGACGTCGTTGACGAAGCCGTAGCGGTTCCACCACAGCTCCCGGCGGTGTTTGCGGAGCACGCCGCTTGATCGGGTCAACAACAGCACGTCACCGTTCAGGATCAGAGCAGCGTCCTCGGGGCGGCCAGCAAGTAGGCGCGAGACAGCCTCCAGCATGTTCCGCACGCCAGTCTCAGCATCGCCTTCCTTGGCCATCCGGAAAGTCAGGTTCACGTAGACATCGAGTTCCCACGCCCAGTCCGAACCGTCATCGTCGGCCTCGTAGTAGCCGTCGCGGCCATGTCTGACGATCAGAGTAAAGCTCTGCCGGTCCCGCAGGTCGGCACTGAGCAGCCCTGGCATCTCGGCCGGTACAGCCCGGTCGGTGGGGTTGAGCATTACGTACTCGGCCATCTGGTCAAGGGGAATGGCCCCCTCCAACGTCAACCTGTATTCGATGGCCATGTACCAGCCTTTCCCACGCTCACCTGAACCTCGTGGATCGCCTGAGACGCCCGCAGCGATCGCGCTGAAGCCGGCAGCAGCCGCTCTCGCCACCACCCTCTCAGTCTCACAGTCGACCGCGCCTGCGGCAGACCCTAGATCCTCGCAGTCAACCCCGCCGGCGCCTGTTCAGGCGTCGGGGTCGCGTGGGTCTTCGATGAAGGCCAGGAAGGACCGACCGAACCGCGTGACGGCGTTCAGCCTGACATGGTGGGCGAAGTATCTGTGATCGCCGTTGTACCCGGCTTCGCTGAGTGCGCCGACATCGAGCAGGCCCTCGTCCCTGAGGCGCTCGCACTGCTTGTCGAGGAGGACCTCAACGTCGCCGCTGTCATCGCCCCGAGGTTGCATCGGAGATAGCCGGTGCGCGATGTCGGCGACAAGCACCAACTCCGATTGCGAGAACAGCGGCTCGTTGCCAATCATGTCCTCGCGGTACTGCGGGTCTGCCAAGAACTTGAGCATGCGCAGCGAGACTGGCGGGAGTCGATCGATCAGATCGAAGAAGACATGCTGGCGGTCTTCGTCCGGATCGACAGCGAGGGCGGTATTGAGCACCGCGTTACGGAGCAACTCGCGCTTCTCCCGACGGCTCCGTTCGGCGATCCGTGTTCCCGCCGCCACTGCGTCCACGAACGCCTCGTTGTTGGAGAGGTGCTCAAAGTCGCCAACACGTTCCTCTAGCTCACGCAGGGCGACGGCCAGGTCGGTCAGCCACTCCTCCATGCGTCGGTTGTACGGCCGCGCGAGTACGTCGGCGAGCACGACCCCGAGCGGTCCCCCAACACCAGGAATCGCAGAAACGACCATCTCGGCAGCCTTGCTCAGTCCTTGCCGGCGGTCGCTTTGCGCGGGCGGTCTCAACTCCATGCCGACCATAGTGGACGACGCCGTCCACCTCAATCAGTCACCGGGTCCGACTCGGCCCGTGCGAGAGCGACCTGGTTGGCGGTGTTGTCGAAGGGTTGGTCGGTGCGGACGAACGACCAAGCCAGGATCGTCGCTGGTCCGGTGGGCATGCCCTTGACGGGCCGGTTGGTCAGTGACTGCGCGCTACATAGCTGCAGCGAGTGCGGGGATGACAGAGGTGGGCATCTGCTGGCGGGCGGTTCCGCTCGCGGTCGAGGTGAGGAAGTTCCGTAGGTGGTAGGGGCGCTCGGGGGTGCCGAGCGGGACCGGTTCGACCCGTCGCCATCCGCGAGCTGAGGCGGCCTTGATCGCGGTTAGGTACGTGCCTTCGCTCATGCGACCGAGCGTGCGGGCGCGCATTAGCAGCGCGGCCAGCGAGACCTGCCAGTAGCGCTTGAGTTCGAACAGTCTTGACCAGTCGACAGTGTTGGGCAGTTGGTCGGCAATTTCGTCGGCAGGCATGAGGAACGCGGCGGCGAACGTGTGTGCCTGTTTTTCGACTTCTTTGACCCCCCAGATTTGTTCGCCGTGCAGCACGAGGTGGGCCAGCTCGTGGGCGGCGTCGAAGCGTGATCTGGCGCGGTCGTTTTTGTCCGTGCCGAGTACGACGACCGGGTGGTCGTTGAATGGCAGGGAGAACGCGTCGACGTCGGTGCTTCCTAACGGTAGGCGGATGACGACGACGCCGTGGTGTTCGAGGAGGTCCACGACGTTGCTGATAGGTCCGGAGGGTAGTTTCCACTCCTCGCGGACCTGCCCGGCGATGCGTTCGATTTCCTCGCCGGCGGCATCGAGGCTGTTGGCCCGGATCTGCGGGACGGTTCCGGTGGGGAACTGCCCGGCGGCGGTGGCGTGGACCGCGAGGTCGTGGGCGACGTGGGCGACGGCGCGTGCCCGGCGGCGATCGGCGACCGCGGTACGGCGCAGCGATCGGAAAAATCCCTCGTGTGTCTCCACGAGGGGTTGGTTGAAGAACTCGACGGGCACGTCGAGCGTCACGCTCAGGACGTTGAGCGTCTCGGGACTGGGCCGGGCGGCGCCGCTCTCGAACTGGCTGACAGCGGCCGGCGAGACGGCTACCTGCCCAGCGAGATGGGCCTGACTGAGCCCGGCTAGCTCCCTAGCCATCCGCAGGCGTGCCCCCTGGAACCCCGGCGCGCTCACTCTGTCTCCTCCGCTCTTGATCTTGCATCCGATTCTGGTCGGTTCGCGGCGTAAGGCCGGACTGCCGCGCCGAACGCTACCCTTTTGGCGCGGAAGCCTATGCGGAACATGACGTCGAAAAATTAAGTAAGATCGGAAGGGATGAAGCCGGAGGGTTGGCCGCACGGTGCGGTCAGGTCTTGCCGGCTACGACGACACCGCCACGGACCGGCGGGTCAGAACGGATGTGTATAGATGGCACCACGAACCACAGGGGAGGCGTTCGGCGAGTTCGACGCCGCGCTGAACCTCGATCGGCGCGAACGGGAGCAGGCTCAGCGCCGTCACCAGGAGGTCACCGAGGTTTTGACGGAGGCGGGCATCGCCTCGTCGACCTTCTTGCAGGGCAGCTTCGCCCGCAAGACGATGCTCAAGCCGCTCAAGGACGTCGACATGGTCGTCCTGCTGGCCGAGGATCACCGGCAACGGTGGTTCGGCGCAGGTAAGGGTGGCCCGGCCGCCTCGATGGCGGCGATCCGCCAGGTGGTCGCCGCTCGTTGGCCCGACGCCCGTTTTGACGAGGACAAGCAGCCTGCCCACGCGCTGCAGGTCATGTTCGCGGACTGCGCCTTCACGTTCGACCTGGTGCCGGCCTTCGAGGACTACGACACCGTGGAGGGCGTGTTCATCGCCGACCGTGACCTCGACCGGTGGGAGTGGTCGAACACCCGCACCCTGCGGCGGGTGATCACTGAACGCAACCTGGCCACCGTCGGCGCCTTCGTTCACCAGGTCCGAATGGGCAAGTCGTTCAAGACCAACCAGCCCACGCTGGAGAAGTTGTGCGGCCTGGTCATCGAGTCCCTGTGGTACGCGGCGATCACGACGAGGATGTCCCACGCCACCGCCACGGTCACCGCACTCGACCACGCGGCCGAGGCGGTCATGGGCAACGTGTACGACCCGACTGGCGTGGACAACCTCGCCAAGGACTGGACACCGGGCGAGAGGTCCCAGTTCAGTCAGACGTTCAGCATCGCGGCCAAGCGTGGCCGCGAGGCGCAGCGGCTCGCCGCCGACGGCGAACATCAGGCCGCGATCGATATCTGGCACACGGTGTTCGGTGAGCCGTTCCCCGCCCCGGCCGCCCAGCCCGCCGCGCAGGCGCTGACCGCACTGAGCGCGGGCAGCATCACCTCCACCGGCCGGGCCGTGACCTCGCAGCGTGGCACCCAGACCAACCGGCCGGCGAGGTCATGGCGTACCCGGTGACGGCGGTTCTGCAGGATCCCGCCGCGGCGGCCGACCACCTCCTGCGCCACGCCGACGTGTTCGGCGTGGCGCAGGCCACCGGCCACACCACCGCGCTGGGCGCCGCCCGCCTCGAACTGACCCTGCTACCACTTCCCGCCTTCGCCACCGACGGCTACCCAGTCGAGCAGATCAGGCTGGTCATCCTGCCGCCCGGCGAACGCGTGCACGCCTACCCGCGCACCGGCAGCAGCCGTCCCTTCAAGCACCGCAACCCACAGCTTCGGGATCTCTGCCTGCAGTACAACCGCGACGACCCCGCGCTGCGGTGGCTCCCGGAAGATGGACTAGAGCCCCTGGTCACACTCGTACACCGGCATCTGATCTTCGAGGAGGCATGGCGGCGCAGTCGTGAATGGCCGTGCGAGGATGCTCCCCACGGCGACGACCGGCAGGCTCCACACCGAATCGTCACGACCGCGATGCGAAAGGAACTCGGCCGTTGGTCACGGACCTAACGACGCTCGCGCAAGCCGCAGATCCCGCCACCACCCAGCCACCCACCATCACCATCGCCCTGGCCGTCCTCGGCTCCAGCGTGGTCGCCGGCCTGATCAGCATCATCCTCGGCAACACCCGCGCGAATGCCACGGCACGCCGAGAACGCTACGCCCAAGCCGTGCGCACCCTCGTCGCCTGGGCCGAATACCCCTACCGCATCCGCCGCCGGACCAGCGACGACGCCTCCACCCTCACCGCCCTAGCAGACCGTGGCCACACCCTGCAGGAACAACTCGCCGAATCCCGCGCATGGATCGCCGCCGAGAGCCGCGCCATGAGCGAGGTGTTCGACGCCTGCCTCGCCGACATCAACCCCCTGGTCGGACCCGCCTGCGCGATTGCCTGGCAGCAGCCACCCATCACCAAGAGCGCCGAGATGCTGCTCGGCGACTTCGGCCCTCGCGGAATCAACGCCATCGTCGCGCGCATGGAGTGCGCGATCATCTACCGCTTCGGGCTGCGCCGCCTGATGTGGCGCCGGTGGGTACTGCGCAGGCTCCGCCACCGGGCCTGCCTGCCCGTGACATCCCCGACCGCGGCCGAATAGGTCGCGGCGAGGTTGTCGCAGACGGCATGACTGCGGTGCGCACGGTGTAGGCGATGACCTGTGCTGCCGAAGCCTCCGGGCAAACACGGCTGAGCCGCACAAGGCGTCCGCTTCCGCTGGTGCGCCCGACAGGACACTGGCTCACCGCGCGTGATGCGACATGCCGTGCCGTGAAAGGAGCCCACCATCCCAATGGCCCTACAGCCGAACGTCCCCCACCTCGCTAATCCCGCCGCCGACCAGTCGAGCCCGCCTCGGCGTCGAACTGCGCCCAACTCTGGGGTGAGCAACGAACCCGGACGGTCCACGCCGCCGTCGGAGCAGGCGGTCGCGCCGGACGCGACGGCAGGGGCTGCCGCCCCAGGCACGGTAGATCCAGTGTGGTGTGTGCAGGGCCATTTCGAAGACGACCGGCGCGTAGATCGCCGCCACCAAGGCGACCGGGTCGAAATGCGGCTGTCGCTGGCCGACGCTGTTGACCTTGGCGAACGCGCGCCCCGCCTGCACCGGCGGGTGCCGGCGGCATTGGTCATCCGGCTTGTGCAGCACCTTGATGAGATTCACCCTGCGATCACCCTGTACCGCGATCCCACTGCCACCGACGCTTGGGTGAGATGCGCAGCGGCGGAGGCAGAACACCTCGCTGACCTGCTCGTCCGCGCTGCTGAACTCGCAGAAGTGCCGATGCCACCCGAACCCGCGTCGGGCGGCCCGTTCTGGCAGGACACCGCATGCCCTTCCTGGTGCGGCAGTAGTCACCTACCCGAGGACGCCTACGAGGACCGCACGCATTTCGGCGACCTGCTTTCCGCCGGTGGAACCCTGATCGACCTGCTGCTCGAGACGGCCGCCGAGGGGTGCCCGGAGCAACTTGAGGTCACGGTCGCTCAGCACTACCGCTCCACCAGGGCGCGCGTGCATGTCATCAAGTCCGAGCAGGCCGAGTTGCGGCTCACCCCGGCTGAGGCCCGTACCCTCGCCGCGCACCTGCTCAAGCTCGTCCAGACCGCAGGTCTAACCGCAGCAACGACGTGGCCATGGAAGCCCATCGAGGGCGTGACCGTCGGTGGCGATCCGGCCTTCCCCTGCCCTCACCGTCTCCCGTGGTGCAGTGGCCACAACAAGACTGAGATCACCGAGTATCGCCAACTGGGCAACCACCTTCTGCACAGCGGCCCCATCACCAGCGTTCCCTACACCACCGCCGGCAGGCCCGGCAGCATCGACATCACCATCAGCAGCCTCACCGACGGCGCGCAGCCCTTCGCCTACCTGCAACTCCTCGGCGGAGACGGCGGCGCCGAACTCGACGCCACCAGCATCGACCAGACCATCACCGCCCTGCAATTCACCAAGAAGTTCCTCCTCGAAGCCCAGCCAGGCACCTGACAAGTAGGCGCGCGCGTAGCCGGTGGGGAGCGGTAATGGCTGTGTGTGGTCCGCCGAAAATGTGGCTGACGATCGATGTGCCAACCGCTCCCCGCCCCGCGCCCACGCACCAGTTGAACGCGACGAGCCGGCGGGTAGAAAGCTCATGTCCAGGAAGCGGTGGGCATGGCCGCAAAGGTTTCGCCGAGATGTTGGCTGACGGTAGGAGATGCCAACCCGCTGCTTCGTTCGTCTGTAGATCCGGTAGACCGCTGATGGAGACTCGCGACACGGTTCGCAGCTGAGAAGGTGCCGGCAGTCCGAATCCGCAGACGAGGGCCACCTCCAGAATTAACCCCTGAAGGAGCGCCCGGTGACGAAGTTGTGGATCGGTGTGGATATCGGCAAGGCCCACTATCATGTGGCCGCCGTCGACGGTGACGGCCGGTTGGTCTACTCCCAGCGCGTCGCCAACGACGGGGCCGCCCTGCTCACTGTCATGGCCGAGGTCTCGGCCGTCGGTCGGCGAGTCTGCTGGGCGGTGGACATCACCACCGGTCTGTCCGCGTTGCTACGGACCCTGCTGCGGCGGCGCCAGGTCCAAGTCCGCTACGTCTCCGGCGCCGTCGCTCCACATGGCGGCGGCGTTCGCCGGACCATATGAGGGTCCGGATCCCCGCTGTCGAGAACCGATATCGACTGACACACAGCCAACAACATCCAAATCGATAGGGAGGCGGTCGCTGGAACCAACAGTGCCTGTGTCGACACGAATGGTCGACCACGGCTGCAGGGATCCCGTTGAATCGGCTTCTCCACGCCGGACGGGGAGAAGCCGATGATCGGGCTTTCGTCAGCGTCGATGCCGTCGTAAGTTCCTGGTCAGTGATGACCGGCGGCGAGTGGGAGGTGCCCGTGCCAAGGAGCGCGTAGTTACCAACAGGAGGCCGAGCAGCTTCGTGCTCAGGGCTACACCTACGGGCAGATTGCTGCGCACTGGAAGGAGCGCTACGACTTCAACTCCAGGGTGGCGTTCCGCCTGGCGCACGGGATGACCCAGTCCGAGGTGGCCCAGCGCTGGAACGAGCTTTGGCCGGAATCTGATGCGCCGAAGACGGCAAAGCAGATCTCGTACTGGGAGATCTGGCCCGGATCGGCCGGCAGGGCGCCTTCGCTGGACACGCTGAACAAGCTTGCCTACCTGTACCGTTGCAGCGCTGGCGAGTTGCTGGACGGCGAAGACTACAGCCATCTGGACACCGTTGGTCAGGCCACCAGCTTCGCCATCGGCGACCGCCCGCCATCGTTAGTGACGGCTGGCCTCACCAGAAGCGGGCAGATCACCAGGATCACGGATGCCGTTATCGAGGACTTCGAGTTGTTGACGGATACCTACCGGCACCTTGACTACCGAGAGGGAGCGAGCAGGGTCAGTGCCCAGGTGGCCACGCATCTACGGACCATGTTGGAGGTCAGCAACCGCACCACCACCAGCCTGGCGCATCGCCGCCTACTGCGTGCCGCCGGCGACGCCGCGCAGTTGGCTGGCTGGCTCGCCATCGACGCACAGAGCTATGGCCAGGCCGAAGGCTACAGCCGGCTCGCAATCTCGCTGGCGGAGAAAGCGAATGACCGCGCACTGCATGCCTACAGTCTCGGTGTGATCGGCTACATACACCTACATGCCAGGAACGGCAGGGCCGCACTCGACGTCCTCGACACCGCCCAGGAGTTGGCCGGTCGAGGCGTGCCGGCCGCGGTTAGGTCCTGGCTGCGCGAAGCCGCTGGCGAGGCGTACGGGTTTCTGGGCCAGCCCCGACCTGGCCTGGCAGCCCTCGCTGAGGCGGAACGGGTCTTTGACTGCGTCGACGCGACGAGCGTTCCGGTGTGGTTGGGCTTCTACAGCGCCGGCTGCCACGCGGCGCGGCTGAAGGGCAGGTGTCTCACGCGCCTGCGGCAGCCGAAGGACGCCGTCCGCGCGCTGTACGAGGCACTCGCTCTCCTACCGGCCACGTTCGTTCGCGAGCGCTCGGGAACCCTCATCGATCTCGCCGTCGCATATGTGCAGATGCGCCAGGTCGAACATGCCTGCGATGCGGCGAGCCAGGCCGACACTCTCGCCCGGCGCACCGGGTCGGAGCGGAACCGGAAGCGCCTCCGCGAGCTGTTGGCCGATCTCATGCCGTGGGCCACCGCCGACTGCGTTCAGAACCTCTACCGCCAGGTCCTGCTTAACTAGAGACGTGCTGACGGCCTTCCGCTCGAGTGACCGGTGAACCGAAGGACATGGGCGGAACTCGTCGTCCTCGCCGCTCTGTGGGGCGCGGTCTACCCGCTAATCGAACTCGCGCTACGTGAACTCTCACCGACCGTCGTCGTGCTGGGACGGGTACTGCTCGCCTGTCTCCTCCTGGTTCCGCTCGCTGTCCGCCGCGACGCGCTGACAGACCTCTGGCGGCGGCCGCGGCCGATCATCGAGACGGTCCTGGTCCAGTCGACCATCCCGCTGCTCCTGCTGACCTACGGGCAACGCTACGTGCCCGCCGGCATCGCCGGAATCCTCGTCGGGGCGCAGCCGTTGTTCGTCGCGATGCTCGCCTACCGGTACGCCCCCGACGAGCGTCCCCAGGGATGGCGAGGGGCAATCGGTCTCGCCGTCGGGTTCATCGGACTCGTGCTGCTGTTCGGGGTCGATCTTCGAGGCGGTGGGCTCGCCCTACTCGGCGGCGCCCTCGTACTGGTCGCGGCGTTGTGCTACGCCGCCGGTGCCGTCATGATCCACCGTCGTCACGCGACCGCTCCGCCGCTCGGCGTAGCCACCTCCGCGATGCTCGTGACCGGCGCGGCGACGGTCCCGCCCGCCGCGCTGACACTGCCTGGGCACCTTCCGGGGGTGGGTGTACTGGTGGCCATGGGCATCCTGGGCGTCGCCTGCACCGGGATGACCCTCGTGCTCTTCTACACCCTGATCGCCCGTACCGGGCCGGCACGCGCGGCACTCGCCTTCTACCTATCGCCGGCCTTCGCCGTCGCGTTCGGCATCGCGTTCCTCAGCGAGCAGCTCACGCTGACCTCCGTCGTCGGGCTGGGAGCGATCGTTGTGGGTTGCCTGTTGGCAGCTCACCGGGCGGAGTCCGCACCCGCATAGCTCACACCCGCCGCAACTCCTTTCCGACAGGGATGCCCGACGGTGTAGTTGGCGGTGGGAGCTTCCTCGAGTTCGCCGGAATCCTGGTCCATGGCCTGGTCGACACGGCCGATCGGTTGCCGATTATCCGAGCCGAGCCAGCGTGTTCGTCGCCTGCCGAGGCAGGGGACCCCCTCGCCTACGGACGGGAGATGCGGCGCCGGGTGCGAGGCACCTTCCGTGAATGCGGCCCACATCGCGTGTCTGATGGTTCCAGCCGCTTGCGAACCAATCGAGGATCGATTAGGGGGTAGACAGAGTTCTGGGGTCTCGCTGTGTTCGCTTGTTCGGGGTTAACCAGGAACGATCTCGTTGACGAAGCCGTGGTGGTCCCACCACAATGCCCGGCTGTGCTTGCGGAGCGTGCCGGCGAGGCGGGTCAACAGCAGCGCGTCACCGTTCAGGATCAGGGCGGCGTCCGCGGTGTGGCTGATGAGTAGGCGGGACACGGCGTTCAACATGTTGCGGACGCCTGCGTTGACGTCGCCTTCCTTGGCCATCCGGAAGGTTACGTTGAGGTATGTGTCGGGTTCCCACTCCCAACTCGCGCCGTTGTCGTCGGCCTCGTAGTAGCCGTTGCGGCCGTGTCGCACGGCCAGGATGAATCCCCGCTGGTCCAGCAGGTCGGCGCTGAGGAGCCCCTGCTTCTCAGCTGGCGTGGGCCGGTCGGTGGGATCGGGCATCGCGGACTCGGCTATCTGGTCCAGGGGGATATCGCCGGCCATCGTCAACCGGTATTCGATAGCCATGTGTTCAGCCTTCCCGACGATGCCAGCCCGGCCCCTGGTCCAGTTGAACTTATGTCGCTGCCAGCGCTCACGCCAGTGTTGAAACTCGCCACTCTAGCTGTACTGACCAATACTGATCCTGACGCGCCGAGTTGGGCGCTCCGCTGAATGTGCGACGCGGGCAGCGCGGTGGCCGGCGTCGTGGCGGTCAGATGCGCTCGTCAGTGCTCCTGGCGCGTAGCCGGTGCTGCAGCGCCGCTTCGATGACCTCGGGTAGGCCGAACCATCCTGCTGCCGTGAGTAGTCGGTGTCGTGGGTTGTGGCGATACGACCCTGCCACGGGCTGTCCGTCGCGGACCTCGATCTCGCCGATGATGTCATCGGGCGGCACCCGCCCGCTCGGATCGCCTATCCGTCCATCGAGCAGGTAGACGTGGCCGGTGCCCTGCACCGCCGCTTGGCGCCGAACGCCGTCGCACCGGTCGATGTTCTCGAAGATGACCCTCGACAGCAGGCGAAGGAACGCGCCGTTCTCCCGAACATCGGCCACCGCCAGCCTGTGCGAGTCGGCGCCCTCACGGACGACCGCCATCACCGCCTCCGAATTCAGTCCGCGCCGGACCACCCAGTCAGCCTCCAGCAACGACAGGACCTCGCGCTCACCGCCACCGAAGTCCAGCCGGTAGCGGAACACCTGACGATCATGGCCGGCCACGCCCACAACCTACTTCCGGAACACGAACCAATCCTGCAGGCGCGAGGCCCGCCCTGGCTATCTCTGGCCGCCTCTGATTACGCGACGCCACCGTCAGCCGGAGCCGTCACGTTCCGTGGCCGGCCTCAGTGTCGGTCGACGTCCGGATCTGCCGATGACCGGATGTCGATCGGGTGCCGTGACGCGGGTGCCTTTCCGGCGAACGCAGAAGCTGTCCCAACCGCACGTGTGAGCTGACGTCCGGCCAGATGTGCGCCCTGCCGATGGGCTGACCGGCGGGCGCGGTGCCTCAAGCCATCGCGGGAAGGATGACCCGTTCCAGCACCGTGAGCGGGGTCCGCCACTGGTCGGGGTCGTCGTAGTTGCCGGCGGTGATGGCCGCGGTGAGGTCTAGGTGGGGCAGGACGAACAGGCGCTGGCCGCCGTTGCCCATGCCGGCCAGCAGTCGATGGCCCTCGATGGATTCGATGTACCACTGGTAGCCGTACTGGGCGCCCCAGCTGGTCTGCAGGCGTGGCTGGAGCATCGTGCGGATCCAGTCGGCGGGGACGACCCGCTGACCGTCCCAGGTTCCCTCGGCCAGCACCAGTTCGCCGAGCCTGGTCAGGTCGCGCGGCGCGAGTCGCAGCCCGGACGCGGCGGAGGCCACTCCGTCCGCGCCGGTCATCCACTCGAAGCTGCCGATGCCCAGCGGCGCGAACAGCACGGCCTGCGCGTACTGCTGCAGCGACTTCCCGGTGCCGTCGGCGATCAGTCGGCCGAGCAGAGCCGTGGCACCGCCGCAGTAGGTCCATTGGGTGCCGGGCGGCTCGAGGATCGGCCGATCCAGGATGTACCGGTATCGGTCCGGTGCCAGCTCCATCGCGATCTCGGCGTTGGCTGGGCTGTTGTACGGGAGATCTTCGCGCCACTCCACGCCCAACGACATTGTCAGCGCGTGCTCGATGGTGAGCCGGGCACGCCGGGGGTCGGCCGCCAGGTCGGGGTACTGCGGGAACCGTGGCAGGAGCGGCTCCGCTGGCGGCGGGACCAGTCCTTCGCCGAGCGCGATGCCGTACAACAGAACGGTCACGCTCTTGGTGACGGACCGGATGTCGTGCAGGACCCCGGGCCCGAACTCGACGACGCCCAGCGAGTCGCCCCAGGCGAAATCTTCGCCGGCCCTGTAGTACTCCAGCACGGTTTGACCGCCGCGAACCGCCGCGACGGCGTGCAGACCGCCGACCTGGCCAGCTTGGAGGATTTGGTCGAGACGGTCACGCAGCTGCGTCGTCATGGGCACTCCGAGGGGGCGATGTCGGCCAGCGGAACAGCATGCTCGTTATAGCGGAATTTCCGCTTCTGGAGCGACCTGGTTGGCAAGAAGCCCAGCCCGGCCCGCCCAGCTGACCGCTGCAGCCATGGTTCAGTCGTGAGAGACGGCCACACGCTGGCGCAGAGCCTCGACGTCGACGTCCAGGACGTGCCGGCCATTTGATGAGATCGCTGTCGACGGTGCGCGGGGTGCTGCCGAGCAGGAGCAGCACAACACGCCACAGCAAGCGGAGCTGCGGCCGCGCATCCGCATCTGCCGCCGACCGGGCGCGGCAACACTGATATATCCGTCACTGTCGGTAGCCGTCGGCGTCCAGATCCGGGAACGTCCGGACGTGCCGAGTTGAGTGCACTCGCTTCTTCGCGCCGGCGGTGGGCGGATCGCCTCAAAACAGTTGCGGCGAGCGTTTCGCGGATTGTGGAAGTTTCAACTTTCACCTGTCGTTCATCGCGGCCAGCTCCAAGCAGCGACGTGCGGCGGCGATGAGCCGTAGAGGGCGGCGCGCTGGGTGTTGCCATTCGCCCGCACGCGCCATTGTTTCAGCCGGTTGAAGCAGCGTTCCAGGACGTTGCGTCGCCGGTTAATCCCCTGTTCGAAGCCTGTTGGGGCACCGCCTAGGACATCGAGGTCTCCGGTGGCTACAACCTCTAAAGGCCGCTGTTCAGGCGACCGTGACGCTGATCTGGGACTTGGTGCGGCGCCGGGACAACTTCGACAGCCGTCCCTCCTGCTTGAGCCGGGTGAGGACCCGGAGATGATGGGTGTCGTCCGGGAAGGTCGGCGATGCGGCAGGGGTGGCCAGATCAACGTACGGGCTCCCGAGGTTCGCGAAGACGGCGATGATCTGGTCCGTCGAGATGGCGTTCCCGAGCTGGTCGACCAGCGGGACCACCAGCGCCGCGTCGCGGGTCACCCGGGCGATCCGCTCCAGCTGGGCGGCGCTCGGCGGCACCTGGGCCGTCGCGGCGAAACGCCCGGCGGCCCGCATCGCGTCGCGATGGTCGGTCGGGACGAACTCGTCCAGCCGGGACAGGACGGTCTGCCGGACCGTCTGGCTGATCGAGGCGCTGCCCAGCAACCGGGCCGTCATGTCCTCGTCGAGCAGGGCGGGCGTGACGAAGTCGGCGAACTTCGCCGAGCATTCGATGCCGTGCCGCAGTGTCTCCCAGTCGGTGGTGGCGAACCGCTGGAACAGTTCGGCGGTGTCGTCGCAGATCTGGTGGCGGAGCAGCTCGCCGAGCAGGGAGCCGTCCTCCGGCTCCACGCGACTCGCAGTGATCGATTCGGTCAGGGCGAGCGTGGCGACCAGAGCGGCACGGGTCTCGGGAGCGGGGATCGTCTCTCGGCTGCGAAGGATAGTCACCGCGACCTGCGTCTTGTGCTCGGCGAGCCGATCCGGCTCTCCTGCGGGAGCGGTGATCGCGCCCGCGTCAACGAGCAGACCGGCCAGATCGGCGTCGATTCCGCCGGCCTGCTCGATGTAAGCGGCGGTGTTGGTCACCGTCACCGGGATCCGCCGGGAGCGCGCCAGCGCGGGCCAGACCTCCTCGGGTACCTCGGCGAGACGGTCGATCCGGCACTCCGCCGCTGCGGCACGGCAGGCCCGCTCCGCCAGGCTGGTCTCCCAACCGGCGATCTCTGTGAGGATGTCCGCGAAGGTGCCGGGATTCGTGACCGTCACCGTGGTGGGCCCATCATTTTCGACCGCGGCGAGGTAGGCGGCGGGATTGGCGACGCAGTAGCCGTAGACGGTGGGATCGATCGCCCGGACGGTGTCCAGGCTCAGGACCGGCGGATTGTGCAGCGCGCTGCGCAGGTTCCCCGCGGTGAGGGTGTACATGCTGTCGACGACGACCATTGCATGTACGCCGTGCTCGAGAACGGTTAGATCGTCGATCACTACCCGAGCCTGCCGCAGCAGCGCGACCGCGTTGCGTGCCGGCTGCTCGTCGATGGGCCGGGTAAGGCAGGTCAGGCGGGCGTAGTTGTCTCGGAGGTAGGTCGTTACCTGCTCCTCGATCTGCCGATCGAGGCTCGGGCCGGCGTGCGCGACTCCCTCGTCGACCAGGTTGAGCCGGCGTTCGGGCTGCAGGTCCGGGACCTGCAGGATCCGGCTCAGGATCGGCGGCCACGTGCCGGACAGCCGCCGGACCGCCTCCACGCCGTGTGCTCCGCCGCTGAGGTAGGCCTGGAGAAAGGCGCGCTCGGCCGGGCCGTCGATCTCGGCAAGGCGGTCGAGGACGGTCCGGGCGCCGGGGTGCTGATTCGCCAGCAGGTAGTCCAGTATCTCGAGGTTGTAGGCGCTGTTCAGGTCGAGGAAGTCCGCCTTCGTCTCCCGCAGGACGCTGGCGATGTCGTCCGATCCGTCGAAGGCGTAGTACGTGTCGGGGATGTTGGGCTGCACGTGCTGAACGATGAAGTTCATGGCGCGGATGGAGACGCGCTCGCCGTAGTACTGGGCGACGTAGAGGGCGAAGTTCTGGTCGATGAAACCGCGGCGGATCAGGTCGCGGGCGACCTCGGAGCGGATCGTCTCCCCCAGGAGCGTCTCGAAGGTGATCTCCGCGGTGTCGCGGGCGAGGGTGAAGGCGGGGTTCGCGGCGAGGTCGGCGAAGTCGCCCTTCCGCAGCGCCTCGATGTCGGCGATCGCCTTCCCGCGTTCGGCCTCCAACGCCTGACGTTCGCGGGAGTCCCAGTCGTCCAGGTCGAGTTCGGCCCGGAACAGTTCACGGATGTCGCCGATCGGGATGGCAACGGTCCCTGGCGTGTTGTAGTGGTAGGTGAAGTTCGCGGTCGGTCCGTTTCCGTCGGCGATGAGCATCCGCCAGAATCGGGCAGTCCCAGCCTCTGCAGGAGTGAAGGTTTCGGCGCCGATTGTGTAGCCCGTAAGGGTGTAGCGAGGATTGTTGCCGGAGCGCCCGATGACTTCGGCATGCCAGTTCAAACGCTCGGCGAAGCGCTCGGGCTTGTCCCGCAGAACGTCGGCCAGTGCCTCGGAGCCGGCGAGCTCGCTTAGGCGGTCGCGCCGCCTCGCGATGGACTGCTTCACCAGATCGCGGCTGAGTTTGTAGAGCTTGTCGAGGTCGCTGCGGCCCAGCGAGACCTGCTCGAAGTCGGCCAAGTGGACGTTCTTGTAGACCATCATCGCGAAGACCGAGTCGGCGCGCAGATGGGGCACACCGTGCTTCGCGGTGATCAGGCGGGCGGCGAACACGGCGTACTCGTTGCGGATGTTCTTCAGCAGCCGCATGTCGCTGATGTGCCGCGCGACCAGGTCGACCAGGTCGGGTGTCACCGGGACGAGCGCCGGGCCGGCCAGCAGCTTGGAGAGCAGGTCACGTGACGTGCGGTGGGTGATGAACGGAACCACCGGCACGACCAGGTCGAAGAACTTCGTGCGGTTCGCCCGCACCGACTCGGCGGAGGCGCCGTCGTCCATCTGCCTGGTGTCGTTGCCCAGCCGCTCGAAGATGCTGTCCTTGAGCGCGTAGACGAACCGGATCGTTCGGCCTCGCGCCGCGTGCGAGGTGTTGAGCAGGGTGTTCAGCTCGCGCAACGCCTCGAAGATGTGCGGGTCGTCGAACCGGTCGAGGTCCTCGAAGACGACGACGTCGAACCTCGTCGACTCGAAAAAGTAAACGATCTCGTCGAGGTGTTTGTCGAAGTAGCTGACCTCTTTTGCCTCGAGCGCGACGGTGGCCCCGGCGGCGGACACCGAAGAGACCACCCGGTTGTGGACGACCTGCCGGATCCACGTCAGCACGGCCACCATTAGCAGCCCGAACAGCAGGACCGCCCCGGCCCGCACCGGCCACGGGTGGTCCTTGGTGGCGCCGGCCAGGCGCGGGAAGCGGCCGAGGAGGAACAGGATCAGCGCGACCACCGCGACCTGCGTCGTGGCGAAGGCGACGGCCCGGCGGAAGCTCGGCTTGTCGATGCGTCGGAAGTGCGAGCGGGGCAGCGCCCGCTGCGGCTGGCTGTGCAGCAGTTGCTTGACGAGCTCCTTTTCGATCCGGTTGGTGATCGACTTCTCTTCCTCGGAAGGCCCGAGGGTCGACAGAGAGAGGTTGAGGACTCGTCCTGTGTGTTGCTCGGTGAACGCCTTCAGGACGCTCGACTTGCCCGCGCCGTAGCGGCCGGTCAGCGCGATGTTGCGGACGTCCGGTTCCTGCAGGGCGGCGGTCAGCCGTACGACGTACTCCTCATGCTGCTCCGGCTGGAACTGCGGCGTCAGCGGAAGAAGCGCGGCAACACCGCCGGTAGACCTCGACGGGCCGACCCGCCCAGCCTGTCGTCGTTCCCACCAGCGCACGTTTTCCCCTTCCCCAGTGAACAGTCAAGGTTAGGGGAGAGCGCTGGGTCGCCTACGCGCAGTGTCACCGTCGAACGGTGTCTCCTGGGGACTGGCAGCCGCGGTCGCCGGAACGTCGGCGCTGGCCCGCTGACGAGGCACGGTCGGCCGTTTGGCGTAGTCCCGGGAGCGCCCGTGTCCTATACCGTTGCGCGATGCCGATCGATGAGGCGTGCCCGGCGTGCGGCAGCACGTCTCATCGGCTGCGGTCGCCGGGGCTGCGAGAATGCGCCAACGTCATCACGTGGTACGAGCAGGAGACCACGTGGGCAGCGGAGCCCGACATGAACATGCAGATCCATTTCGGCATTCCCGGCCTGCGGCAGGTGCCGATAACCCGTAACGTCCAGAGGTCCCGCGTCTGCGGGCAGGTATACGAGGTGGACACACCGATGTCGGTGGTTGCATGCGCGCTGGGACCTGACGGGAAGTCGTGCGGCGCGTTCGCCGTCGGCCTGTGCTCGGACTGCTCGCGGCCGGTGTGCCGCCACCACGGCTCGTTTTTCGATGACCGCCTGCTATGCGACGGCTGCCGCTCGTCCATCGTGGCCGAACGGCGAGATGCGGACGCGCAACGCCAGGCCGAGGCGGCCCAGGCCGCCCGCGACCAAGCGGAGGCCGAGCGAGCTCGCGCCCAGGCCGAACGCGACCGGCAGGCCGCCGAGACGGCTGCCTACAACCGCCTGCCCGCGATGACCGAAGCGGACTGGGTCGCCTTCCTGCACGACAACGCCCAGTTCGAAGGCGCCCATGACCGGCCGCTCTACCAGGGCCGACGCCCGGCAACCCTGTCAATTCCGGAGGCGGCCGCAATCTTCGCTGCCGCCGACTTCGAGACGTGCGAGGTCGCGGTCGGCGGCCGCACCATCTTCGGCATTTACGTCCGCAAGTACGAACGCGGCTGGCTCGTCGGCGAGGGAACTCACGAGCACTACGTCCGCGGCGACACGATGCAGGCGTCGATCTGGCTGATCGTCCTGGAGAGCGGCGTCCTGATCGGGGCACCCAAGAGGGATCGGCCGCTGTCTCTCTGGCACGGCGCCGGCTCCTGGCGCCCAACGGCGCAGGCCATGGCCGCCGCGCGACACTACCTGACGGCGCCGCCGCTGTAGGAGAGCCACGGACCGGACGATTACCACAGGTGGGGATGCCCCTTGGCTGGTCGTTGATGCGGGCTCGTACGTCGCCGGGACCTCTTGATCACGTTTCCGCATCTGCCGCCGTCCGTGCGCGTCGACCGCAGACGGAGCCGTCACGCTTCGTGACCGGGCTCAGGTGTCGGTCGACGTCCGGAACTGCCGAGATGAGGATGCCTGCCCCGGTCACCCGCCGTCGGGCACAGGCGCCTAAGTAGACGGATGCGCCGTCCACATGCCAAAGGACACGCCGGTGGGGTCGAGCGCGGTGGCGAACCACCGGTCATCGCCACCCAGCGCCGTACGAAAACGCTCGACCTGACCGCCGCGGGTCTGGACCTCCCGGAGACCCTGCTCAAGGTCGGCAACCTCGACGTACAGTCGGGTACCGGCCTGGGGACGGGTGTTGCCAGCTGAACGCTGAAGTCCTCCGATACTCTTCCCGCCGCTCTTGATGATCCAGTAGTCGGCGGCGAGTTCGGTGTCGGCAAACGCCGGCTCGAAAGCCCAGCCCCACATCGCACCATGGAAACGCTGGAAGACTTCGGGTGCAGGCGTTTCGATCTCCCACCAAACAATCTGTGACATGCACTGAGTATTTCATTGTCCGACTCGATCAACCTGTTGAGCTGGGGTTCGTCGTCGACCATTGCCACGTCGCGAGCGACGTCCGACATCGTTGCCCAGATTCACGAGGCTCGGCGGACAACCATGCTGAGCCATCCGCTCACGCCGCCGACCGGGGTAGTACACGCCACAGGCTCCGTCGCTGCCTGTCAGCCGAGCTCTCGGTCCGTAGCAACGCCTGGTGCTGTCTCGGGCCCTGCTCGTCAGCCATCGGTGGTCGTAGTTTGAAGTGACCCCTATCGGCCGGACACCTCGATGTCTGTCAGGGACTCTTGGTGGATCTTCTCGTAGGTGTCGGGGCTGACGTTACCCAGACGACTGTGCCTGCGGCGCGGGTTGTAGAAGCCCTCGATGTAGGAGAAGACTTCCATCTCCAGTTCGTGTCGGGATGGCCAGGCGCGGGTGTAGACGAGTTCGGTCTTCAGGGTGGCGAAGAACGTCTCGGCCATGGCGTTGTCGAAGCAGTCCGCGACCGAGCCCGTCAAGGCCAGGACGCCACAGGAGCGCAGGGTGCGGCCGGACTCGAACGACGTGTACTGCTTGGGTTCAACCGGTGGTTGCAACGCCTGCTGGTTGGAGCAACCGTAGCTGCTCGTCGAGAGCCTCGGCGGGGGTTTTCCAGTCGAGGATCTTGCGTGGTCTGTTGTTGATCGTTGTCTGGACGGCGAGGAGGTCGTCGCGGTCCCAGCGGGACAGATCGGTGCCCTTGGGGAAGTACTGGCGTAGTAAGCCGTTGGTGTTCTCGTTCGTGCCGCGCTGCCAGGGCGAGTGCGGGTCGGCGAAGTAGACCGCGATGCCGGTGTCGATCTTTAGCTGGGCATGTGCGGAGAGTTCCTTGCCGCGGTCCCAGGTCAGGGATCGCAGCAGTTCCTCGGGCATGGCGGTCATCGTGGTCTGGAGTGCGTCCTTCATCGCGATGGCGCCGTAGCCGCCGAGGGCGGGCCCGTTCTTGACTGGCGGGACGGTTCCATAGCCTTCGAGGCGTGGCAGGTGGACCAGGAGCGTGTATCGGCTGGTGCGCTCGACGACGGTGCCGATGGCGGAGCGGTTCAGCCCGATCATGAGGTCGCCTTCCCAGTGACCGGGAACCGCTCGGTCCTCGACCTCGGCGGGTCGTTCGCTCAGGACGACATCGGCAGTGACGTGCCCTTGCGGCCTGTTACGAGAGCGTTCACGGGGCTTGCGCAGCGCCCGGCCGGTCCGCAGGCAGGCCACCAGCTCACGCTTGAGCGCGCCCCGTCCTTGGATGTAGAGCGCCTGGTAGATCGCTTCGTGGCTGATGCGCATGTCCTCATCGGCAGGGAAGTCGACGACCAGCCGTCGACTAATCTGCTCCGGGCTCCAGGCCGTCGCCCAGCGGCGGTCGGCGTGGTGCGGCTTGTTCAGCCCTTTCCAGGTCGTCGGGGGCCCGGCGGCGACTGTCCCGTCGGGACGGCGTAGCTGCCCGCTCAGTCGTGTCTGCACGTACTCCTGCAGTTGCGGGTTGCTCGCCAGCTTCGCCGGCTTGGGTCGCCGCGCGGCGACCTGCGCCTTCCACTGCGCCACGGTAGCCCGGTACTCGCGCTTACCGGCGCGGGTTGCGGCGTTGCGCCGCAGTTCGCGCGAGATCGTGCCCGGGTCCCGTTTGAGCTCCCGGGCAATCGCGCGAACACCATGCCCCTGCGCCTTGAGCAGAGAAATCTCCTCGCGCTCGGAATACGACAGGTAACGGCCGGAGGGCTCGGCCAGGCTCAACGGCGGCATCCCGCCAGCGTGACGAAACCAGCGCACCGCAACGGGCGTCGACACACCGAGATCGAGCGCCGCCTCCTCGGTGCGCTTGCCCTGCGCGATCAGCCGCCAGAACGCGCGCTCCACATGCCGTGCCGGCATCGGCCTACCCGGCGAACGCATCGCCGGCCGCAGCGCCCGATCCGCCTGCTGCTGACGTCGTGCCATCGAACACCTCCGCGATCACGAGGCGTTGCGACGACCAGTTGAATTCGCCCTGCGTGCCGCGATCCGAATGATGGATCACCTGCTCCGGTGCTGGTCGGCGATGCTGGATTGCCATGCCGACGGCGTCGAGGATCAGCTCGGTGCGTAGGTGATCGGTCATCGCCCACCCGACCACACGCCTGGAGTACGCGTCGACGACCACGGCAAGGTAGAGGAACCCTTCCCAGGTGCGCAGGTAGGAGATGTCCGCGACCCACAACCGGTTCGGGCCGGCGGCGGTGAACTGCCGCTGGACGAGGTCGGGCGCGGTCGCCGGCGTCGCGGACTTGCGGCGGGCTTTGCCGCGCCGACGCCGGTGGGCGCCCTCGATTCCGGCCAGGCGCATCAGCCGGGCCACGGCCTTGCGATTCCACCGGTGACCCCGATCGTGTAACTCGGCGGTGAGCCGGCGGGCGCCGTAGACGCCCCGGTGCTCCGACCACGCCCGTCTGGTCACGTCGACGCGGGCTTGGTCGTGACGTTTCCGGTCGACCACGCGTTGTCGACCGGCGCGTAGCCACTGGTAGAAGGCGCTATGCCCGACGCCGAGGAGCCGACATAACAGACGGACTGGATAGGCGGTCTTCTCCGCGGCGATGAACCGGTACACGTCGGTCCGGTTCACCGCTCCGTCTCGCGTGCGAAGAAGACCGCGGCTTTTTTCAAGATCTCCTTCTCCAGCTCAAGCTGGGCGACCTGCCGCCGCAGCCGCAGTAGCTCGGCCCGCTCGTCAACACCCAGTTCGCCACGACCGGAGTTGCCGCCGTCACGTTCCTGTCGCAGCCGGTCGACCCAGTTACGCAGGGTCTCGTGGTTGACGCCCAGCTCACGACCCACATCACGGATCGTGCGGCCAGAATCCAGCACCAACGCCGCTGCCTGACGCCGGAACTCCTCGGGGTACTTACTCTGTCGAGCCAACGCGTTTCCTCCTCCTTGGCAGGATGCCAAGTCAGGAGGTGTCCGGTCTCAGGGGGTCACTTCAGACCTCGCACTGTTTCGACGCCACTCCGCAATGGCTCCCGGCTCACTCTTCTGCCGCCGATCGTGCACGGCCGGCGTCACGGACAGCAGGGCATCCAGGCCGGCAGCCGATCGTGCCGAACGTCGCCGTGTCAGGTTGAGCGGTCGGTTCGCGGCACGATCGGGTCAATGGGCTGGCTGGGGCTGTTCTCGGCCTCAAGCCAGTCGGCGAGGTCGAACGTGCTGCCACACATGCTGCAGGTGGCCCGGCCGAACAGGTATGTGAGGCCGTCAGCGAGAGTCGTGTCGCCGCCTGCGGTGGCGATGCTGTGAGCCCACCCACCGATGCCTGTCAAACCTCCGGGCGAAGCGGGATGCAGCGAGACCCGGTGGATGTCGCCGTCGTCGTGGTCGCGGATTGCCGAGTAGTGGCCATAGTCGCCGATCACGATCGCGAGCCGGGTAGCGCAGTGTGGGCAGCGCAGGTGGTAGTGCTCATCGGTGAAATCCAGGCTGATCGAGGCCCAGAACGTGTAACCGGCGAGGGCGAGTGAGTCCTGCAGTCGCCCGACCAACTCGGGACCGGCGCATCCTGGCAGGCGGGCTTGGGCGAGACGGTGCAGTACCGCGAGGGCCGCCGGGTTGGCCCGCACCAGGTCGTCGTGCTCGTCGTACCGGTGCAGAGTTCGTACGATCACCGCCGCGAGGTCCAGCGCCCGGTCACGATGCTCGTCGGTGCCGGACTGCGCGAGCCGGGCGAGTTCGGGCAACGCGGCGAACCCCGCCGAGCAGCAACACTCTCCCTCCACAACGAGCCGATTTTCGAGTTCGTGCCACACGGTGGCATCAGGTGAATGTGCGAGCCGGTCGAGCAGCACGCTGACGCTGACACCCGGGTCGCCCCGCACATCCCACGTCGAACGCCAATCAATCACCGAAGGATCTAACACCACCGCCGTCAAGCCCCAGGAGCCCACAGCGCCTTGAGACGCCGTCGGAGCACTCGGTTCAAGGTCCCGCATCCGCCTCTGCCGCCGTCCGTGCGCGCCGCACGGAGCCCGAGTCGTCACGCTCCGTGATCGACGTCCGTGTCGGTCGACGTCCGGGACTGCCGATGAGCGGACGACTGATCCTCACTCCGTACAGCGTTCGGCGAGTTGCTTGAGGGTGAGTAGCTGCCGTCGGGCCATGACGAGGTCCCCGACGGACAGCCCGAGAGCAACCAGACGGTTTGTCCGCATCACGATCTTGAGCAGCAGGCGCGTTGTGTTGTCCTCGTCGGGTACCAGGACGTAGGACACAAAGGCCCTCATGATCATCCCCGTCAGTTGCTTCCCCGGCTCGACCGAGAGGATTCGGCCCCACCTCCGCCCACCAGCGGTGGTGAACGCTTCTCCCACTCGGGGCTCGGGCAGGCTGACCAGGTGCCGAGGCGAGTGGCGGCCGAGATTGTCGATCCAGTCATAGGAGTACGGCGCCAGCCGTACCTGGGCGATCCACGGCCATACCACTGTGGCAGGCGCATTCACTCGTACCCCTCGCCATACCTGCAGTACGGGTGAGACGACGAAGTCGTCGCACGGATAGGCACGCAAGACTTCGCTCTCGGTCACGCCCCACCGGTCACCGAGCATGTGTCCGCCTTCCACCCTGGCCCAGCACCAGTGTGGTGCGCAGGTCGAGTACGACGGTGCCGCCGAAGTCTTCGACCAGCCGGCCGAGGGCGGTCAGGGCACGCTGTTGCTGCTCCGGCGGCCGGGACAGGTACGGCCCGAACGTACGCACCAGGCCGAGATAGCGGTCCTTGTCGAGTGGCAGGTCACGCCGGAAGACCTCCTTGCGGACGTTGGTGAACTGCCCGTGGTCGACGACGTCCCGGTGGAACCAGTCCGCGGGCCGCTCCCGCGCGGTGGGATCGATGGAGTGCAGCGCGGATCGGATCGCCGCCCGTTGGCCGGGGTCGGCGTAGTCGTAGCGATGACCAAAGATCGCCAGTGTGCCGCCGGGCGCGAGTGCTTGCCGAGCATGGGCGTTGCGGGTGGCCGGGTCCAGCCAGTGCCAAGCCATGGCGCACGCCAGTACGCCCACCCCACCGGCGGGAGGCATCCACCGTTCGAAGGTGCTGGCGTGGGTGCGAACGTCGGGAAATCGCGTGGCCAGCAACGCCGCCATCCGCGGATCGGGTTCGAGGCAGGTCAAGGGTGCGCCGATACGGGCGAGCACCTCGGTTCCCTTGCCGGTGCCGGCGCCGATCTCGACCACGGACGCTGGCGTGCCGCCATGGTAGGCAACGATCTCGTCGGCGATCTCGGGCGGATAGCCCGGCCGGGCGGTCTCATACTGGTCGGCTACCGACCCGAAGACGTCCACCATCTCACGCCCCAGGTCGTCCGGTTCACGACGTCGCCTCCGCGCCCCGCAGGGAGTCGATCGCGGCCTGGCTGCCCTCGCTCAAATCCATGCCCAACGCCTGCAGCATCACCACCAACGCGCCGAGCGCGAGCGTGCCCCGCAACTCCTGCGGTCCCGCCATAGACAACTGCTCCACCTCCTCCACAATCCCGCCGATCACAGCCCGGCAGCGCGCCGCGACCACCTCGTCGGAGCGGGCCACCGCGCAAGCCTGCAACCACATGCCGGTGACGACGCCGTCGGCGATCAACGCCCGGAAGCCGGCGCGCATCGCGGGCAGCGGATCACCCGGGTTCTGGGCCGTCGCCTGGTGGAGCACCTGCCGGATGCGGGCCTCCATCCCATCCACGCAGGCCAGGAACAAGTCGCGCTTACTGCCGAACAGTCGGAAAACGTACGGCTGCGACACACCCATTTGATCGGCCACCTTCTGCACCGACGCCGTCGTCAGTCCGTGGTCCGCGAAGACCCGCATACCGATGTCGACCGCGTCCGTACGGCGCCGCGGTGCCGTGCTGCGCTGCGTTCCCATGCCCGCAGCCTTACACTAGTAACCACTTACAAACAAGACCGCGCGTGAACTGCGGCCATCCGCTCCACTTCTGATTGGGTGCGCACATCTGCCGCACGGGGCCTTGGCGCTGGCGTCGCCTGGTGACGCACCGTGAGGTATGACTGCCTCTCCCGGTTCCGGTCCCAGTGTCGTCTCTTCTGATCGTCTCGTTCTCCGCGCGGCGGTAGCCGCCTACCCCGGTCGGTACCGGGGTGACACGCGGCTGCACACCGGGTCCGACCTGCGGATCTTCCTGTCCTGGTGCGGCAACCAGGACCTGCCCCCGCTGTCCGTTGCCCGGGTGGATATCGAGCGGTACGTGCGTTGGCTGCAGGACGTACGGCGTCTCCAGCCCTCGACCGTCTCCCGCCGCCTGTCGGTGGTCGTGGGCTTCTACCGCGTCTGCGTCATCGACGACATCCTGCCCCACTCATCAGCCGACTACGTCCGCCGACCGACCGTGCCACCCGAATCACCCACCCTCGGGCTGGGTCACCTGCAGTTCGAAGCACTGATCACCACCGCGCGACTATCAGACAACCCGCACGACTTCGCCCTGATCACCATGCTCGGCCTCCTCGGGCTACGGATCTTCGAAGCCTGCGGCGCCAACATCGCTGACCTCGGCGAGGAACACGGCCACCGTGTCCTGAGGGTTCGCGGCAAGGGCGGCAAAGTCGTCCTCGTGCCACTGCCGCCGGCAGTCGCCAGGGCCGTAGACCGTGCGGTCGATTGTCGTCTCGACGGTCCGATCCTGCGCAACACCCTCGGGACGCGGATGGACCGACACGCCGCGACCCGCCGGCTCAAGCACCTCGCCGCCAACGCCGGGATCCGGATGCCGAGGATGCACCCGCACATGCTGCGCCACACCTTCGTCACCACCATGCTCGACGCTGGCGTCAGCGTCCGCGACGTCCAGATCGCGGCCCGCCACGCCGACCCCCGCACCACCACGCGCTACGACCGCGCCCGCAAGAACCTCGACCGCCACCCATCCACATCCTCGCCGCCTACATGGCCTCCGGGACATGACCGTGCTGACCGGCGCCCGCACATGCCGAAAGTAGTGCCTTCGATCATGGCGCTGGAAGCGATTGCAGGAGCGGCAAGGAACACAATCCCTGCCTCGCCCGACGTCGCGTCGAAGTCCTCCACGCCATGCTCCGCAACAAGACCACTTACCAAGCACGACCCGCCGCCGTTTGACGAAACCCATAGGGACACCCCGGGCAGGACAACACCGGCGCTACGCGTACGGGGTCAGGAAGTCCTTCGGGCGCAGGGCCTTCGCGGTGATCCGGACGTCGCCGATCCAGCCGTAGAAGCCCTGGCTGTACTGGTGGTCGAACGAGGTCGCGCCGATTACGAACGGCCGGCCCAGTGTGGCGATACCGGTCGACGGTTGGCTCGGGTTACGGGCGATCTCCGAACCGTCGACGTGCACGACGGTGCGCCGGGAGTCGTTCACCACCGCGAGATGCATCCAGCGGCCGGTCGGCAGCGCGTGGCTCCACGAGGTCGGGTCGGCGTCCTGTCGGTGGGCGTAGACGACGTACTGGAGGAACCGCTCCGGGGAGATGTTCAGGCTGCACGTGCACTCCAGCGGGGACCAGCCGGTCGTCTTGCCGGCGTCCCCACTCCGCCCCTCCCAGCTCATGATTCCCATCCAGGCGTGGTCGCCCTGGTACGGATCGGGCAGCTTGACGAACGCCTCGATGGTGTATCCGTCGGTGAACTTCATGCTGTTGATCGGCGCGTTCGGACCGGTCCGTAGGACGGCGCCCCGGTCCGGGCTCTTGCCGCCGTCGAAACGGAGGCTGGCGTGCGCCGGCTGACCTCGGTGGTGCTCGGTCGAGTATGTCAGTGTCTCTGCGGAACCCGCGCCGATCCGCGCGACGGTCAGGTCGTTGCCGTTCCCGCTCAGGTCCCGCACCACCGCGCCGTCGGAGACGGGGCCGCCCGCCGTACCCGTGGCGAGGCCGTAGGAGTCGAACCGCCAGTATCCGACGGTGCCGCGCGGCAGCACCGCCACCGGCGGCCGGGGCGCGGGCTGCGGCACGGGGGCGAACCCGCCGAACCGGGCGGCGAAGTCGATCTCCATGCTGAACCGGTCGACCGGGCCGGTCAGCTCGATGGTCTCGGCCTCCAGCGGCGTCCGCCTGGCCGGGTCGCGGGCGAGGAACCAGGGCGCGAAGGTCTCGACGTCGATCACGCCACGGACCAGGTCGAAGTGGTAGAGGCGGATCATCGCCGCACCGCCGTAGTAGCGGTCCTGGTAGTTGGTGATGTGGATCGCCACGTCGTTGCCGGCGGCGTTGCGCAGCGTGGTCCGGCCGGGCGGCCAGTAGTGGCCGTTCAGGGTGAGGAAGACCTGGTCGTTGTCCCGGATCAGCCGGTCCCAGAGTCGCTGCCCGTTCTCTGACAATTGCGCCTGGCCGGCGTCGTCGGCCCAGGCGAGGTCGTGGGTGGTGAGGATAACCGGCAGCGTGCGGTGCTCATCGATCACCTGCTGTGCCCAGGCCAGCCCCTTGTCCGAGGCCCGCCAGTCAAGCGCCAGCACCAGCCAGTCCTGACCGCCGGCCCGCAGCACGTGGAAGCTGTTGTAGCCGTCCGCTGAGGCGCCACCGAAGGTCGGCATGCTGGCGAACCGATGCGGCCCGAAGGTGCGCAGGTAGACGCTGTCGCCGCGCTGGTCGTCGCCGCCCCGGATGTCGTGGTTTCCGGCGAGGACGCTGTACGGCAGCTTGCCGTCGAGCCCGCCGAAGGTCTTTCCGGCGAGGGTGATCTCGTGTTCGCTGCCGTGTTCGGTGACGTCGCCGAGATGGGCCATGAAGACGATGTTCGCGTCCCTGCGCTCCTGGGCGAGATACCGGAACGTCGCCGCCAGGGGCTCCGGGTCGGAGCTGTCCTCGTCGAAGAGGTACTGCGTGTCCGGCAGCACCGCGATCGCGAACCGGGGGCTCCGGGGGTCGAACGCCCCGGCCGGCGCGGCGGCGGCCGACGTCAACGGGGTGCCGAGCAGGGTCGCGCTGGCGCTGGCCGCGGGCGCGACGAGCGCGGCCTGCAATAGGGCGCGCCGATCGACCCGACGCTGCTCGCCGTTCGTTGCCATCTGGTCTCCAAGCTGGTGATCGGCCCTTGCCCGGACACTGTCCCGGGTCCAGGTGAGCAGCCCACGACCCGGGGTTGAACGACACATGCCACGAACGGAAGATCAACTTGGCCGACCTTACTGGCCGAGGCCGGGAACCCAGACCGCCACCGGGACCGCGATCCTCTGACCTACCGGGGCAACGAGAGTTCGCCGCTCGGCGGCGGGAACCCGCGCCGTCCGGCAGTCGGGAGGCGGGTGCGACGGGGCCGCCCGGACCACCCGGGAACGGCTCGCGCACGGCTGACCAGCCCGTCGGCCGGTCGCGGTGGGATTGGCGCTACCGCCGAGGTAGGGGTTCCACGCGCGTGAAGAGGAGTGGCGACGACACCGACACGGGACCGCGCGGTAGCTGACGCGGTCACTACGGCGACGCACCGACGTATGTGCCCCGCTCCTAAGATCGGGATGAGGGTAGCGGCGACACGATGAGCGGCCGTCCGAGCCGGCGGCGCCGCCCTCCCGCTACCACCGTGATTACGCTGTCGCTTCCCGAGGGGCGGACCTGGTCTCGGTGCCGGCAGGTTGGGGCGCCGTTCGCGTGGTGGTGGCTGTATGCCTGCCTACGCTGGACCGTTACCGGGTCTGGGGCACCCGGTCGCTGTAGCTGATCCGCTGATCAGCCGCTGTCGCCTGTCCGACACTGCGATACCGTATGCCCGATCGGTGGTGAGGGGGCTGGCCGTCGGGTGAGTGAACGGAATGCCGGGACTCCTCACCCGTTACCAACGAGCCGTCACGCTTGGTGTTCGGCGTTCCGTGGCACCCGGCATCCTGAACTGTCGATGAGCGGATGCTGTGTACTTGTTACGTCCGGTTGCCGTCAAGGTTCAACGGGGGCATGGGCGACCCGCCCGGCAACCAAGTGTCGAGGAAGCTGTCTTGGACGGCGATATCTACCAGCTCGACGCGGATGCCGAGACTGTCGAGGCGGTGGTAGGCGAAGGACCGCCCGTAAGGACAAGAGTCGAATTCCACGGGCGCTCCCCGGTCCTGCAAGAGTTGCTTGTCGATCCGAATGTCCCTGGACCAATAGCCGATGTGGTCGAAGCGAGAGCCGGCCGTCGCGTCCCAGGGACTTCCGGCAGGCCCCTGGATCACTTCGAAGAACGGCGGTCCTCCGGCCGAGAAGACGATGCTGTAGCTCCACTCGGCCAGTTGCCCTTCCCGCATGGGGCTCCACTCCACGCCCAGTACCCGAGTGAGTTCGGTCGTAGCACGATGGATGTCCTGTACGACAAAACACAGATGATAAAAAACGTTCACCTAGTGCCTCGTCATGCAGCCTTGAACGGGTAATCGGGGTGGCGGATCTTGGAGCCGGTGGCGAATGCGGTTTTCGGTCGGGTGTGTTGGTTGCGCCAGCGGATGTAGTCGCCGATGGCGATGTCCTGCTCGGCGTGGCTGCGGTGGTCGGTGCCGTTGAGGGCGAAGTACCGCACCGCGGCGAACTCGGCCTCGATCCAGTTCAGCCAGGACGCGTAGGTCGGCAGGAAGACCAGGTCCACCTGGTTGGCGGAGCACCAGGCGCGCACGTCGGGCTGCTTGTGCGGGGAGAAGTTGTCCAGGATGAGGTAGAGGCGCTGGTCGGGCCAGCGGCGACGCAGGGTCTTGAGGAAGCTGAGGAACTCGCGCCAACGTTTGCGGTCTCGGATGCGATAGTGCAGCTTGCCGGTGGTCAGGTCCAGGGCGGCGATCATGTGCCGGACGCCCTGGTCACGGGTGTATGTGGCCCGCAGCCGAACTGGTTGTCCCTGGGGTCGCCATGCGCGACCAGGGCGGGGTTGCAGATTCAACGGGCCGAACTCGTCGACACAGAGCACCCGCCCGTCAGCGGGTGGGTGGTCGTAGAGGTCCAGGACCCGGCGCATCTTGGTGGTGAAGTCGGGGTCCGTGCTGGCCTTCCAGGTCTTGGTGGCCTGCCAGGACACCCCCCGCTCATGCAGGATCCGCCGGACAGTCTCGACGCTGATCGCATCGACGTGACCAGAGGCGATGAGGTAGTCGCGCAGCTTGGTCAGCGACCAGCAGGAGAAGGGTTGGCCGAGGAAACGGGGGTCGCACCGAGCGGTGACGCAGATCCAGTCGCGGGTCTGCTCATCGATCCGTCTCGGTGCGCCCCCGCTCCATTTTGGGTCCAGCGCGTCGAACCCCCGATCGTTGAACACATGGATCACGTCCCGCACGTAGTCCTCGGTCACCTTCAACAAGTGGGCGATGTCCGGGGCCGGCTGCCCCTGGGCGGACATCAGCACCACGATCGCCCGGCGCAGCTTCACCGGGTCCTTCGCGGTCCGGGTGATCCGCTGCAACCGCTGACCCTCGGCCATCGACACCTGCCGGACGAACACCTCCGGGCGTCTGCCCACCAGCCATCACCTCCCACCACGAGCGTTGGGAGACAGCCTGCCCGATAGATCCTCAGAACTAACGGATTACACGATCAACGTTCCAAGACGAGGCACTAGCTGGCGGCGTACCGCAGGGACCCTCAGAACCTGTCAGCGCTGGTAGCACGGTCTGCGGATCACACACCGACCACACGGGGCCGGCGCCGGCGAGCATGATGAGTCAACGTCGTTCACCAGGGGTCACCGGCGACCGAGCACACATGGCGCACACACCTGTTGATCACCGATCGGGTAATCCGGGGTTCATCCGAGCCGGGACGCGGGCAGCAGGCCTTGGTCGCCTACCCTGTCATCGACGCAGGCGACCCGGCGTTCACTCGCTGACCGCTCGGCCGGCTGCGTCAGTCGCGGTCTCCCCCGACTCGATGAGGATCGGCAACGATGTCACAGACCGACGCGATCAGCGGCGAGTTGCGGGCAATGCTGGCCGGCATCGACCGAGCCCAGTCCACCGCCGCCGCGACCCAGCACGAGGCTGAGCAGGTGGCGGCGAAGGCCGCAGCCGCAGGCTTCACCGGGATCGCCGCCGGCATGACCCAGGTACGGGAGGCGATCAGGGACCTCCAGGCCCGGCTGAACAGTGCCGGCGGATCGGTCAACGACGCATCGGCCGCCGTGGCCGCGGTACCCAAAGAGGCATCCCCAGCCGAAGTCATCACCGCCCTCACCCGGGTAACCGACAAGATCGATACCGCCCACCAGGGAGTCGGCTCGTCAGTCAGCAGGGTCGACGAGACCAGAACCCTCGTCACCCGGGTCCTGCAGGGCGGAGATCCGGGACCACTGCTGTCCATGCTCGGCACCATCAAAGAGATCCTCACCTCGGTGGCGCAGCGCGGCGGCGTGGCCAAGCAGACACTGACCACCGCTGTCAACGACGCCCGCCGGATGGGCAACTCGGGAAACTAGACCGGGCTGGCGGCAGCCTGCCGGCCAGCCCTCCCCCCACGTCTGATGCCCCCAGCAACACCGACGGAGCGGTGTGGACCAAGCCGGCGACTGGTCGAGCCGGTGGGTCACCGACCGGTTCGCGGACAACCGTCGGTCAGCGGCAGGACGCGAGCGTGCGGCGCTCGCTGGAGCGGGAGAACGAGTGTGCCGACATCCTGGCCGACCAGGGCTACCGGGTGCACCAGAATCCGAGCAGACAGGAAGTGGCGGAGGCACGGGCACGTACCGGCGACAGGGGCCATCCGGGCAAGGACCCCGACTATCTGATCGAGGGCCACGTTTTCGATTGCTACGCTCCGGGCGGAACAAAGTCGGTGCGCAACGTCTGGAGCGTGGTACGCGAGAAGGTCGAGGATGGGCAGACCGAGCGGGTTGTGCTCAACCTGCGCGACTGGCGGGGCGACCTCGGCGCGCTACGGAAACAGTTCGACGACTGGCCCGTCGATGAGCTGAAGGAGCTGGTGGCGGTCACGCCTGCCGGCAAGGTCGTACAACTCGTGGCGCGCCCGAGCGGGAAAGGCTGACGCATGGCTGTCGAATACCGGTTGACGATGGCCGGGAAGATCCCCCTCGACCAGGTGGCTGAGTCCATGATGCCCGATCCCACCAACCGGCCCACACCGACTGACAAGCCTGGGCTGCTCAGCGCCGACCTGCTGGACCGGCAGGGCTTCACGCTGATCGTGCGGCATGGCCGCAACGGCTACTACGAGGCCGACGACAACGGCACGATTTGGGAGTGGGAACCCGACATCTACGTGAACGTGACCTTCCGCATGGCCAAGGAAGGCGACGTCGACGCCGGCGTCCGAAACATGCTGACAGCCGTTTCCCGCCTGCTCACCAGCCACACCGAGGATGCCGCCCTGATCCTGAACGGTGACGCGCTGCTGTTGACCCGCTTCGGCGACACGCTCCGCAAACACAGCCGGACGGTGTGGTGGGACCACTACGACTTCGTCGACGACGTCATCTCCGGTTGAAGTATCAGAAGATGTGCCGAGTCCGGGAGCAGGCCCACGGCCTGTGAGACCAACCAAAGTCTGGACCCTTTGTACCTGATTTGCGTCAGGGTCGAACGACTTCCTCACGTCTGCCCACGCGCGATCAGCTAGGTCGCCATGCTTCCGGCGTTGACGCCGCGCCGCGCTTGCGCTCTTTGACAAGGGCGGCATCCGTTCTGGCCCTGATGGTTCACCGGCGAACAATCCCGTCGTCGATGTCGTGGTGGCTCCACCACGTCGCCATGTGTTTGCGGAACGCGCCATCGCGCGTCAACAGTAGCCAGCCCCTACCCGCCAGGGCTGAGGACAACGCCGCTCAGTTAAGGCGACGCGCTGGTTGTCAATCTGCGAACCACTGGTAGCGCGCGATTCGGGGAACCCTTGTCCTCTCGGCCGCCCCCTGCGTGGAGGGGGCGGCTCGGAGAGTCGGGTCAGGCGTGCCACTTTCGCCGCTGACCCCATGGAAACCTCGATCAGGTTAGGCTGATCGCCAGGGGGTGCAGATATAGCCCGGATCACGGCACAGCCGGACGCTTCTGGGCCCGACGTTGTCCAAATTGTATTCCATGCAGGCGCCACCGCGCGCTGGCGCGTAGTAACCCGGGACCCAGGATCCGTTGCGGTAGATCACTTCCCCCCAATCCTCCCCCGCGCCCGCGGGGCGGCAGAGTCGCATCGTGTCATGATTGTTGAAGAGTTCGAGGGCTACACCGTTTGCGTCTATGCGGAGATTGTGAGCACTTGCCGGCGATGCTGTGGTGCTAACGAGTAGGGCGGCGAGTCCGATCGTGAGCACTGCCGCCTGTACGGCCAGTCTTTTTAGCACTTGTGCCTCCCTCGGGCAGGTCATACCCGATTAGAACTACGGCAGCCCGGAGGCTGCTTGTCGGTAGACGGCGGACAAACCGCACCCGGAACGCGCCCAGGACGAGGCGGCGGGCGTTGGGCTATGTCTGCACGGAATCCCGTGGCTTCCGTCTTCGCAGGCCCTCCTTCTGTCGAGGTTGTTAAACAGAATTGCATAGGTCGACTTCATTTGGATTTCAGTTGACCCAGGCGCGCCCGCCTGCAGGCGCGGCGGCACGGCCACGAGGATCGCCCACAGTGGATGGCTGCCGCACATAGAGTGCGGGTGCGCTCCGTCTCCGACGGTAGGAATTCCGCAGCGGGCACGTGGCCTGCCTCGGCTGGAACCCGGGCCAGCGCGAGGAGCTTCAATCCCTGCTGTTCGCAACCCTGCGCAGCCCCGAGGTCACCGACTACCTCCAGAGAGAAATTCGATCCGGCCATCCCCTGCGCAAGGTGGAGCACGAAAGCGTGCAAAGGACCTCGCAGGAAGTTCCGACCGGCCGTTCCGGATCCACCTCGTGGGTCGTGGTCGGCGTCGCGATGGCGTGACACCGCAGCCGGTGAGGGCCCCCAAAGCCGATCGCCGCCGCCTTCGACAAAGGGCCGCCGAACCCGCCCGACGCCCTGCTCGGACGCGGCCTCCTCCGCGCCACAACGCAGCCCTACGAGGTACCTCTCGCCGCGACACACTCCCGCGACAGCGTTCCCGCCACCGCTGTACGTCACGATCACGCGAGACGCCGACGAGGTGGTCTGGCGCGACTGGCACGGGCACCCAGCGCCGAATCACACCCGAACTGCGCTTCCCCACCAGCGAATACGACACCGAGGTCGCCCGCGCCGAGACCACCGCGCAGCGCCTCGGCATCGACTCACCCGGGCCCCGGGTCCGGCTGGGCGGCCGGTGGTTCAGCGTCGTCGGCATCCTGGCACCGGTGCCGCTGGCACCCGAACTGGACGGGTCGGCCCTGGTCGGCAGGACGGCGGCGCAACGCCTGCTGGACTTCGACGGCTCACCGACCACCGTCTACACCCGCTCGGCGGAGCAGTCGGTCGAGCAGGTCCGCCGCGTCCTGGCGGCGACGGTCAACCCGCAAGCGGCCAACGAGGTGGAGGTCTCGCGGCCCTCCGACGCGCTGTCGGCGGCCCGGGCCGCCGACGGCGCCCTCAACGGGCTGCTGCTGGGCCTGGGTGCGGTGGCCCTGGTCGTGGGCGGGGTCGGCGTCGCGAACACCATGGTGATCTCGGTGCTGGAGCGGCGGGCGGAGATCGGGCTGCGCCGGGCGCTGGGGACCATCCGCGGCCAGATCCGGCTGCAGTTCCTGTGCGAGTCGCTGCTGCTGTCCACGCTGGGTGGGGTCGCGGGAGTGCTGATCGGGAGTGCGGTCACGGCGGGCTATGCCGGCTACCGGTCGTGGTCGCCGGTGATCCCGGTGTGGGCGCTGGCCGGTGGGGTCGTCGCCACGATGATGGCGGGGTTGTATCCGGCGGGACGGGCGGCGCGCCTGCCACCGAGCCAGGCGCTGTCGCACTGACCGGCGGGCCAGACCCGTCCGGGCGGCCCCGCCGGCGAACTCACCAACCTGCCCGGCCGAGGCGACACCGTGGTCGGCCACGACGTCTGGTTTCGGCCACAGCGCGACGGTCATGCCCGGTGTTCGGATCGGCCACGGCGCCGTCATCGCCTCCGGCGCCGTGGTCACAGACGACGTACCCGAGTACGCCATCGTCGGCGGCAATCCTGCCCGGCCCATCCGCACCCGCACGGCACGCACCGCCCGAGCGCTTGGGCAGGCTCTCGTTCTGCCGGAACGTGATCTTGTCGCCGGATCGCGGTAGCTTCAGGTGACAGAGCGGCTGGCCTGGATCGGGACGGTGCCGTTGCGGCCGGGAGGATGGGGCTTGCCGGGAGGGGAGAGCTACGCCGGCTTGGATCGTGAAACGGAGGCAGGCGTGCGACTGGTAGCGGTCGACCCATCGGAGTACCTGGACGGTGATGAGATCGTCGAGGCCGACCATCCGGCAGTGCTGGCGCTGGCCGCCGAGTTGCGCGCGAGGTACCCGGGTGATGTCGACTTCGCGCGGGCCGCCTATGAATGGGTCCGTGACCGGATCTGGCACTCCGTCGACGCCAGGGACCCGCGCGTCACTCTCACCGCCAGCGAGGTGCTCTCCGCCGGCGTCGGGCTCTGCTACGCCAAGTCGCACCTGCTGGTAGCCGTGACCAGGGCCGGCGGTATCCCGGCCGGACTGTGCTACCAACAGCTGGCCGGCGAGGCCGGGCCGGTCCTGCACGGTCTGGTTGCCGTCTACCTCGGCTGCCGCTGGCACCGACAGGATCCGCGCGGCAACCGCACCGGCATCGATGCCCGGTTCCGGCTCGACCGCGAGCAGCTCGCCTACCCGATTCCCCGGGGGTCGGCGGACCGGGATCTTCCCGAGGTACATGTGCGGCCCTCGCCCGCCGTGGTCGCGGCCCTGCGCGGCGCACACGACGTCCTCGAACTGTGCCGCAGCGGACTCCCCGCCGCACCCTGACCTATCCGCGCCGCCCCTCACAGCGACACTGAGGATCTGGACCTCGGCGCCGGGCTGGCCGAACAGGTGCCCTCGTCCCCGCTGAACGTGCGCGCGGACGTCGCTGTGCACCTCCCCTGGCGTGGACCAGGTCGGAGCCGACGGCGGACCTCCCGCGCGGCCGACGCGTCCGGGTACGCCAGGACCAGTCGGTAGGACCCGCCGGCACGCGCATCGAAGTGCTCCAACCGGCCGGTCATCGGTCGGGTGGTAGCCAAACGGCAAGCGCGTCAGGGGGAATTGGTCAGCGCGGTGGATATCCGGTCCGCGAGGCGCTGATGACCCGGACGGCGGTGTCAGTCCGACTCATCGCGGGCGCGGCCGTCGCGTTCGTAGCTCACGCGCGAGCCGAACGTCCTGGTGAATGTGTGGAGGCGATATCGTTTCGCAGCGCGTAGAGGACGAGTTGGACGCGGTCGCGGGACTGGGTCTTGGCGAGGAGGTTGCTGATGTGGGTCTTGACGGTGGGCATGGAGAGCCAGAGCTGATCGCAGATCTCCTGGTTCGACAGCCCCCGCGCGATCAGTATCAGGACCTCGCCTTCTCTGGCGGTGAGGTGGGCGGGTCTCTGCGGCTCGGTGATGGGTGCGTTGTGGGCTGCGGTGTGGCTTCGGAAGGTCGAAAAGAGGCGCCGGGTGGGGCCGGGCGAGATTACGGAGTCACCGCGGTAGACGGTGCGAACCGCGTCGATGAGCTTGTCAGGTGGCGTGTTCTTGAGCAGGAATCCCGCCGCGCCTGCCTCGACGGCTGTGATGACGTATTCGTCGGTTTCGAATGTGGTCAAAATGACGATTCGAGCTTGGGTGCCCTCGCTGATGAGTTGCCGAACGGCGGTGAGCCCGTCGGTGCCAGGCATCTGGATGTCGAGCAAGAGAACGTCGGGCTCGGCTCGGCGGTGCTGGCGGATGGCGTCCGCTCCATCGCTGGCCTGCCAGAGGACGTGCAGGCCTTCCTGGGCGTCGAGGATCATGGCGAGGCCGGCGGTGAACAGGGGGTCGTCGTCAACGAGGCCGATCGTGATCACGGCCGGCTCCAGGGCAGGTGAACATGCACTCCCCACTCGGCGGTGGCGGCATCTCGGCCTGCTTTGAACGCACCGCCGTACGCGCGAGCGCGCTCCTGCATGCCGATCAGGCCGTGTCCACGTCGCTCACCGTTCAGCGCCGTGCTCGTGACTCCGTTGACGACCGTCATGTCCAGTCTGTCGGCATCAATGGTCAGGCGGACCGCGATCGGGGAACACCCATGTTTCATCGCGTTGGTCAGGCTTTCCTGGGCGATTCGGTAGGTGGTCGAGCTGATGCGGCTCGGGACGGAATCGATGTCTCCGTCCACCTGTAGTGTGATGGTTTCACCCGGGGTCTGGAGCGTGTCGATGAGATCGGCGATGTCCTGCAGGGACGGGTTGGAGCGGACGGATACCTCCTCATCTTCGGTGCGAAGGACATCGATCACGTCTCGCACGTCGTCCACAGCCGTTCGACTGAGGCGAGCGATGTCAGCGAGCGATCGGTCAGCCCGGGTGGGGTCGGACTCGAGAATGTATCGGGCGCCCTCAGCTTGGACGGCGATCGCGTTGAGCGAGTGGCCGAGGATATCGTGCATCTCTCGTGCGATACGGTGGCGTTCTTCGAAGACGGCGAGACGCCGTTCAGTGTCCAGTTGCCCTTCCAGGACCGCGGCCCGTTCAACGGCCAGCTCGTAACGCGTCCGACGCTGCCGCCGCAGGATTCCGAGGGTCGCGGCAAGCGAGATCGCCGCGCTGACGGACGCGACCGCGAACCCCCGTGTCTGCCAATCATCAGTCAGAGTGGTCGACCGCGCCATGGCGGCTAGTCCGCCGGTGTATATCGCTGTCAGAAACAGCCATCGCCACGGTGGGACGAGCTGGGTCTGCGTCGTGTAGGCGGCAACGAGACAGGCGAGCCCTGCAAAGATGGTGGGGACATCGAATACCACGAGGTGAACCAGAAGAAGCGCCGCGAGGACCGTCAGCGCTGTGCGCGGCGTCCTGCGGCGGAATGTCACCGCGAGGGACACACCGACCAGGATAAGAACGTATCCGATGTACTCCCCGGTCGTGAATGCGACCGGCGGCACGCGAAGAAGGCCGATGGCGCACAGGATGAGCCCTGCCGTGATGTCGCCCGTTAAGGAGTGAGTCACGAAGCCGGGAAGCCTCGTCACGACGAGGTCGCTCTGGTACGTGCCACGATTCGCCACGCTACCGCGCGGCCGGGGCGGACGACTCATACCGCAGTATGAAACTGGTCTCCGGGCGGTTCAGCCTGCGGCATGATCCTCGGCCCGGCCGGGCCGGAGATCGTGGAAGGCGTGACGTATGAAGCGAAGCGCCGATGAGCGCCGTTGTCAAAACCCGGGCACTGACCAAGGCGTTCAAGAACCACACAGCGGTCGACTCTCTCGATCTACACGTCCCGCAGGGCGTGATCTACGGCTTCCTCGGCCCGAACGGGTCGGGAAAGTCCACGACCATGAAGATGCTGCTGGGGCTCACCCGGCCCACGAGTGGCGAGATCGAGCTCTTCGGCCAGCCGCTCACGCCGGCATCTCGCACCAAGCTGCTGCCCTCGATCGGCTCGATGATCGAGGCACCACCTGGCTACGGCCACCTGAGCGGGGCCGAAAACCTGCGAATCGTGCAGGACATGCTCGACCTGCCCCCGGCTCAGGTCGAACGAGCCCTCGCCACCGTGCGGCTCCGTGCGCACAAGGACAAGCTCGTGCGCAACTACTCCCTGGGCATGAAACAGCGCCTCGGTATAGCGATGGCACTCGCTCGTGACCCGTCGCTGCTCGTGCTCGACGAGCCGACGAACGGGCTCGACCCGGCCGGCATCGAGGAGATTCGCGACCTGCTGGTCGCGCTCGCCGGTGAGGGCATCACGGTCATGGTCTCCAGCCACCTCCTCGACGAGATCGACAAGATGGCCAACGTCATAGGCATCCTCGCCAACGGAAAGCTGATTTTTCAAGGCGCCCGCGAACAACTCTTCGCGCACTCGATCCCCGACTTGATCATCGAGACACCGGACCCCGCCGCCGCCCTCAGAGAGGGGATCACCGCGACCCAGGAGCCCGACGGCCTGCGAGTCACGGGCCTCGACAAGGACCAGGCCGCCGAACTGATCTATCGGCTCGCCACGGCCAGGGTTCCGATCCACCAGGTCCGCCGCGTCCAGCAGAGCCTCGAAGACGTCTTCATGGACCTCACCGGACGAGCGGGCCTGCTGTGACGCGCGCGATCAGGTTGGAGTTCCGCAAGATGCGGCGCCTCCGGACGATACCAGTCGTCGCCGCGCTCGTTATCGCGGTCGCGCTGCTCAGCAGCGTCTGGCAGTTCTCCAGCAGTACACAGAACACGTTCGATGACCCCAGCGAGGTGCCGTGGGCCTCGTTTCTGCTGACCTACACGCTGATGGCCGCGATGACCTCTCCGCTGCTGACCGCCGTGATCGCCAGCCGTCAGACCGACATCGAACACTCCGGGGCCGGATGGACTCTCGCCGCGACCGCCGGATACACCCCGGGCGCGCTGTGCCGGGCCAAACTCGCGGCCCTCGCCCTCATCCTGCTGCCGGCCACGGCAGTCCAAACCCTGCTCGTGATCGGAGCCGGCCTCGTCGCCGGGATGCACGTGCCCACCGACATCGGTCCGTGGCTCGGCTACACGGTCTGGCTGTACCTGATCAACACGGCCTTTTGCGCACTGCACATCTGGCTCGCTGCCCAGGTCGAGAACCAACTCGTCAGCGTCGGCCTCGGAATGCTCGGCGCTTTCCTCGCCGTCTTCAGTCTGTTCATGCCTCCCGCCGTCACCCGCCTGATCCCGTGGGGGTACTACGCCGTAATCACCCACATCACCCAGGACGGTGACGGGTTCGCCTACACCACCCCGCAGTACGCCTGGCCGCTGGCGTTTCTCGTCGTCGCCACCGCCGCGTTCGCGCTCGGCACCCGCCGCTTGAACAGTATCGAGAGGTAATTGCGCTGTGTTCCGTGCCGAACTCGTCAAACTCAAGCGCTCCACGACGTGGCTGATCGCCCTGGTCCTGCCCTTTCTTGCTGTCACCACCGCTGCGATCAATGTCGCCAACAATCCGGACACCCTCGATTCGGGCTGGGAATCATTTACCTCGCAAGCCGTGCTGTTCTATGGGCTGCTGTTCTTCTCCATGGGTATCGGACTGATCGCCGCCACCGCGTGGCGGGTGGAACACCGTGGCACCAACTGGAATCTGCTGCTCACCACGACCACCCGGCCGATCGCACTCGTCCTGGCCAAGATTGCCGTGATCGCCGTGCCAGTGGCGTTCATGCAGGTCGTGCTGGTGATTGCCACGCTGTTCACCGGTACGTTCGTCCTGAATGTGGACGGAGCCATCCCTTGGAAGTTCACCCTCGCCGGACTCCTGGCAATCGTCGCCGCGTTGCCACTGATCGCGGCCCAGTCCCTGCTGTCGATGCTGCTGAAATCATTCGGCGCACCGATCGCGATATGCCTCGTCGGCTGCGTCGCCGCGGTACCCGCCATCACCTCGCCCACGCTGCGCCCGCTGAGATACCTCGTGCCCCAGGCGCTCAACACTCGCACCCTCAACCTCGGCTCGGTCGCGGTGGCGGACTCCGGTGACCTGATCCCCGCCGATGTCATATCGATCCTCGCCACGGCACTTGTTATGACAGCAATCGTTGCCGGGGTTTCCGTCGTCGCGCTACGCAAGATCAAACTGCGGTGACGCCAGTGCGTCGGACCGGGCTCGATCAGCCGACCACCGCGGTGGTGTCGTCATCGAAACTGCCGGGACCGCGACCCGGCTTCCACCAGATCGGAACGGTGATCCGCGCCCGCAGGTGCTCCCGTGGGCCGTGCGCCGCGCGGCCGGTGGTGATCATGTGATCGTTTCCGAAGGCCTCCTGTTGCCGGAGCGGTTCCCAGACAGCTCCACTCCACGACCGGAGGCCTTCACCCGCCTACGACATCCGATCGTGTCACCACAATCCCGACCAACCTCCCTGGGCAGTACGCCCAGCAGGACGTGCGTGATGGCCTCGGCGAGGTCACCCTCATGGGTCAGCGGCACCTTGGCAGCGGCGTACGGCACGCGGATGGGGCGCCGCTGCGCAATCTGGCTGATCCAGCTTCCCCGTGCCAGGGGGTACACCCCGGTCAGCGTCGCGGCCGTCACCGCGGACGGGACGATCGGAGGCGCCCGCATTCCCGCCGAACCGGCCAGAACCGAATGGTCAGCCGGTATTCGGTGGAAGCCGCGTCGGTGGATCGGGGCTCAGTCAGTGCTGGGCGGCTTCGGCGGGCGCCCGCAGGGCCGGCCCGGTCGCCGCGTACGCGATCAGCCCGCCGAGCGCGAGCAGCCCCGCCGTCACGGCCGCCGCGGTGCTGGACGGAGGTTGCGCCTGCCACGTCACGATCTGCCCCGCGAGCGTTTCCGAGTGGGTGAACAGGGCTGCGGGCAGTGTCCAGCCAAGCGGCAGGAACCAGGCCCGTGCGGTGCCGATCGTGGCGGCGCCCAGGGCGGTCAGCCCGAGCAGCCCCGCCGCGTCGCGCACCACCAGCCAGGCCGGGCCGAAGCGGGCACCGGTCGGCAGCGTGAGTCCCAGCAGCACCACGACGACCAGGAAGGCGCCGAGCAGGTGGATCACCCGGCGCGACGGCCACCGCAAGGAGGCGGTCTGCTCCAGGGCGTCGTCGGGGCCGCCGAGCGTTGCGGTCAGGGCGGCCACCAGCAGCAGGACGGTCAGGGCGACCATCGTCACGCCGACGGCGCGGCTGTTGGAGGCCACCAGCCACCCTGACCACGCCACCGCCACGCAGGCCGCGGCCGTGACCAGCGCCATCGGGACACGCCGGGAACGCAGGTAGAGCGTCAGCCACCTCACGGCTTCCCCCCGATCAGCATTCCCTTGCCGGCCGTGCAGGTCGCTGCGGCCCGGCGCAGCGCCACCACGCGGGCCTGCGCCTCGGCGTCGGGCAGCTCCTGCAGGCTCTGCCACCGCTGCACGGCGTTCGCGACGGTTTCCTCGTCGTAGGACACCTCGCCGAACGACGTCGAAAGCTTCGGCGACGCCGGTTCTTGTCCGGTCAGCCAGCCGGCGGCCGCCAGCATGTCGGCGGGTTCGGTCGGCTTGTCGCAGTCGGGTGGGCTGGCGAAGGCCCCGACGATCACCTTGGCCGCGGTGGTCCCGTCGCCGAGATGACCGTTCGGGCCAACCACGACGCGGAGGAGCACGACGTCCGCACGCCAGACCGGGAGGCCGTCGCCGGGGTACGTGGTGGTGTCCTCGTGCACCTCCTTCGGCGCGCCCGGCAGTTTCGCCAGGGCCGCGAGGCCGTCCCGGGCCCGCGGGACGACCTCGGAGAGCAGCCCGGCATGGACCCGGCTGACACACACCCGCGGCGCGTCCTGGGTGCACACCAGCTCCCTCGCCACCGGGTCGAGCGAATCGGTGACGGTCCTGTTCTGCTGGGGCATGACCGGGATCGCCAGCGCGGCACCTGCCAGCACCGGCACCAGCGCGGCCACCCGCATGCGCCGGCCATCGGAGACCAGCAGCAGCACCGCGGCGACCGCGAGAGCGGCCATCCAGCACGCCTGGGCGACGCTTACCCGGCCGGGGACGGTCGCATAGGCGCCCGGCATGTTCATCTCGTAGATCGGCGAGAACACCAGGGCCAGCCAGCCCCGGGGACGCGTCGCCCAGGGAATGAACAGCAACACCGCCAGACCCGCAACGCCCAGCACCGGAGCGGTCACCGGCGAGGGCAGCAGGCGACCGAGCGCCATGCCGAGCCAGACCGCCGCGATCAGGGCCAGGCCGCCGACGGCCGCGACGGCCAGCACCGCCGCCGGAAAATACCGGGCCGTGCCGGCGATCCACAGACCCCCACCCAGCCCGATCGCGAGATAGGCGGCCACCATCGCGGCCGCCATCGCGCCCAGCGTCGGCACGACGCGCAGCCCTCTCGGCCGAGGAGTGCTGGCGAACAGCTCCGCCACGTTCGACCGGTGCTCCCGGCGCGCCTGCCACGCCCCGGCGGCCAGCGCCAGCGGCCAGAGCAGGACCAGAAACCACCGCAGGGTCATGGCCAGTTGCATCCAGCCTTCCGCGAACTGGATCCCCTCGGCGAAGAAGATCAGCAGGAGGCCGATCACCGCCAGAGCCAGGGCGGACCCGAGTGCCGCGGAGCGGCGTAGCTCGATACCGAGGATGCGGTTCATCGACCGGCCTCCGTCCGGTGGCGGCGCAGCAGCGCGGAATACCCCCGCTCGGCCGGGCTGTCGCCGGCGTCGCCCTCTCCGCCCTGGGTGATCAGGTCGTCCGGCGTTCCCTGGTAGACCAGCCGACCCTGGTTGATCATGACGACGTCGGTACACGCGGCCACCACGTCCTCGACCAGGTGGGTGGAGACCAGGACGCAACTGTCAAGGCCGAGGTCACGCAGCAGTTCGCGGAATTCGAGGCGCTGCTCCGGGTCGAGCCCGACGGTGGGCTCGTCGAGCAGCAGAACCTCCGGATCGTTGACGATCGCCTGCGCGATGCCGGCCCGGCGCAGCATGCCGCCGGACAGCGTCTTCATCCGGGCATCGGCCTTGGCAGCGAGGTCGACCCGGTCGATCGCCCGCTGCACCGCTCCCGGCACCGCGGTCTTCGGCATCTCCTTGAGCCACGCCATGTACTCGACGAACTCCCGGACGGTGAACCGCGGGTAGAAGCCGAACTGCTGCGGCAGGTACCCCAGCCCGCGGCGGATCCGCCGCAGGTCGGCGCGGCCGTCGACGGACTCGCCCAGCAAGGTCAACCGACCGCCGGTCGGTTTCAGCACCGTGGCGCACGCCCTCATCAGCGTGGTCTTGCCGGCGCCGTTCGGGCCGAGCAGACCGTGCACTCCGGTATCCAGCGCCAGGTCGAGCCCGTCGACGGCCAGGTGCCGGCCGGCGCGCACCCGGAGCCCTTCGGCGTGCACCGCCCAGGGATGGATGGTGGGGGCCGTTTCGGCCGCCGTGACCGTACGCATCAGGTTCCTCCGAGACAGCGGGACAGGTGGTGCCGGACAGATCAGTCGTGGCTGGCCAGCCGGCGGAAGTTGTCGGCCCGGGTGGCGGCGAAACCGGCCAGCGCCAGGGCGAGCAGCGCCCACCCGCCGGAGCTGGCCGGTTGCAGCACCGCGGGCAGGTCAGCGGTGACCACGGCCGGTGCCACCGCGACCAGCATCCAGACGAGGCCGAGCCCGACAGCGGCGACGCGGACACCGATGAAGGCACCCAGCGCGATGGTGGCGGCGGTGAAGGCCAGGCAGGGCAACAGCGTCAGGGCCAGGGACCCGCCGGTACGGGTGTTCGCCAGGGCGAGCGCCGGTACGACCACGACCAGCACCGCGGCCGTCCGGCGGAGCAGCATCGCCAGTCCGGCCGACGGCGTGCCCGCGATCAGTTCCCATGCCGGGTCGTGGCGTCGGCTCCACGCGACCGCCACCCCGGGCAGCGGCGCCACCGGAGCCAGCAGGGTCACCAGCGACGGCAGGCCGGGTGTCAGCACCTGGAGCAGGACCGCACAGCCCAGAACGGCCACCGTCATGACGAGCCACGGCACCAGATGCCAGGCCGCCCAGCGGTGCAGCGCTACCGGCAGGCGCCGGCGGGGAGCCGGAGCCGGCCCGGCGGCTCTGCCCCGGCTCACCCCTGCGGCGACCCGGTCGAGCAGCGCCCGGGTGTCGTCCGTCGTGCCGTCGGCCACCAGGGCACGGCAGTCCGCACAGTCGTCGAGGTGCACCTCGACCGACCACACCGTGGCCTCGTCGAGGTGTGCCTCCAGGTCGGTGTAGCGGGCGATCACCGCGGGGCTCGGATGCGGGGTCATGACAGCGCCTCCCGTAGAGCGATTCGGGCCCGCCGAGCCCGGGACTTCACCGTGTTCTCCGGTACGCCCAGCAGCAGCGAGGTCTCCCGCACCGAGAATCCGTCGAGCACCATCGCCCGCAGCACCTGGCGTACCTCCAACGGGAGCGTGAGCAGCGCTTGCTCCAGTTCCTGACCCACCCGCCCGGCCATCACCTCGTCCTCGGCGGCAGGCGCGACCGACTCACCGAGCGGTACCACCGGCACCTGGCTCTGCCGCGCCCGGCGGCGGAACGCGTCGACGAGGCGATGAGCGGCGATGGTCCACAGCCAGCCGACCGCGCTGCCCGAGGTGGCGGAGCCGGCGAAGCTGCCCGCGGCCCGCCAGACAGCCAGATAGGTCTCCTGCATCACGTCGGCGACGATGTCGTCGTCGGCGCACCGGCGACGCAGTCGGGCGAGCAGCCACGGCGATGTTCGCCGGTACAGCTCGTCGAAGGCCTGCCGGTCACCAGCGGCGACGCGGCGCGTGAGGTCATCCTCGTCGGCGGCCTGGAGGCTTCGTTTCACCTCCAGATAGACGACCGCCTCCCGCCGTCGGGCTCAGAATCGGGAGTGACATGGGCCACTAATCGGGCCTCAGCCGCATCATGCGCATCTGCCGATACCCCTTTCAACAGGCGACCCACCGGCCCTGCCGGACCTCCTCCCGGCCGAGGCGAGGGGTTCTTCGAAGTTGGGCGGGGTTGAGGTGTCCGCGGTGGCGTCGGGTGGTGGCGGTGCGGGTGCGTAGGCGTTGGCTGTCGGGGTTGCCGAAGCCGTAGGCGTCGCGGGCGACGGTCTTGATCACGCGGTTGGTTCCTTCGGAACCGGCGTTGGTGATCCCGGTGGTCAGGAACGCGTGGATGTGCGGCCACCAGGTTTCGATGGTGGTGGCGAGCCGGTGGAGTTCGGCTTCTGATCGAGAACGGTCTACCCGATGTCGACGGTGGAGCGCTGTCGGAGGGCGGGGCGCTGCCGCAGTACGGTGCGCAGGCCCACGTAGGCGACCGCGGCGGAGGCCAGGTAGAGCGCGGCCTGCACGTTGAGGACGAGCACGACGCTGAGCGCGTCGCCGAGCAGGCCGGCGGCTGCCATGCCCAGCCCCTGTGATGCGTTGTAGATCGCGTAGTAGCCGCCGAAGGCTCGGCCCAGGTCGGTGTCGGGCACACTCTGTTGGATCTGCGCGAAGGCTCCGCTGTTGTAGGCGATGCCAGGCGCGCCGACCAGGATGAACAGCAGGATGTACCACCCGGGCTGACGGGTGACCGCCGGTCCGTTCCAGATGACCAGGCTGATCAGGGCGAACGTGGTGGCGCCGAGGCTCATCAGCAGCCGGGGACTGAGCCGCGCGCCCAGTATGCCGACAATGAGCCCGCCCGCCACGCCGCCGATCGCCTGCACGCCCCGCAGCACACCGGTGAGCGTGCCGTCGGCGTGCAACGCGCGGCTGACGAAGACCACGAAGAGCACCACGAACAGGCCCTGCGCGATGCCGCCCAGCGCCACGCTCAGGAACGTCACGCGCACGCTGCGGTTACGCAGCATCGCCGCGAGGCCGGACCGCCAGGCGGTGAAGAACGACGACGTACGCTCCGATGTCCCCGGCTGGGTGGCGTCGTGGTGCGCGGCCCGGCGGGCGACTGTGATCAGCGCCGCCGCGACCACGAAGGCCACGGCGGCGCCGATCGCCAGGTAACGGGTGCCTTCGCGGGTGATCGCAAACCCGCCGAGCGAGCTGCCGATGAGCCGCCCCACGCTCATGTTGAGCGCCACCATGCTGTTGGCGCGCACCAGGTGTGCGGCCTCGACGATGCCCGGCAACGCGGCGTTGCGGGCGGAGTCGAACGTCTGGGTCAGCACTGCCTGGGCCCCGGCGACCAGCGAGATGATCCACAGATGGTGCTCAGGTTGACCCAGCAGGGGGATCACCGCCACCGCCTGCAGCACGGCGACGCAGCTCATGAGCCGGAATCTGTCGAAGCGATCGGCCAGGGCACCGGCGAACGTTCCCAGCGTGATGCCGCACAGCAGTTCGACGAGGAAGACCGCGGAGGTGATGAACGCCGAGCCGGTCACCCCGAACACATAGATCGGCAGCCCGGTGAGCAGCAGCCAACTCGCCACGCTCGAGGAGAGCCCGGCAATCAGGATCAGGACGAATCCACGGTGACGCAGCAGCGTGAACATCTCAGATGAACTCAGGAGTGGGGTAGGCCTGCAGACTGAGACTGACCGGCCGGGCTTCCCCGGGGGGCGCGTTGCGCATCGGACGCAGGTAGGGCCGGATGACGGCGTCCAGGGTCAGCGTGAGGTGCCGCAGTTCCTCGGGGGTGAGCGAGAGCGTGTAGTTGTGGAAGGTCGAACTCTCCCGCCATTCGTCCGTCAGCTTGTGCTGCTGGTGCTGGTAGCGCTGCAGCGCCCGGAAGACCTCCTCAAGCTCGAGCGCGGTCAGCGCCTCGTTGACCTGCTGCCCGTCGACATCACCCGGCTCTGGCAGGAATTCGAACCCGACGGAGGCGGCACGCCAGGGCCGGTCACGCCGGTTGGCCCCCTCGGCGGGAACCCGTTCGATGAGTCCGTGACGGCCGAGCTGGTGCAAGTGGTAGCTGCAGTTCGACCCGGTGTCGCCGAGAGCCTCGGCGCACTGCGCGGCAGTTCTCGGGCCGGCGGCCAGCAGGTAGCGCAACAGCCGCAGGCGCAACGGGTGCGCGAGCGCGCGCAGTTTGGTCGCGTCCTGCACGCGCACCCGGCGTTGCGGCTCGTTCAGCTCCATCGGCACTCCCCAACGAAAGGCTTCTTTCGTTTATATGCTTATGGACCCGTTATCCGCAAGGACTGTTTCGCTTGAGTCTCGCCTCATCAGATTTTTCCGAGAGTTGAGCAGGGTTCATGGGTGGAGCCGACCCAGATGGCGGGGCCTGCAGCTCGTCAATGATCACCTGAGTGTGCCCACAGTGCGGGCAGCGAGCGGCTCGGGTGAAGCAGTGGGCCACGACCCGGCCGCGGGACCTGCCAGTCGCCGGTCGACCAGTGCGGCTGCGCTGGCGCAAACGACGCTGGTACTGCCCGACCCCGGCCTGTTCGCGCAGGTCGTTCACCGAGCAGGTCGCCCAGGTTCCGGCTCGTTCACGGCTGACCACACGACTGCGGCAGGCGGCCGGGACGGCGGTCGCCGACGGCGGACGCACCATCGTGCAGGCCGCCCGCGACCACGGCATCTCGTGGCCGATCGTCGCGGCGTCGTTCACCACCCACTCCACCGCGGTGTTGCCGGCCGAGCCCGAGCCGGTCGCGGTGCTCGGCATCGACGAGGTCCGCCGGGGCAAGCCCCGCTGGATCTGGGACGAGCAGGCCGGTTCGTGGACCACCACCGCGGACCGGTGGCACGTCGGTTTCTGTGACCTCTCCGGCGGCCAAGGGCTACTCGCCCAGGTCGAAGGCCGCACCACTACCGCGGTCACCGGCTGGCTGGCTGGCCGCCCGCCCACCCGGCCTGGCGCGTGCAGATCCAAGCGGTGGCGATCGACATGTGCACCGTGTTCAAAGCCGCGATCCGGCAGGTCCTGCCGCACGCGCTGCTGGTCGTAGACCACTTCCACATCGTGCAACTGGCCAACCGGGCCGTCACCGAGGTCCGCCGCCGGGTCACACTCAAGTCGAATGCCGGGGTTCACGCGAGTAGCCATCACCTGGGCGTTTCTCGTAGATCTTTGACGTGACCCGGATCTGCCCGGCTCGCACCGGCATACCTTGGCGCCAATGTGTAGCGGCTTCGGCAGATCAAGCCGGGTGTGACCCCGACGGATTCTTTGGGTACCTGTGACAGAGCCGAACAGAGGAGATGTTGATCATGGCTATGCCACCCGTTGTCGACCATCCAACCTGGCGCAGGGCGCTCGACGAGTTGCGCGTGCGCGAGAAGGCGGCCACTCGGGAACTCGACGCGGTCGCCGCGGAGCGACGAAGGCTCCCGATGGTGAGGATGCCCGAATACACCCTGGTCGGGGCCGAGGGACCGGTTCGGCTCGTCGATATCTTCGACGGCAGGTCACAGTTGATCGTCTACAACCACATGTGGGACCCGGACGCCGAGTGGCAGTGCGGCGGCTGCACCAGTCTCACCTCGTCGTTCACCCGGCTGGACTTCCTCGACAACTACGACGCACGGTTCGTGATCGTTACCCAGGGCCCGATCGAGGCGGCCCTCGCCTACGCCGAACGCGTCGGCAACACGATGACGTGGTACTCCACCGCCGACAGCCCGTTCGGGGCCGACGTCGACGCGCCACCCGGCGGCGGGTTCGCGGTGAACGTCTTTCTGCGCGACGGCGAGACCGTCTACCGCACCTGGCACACGACCGGTCGCGGCGTCGAACAGCTCACGTTTACGTTCCCCTTGGCCGATGTGCTGCCCTACGGGCGACAGGAGGAGTGGCAGGACTCTCCGGAAGGCTGGCCGCAGGGACCGACCTTCAACGCTTGGCTCGACTCGCCCGATGTCGCCCGGCTGTACGGTCGGGCGACCTGATCCGTCCCGGAAACGTGACCGCCGAATCATGTTCGGTGCGGACTGCCGTTCACCGTGCCCGACGGTTGGCCCGTACGAGTGCGACCGTAGCCAGTGGCACGCTGACCGCGCCGATGGCTGCGACGGCGGCGAGTAGGTACGCCGTGCGATGGTTCGGTGGAGTGCGGCGATCGGCCACCTCCGCCTCCGGCTCCTGTGGACGTCGGTTCCGACACCCGTTGACGCGGACCGCCCCGGAACCGTCGGCGAGGACTGGCGAGTTCCGGGGCGGCCACTGCCCGCGTCAGTCGACCACCAGCGCGGGTCGCCAGTCCGGCGTGGCACCGGCGAGGTCGAGTTGCTGGAACAGGCCCTTGGCGCCCTGCTCATCGAGCGTCCCGCGACGTGCGTCGATCATGACCGTCAGCCCTCGCACGTCGTACACGGTCAGCGACTCGAGCCAGTCCGGATCACCCCCGAGGGTGAAGTACGCCTGATGACCGTCGATGGTGGTGTTCGGCTGCGGGGGCTCCTTACCGTTCAGTTCGGCCCGGACTTCGTCGGTCAGCTCGAAGTACGGGGAGAAGCTGACGTCCAGCGTTTTCGCCCGCTGCGCGCCGGGATCCGCGGTGGGGGGTTCGGCGCTGTACGTGACGCCGGTGTACCACCGCCAGCCGTCCGAGGTCAGCGGCCCGGAGACGTCGGTCAGGATCGGCCGCAGATCCTGCGGCACCCCTGTGACCCGGCCCGGCAACCGCACCCGCTCGGTCGTACTGAACGCGAGCCCCTGCGCCACGTGCAGGGCGATCTCGCGGGCATCCTGCCCCGACGCCCAGGGCGCGACCCGGACCTCGGCCCAGCCGTCCGGGGCGTACCGCCAGCGGAGGCAGAGTTGGTCGGTGCCGTCGACGTCGTACTGGGTGAAGGTCGCCGCCCCGCCCCGTACGTCGGGCGCGGGCGCCGTACTCACGGTAGGCGCCCGTTCGTCGATGCCGACGACCTGCGGCGCGGGCGGCGTCACCCCCTTCGGATAGAGGTTGAACGACACCCCTGACCAGTTGGGGTTCGGCGAGCCGGCAGCGTGCCCGATCAGGGTGACTCCCGGGCCGCTCGGCAGCAGACCCGCCTGGTACTGCACGTCGTCCAGGTCCGACGGCAGCCAACCGAACCGGACGTACTGGACGGTCGGGTCGACCGTCTCCAACGCTGCCGGGATCCGGGACGGGTCGGGCGGCGGCACCTCCCCGGTGTACGGCTCCAGCGGAGCCAGGGCGCCGACCAGTTCCAGTGACGGGGCCGACGGCCGGTCCGGCGCCACCAGACCCGGTACCGTGGCGGCGCCGACGGCCAGGGCGGCCACCGCCAGCACGGCACCGGCGCCGCGGACGTACCAGCGCTGCCGGCGCCCGGTCGTCATCGCCCGATCGATGCTGAGTACGGCGGACGGCTTCTCGGCCGACTCGACCTCGGCCCGCATCAACCGCGCCACATCCACTTCGTCGATCACCCTCAACTCCCCTGGGTCAACACGTTGGTCGGCGCACCGCTCGGGTCGCCGGTCGGGATGGCGGTCAGCACGTCAGCTCGGCCGGGGGCGAGCAGACGACGTAGCGTCGCCAGCCCCTTGGCGGTCTGGCTCTTGACGGTGCCGGGCGCGCAGTCCAGCGCCTGCGCCGTCTCCTCCACCGACAGGTCCTGGAAGAACCGCAGCACCAGGACGGCCCGCTGCCGCGGCGCGACCTGGGACAGCGCCGCCACCAGATCGAGCCGGTCCGTGGCATCCGGGGCGGCCGGCGCGGGCCGCTCCGGTAGCAGGTCGGTGAGCAGAACCCGGGCCCAGCCGCGTCGCCGGTCGTCGATCAACCGCCGCAGCAGCATCGTCCGGACCAGGGCGTTCAGGTGGTCGGCCCGCCGGGCCCGCGACCAGTTGCGGTACAGCTCGGTGAGCACCCGCTGCACGATGTCGTCGCCCTGGTGCCAGTCGCCACACATCAGGTACGCCGTACGGCGCCACTGCGGCAGACCGGCGCGGACGTACTCGGTGTACTCGGCATCGGCCGCGGCCCGCTCGGCGCCTCCCCGGCTCAGCAGCATCCTCGAACCTGTTCTCCCACCGGCCACCAACCGCACGGCGGTCGTCCGCACACCCGCATCTCCACTCCTCCGGTAGCTGTGCCTCCTACAGCGCTATGTCGTTGCCGGAGCGGCGTCGGGTTGCCCGCCGGGGGCGACCACCTCACCGGCGCGTCCCGCCGGGTCGGCAGGCCGCCTCCTCCTCCCGGCGGGAACGATTCCCCACGTCCACCGCGGCTCGTCTCGACGTGTGGACCGGTGCCGACCTCAGCCCGGAGCCTGCCGGCTCAGGTGCTCCCAGGTCCGGTACTCCTCCGTGCGGGACTGATCCATCTGCTGGACCATGTCGTACGAGGCGCCGCCGACGATCAGCCGCAGCGGCGGCTCCGCCAGTCCGACCAACTCCATGATCACCGGCGCGGCGGTACTCGGGGCGGGACCGGCGTCCTCGCCCCACACCTCGGCCAGCCAGGCGCGCAGTGGCTCGTACTCCGGGCGCGGCTCCGTCATCGTGGTGCCCCGCGTGAACAGGTCCGTGCCGTACCCGCCCGGCTGCACGATCGTCACCTTGACTCCGAACGGCGCCACCTCCATCGCCAGCGCCTGGCTCACCGAGTCGAGCGCGGCCTTGGTCGCCGCGTAGAACCCGACGGACGCGAACCCGCCTCCGGATCCCATCGAGGTGACCTGCAGGATGTGGCCGGACCGTTGCGCCCGCAGGTGCGGCACGACGGCCTGGGCCACCCAGACCGCGCCGAAGAAGTTGACGTCGAACTGGGCGCGGATCTGCTCCTCGGTGGCCTCCTCCACCATGCCGAGCAGCATCCCGCCGGCGTTGTTGACCACGATGTCGAGCCGGCCGAACGCCGTTGCCGCCCGGTCCACCACCTCCCGCACGGCCGCACGGTCGCAGACGTCCAGCGTCAGCCGTACGAGGCCGTCCGGGTGAGCGGCGGCGAGATCGTCGAGCGGACCGAGGTCACGCGCGGCGGCCACGACCCGGTCTCCGGCAGCCAGCGCCGCCTCGGCGAAGGCCCTGCCCAGGCCCCTCGACGCGCCGGTGATGAACCATACTCGCGCGGTTGTCATGCGATCTCCTCGCTTATGTGAGACGAGACGGTCCGCCTCGGGAAGGCAGAGTCTGCCGGCGTCTCGCCGTGCTGTCAAGACGGAACGTCTCGTCTTGGCGGTGATATGCTCCGGGACGTGCCCAGCCCGAGAAAACCCGACCCCGTCCGGCGCAGCGAACGATCCCGGCGGGCCATCCTCGACGCCGCGCGCGACCTGGTCTCCGACCTCGGTTACACCAGGGTCACGATCGAGGCCATCGCCGCCCGGGCGGGAGTCGGCAAGCAGACCATCTACCGCTGGTGGCCGTCCAAGGGAGCGGTGATCTTCGATTCGTTCCTGGCCCTCAGCGAGGGCGGGGAGGGCGTGCGGCTGCCCGACACCGGCGACCTGGAGGTCGACCTCAAGACCGTCATGCGGGCGACCGTCGCCGAGTTCGCCGACCCGGCGTTCGAAGCACCCATCAGGGCGCTCAACATGGAGATCATCGGCGATCCCGCCCTCGCCGCCCTGTATCGCGAGAAGCTGGCCGGCCCCGTCGACGAAGCCAAGAAGGAGCGGCTCCGCAACGCCCAGCGGGCGGGCCAGCTGGCCGCGGACGCCGACCTCGACCTCGTGCTCGAGGTGCTGTACGCCCCCCTCTACCAGCGCTGGCTGCTCCGCTCCGGGCCGCTCACCCCGGAGTACGCCGACGCGCTCGTGGAGATCACCCTCCGCGCGTTCGGCCGCCAACCTGCTGAACCGGCCCACCATGGGGACCGCCACCCCAGGACCTGAATGGCAAGGCACAGCACAACCCCGAGGTCGCCGCCGCCTTCGACAAGCGCATCATCCGGCCACGAGCTGGCGGTTTCCGCCGGAACTACCGTGTCCGTTCCTGCGCCGCGTCGTCGCCGCGACGGCGCGGCTGGGATTCGGTACGGATGCCGAGCGTCTGTTCCAAGCCGGCGAGGTGTAGTACGCGTCGGGTGATGCCGTGCGGGCGACGCGCGGTGAGGCGGGACCCGGTCTGGATTGCCCGGTTGTATGCGACGAGTAGCGCGCTGACGCCGGCTGCACTGAAGAAGGTGACCCTGCCGAGGTCGCAGCAGACCCGGGGGTGCTGTTCGACGGCGGTGAGCAACGCCGTCTGCAGCAGCGGCGCGGTGGCGAGGTCGACATCTCCGGCCGGAAGGATGATCAGTTGATCGTCTCGGGTCGGATTCGTCGGCTCCGCCGGCTCGGTGTGCCAGGACAGGGTGAAAGGCGCTGTCCCACCCGGGCCGACCAACGCTGGGGCGACCTCGACCGGGGGGCGGAGGAGACGATGCCGCCCCGTCGTGGCCCGTCGACCGTCAGCGAGGCGAGGCGAGGCACCGAAGCGGGGCCCGAAGAGGGGTAGTGATCTGGGCAACCATCGCGCGGCCATGAGGGCCCCCTCTCTTGGCGGAGAGCAGGACGGGCGCGTGACTTGACCCGGAGGCAGCATACCGAGGCATGGCCGGAGGTGACCAGGTGACCGTCCGCCCTGCCAGGGCGGCCCTTACCGGCTCGGCATGGGGCGGGGTACGGTTGCGGCCTGTGGCCGATGCCCGGCGTTTAGGGAATCGGCGAGCCAGCGTCCAGCAGAACGGCGCGGGTCCCGGGTCCAGCTCCGGCTTGACCCGTGCAGCGGTCCGCGACCGTGGACCGCCACCGCACCCGCACCCGCAGCGCTGGTGAATCACAGCCGGGGCGCCGTCCGCAAGGATTCCTCCCGCATGTCTGACAGTCCGCTGGATCCCACCGAGGCGTTCGCCCAACTTGGGCGGATCAAGCTCAGCGAGACCAACCTCGACGGCGTCCTGGCGCAGATCGCACGGCTCGCCAAACACACCATTCCGGGCGCGGAGGAGGTGTCGGTCACCCTGCTGCGCGGCCCCGAGGCGCAGACCGCCGCGTTCACCGGCCAGGTCGCGTTGAACCTTGACGAGTTGCAGTACCAGCGCGGACACGGTCCGTGCCTGGCCGCCGCCCAGGCCCGCGACACCGTGTCCGTGCCCGACATGTCGACCGAGAGCCGCTGGCCGGACTGGGCCGACCGCGCCCGCACCGAAGGGGTGTCCAGTTCCCTGTCGATCGGGCTACCGGTCCAGGAAACGGTCGTGGGGGCACTCAACATCTACGGCACGAAGCCCGAGGCCTTCGACGAGGACTCGATCACCCTCGCCCAGACGTTCGCCGGTTACGCCGCCGTCGCCCTGGCCAACGCCCACCTCTACGACAGCACCGCCACGCTGGCCCAGCAGATGGAAACCGCGATGCGCAGCCGCGCCGTCATCGAACAGGCCAAGGGCATCATCATGGGCGAACGTCGCTGCACCTCCGAGGAGGCGTTCGCGATCCTCGTGAAGGTCTCCCAGGACTCCAACCGCAAACTCCGCGACGTCGCCGCCGCGCTCGTCGACCGCACCGCACAGCCTCCCCGGACGTAACCGATCCCCGCCACGATGCCGACACGGACACCTGGGCTCAAGCCCGGCTAGCGGATGACGGGGGTGGCGCACCCTGGCGCCACCCCCGTGCCTTGGCCCATCCCCTCCCTCGTCGGTCAGGGAGTCTTGACCCCGAGCGTGACGCCGCCGGTCCCGGCGCGGTCCGGATCGATGATCAGTCGATACCGTCCGGCGACCGTGGGGATCAGCGACAGGTCGCCGTCGGCGGTCTGCAGGAGGCCGTTGAACCCCGGCACCGGCTGGCCGTTCGGCGCCAACACCGTCACCCGGTAGTAACGGGTGGAGGTGTCGTTGACGAAGGTGCTGCCGGCGAAGGTCAACACCAGGGGCTGGCCGGCGGTCGCGTCGAAGGACGCCACGCCGTCCTGACCGGCCCGGGGCAGTTCGAGCCGCACCGTGGAGCCGCCGATCGTGATCGGTCCGGCGTCGACCGCGGTGGACAGTGTCACGCGTACCGAACCGGTGTTGACGTTGCTGTCGACCGGGTCGAGTTCGATCTCGTACCGGCCGGTGACCGGCAGCGTGATGTCCTTGTCGTCGCGCCCCGAGTGGACGTCCGGGAAGGGTCCCGCGACCTCCTGCCCGTTCGGCTGGAACACCCTCAGCCGGTACTGCCCGGAGAGCGTCGCGTCGGTGAAGCCGGCGCTGAACCGGCTGCCGGCGGTGCCCTCGAAGGTGGCCCGGACGTTCTGGCCCGGCCGGGTGAGGGTCATGGTCAGCGGATCGCCGCCGACCGTGACCTGGCCGGCGTCCAGGTCGGTGCTGAGGTGGAACGTCGCCGAGCCGGTGACCACGCCGAGGTCGGCGATGAACTGGTAGTCGCCGGTGGCCGGCAACCTCGGCACGTCGACCGTACGCGACACGCCCTGCGCGAGCAGTTGCTGGCCGCTGGGCGCCAGCACGGTCGCGATCATGCCGCTGGACCAGCTCGGCACCATCGCCCAGCCGAGCCGCTGCCCGCTGGTGCCGGAGACGGTGAACCGCACGTTCTGGCCGGGCCGGGCGACGGTGACCTGCGCCGGTGACCCGTCGACCGCGAGGGCGCCGCCGTCCACGTCCTCGGACACCCACAGGTTGTACGCCCCGGTGGTGAACGGATTGACGATGAGCTGGTACGTCCCGTCCACCGGCAACGGTTCGACGATCTCGCTGTCCAGACTGGAGAACAGGTCCCACCGCCGGCTGCCGTCCGGGGTGATCACCGTGATCGCCGGAAAGAAGGCCGAGTCCTGCACGTCGGTGATACCGAATCCCAGCCGCTGCCCGGCCCGCCCGGCGAAGGTGAGCTTCTGGTGCTGGCCGAGCCGGGTGATGCTCAGTGGCTTCGCCGCGCCGTTGACGACGACCTCGCCGACGTCGGCGTGCTCGGACAGGGTCAGCCGGTACGAGCCCGTCTGCGAGGTGCCGCCCAGGGTGTCGATCACCGCCATGATGGTGTAATCGCCGGTCCTCTCGGCGGTGAACGCGAAGGACCGGGCCGTGCGGCTGGCCACGAAGAACGTCACCTGCTGGCCGTCCGGGTCGAACAGCCGGATCGTGGACTGCGCGGAGCTGGTCGAGAACGTCCACTCACTCGGTGTGAGGCTGTAGTCCTTTCCTGCCGTGGCGGTGAAGCCGAGCCGGGTGTACTGCCACGGCTTGGCGAACGGGAGCTGGACGGCGTCACCGGTGGCACTGATCGATCCGACGTCCACGATGCTCGGCGACGTCACCGTGATCTGGCCGCCACCGGTGTCCGTCGTCGGGTCGATCACCAACGCGTACGTGCCGGTGACCGGCAACGGCGGGAGCAGGAACTGGCCGCCCTCGCGCGGAAGGTTCTGTTGCACGATGAAGCCGTCCGGCGTGCGCAACTGCGCGCCGTTCGGCCCGAACGGCTTGACGTCGAACCTGGACGTCATCGTGCCCCGGTCCAGGCCGAGACTGATCCGCTGTCCGGCGGTGCCGTCGAAGCGCAGCACCGACACCTTCCGCTGGCCGGTGATGCTGGCGACCACGTCCGCGCCGTCCACACTGATGGTCGCGGTGTGGGAGATGTCGGCGAATGCGTAGCCGGTCGGCGGTACCACGAAGTGGTCGGCGCTGGTCGCGCTGCCGTCGGCGTTGGCCACCGTGACGCGTCCGGGTCCGGTGCCGGACGGGACGACCGCGTCCAGGCGTGACTCGGTCGCCGCGGTGACGGTCGCGGTCACGCCGTTGATGGTCACCGTGTTCGCCACCGGGTCCGGCACGAACCCGCTGCCCTGGATGCTGAACGCCGTGCCACGATCGCCGCCGGCCGGCGAGAATCCGGTGATGGCCGGCGCGGCCGACGTGTTCACCGGCGCCTGCCTCAGCGTCGGCGGCGGACCCGCCGCCGCCGGCCCGGCACCGGCGAGCGCCGATGCCACCCCCGCCAACAGGCCGCCGATCGTCACGACCGCGAGGGCCCTGGCCCCCGGTACCCGCGATGGTCTTCTCATCCTCGTTCCCCCTGCGGATTCCATGCGTCAGACCTGGAACTCGTCGGAGTCGATCTCACAGACGGCGCGCGGCGTCCCGAGGCCGGTGCAGCCAGGGGGCATGGTTATCCAGATCCAGACGCGCCCCTCAGCCGGCTCCGGCATCAGGTCGATGACCGACGAACTGCGGATGAAGAACGTGCCGGGCCCGGTGAGCGGCCGGTACTCGGCCCCGCTCCGGGCGGGCGGCTCGCCCGGGCAACACTTCACGAAGGGGGTTTCCGGAGCCGTATGGATCCTCAGCCCTCCGCCGCCCAGGTGCAGACCCGCCTGGATGACGCCGACCATGTCCGGGCCGAGCTCGAAATCCTCGCCGCACTCGTACGTCACGCCGTACTCCAGCCAGGCCCGGGGGTAGAAGCCGCCGGCGTCGACATCCCATACGAAGAAGCACTGGAACGGCGGCGGTTCGGCCCTGGTGGAGCCCTTGACGACCGGTACGGCGACGAACTCGCCGGCCGTCGCCGCGGGCCCGCCCCGCACGTCCGGCGCCCTCGCCGGGCTCCCGCTCGCGGCCCCGGACGACAGCAACGCGGACAGCACCACCAGTACGCAAAGCCCGGCCCGGAACACCTGTCTCGTCACTCGCGATCGCTCTTCGGTGTGCACGTGATCCCCCTCCTGGTACGTCACGTCGTTGACGTCCAGGACGGAGCACACCATTCAGCGGCTTCAAACCGACTTCAAGCCGGTCCCGCCGCACCTCACGCGGCCAGCCCGCCGCACGCGGCAGCAGAGGGGCCTCCCCGTGCCGGCGGGGTTGTTCCGGCATCCGTTTCCCGCCGAACCGATCCGGCCGGCCGCCCAGGCCACGGCCGGTGGCACCGTATAGTGATCGTCGCAGCCGAGGCCGAGGCCCCGGCGAGTCAGCGTCCAGCAGCGGGCGCGGCACGGACTCAGCCGACGAGCCCGTGCGGTGTCCCGTATCCGCGGTGCGCCACCACCACGCGCGCTGCCGTCGCCTCCCTAACCGGTACGCGTGCCGGCCCACGAGGATCTCGACGTCATGGCGCAGCGACCCACCGATCCCACCGAGGCGTTCGCCGAGTTGGGTCGGATCAAACTCGGCGAGACCGATCTGCTCGGAGTGCTGACGCGGGTGTCCGAGCTGGCGCAGCGGACGATCCCCGGCGCCGAGGAGGTATCGGTGACGCTGTTGGGACAGCCGGGCGCGCAGACCGCCGCGTTCACCGGCGAGATGGCGCTGCGCCTCGATGAGCTGCAGTACGAGTACGACCACGGCCCATGCCTGGCCGCGGCCAGGGACGCCGCCGTCGTTTCCGTCGCGGACATGGCTGCCGAGGTCCGTTGGCCGGGCTGGGCGGCCCGGGCCGTACAGCACGGAGCACTGAGTTCGTTGTCGATCGGGTTGCCGATCCAGGAGTCGGTTGTCGGCGCCCTCAACATCTACGGCGGGAAGCCGGGTGCCTTCGACGACGACGCGGTCACCCTCGCCCAGACGTTCGCCGGGTACGCCGCGGTCGCCCTGGCCAACGCCCACCTGTACGACACGACCGCCACCCTGGCCGCTCAGATGCGGTCCGCGATGCAGAGCCGAGCCGTCATCGAACAGGCCAAGGGCATGATCATGGGCGAACGCCGCTGCACCGCCGACGAGGCGTTCGCCATCCTCGTCAGCGTGTCCCAGGACTCGAATCGAAAAGTGCGGGACGTCGCGGCGGCCCTGGTCGAGCGAGCCATCCGTCCGGCGGGGCCCAGACGTGATCGGGGTGCGTCCGGTCCACTGCGATGAACGTGGGCCAGGAGTGCCGGACAGCGGTGCCGGCCGTGGTCGCCGAACCAGCCGCCCGGTCACCGCGGCTACCGTGGCCGCACGACCCGGAAGGTGACACCGGCCCTTTCCAGCCGGGCACGCAACGCATCCCCCATCGCGACGGCGGTGGTGATCTGCCCGGCGCTCGACGGCAGCGGGTCGTGGGCGAGGCAGAGCGCCGATTCGGCGAGCATCTTCGACGTCTCCCCGTAGCCGGGATCGCCTCCGGCGACCTCGGTCACCACCCGCCGTTCGCCGCTGTCCGCGACGAAACGCAGCCGGAACCGGGCCTTCGCCCGTTGCTGCGGCGTCGGTCCCGACCCGGCCGGGCGCAGGCGGCTCAGCGCCCGCCGCGCCGGCGGTACCTGCGCCAGCGCGAAAAGGCCCATCGCGCCCGCGCCCAGCGCCGCCGCCGTCAGCGGGTTGCCCAGCGCCGCGAAGTGACCGTACGAGAAGTCGGGGCCGTAACGGCCCAGTGCACGGGCCGAGCGTACGACGATCTGCCGGTCGATCGTCGGCATTGGCAGCACCCACGCTCCCGCGGCACGGTCGTACCCCGGCCGGCCGGACGCCCCGCGGATCTGGCGGCTGCGGTCGGTCGGCTCCACCCGGCGGCGCTGCGCTCTCGCCACGGCCGCGGAGCGCCAGCGGGCGAAGGCAGTCAACACCGAATCGAATGTCCCGCCGGAGGGCAGGCCGGTCACGCTGAGGTACCCGCGCAGCCAGATCGGCTGGTCCTCGGGCACCTGTCGCACGGTGAAGAGCGCGCCGAGGTCCGCCGGGATCGCCTCGAAGCCACAGGCGTGCACCAGCCGGGCGCCGGTGCGTTCCGCGACGGCGTGGTGGCGCAGGTAGCTGAGGTCCACGAACTCGGGCTCGCCGGTGAGGTCGACGTAGTCGGTGCCCGCCTCGGCGCAGGCCGCGACGACGCCCTCGCCGTAGCGGATGTACGGCCCGACGGTCGTGATCACCACTCGCCCCGCCTCGGCGAGCCGGCGTAGCGAGCCCGGGTCGGCGATGTCCGCCTCGACCACGCCGGCATCCACACCCAGCCGGTCACGCAACGCGCGCAGCCTGCCGCCGTCGCGCCCGGCCACCGCCCAGCGGGTGCCGACCGGTGCGTGCGCCGCGAGATATTCGGCGGTCAGGCTGCCGGTGAAACCGGTGGCTCCGAAAAGCACGACATCGAACTGCCGATCTGCCACCCACCGAGCCTACGCTCGTAGCTGTGTGACCTGCCGTCTCGTCCGATGGCGCAAGCTCCGCCCCGGGCGCGCCACCCTCGACGACACCGTTGGTTCCGGCAGGCGGGCCTCCGTCCCGGACGCCATGACCGCCGCGCCGTACCGGTACCGGGCCCGGGTCGTGGTGCGCGCCGGACCGCACTGGTCCGAACGGCGGACCTATCCCGGCCTGACCCGTCCGGGTTGTCCCTGATCTCCCCCGGACAGGCTCGGGTGTCCCTTTTGCTCGGCGCTGCGCCGTGGTCGACTGGCGGCACTTCGTCGATGTGTCGAAACCGGGGAGCTGCCCATGAGACGAACGATCCGTACCACCGTCGGCGCCGCCACCGCCCTGCTCGTCCTGCTCGGCGCCGCACCGGCCGTGGCCGCCGCGCCGCCCGACGCGGCCGGCGAGACCGTCGGCGGTTGGCGTCCGGGGCCGATCGACTGGCAGCCGTGTCCGGAGCTGCCCGACGACCCCGCCGTGCGCTGCGCGACGCTGACCTTGCCGATCGACTGGGCCCGGCCGAGCGGCCCGACCTTCTCGCTGGCGATCGCCAAGCGCTCCGCCACCGACCCGGACGCGCGGATCGGTCCGCTGCTGGTCAACCCGGGCGGTCCGGGCGGCTCCGGGGTGGACGACGCGCTCGACGCCGAGCGGGGGCTGAGCCCGGAGATTCTGCGGCGCTTCGACGTGATCGGCTTCGACCCGCGCGGCGTCGCCCGGAGCAATCCGATCGTCTGCTCGCTCGACCTGCTCGCCCAGCAGCCCCACCCGGCCGTCGCCACGGCGGACGAGTACGGCGCGCTGCTCTCCTTCAACCGGCGGGTGCACGACGACTGCCGGGCGAACACCGGCCCGCTCTTCGACCACCTCGACAGCGTGGACGTGGCACGGGACATGGACGCGGTCCGCGCCGCCCTCGGTGAGCGGAAGATCAGCACCTACGGAGTCTCCTACGGCACCCTGGTCGGCCAGATGTATGCCGAACAGTTCCCGCACCGGGTACGCGCGATGGTGCTGGACAGCACCATGGACCACAGCCTGGGCGCCCGGGACTTCCTGCGGACCGAGACGGTCGGGGCGCAGGAGTCGTTCGAGCAGTTCGCCGCCTGGTGCGACCGGACGGAGACGTGCGCCCTGCACGGACAGGATGTCTCCGAGGTCTTCGACCGGCTGACCCGGCGGGCGGACGCCGGTGAACTGACCGAGCCGGACACCGACGTCGCACTCAGCTGGTTCGACCTGAGCAACATGGTGGTCAGCGCCGGATACCGCCCCTCCTGGACGATGCTGGCCGAATGGCTGGCCGCACTCGACCGGACCTCCGGTGACCCGAGCGCCGCCGGCCGGACCAGCTCGGAGCGGGCACCCGCGCCGCGACCGGTCCCGGCGGGGACGCTCGGCTGGCCGGCGGCCGACCCGGCGGACAGGGCCGCCGAGCCCGAGCTGGTGCAGTACCCGTTCCCGATCTTCTGCGACGACTGGTCGATGTCGATCCGGGACTTCGACCAGTACTCCCGCCACCTCGCCGAGAACCGGCGACTGGCACCCCAGGTGCGCGCCTCGGCGCTCGGTCTCTTCGCGGTCACCGCCTGCCTGGGCTGGCCGGGCGAGGTGGGCAACCCGCAGCACCGGCTGGCTGTGCGCACGGAGTTCCCGCTGCTGGTGCTCAACTCCCGGTACGACCCGTCGACCCCGTACCAGTGGGCGGTCAACGTCGCCGACCAGCTGGGCCGACACGGCCGGCTGGTCACCTACCAGGGCTGGGGCCACGGCGCCTACGACCGCACGCCCTGCACCATCGCCACCGTGGACCGCTATCTGGTCGACCGGAAGCTCCCGCCGGTCGGAGCGACCTGCGCGGCGGCCGCTAATCCGGAGTCGGCTCCGCCGTCACGGCGGAGCGCGGAGCGGGTACCGACCCTGCCCACCTGGTCCCTCAACTAGGCCGCACCGGTGACAACGGCCGTGGGCCGGGTGGCGACACCCGGCCCACGGCCCTCCACCCGGACTGGTCACTGGCTCTTGGTGTGGAGGACGTCGCGGGCCTGTTCGGCCGCGCGGGTGATGCTTTCGCTGATGAAGTCGAGGAAGCGGGCGATGTTCTCCAGGCGGCTGGCGGCGGGGGTGTGCGGGCCGAGGACGGCGACGCCTCGGCGTGCGGTCTCGACGAGCTGGTCGTTGGATCGGGCGCTGGCGATCGTCGCCTGGTAGAAGAGTTCGTCGTCGACGACGTAGCGGTCGCGGCGGCGTTCGTCGCGTTCTCGGCGGACGAGGCTCTGGCCCTCCAGAAAGGCGATCGCCTTGGAGATGGACGCCGGGCTGACCCCGAGGTGCTGGGCGAGTTGGGACGCGGTGAGGCTGCCCGCGTCGGTGGTGAACAGGCAGGTCAGCACCCGGGCCGTCATCTTGGGCAGGCCCGAGGCCATGAGGGCGGTGGCAAGCGTCTCCTCGTACTCGGCCACGGCCTCGGCGTCGCGTCCGTGCGGCTGCGGGGTCGACTGCGCCCCTCGGGAGGAGGCGGGCCTGCGCCGGTGGGCGCGGCGTTCGGTGGCGCGGTGGGCCAGGTCGGCGCGGTAGGCGGTGGGGCCGCCGTTGCGCATCACCTCACGGGTGACCGTCGAGGTCGGACGGGCGAGGCGGCGGGCGATCTCGGCGTAGGGGAGACTGTCGGCCAGCCCCAGCGCGATCTGCTGGCGTTCCTGCTGGGTGAGCCTGCCTCCCGGCATCGCGATCTCCTCGGTGTTCCCTCGTGGCGGTCCCTGACCCGCCCACCATAGCGTTCACTTCCTATCCATTGCAATGTCGAGGCAGCCGTCATTGCATTAGCCTCCAGACTCGTTGCAACAGTTCCACAGTTCCTACCTGCACAGATGTCGATCCTATGCAACAAAGCTGTTGTCGATTTCTGGAAAGCAACGTAGCTTTTCCCGCATCGGAAACAACGAACGAGCACGGGAGAGCACGATGCAGAAGTTCGACACCCCCGCCCCGATCTCCGCCGTCCTGGACATCCCCGCCGGACGCATCCAGTTCATCGCCGCCGACCGCGCCGACACCACCGTCGAGGTCCTGCCCGCCGATCCCGCCAAGAGCCGCGACACCGCGACCGCCGAGCGGACCACCGTCGCCTACGCCGACGGCGTCCTGCGGATCACGGCCCCGACCCCCGACAACAAGCTCTTCGGCCCCTCCGGATCCCTGGCGGTCACCGTCCAGCTGCCCGCCGACTCCCGCATCGAGGCCAGGACCGCCAGCGCCGAACTCCGCGGCGTCGGACGCCTCGGCGACATCGCCTTCGAGGGCGCGTACCGCAACATCAAGATCGACGAGGCCGCGAGCGTCCGCCTCACCGCGATCGACGGGGACGTCGAGGTCGGCCGGCTCAACGGCCCCGCGGAGATCAGCACGGCACGGGGCGACATCCGGATCACCGAGGCCGTGCGCGGCAGGGTCGTACTCGGTACCCGGTCGGGCGACATCTCGGTCACCGCCGCCGGCGGCGTCTCGGCCGCCCTGGACGCCAGCACCGGCCACGGCCGCGTCAGCAACGCCCTCAGGAACGACGGCACCGCCGAACTCGACATCCGCGCCACCACCACCCACGGCGACATCACCGCCCGCAGCCGCTGAGGGAGCGGCACCAGGGCCGTCAGGCCGGGCCCGCCGCGATCGAGAGCCGGTCGGTCGTCACCGACGACGCGGCCGTCCGTCCCGAGATGCCCGCGATCCGCGTGCGGGCCCGGGAGAAGTCGTACGAGCGACCAGGAGTGGAACCATGACGGAGAACAGCGCTTCCTCGACCAGTTCGAAGTGGACCGGCATGATGCCGGTCGACGATACGGCCCTGGCCGTCACCGACACCGGCGGTCCCGGCACCCCCGTGCTCTACCTCAACGGCCAGTTCGCCACCCAGGGGTACTGGCGGCGGGTCATCGCCGAGCTGGGAACGGGGTGGCGGCACATCACGTACGACGAGCGGGCCCGCGGCCGATCGAAGCGCTCGGCGGACTACTCCTTCGAGGCGGCCGTCCGGGACGTCGATGCCGTTCTCGCGGCGAGGGGCGTGGACCGGGCGCTGGTGGTGGGCTGGTCCTACGGAGCGGTCGTCGGGGCGCACTGGGCCAGCCGGAACCCGGAGCGTGCCCTGGGCGCGGTCCTGGTCGACGGCGCGTTCCCGTACGACTGGCTCGACGAGGCCATGGAGCAGCGGATTCGGAAGCTGTTCCGGCGGATGAGCTGGTTCCTGCCGCTGCTGCGCCCGACGGGCCTCGCCCCGCGGATGACCGCCGAACAGCAGGCGAACAGCAACATCGAGCTCGGCAGGCTCTCCCGCGAGCGCGAGTTGGGGCCCGTGCTGGACAGGATCGCCGTCCCGGTGCGGTACGTGGTCGCTTCGGGCAGGTCCTTCGCAAGCCGCGGTGACGAGCAGGAACGGATCCGTACCAGCCTCGACGCGGTGACCGCCCACAACCCGAACATCCAGATCGGCGCGAAGGTGGCCAGCAACCACGGTGCGATCCTCAAGAAGGACTTCCGGGCCATCGCCCAGACCGTACGCGAGGTGGCCGCCCTCGACCGTGGGCGGCGCTGAAGACACGCCCACGAGGGTCATGATCCGCGAGGTGGAACCTAGCCCGGTGGCGCGGGCTCCTCGACCGGTCGACGGTAGGAGCGTCGCGCGTCCGCGCCGGCGACGCCGAACAGCACGACGGTGACGGCTGCACCCGCAGCGAGCGGCGGCAGGTGCAGCGTTGCCGGCGTCAGCAGACCGAGAGCCAGCAGGCTGCCTTTCCGGGATCGGGATACCCGGGCGAAGACCTGGAACTCCAGGACCGATCGTCCGGCGAGGAAGAGGGCGGGGCCGCCGAGGATGGCGATGAGCCAGGTCGCCGGGAGGTCCGTGAGCGGCTCGGTGATGATCAGTTCGAAGCCGACACCGGTCAGCACGATCCCGGCGACCATGGCCAGGTGGGTGAGGGCCAGTCGGTGGCGAGGCGGAAGGTGTTTCGGGATCGGCTGATGGCCGCGCCCAGCACCCGTCCGGCCAGATGGAAGTAGATCCGCCATAGCAGGACGGTGCTCGCCAGCGCCAGCGCCAGCGCGAACCCGGCCGTCTGCCCGGTGTGGAACCTGCTGCCGCTGAAAGCCAGCCCGATCACGAAGATCGCCTCACCGAGCGCGATGAGGAGAAACTGTTGGTACCGCTCGGCCAGGTGCTCGGCCGCCAGTACGCCGACGCCGAGCCGTTGCGCACCGATCCGGGGGGGTCGGCCAGCCGAGGAGCAACCCGGTGTAGTCGACGAGTACCGCGAGGGTCCAGAGCGGGGCGCGGACCGTGCCCGGCTCGACCAGCCCGCCCACGACCCAGAGTGGCGCGCTCATGGTGAGCCAGAACAGGACCCGGACGGTCTGTCGCGGCTCCGGCCGAAGCCCCGGTCGGGTTCGCGCTCATGTCGCCGGCCTGACCGCCGGACGGATCAGCGGTACAGGCCGACGACACGGCACTGAGATCGGTGGTTACGCCTCAGCTCGGCAGAATCACCTGCGCCGGGGTCGGCCGCCGGGTGGTGGTGCCGTCGCCCAGCTGACCCGACGCGTTCTCGCCCCAGCACCACAGGCTGCTGTCGGTACGGATCGCGCAGCCGTGGTAGGCGACGTCGAAGCCGCTGGTCCAGGTGGTGGCGTTGCCGACCCGGACGGGGGCGTACCGGTGGGTGGTGGTGCCGTCGCCCAGCTGTCCTCCCCCGTTGTTGCCCCAGCACCACAGGCTGCCGTCGGTGCGGGCCGCACACGACGAGTCGACGCCCGCGTTGACCCTGGTCCAGGTGGTGCCGGCAACCTGGACCGGTGCGGTCTGGTAGCCGGCGCTGACACCCAGCTGTCCGTACCCGTTCTCACCCCAGCACCACAGGGTCCGGTCGGCGCGGACCGCGCAGGTGTGGGCGTACCCGGCTGTCACGCCGGTCCACGTGGCCGCGGTACCGACCCGGGTCGGAGTTGCCCGGTAGCTCAGGATGCCGAGACCGAGCTGGCCGTTCGAACTGTCACCCCAGCACCACAGGGTGCTGTCGGTGCGCACGGCGCAGGTGTGTGCGAAACCAGTCGTGACGCTCGCCCAGGTGGTCGCCGTGCCGACCTGCACCGGGGTGGGCGCGATGTAGACGGAGTCACCGACACCCAGTTGCCGGTTGCGGTTGAAGCCCCAGCACCACAGGGTGCCGTCGGTCCGGATGGCGCAGGTGTGATTGTCGCCGGCGCTGACGCTGGCCCAGGTGGTGGCGGTGCCGACCCGCACCGGGGTGTTCCGACTCGTGGTGGTGCCGTCACCGAGCTGGCTCCGGTGGTTGCGGCCCCAGCACCACAGGGTCCCGTCCGTCTGTACCGCACAGGTGGAACTGGGACCGGCGTCGACACCGGCCCAGGTGGTGGCGGTGCCGACCCGCACCGGGGTGTTCCGGTTCGTGGCGGTGCCGTCACCAAGCTGGCCGTTGTAGTTGCTGCCCCAGCACCAGAGCGTCCCGTCGGTACCGACCGCGCAGGTATGTGCGTTGCCCGCGGCGACGCTGGAGACCGTCGGGGCGGCGACCGGGGCGTTCAGCGAGCCACGCTCAGCGGGGCTGACGCCTGCGGCAGCCGTGCCGACCGTGAGGCCGACGGCGAGCGCGGCGATTCCGGTGGATGCCGCGGCCGTGGCGACGACAGTCCTCGTGGCACGCCGCCATCGGGCCCGCAGCCAACCGTCCTGATTTTCCATGTACTTTTCTCCCTAAACGACGTCGATCGTAGACGGTGGAGGCGGCATTGCCCGGTCGGTCGCCAGCGACCACACCAATTCATAACATCGATCTTCGACATTGACTAGGGGCAATGCGAAATGGATGGGTCGAGGCTCCGGCCGGGCAGGCGGGCCGGGCCCGTGGACGAGCAGTGCGCTCTCAGCTGCGGCCAGGCGGCAGGCGCAGTCCGCGCCGCATGATCCACGTCGAGGCATGCCCCGTCGCCACCACGGCCCGGGTGCGGGGATCGATGGACCGCCACCGGTGCACGTGGCCCCGGATGACGAGGTAGCCCAGGTGCGCATAGAAGCCGAGGGCGCGAGCGTCGTCGACGTCGACATCGAGGCTGATGGACTCGGCGCCGGATGACACGCACATCGCTTCCGCCGCCTCGACAAGAGCGCGGCCGATGCCTCGGCCCCGCGCCGAAGCGCCGACGGACAGTCCGTAGAGCCACGGGTGGGGCGGGTCGCAGCCGTCGCGCCACCGGATGCTCTCGACGCCGACGACATTCCCGGCCAGCACGGCGACGAGCATGCTTTCCTCGCCTCGCTCGACGGCTTGGAGTCGCACCTCGGCCCGGTCTTTCGACCCCGCCAGCCGCGCACAGTGGTCAATGTCCGAGAAACGAGCTGCCCGGATCAGCAGGTCCGCCACCCACCCAGCATCGCCGACCCGCCGCCGTTGGCCATCCTCCATCCGGCAGGAGCGCGTCGACCCGGGCTCGTCAGCACGCTTCGAGTCCTACGGAACGTGGTTGGGGCCGGCGCTGACCTCGACGCCACCCCCGCGCCGGGTCGGTGCCGACAGGTCACCACTACCCCGCTCCACACCGTCGTCCGCACCCGGTGGCGGCGCGGGCCGCTGATCAGACATCCGCGCTGACCGATGAGAGAACTACTCTGCGCTAACAGCCGACGGTACTCCTGGCCGCGTTTCGTTACGGTGGGTACTCGGCGCACGGCGACGCCTGCGCGGCCAATCCGGAAGGAACGCCATGCGTCAGGTAACCGGAACCGCCCGTACGCCCGGCCGGCGCGGACCCGGCCGTCGAACGCTCGCGCTGATCGGCCTGTCGGCGCTGCCGCTGGCGCTTCTCGCGGTGGCCGATCCGGCGTCGGCAGCGCCGGTGGGCGGCCGGAACGTCCTCTACACCACGGATGCGGACTTCGACCGGGGCGAGCTCGCCGGCGTCAACCACGACCGGCCCGGCAACAACCAGCTCCAACTCGATTCGCCCCAGACGCCGGCCGGCACCTGGAGCGTCGTCCAGGACGGCGTCCATCTCGGCACGCAGTGGGGCACGGTCACCTGGAACACCGAAGCGCAGGGCAGCGTTCCGGCGGGCACCAGCATCACCGTCGAGGCTCGGGCGGCGCACACCCTGGCCGAACTGGCGGAGGTGTGGTTCCGGCCGATGACCGGCGGCGTCGCCTCCGGGGCGTACACACTGTACGGCCGCTACCTCGAGGTACGGGCGACCCTGCGCGCCGGCCCGGGCGGGGTGAGCCCGGTCCTCGCCGACCTGCGGGTCGAGGTGGCGAACCGGACCGGCATCTTCTCCTGCCAGGCGACCGCGCTCAAGGCGGCCGGCACCGTCTCGACCCGGGCCAACCCGCCGAACACGCCCTGCGCCGACGACCAGGTGCGGCGGGCCCAGGTACGGTTCGACGGCGGCCTCGTCACCGCCCGGCTGTCCGGGCTGCACGCCCGGACCGAGCAGACCCCGGACGACCTCGCCGGCACTCCGCCGATGGTCGGGGACGACGCCACCGCCACGGCAGGGGTACGGAGATCCAGCATCAGCGTCGGCCGGCACACGATCATCGAAGTCGGCGCGGTGCGGGCCACCGCCAGCGTGATGTGCCGGGCCGATCCCGCCGGCCCGAGGTCGTCCCACTACGGGTCGTCGACGATCGCCAGCCTGAGAATCAACGGTGTCCCGGTCACCGTCGGCCCGGAGCCGCAGACGATCCCGCTGGCGATCGGAGCACTGCGGCTCAACGTGGGCACGAGCACGGCCACCGGCTTCACCCAGCAGGCGGTCGTCCTGGACACCGCCCGGACGGACGTGGTGATCGGCGAGGCGACGGCGAACATCGCGGGGCTGCCGGCAACCCCCGACGGCGATCCGTGCGAGGTGTGACCGGGGCCGGTACCGCAGCGGCGGAGGGGGCCCTCAGCGCCGGGACGGAACCGGGAGGCCCCCGGGGATGGGCGGGTTACCCGGCCGCCCCCGCCGTCGTCGTCGGCTCCAACCTCACCTTGAAGGGGCGCAGCAGGGGCGGCGCCGAGACAATCCGGTACCCCTGGACCCGCTCGGGGTTCTTGGCGATGTCGGCGAGCACCGCTGCCACGTACCCGAGGTGTGCGTCGGTGTAGACCCGGCGCGGGATCGCCAGCCGTACGAGTTCGAAGGGGGCCGGGGTCACCAGTCGGTGCTGGTCGTCCGTGCGGCCCAGATAGAGCGACCCCACCTCGGCGCAGCGGATCCCACCGTCGAGGTACAGCTGGCACCCCAGGGCGTGGCCGGGAAACTCGTGTGGGGACAGGTGTGGCAGCAGCCGGCCGGCATTGAGGTACAGGGCGTGGATGCCCGGCGGCTGGACGGTGTCCACGCCGGCGTCGTTGACCAGCTGGGCCAGCCGGGCGGTGGAGGCGGCACGGGCCCGCAGGTAGGCGGGGTCGACGACCTCCCGGAGACCTTGGGCGAGCCGTTCGAGGTCGTGGCCGGCAAGTCCGCCGTAGGTGGAGAATCCCTCGGTGGCGATCAGGTTCGCCTCGCAGACGGCGTGCAGGCCGTCATCGCGGAGCCCGATGAATCCCCCGATGGCTGACAGGCCGTCCTTCTTGAGGCTCACCACGCAGCCGTCGGCGAGTTGGAACGCGCGGGCGGCGATCTGTCGCGGCGTCCAGCCTCGGTAGGCCGGCTCCCGCTGACTGACCAACCAGGCGTTCTCGGCGAAGCGCGCCGCGTCGAGGAAGAACGGAACGCGGTGGCGCCGGCACAGCTCCCGGACAGCCTCCAGGTTGGCCATCGACACCGGCTGCGCACCGAGGCCGTTGTTGGTGATGGTGATCAGGACCAGTCCGACGCGGTGCCCTTCGGGCCCGGCCAGGACGCGTTCCAGGGCGTCAAGGTCGATGTTGCCCTTGAACGGTGCCGTGCTGTCCAGATCGGCCGCTTCGCGACACGGAAGGTCCCGTGGCTGCGCGCCGGCGAGTGTCACGTTGGCGTGGGTGGTGTCGAAGTGGGTGTTGCTGATGCAGATCTGGCCCGGTGTCAGCAGGCTGGTGAACAGGATGCGTTCGCCGGCCCGGCCCTGGTGGACCGGCAGGATGTGTCGATATCCGGTGAGGTCGCGAACCTCGTCGCGGAACCGGAACCACGACCGTGCGCCCGCGTAGGACTCGTCACCGAGCGCTGCCGCGGCTTCCTGCGCGGCCGAGGTCGCACCGGTACCCGAGTCGGACAGCAGGTCGACGGTGATCTGGTCAGCGCGCAGGTTGAACGGGTTGTAGCCCGCCTCCGCCAGGGCCCGCCGACGTTGCTCGGGGGTGGGAAAGGGGATCGGTTCGACGACCTTGATCCGGTAGGGGGGCAACATCTCAGACAGATCCCTGGGCACGGCTACTCCTTGAAGATGATCAGAGATGTCCGGCCGTGGAGCGACCGGCCGGGACTTCCACCGGGTTACGGACCGCCGGAACCCGCCGCGGACGTGCGGGACCCACCCCGTACGCCTCGGCGGACAGGTAGACGGTCACGCCGGGGCGGGGCGGGCCGAGCCGCAGCGAGACGTGCGCGATCAGCCCGGTGCCCTCCCCGAGGGGCCGTTGCGTCACGGCGGCGATGGTCCGATCGAGCTCCCCGCTGTCGAATCCGTACCGAGCCAGCAGCGCCACCACCCGTTCGCGGGCTTCCTCGTCGTCGCTGACGTAGTCCCGAATCGGCACGTAGACGCTGTACCCGACCGGTTTCTCAGCGCCCCTGGTGAAGGTGTAGCTGCCCACCAGCGGCCGGCCGTCGAAGAGGTGCGTGCCGCCACCGGCCGCCACACAGAACTCGGCGAGTTCCGCGCCGTCGACGCCGTCGACGGCGCCGGCCGCGCGCACCACGTCCCGGACTTCGGCGTCGTGATGGGTCAGGTACAGCTTGACGCGGGCCTGTGGGCCGTCGTGCAGGTCCAGCGCGAAGAACGTCAGGCGATCCCGGCGGCCCAGCTCGCCCGGGCGGATCCCGTGGTCCAGCATCCTGCGGTACGAGCCCTCCAGCCCCAGCTGGCGCAGCGCCTCGGCCACCAGGTCCGGCGCGCGCTCGACTCCCTTGACCTCCGGATTGAGGTAGACCTTGAACTCGGGCAGGCGGCCGTGTCGGAACACTAACGAGCACCAGAGCCCGAACGCTCCCTGCGGGTCTTCGGTGAGAAACAGGTCCTGCACCGAATCAAGTCGGGTCTGGCGAGGGCGGTGCAGGTCGGCGTGTCTGCTGAGGAAGCGGCGCGTGGCCGACAGATTCGCCCGCACACCGGGTGGCGTCCCCAGCACCTCACCCAGGATCCGCAGCGTGGGGGGCTCCCCCTCGTTGAAGGCGACTGAGAACTCGACCGGCGTATGGTCGTCGGCGACCTGGGAAGGCCACGCCGGTCCTTCGGCGAGTGAGCGTGAACCAGAGGTCCCGAGGAGGTCGCCGAGCAATTCCAGGGGCGCACTCGGATCCGTCTCGGCAACGTCGCACATGCGCGTCAACTGACCACTCAGGTGCTCGAAGAGGGACAAGTCACCCATCAACTCTCCCTTTCGGCCTGGCCCACGTTAAATTGGTTGTCTCCCACCCGCGCATCGAGACGTGATTGCGCGAGGATGCGGTCCTGTCTGTTGCAGTCGGATTGCCGCGACGTCATTCTGCACAGCCAGGACGGTTACCTCCGCGGCGCCAGTAGGTGTCCGGTCAGCCCTTGGGAGCCTCGGCCGACCGAGAAGTCGATCACGGTTTCATACATGGTGAATGCCCCATCCGACAGTGTCGAGTGAGACCTATATCACAGCCTGACTCGGTTTGGTCTCACACAGTTACCACCGCCGGATACCGGCGCTCGACATAACCGATCGCATTCATTCGAGGTGCGGAGATGACGTCCCCGCTCACGCAGGGGAGTCAGGGGTCTGGCGCGAATGATCACTTACCGCGACGAGGGCGGAGAGCGTCCGGCGGGCCGGTACCCGAAATATTCTCGCCATCCGGTGAAGGCCGGAACACCTGCCGCACGACCGAACCGGCCGCGGTCCCGGGGCGGCACCGGGAGACCGACCGCACCGTCACGCGGCGCCCAACTTGGGGTCGACCAGTCGCGCGGCCTCGGCGGGAGGTCCCGGCGGTCGGGACCGCCAGGGCGGGTCCGGCGCCCGCGCGGCGCGGCGTCCGGGGCGTGCTGTGCCGGCTCCGGTCCTGCGGCTTCGTGTGCCATCGGCGGCACACCAAGCCGCAGGACCGATCCGCCCGATCAGCTGTTGACGGCCATGCGCGACATGGCGTGCCGCACCAGCTCGATCAGTGCGTTCTTGCTTGAGGCCCGATCCCTCGCGTCGCACCACAGGAGCGGGACAATCGGATCCAGTTTCAGCGCGGCACGGATTTCCTCTTCGTTGTACTCACACTCGCCGAAGAACTGGTTGACCGCGGCGACGAAAGGAATGTCCCGCCGCTCGAAGTAGTCGATGGCCGCGAAGCTGGTACCCAGCCTTCTGGTGTCGATCAGTACGATCGCGCCGACGGCCCCCTGGGCGAGTTCATCCCAGATGAACCAGAACCGGTCCTGCCCGGGCGTACCGAACAGATAGAGCACGACGTCGGAGGTGATGGTGATGCGCCCGAAGTCCAGAGCGACCGTCGTGCTCGTCTTGTCCTCGATGCCCGTGACGTCGTCCACGCCGACGCTGGCCTGAGTCAGAACCTCCTCGGTGATCAACGGAGGAATCTCGCTGACCGATCCGACCAAGGTGGTCTTGCCGGTGCCGAAGCCGCCCGCGACAACGACCTTGACCGATTTGCGATCCACGTTTAGTCAGTCCCTTTGTCTAAAGTCGTTGGAGGCCGGCGAGAACCGTTTCGAGTAGTCGACGATCCGCGATCTTCTGCTGCGCCGGTGACCCGATGGCCAGAACACCCTGGTCGAGGAGCACATCGACCATCACCTTCGTGATGGTGAGCGGCCGATGCAGGTAGGCACCTATTTCAGCTATAGACACCCAGCTGGTGCACTGGTTGAAGATCTCCTTGTACTCGGGCTCCAACCGCGTCGCGTCGATCGGCAGGGCGATGACCTGGGTCGCGAGGTCCAGGTTGATGTTCCTTGGACTCGTGCGTCCGTTGACGAGGATGTACAGGGGCACGAACCGCCCGGCCTCCGCCTCGTCGTCGCCGTCCCACACGTCATAGGTCATCTGGCCGGCGCCCCGTGCTGACCGTTGGACGTCGCCGCGCTGGGGCGGGCCTCGGAGCCGAGGTACTCGCCGATACGGGCGACAAGGCGGCTCATCTCGTAGGCCACCGTCCCCATGTCGACGGACTGCTCACAGAGTACGGCCAGACGCGCGTTCTGCCCGGCGGCGGCGACGAACAGGGTCTGGCCCTGGTATTCGATGATGACCTGCTGCACCGGTCCACTGTCGAACCGCCGGCCCATTCCCGCCGCGACGCTGTGCAGCGAGGACGCGCCGGCGGCCAGGAGCTCCGCGGCGTCCTGCGCCAGCGATGTCGACTTCTGAATGATCAACCCGTCTGTGGACAGGACGACTGCATAGACCACATCGGGGACCTCGACCAGGCCGTCCAGCATCCAGGTCAGGTCATTACGCGGAGTCGGGTTGGTCACGCTTTCCTACCTTGGTCGTCACTGGTTTCCGTCTCATCTGCCCGACCGGCGGCCCACGCCCGTTGATACTTCGAGAGACGGTCCCGGGCCTCCTCGGGTGACCTCGGGGACCACGCCGGCTTCTGCGATCCGGCGGCCGCCGGGCTGTCGTCGTCGCGCAGCTCCGGCACGAGGTGCTGTTGAGGCTCCCTGGTCGGCAGGGGCGGCCGGGTTGCGGCCTGCGTGCCGGGCTGGCCGGCGCCCACCACGGGTCCGGTGGAGGTTGTCGGGCGTCGGGGACTGCCGCCGTTCGGTAAGGGGTCACTCATCATGCCGCCCGAGCGGTCGGGTCGTCGGCCTTCGCCGCTTTCGGGAATTCGTCGCTGCCGTACCGCTCCGTTCGGGATGGTCGTGATCCTCGCGGCAGCGGGCACCGCGGCCGGGCGCGGGGCACGACCAGCGGCGTTGTCCGGAGAGGAGACCGAAGCGGCCATCACCGGCAGGCGGGCGTTCCCGTCCGTACGGTCCAGGTCCGAGTCGACCCCCTCGGTGGTGATGACGCGCTCCGGTAGCAGCACGATCGCCAGCAGTCCCCCGTACGCCGAGGTGCGGAGGCTCACCTGGATGCCGTCCCGCTTGGCCAGCTCGGCCACCACGTACAGACCGACCTGTGCGCCGTCCTTCAGCGCCGTCACGTCCGGCGTGGGGGCGGTGGCCAGCAACTCGTTCAGGCGCTCCAGCGCCTCGGACGTCATGCCCACGCCGGCGTCCTCGATCTCCACCGCGATGCCGCGCTTGACCTCGCTGCACGTGACCCAGACCTCGGTGCCGGGCGGGGAGAACGCGAGCGCGTTGTCCAGCAACTCGGCGAGCAGGTGGACGGTGCCGGCCACCGCGTGCCCCGCCAGCGCCACATCCGGCGCGTTGCGCAACGTGATTCGCTGGTAGTGCTGCGTCTCCGCGAAGGCCGCCAGCAGCACGCGACGTACCGGCACCGGCTTCTGGAAACGCCGGCCGATCTGCCCGCCGGCCAGGATGACGAGATTTTCCAGGAAGCGCCGGGTCTGCGTGAGCTGGTGGTTGATGTCGAACAGTTCCGTCAGCAGCTTCTCGTCCCCGATCCGGTTCTGCAGGTCCTCGATGACCCGCAGCCCGCGCTGGAGGGGGCGCTGCGGACGCCGCGCGACGCCCATCAGCATCGCGGTACCGGCGGCCCGGGTCTTCGCCTCGTCGACGGCCGCGCCGGCCGCGGCCTGCAACGACCTGTTGATGACGTCCGCCACCTGGCCGATCTCGTCGCTTCCGTAGTCCCCCGCCGGAAGCTCGGCGGCGAGGTCGACCGTTTCGCGCCGGCGCAGGCGCTCCATGATGGCCGGCAGCCGCTGGTCCACGACCGCGGCCGCGTCCTTGCCCAGCTGCGCCAGGCGGACGGAGAGAGCCTGGTCCACCAGCACCTGCGACTGACGTAGCGCCCACAGGATCGCGGCGATCGCGATGGAGAGCGCGACCAGGCTGCCGAGCGACGCGATCAGCAACTGGTTGTTACCGGTGTGCAGAGCCTCCGCGGAGACCTTGTCGGCCTGCATGATGGTCAGGTTGATCAACTCGTCGGAAACCTGACGGGTGATCGTCTCCCAGCGGGCCCTGCTGGCGGCCAACCCCTCCGGTGGGCCGTCGCGCCACACGCCACCGACGACGAGTGCGTTCTCCGCGGCGACGAGCGCCTTCCAGGAGTCGCTCGCCACGATGGCCTCGTACCGCTGACGTGCGTCCGGATGCAGGTGCGGTGCGACGTTGGTCAGACCGGAACGGTAGGCGCCCACCAGGCTCACGAATTCGAGATAGTCCTGCTGGCTGAGCCTGCGGGTCCCGAAAGCGCCGTCAATGGTCGAACCGGCCCGGGACATCAGGTCGCTGGCGCGGAAGGTCTCGATGCCGGCGATGCCGCCCTTTGTCGCGGTGACATCGGGCACCACCCGGGCCTGGGTGTCGAAGAGGCTGGTCGCGGCATCGAGCAGACGGTTGTAGAAATCGTAGATGTTCTGCCCACTCGCCGACCGGGCGTCCACGGTGCTCCGGGTGCTCGGGATCTGGTCCAGATAGCCGGCCAGCGTTTCCCAGCGCCCCACGATGGAGTCCGGCGCGTTGCCCAGCGCCTCGTCGGCGACGGTACGCAGAGCCGACAGTTGCCGATCGGTCTGCTGCCGTTGCTCGAGCAGTCCTTGCAGTCCTCTCGACGGCTGAGCCAGGTAGGCGATGCTCAACCGCCGCTCCTGCTGGACCGAAGCCAGCGCGGGAACCGCTGGAATCGACACCTGGCGGACGCCGTTGGCGACCTCACGGTTGTAGAAACCCTGGAAGACCAGATAGCCGGACGCCACCAGCCACAGGACCACCGCAACGACGCTGGGGACCAGCACCAGCCTGACGACCCGGCGCTTGATGGACTGCTGTCGACCACGGCGTCGACTCGACGCCGCTGGCTGATCGTGGCTGTTCGATCCGGTTCGCACGCTCGCGGGGTCGGCCTGATTATGCGCCAACTTCAATCCAATCATGGGCAGCGAGGAGAACCGGCGGGCGATGCCCAGCCGGCCAACGCCGATGTGTGGGCAACCCTACCGGTGTGTCCACTCTCGCACCAGGCCGTGTGCCAGCAAACCTATTGGTGCCTTTTGTTTGTACTGGTCAGGCGGGCGACCCACTCTCACACACCGGCTTGCCGGTCCGAAGAGGTCGGATCGCCCTTGTTACGCCCCGCTGTCCCCGGCCTCGGATTCACCTGCGATTCCGGATCGGCGGGCGTCAACCGTGGCGGCCGTTGTCCCGCAGCGCGGCGAGAATGGCGGTACCACGGTCCACTCGCGACGTCACGTTGCCTGCTCCCACGGGAGCACCGGCGCCCGCTTACCGACCGGGGCGGGTTGCCGCGAACCAACCCACGGTGAACACCCCGGCGGCCCGGGCGGCGTCCAAGGCCCTCTTACCGTCCTGGAACAGCTCACCGGACGGGCCGCTGTAGGTCAGCCACCGCTCGCGGTCCTCCGGCGGGGTGCTGCCCCAGCACGGCTCCCCGTCAAACTCGTCCACCGCGTCGGTGACCTCGAACCCGGCGGCGCGCATCATGGCGGTGTAGCTCTGCAACGTGCCCAGCTCGGCCAGGCGGATGTGCTCACAGACCGGGCCGATGATGGCCTGGATCTGCTCGTCGGTCTGGTAGGGGCCGAACGGGCGTTGCAGCCAGTCCAGCCCCACCAGCCGACCGCCCGGCTTGAGCAGCCGGAAAGCAGCGGAGAAGAACGCCGGCTTGTCAGGCAGGTGGCAGACCGACTCGAAGAACGTGACCGCGTCGAAGCTGGCGTCGGGCCACGCGGCCAGGGTGCGATAGTCGCGGTCGCCGATCGTCAGGAAGCTGACCTGATCGTCCAACCCCCTGTCGGCGGCCAGTTGACGGGCGCGCTGACTGAGCGTCTCGGTGTTGGACACTCCGACGAAATGGGCGCCCGTCATCCGCGCCATGTTCGTGGTCGCGCCGCCGGGCCCCGACCCGAAGTCCAGGGCACGCATCCCGGCCCCGAGCCCGGCCAGGTCCATCAGGCGGCGTTCCAGGATCTCCGCCGCCTCCAGCACGGACTTGCCGGCCTGCTCGGCGTCCCGCGCACCGTGATGCCAGACCGGGCCCATCAGATCCGAGTACGCCCGGCCGGCACCCTCGCCATCGCTCTCGTCGTAGAACCGACGGACTCTCGCTTCGTGGATGAACTGCGTGTCGGTCATGATGCCCTTCTCGTGGTCCCCTGGGTCTGGGCACGTCGCGACCAGGGCGCGGCCCCCGTCCGCGGTCGACGTGGAACAGCGCGGAGTCCGCCGGCTCGCCATGACATGCCGCCGGAGGGCTCCCTTCGGCCTTCTGGTGCGGGTACTCGGCTCGGTCACCGCCCGATTCCTCATTGGACACCGGCGGGTCCGAGGGCGGGTAGGGTGATCCACATCCGACGCTAGGTGATACGGAGTGCCGCTGTCTAGCTCTCCGGTGTCGTCGAGCCGGCGGGTGCACGTGGCGCCGAGGCAGCCTGTCCGGTTGCGGCCAACGCCTCGGTGGGGTCAGCCGGGATGTGCGGATCGACGGGTACACCCCCACCAGCACCGCGGGGACGACGAGCGGGCCGGTCCGCTGACGGTGCGGCGGTGCCGACGTCCGGGGAACCCGGCCTCGGGCTTCATTCAGGTGGGGTGGGGTGGGCGGTTCCGGTCCGGGGTCCGGCGCGGCGACCGGCCGGTCGGAGAACGCGTACCGCCCCCCTTCGCACAACCCCGACTCGCCGGGCTATGCGTCCAGGTACTGCCGCATCATGTCGCCCCAGCCGGCCTGGACCATGCTCTTGAACCGCCACCGGCCGCCGGCCTTGGCCATGATGTCGACATATCGCATGTACGCGACCTCGTCGCCGGTGGTCGCCGTGGTGTTCGTGGTGACGACCGCGAGGTCCGGGCCGAGGAACACCGGCGCGCGGTGATTCTCCAGCCGCGGTGTCGCCTCGCCGGTAGCCATGCTCATTGCCCGCACGAACGTCGCCCGGTCCCACTCCTGGGCGACGCACTCGCCGGCCGAGTCGTTCGTCATCACCACCAGTGGGAACAACGCCATCTCGGCCATCGCCTCGACGTCGCCCTCGACGACGTGCGCGTCGTACTCGGCGAACCAGTCGAGAAGCCCCTGGACCTGCTCATCGGTCGGGGTGAAGCCGGTGGCGGTGTACGGGCTCTGATCGTTCACGGGACGCTCCTGGGGACGGCTACTAAACACCTTACATTGTACAGAGTACCGCGGGCCGACGTCCGGGTCAGGCCGCGTCGCGCCGACTGAAGGCGACGCTCCCGGCACCGAGGGCGATGACCACGTACGCGACCGTCACGGCCGCCGCTCCGGCCGGCGGCAGCACGTACGCGTGGGGGCTGCCCACGAGCTGTGGTGTCAGGTTCGGCAGGAGGATCGAACCGAACCGCAGGTGCCACGTCGTCGGCAGGAAGTGCGCGAAGACGGGCGCCACCAGGACGAGGCCGCCCAGGGTCGCCAGCGTCGCCGCGGTCGAGCGCAGCACGGTCCCCAGCCCCAGCGCCACCAGGCTGGTGACCAGCACGACGAGCGCCGAGGTGAACACCGTCGGCAGCGCGTCCGGCCAGTTCGGCCAGGGGTTGAGCGGTGCCGGACGGTCGCCCAGCAACAGGGTCGCGCCGGCGAAGGACAACATCGCGAACAGCAACCCGCCGAGGTAGCCCAGCGTGCCGGCCACCGTCGCCTTGGCGCCCAGCAGAAGCCGGCGCTGCGGCACGGCCAGCAGGCCGGGGCCGATGGAGCCGGTACCGAACTCGGTCGTGATCGACATGGCGCCGATCGACCCGACGAAGAACATCACGAACGGCATGACCACCACGGTCGGGTCGGCCGTCTCGTAGTTCGACCGCTCGGCCGGCGTCGCCTGGTCGAAGGACTGGATCAGGAGGAACAGGATCAGCATCCCGAGCAGGGTCGCCGCCAGGCCGCCGCCGAGGAACGCGTACGTCGACCGGAGGGTTCCGATCCTCATCCACTCGGCGGCCACCGCGTCCCGGAACACCCGGCAGCGCGACACGGTCGGGAGCGCGGCCCTGCTGGCGTCGACCGCGACCGGAGGGTTTCGCAGCGTGGTCATGGTCGTGCCGTCCTCTCCTCGACGGTCCGGTACTCGACCGCCTCGCTGGTCATCTCCAGGTAGACGTCCTCGAGCGTGGCGCTGCGCGGCGTCAGCCCGTGGATCGGGATCGACGCCGCCGCGGCGGCGTCGCCGATGGTGGGCGCGTCCACGCCGACCGCGACGAGCCCGCCGTCGTCCGTGGCCGTGACGGACGCTCCGAGGCCGGTCAGGATGGGGGCGAGCTGGGCTGCCCCCGGAGACCGCACGAGCACGTCGCGTTCGAACCGGTCGCGCAGCCGCGTCATGGAGGTCTCTTCGAGCAGCCGGCCCCGGCCGATGATCAGCACGTGGTCGACGGTGACCGCCATCTCGCTCATCAGGTGGCTGGAGAGCAGCACGGTGCGGCCCTGGGCGGCCAGGGACCGCAGGGTGGAGCGGATCCACCGGATGCCGGCCGCGTCCAGCCCGTTGACCGGCTCGTCGAGCAGGATCACGGCCGGGTCGCCGAGCAGTGCGCCGGCGATCCCGAGACGTTGCCGCATGCCGAGCGAGAACCCGCGCACCCGTTTGTGCGCCACGCTCGCCAGGCCGACCTGCTCCAGTACCGCCGTCACGCGGGTCCTGCCGATGCCGTTGCTGCGGGCGAGGCAGGCGAGGTGGTGGAAGGCGGTGCGGCCGGGGTGGGCGGCGTCGGCGTCGAGCACGGCGCCCACCTCGTGGATCGGGCGGCGGATCCGGGCGTACCGACGGTTGCCGACCAACGCCTCGCCGGAGGTCGGGTGGTGCAGGCCGAGCATGATTCGTAGCGTGGTGGACTTGCCCGCTCCGTTCGGACCGAGAAAGCCGGTCACCACCCCCGGACGGACCTCGAACGACAGGTGGTCGAGTGCCAGTGTCGTTCCGTACCGCTTGGTCAGCTCCCTTACCGCGATCATAGGGAGACGGTTTCAGGGGCCGGCCGCCCCGCGCGTCTGACCATGGTCGGAAATCCGTGTCATACCACGGTCAGACGCGCCGTCCCGGACGCCGGGATAGCGTGACCGCATGCGTTCCGGGCAGGACCGGGGCCGAGCGCGGCCGTCCGGATTCGAGGTACGCGGCACCGTGGTGGACACCGTGACCGCCGTCGTACTGGGATATCTGGCGGCCACCGCCACGCTCGACCCGCCGGGTCCGGCCTACCCCGGCCCGGCCTGGGTGGCGTGGCTGGCCGGCGCCGCGGTGGGGCTTCCGCTGGCGGTCCGCCGCCGGTGGCCGTTGCCGGTGCTCGGCTGCGTGGTGGTCGCCGCCGCGGCGGCGACCACGCTCGGCGTCGTGGGGACCGGGGTCATCTGGACGACGTACGCGCCCGTCGCGCTGGCGCTCTACCCGGCGGCCACCTCGGCGGGCCCCGTCGCGGCGACGGTCGCCCTGGCCGGCGGCCTGGCCGCGCCGGCAGTCACCATTCCGTGGCTCTACCACCGGTCCGAAATCACCCCGGCCGACGCGCCCGGCAGCGAGGCGCCGTTGTGGTGGCAGGTCGAGCTCGGCGTGGTCGCCGTGGCGGTGACCGCGGCCTGGGCCACCGGTCGGGTGGTCCGGTGGCGCCGGGCGGTCCAGGCCGACTCCGCCCGCCAACTCGCGCGGGACGCGGTGGCCGCCGAGCGGCTGCGGATCGCCCGCGAACTGCACGACATCGTCGGGCACAGCATGAGCCTGATCGCGGTGAAGGCCACCGTGGCCAACCACATCGCCGCGCAGCGACCGGCCGAGACACGGGCCGCCCTGCTGACCATCGAGCGGACGAGCCGGGCCGCGCTCACCGAGATCCGACGGCTGCTCGACGTGCTGCGGTCGGAGACCGAGCCGGCCGCCGAACTCGGCCCGTCACCCGCGAGCGCCGACCTGCCCGACCTCGCCGACCGGCTCCGGTCCGCCGGGCTGCGGGTGGACCTGCGCGTGGACGGCGCCGACGACCTGCCGCAGGCGGTCGACCTCACCGTTTTCCGGATCGTCCAGGAATCGCTGACGAACGTGGTGAAGCATGCGAACGCCGGCCACTGCCAGGTGACGGTGCGGGCCCGGGACGGCGGTGTGCACATCGAGATCCTGGACGACGGCCGTGCGCGGCGGTCGTCCGCCCGGCGGCCCCCCGGGCAGGGCCTGATCGGCATGCGCGAGCGGGTGACGATGTACGGCGGCACCCTGCGTACCGGGCCGCGGCCGGAGGGCGGATTCCAGGTGGTGGCCGACATCCCGTACGTCGCGGCGGAGGAGAGCGCATGACGGATCCACCGTCCGTCCCGGCTCCCTCCTCCGCGCCGGACATCGGGGTGCTCCTCGCCGACGACCACGCCCTCATCCGGGAAAGCTTCCGGGCCCTGCTCGACGCGTCGCCGGGCTTCACCACGGTGGGTGAGGCCGGCACCGGCGCCGAGGCGGTGCGGCTGGCCCGGCAGCACCTGCCGGACGTGGTGCTGATGGATGTCCGGATGCCGGACATGGACGGCATCGAGGCGACGCGGCAGATCTGCGCCGGGTCGCAGACCGCCCCGGTACGGGTGCTCATCCTCAGCACGTTCGACCTGGACGAGTACGTCTACGCCGCCCTGCGGGCCGGTGCCAGCGGGTTCCTGGTCAAGGACGTCACGGCGGCCGAGCTGCTGGCCGGCATCCGGGTGGTCGCCGCCGGCGAGGCGCTGCTGGCACCCCGGGTCACCCGACGACTGATCACCACGTTCACCCGGCAGGCCCGGCCGGTCGGCAAGGCGCCACCCGGGCTGGAGGTCATCACCGGGCGGGAACGTGAGGTGCTGACCCTGATCGCCCGCGGGCTGTCCAACACGGAGATCGCGCAGCACCTGCACGTGACGCTCGGTACCGTGAAGACCCACATCGGACGCCTGCTCAGCAAGCTCGCCGCCCGGGACCGGGCGCAGCTCGTCATCACGGCGTACGAGACCGGTCTGGTGACGCCGGAGCTGCGCTGAGGGCCCCGCTCGGGGCGCAGATGGCGTCGTCCAGGAACGCGTCGACGACATCGTCGGGGTCGTCGCGGAAGTCCGGCGTGAGCGCGACCGTGACCTGGCGGCGCCCGTCCTCTGTGGAGAAGGACCAGGACTGGTACGTCAGAGCGTCGCCGTCGTTGCCGTACACCCGGACTCCGCAGGAGGTGTCCCGCCAGGCCAGCCCGAGCCCGTACGTCCGGCCGCCCTCGATGCCCGGGGTCCGCATCTCGTCGAGCAGGTGATCGGGCAGCAGGTGCCCACCGAGCAGTGCCGCGAAGAACCGGTTGAGATCCCCCGTCGTGGAGATCAGCTCTCCACCCGCGCCCAGCACCGACGGGTTCATCTCCGTGTAGTCGAGGAGGTGCACCTCGCCGGGCACGTAGCCGCGCGGATGCGGCCCGCGGATCCACGGCGACGTCCCCGGCATCTCGGTACCGCCCAACCGCAGCGGTTGGATGATCCGGCGCTCGATCTCCCTGCCGTACGGGCGGCCGGTGACCCGCTCGACGATCTGGCCGAGCAGGAGGTAGTTGGTGTTCGAGTACGCGAAGGCCGACCCCGGCGGTTCGAAGGTCGGCGGGTTGGCCAGGGCGCGTCGGGTCAGCTCGGCCGCGGTCCAGGTGCGCCACCGGTTGGCCACGAACTCCGGTTCCGGTGGCATCGGCAGGGTGTGCAGGTAGTCGTACAGCCCGCTCGTGTGGTTGAGCAGGTGCCGCAGGGTGATGCGGCGACCGTCCGGGACGACTCCGGGCAGCCACGCCTCCACCGTGTCGTCCAGCCGCAGCCGACCCCCGTCGACGAGTTGCAGGACGACGGTGGCGAGGAACGTCTTCGTGATGCTGCCCGCCCGGAACCGGCCGTGGACCGGGACCGCCCGCGTCGTGCCCACCTCGGCGACCCCGCTGGTGCCCCGCCACACGCCGTGCTCGTCACGCACCTCCGCCAGCGCGCCCACCGCGCCCACGGCGACGACGTCGTCCAGCCGACTCTGCAGCCCGGCCCGATCGGTTTCCTCCGGCCCGGCGGTGGCAGCGGCCGGCACCGCGGTCACCGCCAGGGCTGCCGTCGCGGTCATCAGCGACCGAAACACTCGCTTCATTCCGACCCCCCGTGGGCATTCGTCGAGATCGACGCTGCCGGAGCCGGGGCGACGGACATATCGGGGAACACCCTGGTTCTCCCCCGACAGCCGGTCCGGGGTCAGTCGCTCGGTGCGGGCCATTCCCTTGACAGGCAAGTGGTCACTTGCCTATAACTGTGTCCGTGGACGCAGACTCCGACCTGTTCAGGGCCATCGGTGACGCGACGCGACGCACCATCCTGGACGAGCTGACCGACAGGGACGGTCAGACACTGTTCGAAATCTGCGGCCGGCTGACCATGAAGCACGGCCTGGCCTCCTCGCGCCAGGCCATCTCGCAGCACCTCGCCGTCCTCGAACAGGCCGGCCTGGTGCACACCCGGCGGCAGGGCCGGTACAAGTTCCACCACATCGACACGGGCCCGCTGCGCTCGATCGTCGAGCGGTGGCCCATCGACCGAGAGGAACCGAACCCGTGATTCGGATCAACATCACCAGCGTGCCCGTCGACGACCAGGCCAAGGCGCTTGCCTTCTACACCGAGAAGCTGGGCTTCATCAAGAAGACCGACGAGCCCGCCGGCGGGGCCCGCTGGCTCACCGTGGTCTCCCCCGCCAACCCGGACGGCGTCGAGCTGCTGCTGGAGCCGGACGGCCACCCGGCGGCGGGTCCGTTCAAGAGTGCCCTGGTCGCGGACGGCATCCCGTTCACCCAGTTCGCCGTCGACGACGTGTACGCCGAGGTGGAGCGGCTCAAGGGGCTGGGCGTCGAGTTCACCCAGGACGCGACCGACCTGGGGCCGGTGGTCACCGCCGTCTTCGACGACACCTGCGGCAATCTGATCCAGCTCGCCGCCATGAAGGGCTCCGGGTCAACCATGCGCTGATACTGCTGGGAACCACGCTCAGCGGGCTACTGGCCGCCTCCGTCCTCGTCTTCGGATCAGCCTGACCTACCTGATGTGACCGCGAGAACGGACGGTCAGGCCCCGCGTCACCGTACGGAGCCCGCGCGTCGCCGGGTCAGCTGGACGGTGCTCTCCGCGACGTCGCTCAGGCAGGTCACGGCGTCGGGGCAGCCCTCGGCACGCACCCGCGCGGTGGCCCGGCCCCCCGCGAACCTGCCGTTGTCGCCCGCGACCTCGGCCGCCCAACGCCTCGGCGTCCCGTCGCAGGTGAGCGCGCCCGTGGTGAAGCGTCCGGAGACGATCAGACGCCCGGCCCTCTGCCGCAGCTCGCCGTCGACCCGGGCGAGTCCGACGGCGAGGCAGGTCACGGTGCCGGAGATCCGCGCGACGCCGGTGTGCGGGGCGAACCGCCCCTGCGGGTCGAGCGTGACGTCGATCGCGGACGGGCCCTCCAGGGTGAACGTGAAGTCTCCCGGCGGCGACCACGGGAAGGCGCTGACCATGAAGTAGTAGGTGGTGCCGGCCTCGGCGGACCAGGCGTTGGTGCCGCTGCCGCAGAGGACCGGGGTCAGGGCGCCCCGGGTGCCGGTGAAGATCGACAGGTAGGCGCCGTACGGTTCTGCGGTGCCGGTCACCACGTACGTGCCGGTGCGGGTCGGGGTGTAGCGGTACCAGACGGTGGCGATGGCCTCGGAGCACGTCGTCGGATCGTCCGGCGCTGTTGTCGCGTCAGCACTGGAGACCGCGGTGAACGGTAGCGGCTCGGTGACGGTGGTCGCGTTGTCGAAGTCGTCGTTGGCCGGCGCTGCCGCGGCTGCGGTGCCGGGCCAGGTCAGCACCGCGAGCGCGACCGCGGCGGCGGCGATTTTCGTCCGTTTCATCGGTGACCTCTCTTTTCGGGTACGCCACGCTGACGGATGCACGGACAGCGGGGCCTTCGGTCCATCGGACAGCACGTCCATATCGGACGGCGGGGACGGGCCGGGTCTGCTCGCGGGCCGATACGACAACCATTACCCCGATGTACGTGTTTCCGGGGCACCGAAAGGGCTCTTGGCGCAGATTGCCGGAAGCCGCCCTCAGCCTACGCGCGGCCGAACGATCCACACAGGATTACGGGTGCCAACAATCTGACTGACGGCCGGTGACGACGAACTCCGGGACAATTGCGTCGGTTTCGCCGACGTCCGGGCCGCACCTGCAGAATAGAGCGAAGAACTTCTCGTTCTGCGGTTGCATGCGGGGGGCCACCGAGAGATTCGGACGATCACGGAAAAGGGGAGTGACCAGTCCTTTCCACTCTCAGAATATAACGCACGGGGGGACTTGCGGCAAGACCCGGGTTGTGCCGCAGAATCACCGGCCAAGGCCAGAACCTGCGGAAATGGAAGCCACGGAATGTGTGTGTCGCTGCCGGCGTACCGCCGGGCCGGCCGGGCGTGTGCAGTGGTGGTAAGCGACCTCAGATCGGAACCGTTGAATTGAATCCTTTGACCGACAGCGCGTTCGACCTTCCCGGCCGGCTCTCCGCCAAGGCCGACCCGACGCTGATCGCCGACGACGAACGGCACTTCGCGGCCATCGCGGAGAGCCTCGAACAGTCGACCGCTGACCTGTCCGACCGCCTCGCCGCCGAGCGCAGGGCGCCCGGCGGCGGAGGCCGGCAGGCGGTGGTCCGGGACATGGAGATCCGCCGGCTGACCGCCCGGCTACGCGCACTGCGTCGCTTCAGTCTGGACCTGTGCCTCGGACGCATGGTCGGCGCGGACAACCCCGAGCCGGTGTACGTCGGCCGGTTCGGCCTCACCGACAGCGCGGGTCGCCGGCTGTTGGTCGACTGGCGCTCCCCCGCGGCGGAGCCGTTCTTCGGAGCGACCCACGCCAACCCGATGGGTCTGGTCAGCCGCCGCAGGTACCGCTGGACCCGCGGCCGGATCAGCGACTACTGGGACGAGGTGTTCACCTCGGACGGCTTCGTCGGGCACGCCGCGCTCGACGACCAGTCCGCCTTCATCGCCAGCCTGGGCGGCAACCGGTCGGCCCGGATGCGTGACGTGCTCGGCACCATCCAGGCCGACCAGGACGCCATCATCCGGGCGGGATCCCGGGGCGCTCTCGTCGTCGACGGCGGTCCGGGTACGGGGAAGACGGTCGTCGCCCTGCACCGCACCGCCTACCTCCTCTACTCCGACCCTCGTCTCGGTGACCGCCGGGGCGGCGTGTTGTTCGTCGGTCCGCACCAGCCCTACCTGAGCTACGTCTCCGACGTCCTGCCCAGCCTCGGAGAGGAGGACGTGCAGATCTGTACCCTGCGGGACCTCGTCGCCGAGGGAGCCGCGGCGGCGATCGAGACCGACCCGGAGGTGGCCCGCCTGAAGTCGTCCGCGGACCTGGTGAAGGCGATCGAGGCGGCCGTCAGCTTCTACGAGGAGCCGCCGGCCAAGCCGATGACGGTCACCACCGGCGAGTCCGACATCTGGCTGAGTGCCGACGACTGGGCCGAGGCGTTCGAGGCGGCGGGCCCCGGTGCCCCGCACAACGAGGCGCGCGACGAGATCTGGGCGGAACTGCTCACGATCCTGCTGGAGAAGTACGACGGCGACGAGCCGGACGACCTGGTCCGCAGGTCGCTGCTCCAGAACAGGGAGCTGCGTACGACCTTCACCCGCGCCTGGCCGCTGCTCGAAGCGACCGATCTCGTCGCGGACCTGTGGTCGGTGCCCGCCTATCTGCGCAGGTGCGCCCCCTGGCTCAGCCCCGACGAAGTCCGGAAGCTGCAACGCGGCGATGCCCGGGCCTGGACGGAGTCCGACCTGCCGCTGCTGGACGCGGCACGGCAGCGGCTCGGCGACCCGGAGGCGTCCCGGCGCAACCGCCGGCACCACACCGCTGTCACCGCCGAACGCGCCCGCATGGCCACGGTCGTCGACGAGCTGATCGAGGCCGCCGCCTATGACGACGGCGAAGGTGTGCTGACGAGCCTGCGCCAACTGGATCTCCAGGACGCCCTGGTCGACGAGGCGGCACTGCCCGGCGCCGAGCCGGACCGGCTCGCCGGCCCGTTCGCGCACATCGTCGTGGACGAGGCTCAGGAACTGACCGACGCGCAGTGGCAGATGCTGCTGCTGCGCTGCCCGTCCCGGAGCTTCACCATCGTCGGCGACCGCGCCCAGGCCCGGCGTGGCTTCACCGAGTCGTGGCAGGAACGGCTCAAGCGGGTCGGGCTCGACCGGATCAGCCTGGCCTCCCTGAGCGTCAACTACCGGACCCCGAAAGAGGTCATGGCGGAAGCCGAGCCGGTCATCCGGGCCGTGCTCCCGGACGCCAACGTGCCGACCTCGATCCGCAGCGGCGACCTCCCCGTCGTACACGGATCCGCGTCCGAGCGGGACGCGATCCTCGACACCTGGCTCGCCACGCACGCCGAAGGGATCGCCTGCGTCATCGGCGATCCCACGTTCCCGGCGACGTCCCGGGTACGGTCGCTGAGCCCGGAGCTGTCGAAGGGGCTCGAGTTCGACCTGGTGGTCCTCGTCGACCCGGAGGCCTTCGGCGAAGGCGTCGAGGGAGCGGTCGACCGCTACGTCGCGATGACCCGGGCGACCCGCCAACTCGTCATCCTCACCAGACCCTGACGACGTGACCGCCGCTCGTACGGCCCATGCCCGATCCTGCGCGGTCCGACGGCGCGTCGGTCACCGCGCACCCGGATCGGCCACGGGTGACAGACGGATCAGGGTGATGCCGTAGGCGACGATCCACCCGACCCAGATCAGCCAGCCGACAAGGCCGAGCAGACCAACCGGTCCGGGATCGTCGATGACCAGCGGGCCCAGTACGGCCGAGCCGAGCTGGAGTGCGGCGGCCAGCAGGCCGGCCCCGCTGTGCCAGCGGCGGAGCAGGCCGGCCCGCCGGCCGCTGACGGACAGGCCGGTCATGGCCAGCGCCAGGAAGGTGCCGTTGAAGACGAACAGCGCGTCGTGCAGCGCCCAGAGTCCGGCGGTCGTACCGCTGTCCTGCGTGGTCCCCGACGCCAGCGCGAGCCGGATGGCCATCACGCCGGCGAAGGTGATGTTCTGGAGGATCACCCCGGCGAATCCGACCAGGGACCAGGCTGTGCCCCGCTCGCGGTCGGACGGCCAGAGCACGGAGACCGCGCCGGCGCCGAACAGGGTGGCCAGCACCCAGGCGATCGGCGCGAGTGCCGACGCGAGGCCGACGGCGGCCCGCTCGGTGGTGAAGAACTGGACGACGTCGCTGGTCTGGGCGCCGGTGTGGGGCAGGCCGGCCGGCACCAGGAAGGCGTTGACCGAGACGATCAGGATGGCGAAACCGAGCGCGGCGAGGCCGGCGATCCGGGAGAACGGCCAGGTGCTCCGCTCGACGCCGCGGCTACGTGACATATATTCAATATAGTAGGCGGAAAGCGAAGGGGCCGGGCGATGACTGCCGGGACAGGCAGGCGCAGGTACGACTCGCTGCGCCGCGCCGCACAGGCGGCGGAGACCAGGGGCGGGATCGCCAGCGCCGCCCGGCGCCTGTTCGTCTCCCGGGGTTGGGCGGCCACCACGGTACGTGACGTGGCGCGCGAGGCCGGCGTCTCGGTGCCGACCGTCTACGCGACGTACGGGAACAAGACCGGGCTCGCCCGGGCGCTGGCGGACGCCGCCGATCTCGCCGCCGATCCGGCACGGTCGCTCGCCGACCTGGAGGCCGCCGAGAACCCCGAAGGACAGCTCGCGGCGATGGCCGCCTACGACCGGCGGCTCTTCGAACGCGCCGGTGACGTCATCACGCTCGTACGCGACGCGGGCCGCACCGAACCGGTGCTGGCGGCCATCTACCGCGAAGGCCGCCAGCGGGCCGACGAAACCAGGATCCAGGTCTTCTCGTCCTGGCCCGACGGGGTACTCCGCGAAGGACTGGACCTGCCGAAGGCCGTCGACATCTACGCGGCGATCTGCAACATCGACGTCTACACCACCCTCACCGAGGAACGGAGCTGGCACCCCGATCACGTCGAACGCTGGTGGACCGAGGCCCTGACCAGGGAAATCCTGCACTGCGGCGTCCGTGATGCCCGCCGGGTCCGACCGTCGAGGGATGTGGAGCAGGCATGAACTGGAAGAAGAGGAGGGTTCCGAGCCAGCGGGGGCACGGTGCGACTTCCGGTCCGGGTTCAGCCGGTGGTGGACGAGGTGCGCAAGCTGGTCCCGGCCGCTGTGGCGGGGGCGTGGGTACGGGCGCGTTGGGTGACGACGACGCAGGCGAGGACGAGCAGCGCGGCGCCGACTGCCGGAAGGGTGACCGGTTCGTCGAGAAGCAGGGCCGCCCAGCCGAGGGTGAGGACGGGCTGGGCGAGTTGGATCTGACCCACGTGTGCGACGCCGCCCCGGGCCAGCCCGGCGTACCAGGCGAAGAAGCCGAGGAACATCGACACGACGGTGACGTACCCGAAGCCGAGCCAGGCGGTGGTGGTGCCGGCGTCCGGTGGTCGGGCGAGGACCGCGACGGCGGTGACCGGCGCGGTCGCCGGTAGGGACAGGATCAGCGCCCAGCAGATCGTGCGGGCGCCGCCCAGTTCCCGGGCCAGCGCGCCGCCCTCGGCATAGCCGAGGCCACAGAGGACGACGGCCGCGAGCAGGAACAGGTCGGCGGGTTCCACGGCCCCCGAGGCGCGGCCACTGGTGCCGAGGAAGACGAGTACCGCGGCGAGGCCGGCGCCGCTGGCGGCCCAGAACCTCGGTGGCGGACGTTCCCCGACGCGGAGCACCGCGAACACGGCGGTGACGGCCGGCAGCACGGCGATGACCACCGCGCCGTGCGCCGCGGTCTGCGTGGTGAGTGCGAGCGAGGTGAACAGCGGAAAACCGAACACCACGCCGGCGGCGACGACCGCGAGCCGTCGCCACTGCCCGGCGGTGGGCCGTGGAGCCCGTACCAGGCGGAGGTAGGCCCAGGCCAGCAGCCCGGCGCCGACCGCGCGGCCGAAGGCGACCAGCCACGGGTCCAGCTCGGCGACCGCGACCTGGGTCGCGGGTAGCGACAGGCTGAAGGCGAGCACGCCCAGCCCGCCGAACGCGCTACCCGTTACCCGGTTGCCGACGATAACGTTACTATCAGCTTTCATGGACGACGATAACGCAGCGCACCGTGTTATCGAAGATCTGCGCGGCCTCGCCTCCGCCGCCGCCCCCGGCACCCGCCTGCCGTCCGTGCGGGAGTTGACCGCACGCCATCACGCCTCACCGGTGACCGTGGCCCGGGCGATCCGCCGGCTGGTCGCCGAGAACCTGATCGAGGCGAGACCGGGCCGGGGAACGTTCGTGGCGGGCCGGCCGGACCATCGCCCGGCTCCACCCGACCTGTCCTGGCAGGCCATCGCGCTCGGCCCCCGGCCTCCCGGCGAGGAGGCGATGCAGGCCCTGCTCGCCATCCCCCGTCCCGACGCGATTCCCCTGTCCAGCGGCTACCTCGACCCCGACCTGCAACCCACCACCTCGCTCGGCGCCGCCCTGGCCCGCGCCGCCCGGCACCCGGCCTCGTGGCAACGCGGCCCGGTCCAGGGTCGGGAGGACCTGCGCGCCTGGTTCGCCCGCGAGGCCGGCGGCGCCCTGCACGCCGACGACATGGTGATCTGCCCGGGGGGGCAGGCCGGCCTCTCCACCGCGTTCCGGGCGTTCGCCGCGCCCGGCGATCCGGTCGTGATGGAATCACCCACCTACCTCGGCGCGCTGGCCGCGGCACGGGCCGCCGGGCTCCGCGTGGTGCCCGTACCCGCCGACGCCGACGGTGTCCGGCCGGACCTGCTCGCCGCGGCCCTGACCCGCAGCGGCGCCCGGCTCTTCTACTGCCAGCCGCTGTACGCCAACCCGCACGGTGGCACGCTCGCCGAGCACCGGCGTGCCGCTGTCGCCGACGCGGTGCGGGCGGCCGGGGCGTTCCTCCTGGAGGACGACTATGCCCGCGACCTGGCCATCGACGGCACCCCACCGCCACCCCTGGCCGCCGACGACCCGGACGGACACGTGGTCTACCTGCGGTCGTTGACGAAATCGGCCGCACCCGGCCTCCGGGTGGCCGCCATCGGCGCCCGTGGTGCCGCCGGCGCCCGGCTGCGCTCGGCCCGCACACTCGACGACCTCTTCGTCGCCGGGCCGCTGCAACAGGCCGCGCTCGACTTCCTCAGCTCACCCGCCTGGCCGCGACACCGACGCGCCCTGCGGACGGCCCTGCACAGCCGCCGCGAGGCGCTGCTCGCCGCCCTGCGCCGACACCTGCCGGCCCTTCTTCCGGCCACCGTGCCGCGCGGCGGGCTGCACCTCTGGGTACGCCTGCCCGACGACCTCGACGACCTCGAACTCGCCACCGAGGCGGCCGCCGAACAGGTCGTGGTCTTCCCCGGACGCCCCTGGTACGCCGCCGAGCCGCAAGCCCCGCACCTGCGCCTGACCTACGCCGCCGCAGCACCCGCCCTTCTCGACGAGGGCGTACGCCGGCTCGCCCGGGCCGTCGCCGCGCTGCGCGACCGTTCCTGACCACGCCGGTCGGCCCGGAACCGGCGGCTCACTCCGCCGGCCCGTCCGGTTCAGGGAGCGGCGACCTGCAACTCGGGGAGGTGTTCGGTGGCGGCCCCGATCACGGTCTGCGTGAGCAGTGGCGGCAGGGCCGCCTGCCGGGCCAGGCTGGCGACGGTCATCCGTTGCTCGTCGAGCAGTTCGACGGCCCTGCCGAGCAGGGACGGCTGTTCGCGCGGCCCCAGGTCACCGGGTTCCGGGCAGCCCCACCGGGCGAGCAGGCTCATCCCGCGCCGGTAGGCGTGTTCCCGGTAGACGCCCAGCTCGTGCCCCCGGTGCACGAGGGCCTTGAGGCTGATCCCCCACCGGCGTTTGAGTTCGTGGAGGCGGTCGAAGTCGAGCCGGGCCGGCAGTTCGTCGCGCAGCACCGCGCCGGGGGCGAGGAACTCGGCGGCGAACGCGCCGGCCTCCCGTTCCAGGAGCTGGCTACCGGGTTCGGCGTCGTGGTGCATCAGCAGGTGACCGAGTTCGTGGGCGGCGTCGGACCGGGAGCGGGCCCTGTCGTCCTTGGCCGGGTTGAGGAAGACGAACGGGCGGTCGCCGTACCAGTGCGAGAACGCGTCCACCCGTTCCGAGGCGTCCGGCAGGGCGAGCACGATCACCCCGTACGACTCCAGCAGCCGGACCATGTGCGCCACCGGCGACTGTGCCAGGCCGAACGCCTCCCGGGCGGTCGCCGCCGCCGCCCGTACGTCCTCCGGGCCGGCGGGTTCGGCCAGGTCGAGCTGCGGCAGTCGCAGGTCGGGCAGCCGCAGGTGCCGGCCGATGACCTCGACGACCCGCCAGGCGACCTCGCCGAACGCCTCCGCCTGGTCCCGCTCCGCCTGGCTCGTGGCGCGCAGGCTCCGGAAGTGCGCGTGTCCGGGCATCGGTGGGACCGGGAACCCGGCGGCGAAGAACTCGACCGGCATCGCCAACGCCAGCGCCAGCCGGGCCAGCACCGCCGCCGAGGGACGTGCCTGGCCCAGCTCGTACTGGCTGACCGCCGCCGCCGTGGCCCCGATCTGCCGGGCGAGTTCGTTCTTGCGCATCCGCCGCCACCGGCGTGCCAGACCCAGGGCGTGGGGTTCGAAGGCCGCGGCGGCGGCGGCAGCGGGTACCGGCGGTCGTGGTGGGCCCGTCACGCCGACCGGCCGGCCGTACGGCCAGCCACGTCGCGGGGCGGCAACGCCCGCAGGTCCAGCGCGGGGAGCGGCAGTTCGTCATGCCGCTGCGCCGGCACCGTGCCCGGCACACCGGGGACCGGCAGGGGCACGCCCGCCGACGCCGCGTCGCCGAACCAGAGCATCACCTCGAACCACGGCGACCCGCCGTCCCGGTTGTCCCTCGGCAACCCGATGTACGCGGTCGCCTCCCCGGTGGCGATGTCCCCGGTGTGCGCGATCCGCACGTGCCGCTTCGGCGGCAGCACCCCGGCGAACACCTCCGGGAACTGTCCCTCGTCGTCGAAGGCCAACTGCCCGTCGCGGCTGTTCTCCACCGCGCCACCGAGCCGGGCCTCGCTGCCCTGCCAGCGGATCGACTCGATGCCACCCTGCAACGAGTAGAGCCGGACCACGTACCCGGCGCAGAGGACCTCCAGCGAGTTGTCCTCCAGCCGGACCCGCACCCCCTCGACGCCGGCGAACTCGGCCTGGCCGAGGTGCACCAGGTTGCGCCACACGGTGGTCCCGAAGCTCATCGCGTCGTCGCCGAGCTCCGGCTCGTGCCGGTCCGCGGCACGCCGGTACACCTGCCGGATCAGCCGACCCAGCCGGTCCAGCACGCCCCGCTCGTCCAGCACCGTCACCGCGTCGTCCAGCAAGCCCATGCCGGAAAACCTAGCCGATCCTCCCCGGCCCGCCCGCCGGCGCGGCGATCACGCCGGTCCGCGCGTCGCGAGCGGTACCAGCGCCACCGCCAGCGCGAGGGCGGTCAGCGCGCCGATCAGGCTGGGCAGGCCGAGTCGCCCCTCGACCGCGTACGACGCGACGGAGGTGGCCAGCACCCCGGCGGTGTATCCGAACGCGGCCAGCAGGGGCGGCGGAACGAGCCGCGCCGGCAGCGCGGCGGCGGCCAGCAGCACCGCACACAACACGAGATCGGGTACGAGGAAGAGGTTGTCGCTGCGCCAGGAGTCGTGCAGGAAGAGGAAGACGAACGTCGCGCCGCCCAGCGTCAGCGCGCCGATCCGGCCGATCAGGAGTGTGCGCACGGTTCCTCCAGGCTGGTACAGATCGCGGATGTCTACAGCGTAGACATGGTTTGCCACGCTTGTCTACGTCGTAGACGCCACCCGCCGTACCGGGCAGGATGGCCACATGCCCCGACAGAGGTCCCTGACCCCGGCCGCCATCGCGGCGGCGGCCCTGCGGGTCGGCGACCGCGAGGGAGCGCCGGCGATGACGATGCGCCGGATCGCCGCCGAACTCGGCTGCGACCCGATGGCGCTCTACCGGCACTTTCCCGACCGGCAGGCGCTGCTGGACGCGGTCGCCGACCTCGCCCTCGCCGACGCGCCCGATCCCGATCCGGCGGCGGACTGGGAGGCCCGGTTGCGCACGGTGCTGACCGGCATCCGGCGGGCCGCGCTGGCCCATCCCGGCATCGCCGGACACGTCGCCGCCCGGCCGCCACTGCGGGAGCACGGCCGCCGGCTCGGTACCGCGCTGACCGTGGCGCTGGCGGACGCCGGCCTCGCCCCCGCCGACGTGGTCCGCGCGACGCAGACCCTCGTCGCCTACCTCGCCGCCGCGTTGGCGATGGCCGTGCGCGCCGGGGAGCGGGACGCCCGCTGGCACCAGGTCGCCGACGCGCTCGGCGAGCTGCCCGGCGAGGCCGTCGGCGACGAACTCTTCATCGCCGGCTCGGCGGAGCAGTTCGAGTACGGACTGCGGCTGCTCCTCGCCGGCATCCGGACCGAGGCAGCCGGGACCGACCTCACCGGTCCGCCCGGCCGGCCCCGCTGACCACCCCGACATGCCGGGGCCCGGCGCGCAAGCCTGCGCCGCCGCGCGGGCTGGCGTACGGTCGATCGGTGGACAACCTCGGAGCGCCCGTGGCGTACCTGGCCCTTACCGACGGCGTACCGGTGTACGACCGCAACGGCGACGACATCGGCACGGTGGAGCACGTACTCGCCGACGAGGGCGCGGACATCTTCCACGGTCTGGTCGTCCGGGCCGCGTCGGACCGGCACCTCTTCGCCGCCCGGGAGCAGATCGGCACCCTCCACGAGCGGGGCGTCGTCCTGACCGTGCCCCGGGCCGAACTGCACGAACCGAGCGAGGACGCGGTCGCCGCCGACGCCACGAACGATTCCGTGCGCGAACAGGCCGGCGAGGGACTGCGCCGGGCCTGGAAGTGGCTCAGCCGGCCGCGCTGACCGCCGCCGACGTGCCGAGCCGGGCCGCTGGCGGGAGAATCGGTCCCATGTACGTCATCCGGGAACGCTTCTTCGACATCGGCGACGACTTCGACATCCTCGACGAGGACGGCCGCCGGCTCTTCCACGTGGACGGGAAGGTGCTGAGCGTGCGCGACAGGCTGGTCCTGAAGGATCCGGCCGGGCAGGAGGTGGCGTCGGTGCACCGGCACCTGGTGTCGCTGCGCCCGACGTACGAGATCACCATCGGCGGGGAGAAGGCCGCCGAGGTACGGAAGAACTTCTTCACCCCGTTCCGGGAGAAGTTCACCATCGACATCCCCGGCCCCGACGACCTGACCATGACCGGTGACCTGCTCGACCACGAGTTCACGGTCGAGCGCGGCGGCCGGGAGGTCGCCTCGGTCTCCAAGCGGTGGCTCACCCTGCGCGACACCTACGGGGTGCGGATCGCCGACGGCGAGGACCACCTGTTGATCCTGGCCAGCGTGCTGGCGCTGGAACTGGCGACGGCGCGGGACGCCGCCAAGCGCGACCGCGACGAGGGATAACGGCAGCGGTACGACGCTCGGGCCGGCGGCCGGTCAGCCGGGGCGGGCCGGCCGGGCGGGGTGTCGGCGCAGCGTCGCCGCCACCACCGCCATCACCGCCAGCACCAGGCCGGCGAACCCGACCAGCGAGCTGGCCAGCGGTACGCCGAGACGGCTGGCGAATCCGAGGCCGAGCACCGGGAGCGCCAGACCGACGTACGCGGTCAGGAAGACTCCGGCGACCGCCTCGGCTCGGGCGTGCCGCGGTGCCAGCAGCGCGGCCGTACCGAGCGAGCCCTTGAGCAGGACGCCGGCACCGCCACCCGCGACCAGACCACCGAGCAGGAACCCGCCCGGGGAGGAGAGCAGCACGCCCGCCGCCAGCACGGTGACGCCCAGCGCGGTCGCCGGGATGCCGATCCCGAGCTGCCGCGCCGGCGCCATCCGGCCGAGCACGAGCTGCGCGACGGTCGCCGCGCCGAACACCCCGAACGCGGCCAGGCCCGCCAGCGCCGGCGACGACTGCCCGAGGGCGGCCAGGAAGCTCGGGGCCAGCGAGGTGAACAGGCCCAGGATCGCGAAGAGGCCGAAGGCGGCGCCGGCGACCGCGAAGTACCGGATCCGGTCGGTGGCGGGCACGGCGACCCGCTGCGGCCGGTACGGGTGCCCCGGCGCGGCACCGCGCACCGTCTCCGGTACCAGCGCCAGCCCGACGGCGGAGCCGACGAGCAGGACCAGGAAGAGCAGGTACGGCACCGTCAGCTTGCCGTCGACGTACTGTGCCAGCACTCCGGCGACCAGCGGGCCGACGGCGAGGCCACCGAGGTTGGCGGCGGTGGCGACCAGGCCGGCGCGCAGCGGCGGGTCGTCGGGGCGGGCCACCGCGTGCAGCTCGCCGAGGTGTGCGGTGGCGGTCGCGGTGATCATGCCGATCCCGAAGCCGGTGACGACCCGGGCGAGTACCAGTCCGGGCAGGTCCGGCGAGAGCAGGAAGACGAGGGCGGCGACGACCTCCAGCAGGACCGCCGGCAGCAGTACGCGGCGGCGGCCCAGCCAGTCGGAGACGTGCCCGGCGAGGAAGAGGCTGACCACCACCCCGACGGCGTACGCGGCGAAGGCGACCGTGACCATCGTGGTGGAGAAGTGGTCGCGCTGCCGGTAGAGGGCCCAGAGCGGGGTCGGCGCGGTCGAGAAGGCCATCGCGACCACGAGGGTGAAGGCGACGATCCAGAAGCCGGCCCGGTGCCGGGCGGTCGACGGCGGGGGCGGGCTCGTGGGCGCGATCGGTCGTACGTCGAGGACCTGCGTGGGCACGTTTTCTCCCTGCGGCGGACGGCCCTGGCACGCGCGCCGCCACCCGCTGCACGGCTGCGTTCCGACGGGTCGCCGGCCCGGTCACGCCCGCATCGACGGTGAACCTGAGGTGGCATTCGTCGTCCTCAACGGATCACCGCCGCCCGGGGTGACGCTGCCCCGGCCCGCCCCGCTCGACCGGTGGACAGCGCTGTAACGCGGACCCCGCCGGGGGCGCCCTCTTCTATGCCGGCTGGGGTGCGGCGTACGCGCCCGGTGCCCCCAGCCACCGAACGCCCCACCCCAGCCGGCGCCGTCCCAGCGGACCCGACGAGCCGTTCGCGGTCCGCGCCGTGCGCCGACCGCCTACAGCGGCGGCGCCACGTCCCGGCGCTCCTCGACCCGGCGGTACTCCGTCGGCTCGGCGGTCACCACGGTACGGCGACGGTTGCCCCAGATCAGGGTGGTCATGATCAGGCCCAGTACGCCGGCGCCCATCAGGATCCAGCCGACGACGTCCAGGTCGAGCCCGCCGAGGCTGGCGTTGAGCGCGAACGTGAGGATCGCACCGAGCGCGATCAGGAAGATGCTGGTGCCGATACCCATGACAGGCCTCCTTAGGGGGATGCGTTGGCTGTCGTGGTGCCTGCTACCCAGTCGGCGCCGAGCCCAACCGTGCGCCCCGTTGACCAGCCACGACGGTGGACGCCGAGTAGGCGGTCCCCGTTCTGGGTAGCAGTCGTCCGTGACTGATGCCCGGATCCTGGTGGTGGGCCAGTTGGCCCGTGACGTCGTGCTGACCGTCGAGCGGATGCCCCCGCCGGGTGCGGCGGCCGACGTCCGGGAGCGCCGCGAACTCCTCGGTGGCAAGGGCGCCAACCAGGCGGTGGCGCTCGGCCAGCTCGGGGCGCGTCCGGTGCTGCTCGCGGTGGCCGGCGCCGACGAGGTCGCCGAGGACCTGCTCGGCCAGGCCCGCCGGGACGGCATCGACGTCTCGTCCGTCGTCCGACGGGCGGGGGCGCCGACCGCCCTGATCGTCGAGGCGCTGGACGCCGAGGGGCGGTGGCGCTACCTCCAGCACATCCCGGACGGGATGCTGCTCACCGAGGCCGACGTGACCGCGGCCGACGACGCCTTCGGGCGGGCGGACGCCGTACTCGTGCAGTTGCAGCAGCCACCCGCGACGGCGCTGGCCGCCGCGCGCCGGACCAGGGCGGCGGGGCGGCTGCTGGTGCTCGACGGCGCGCCGGCGGACGACGGGCACCGGGCGCCGCTGCTCGCCGCCGCCGACGTGGTGCGGGCGGACGACCGGGAGACCGAACTGCTGACCGGGGTACCCGCCGACGACCCGGACCGGGTGCGCTCGGTCGCCACCGAACTGCTCGCCGCCGGCCCGCGCCTGCTCGCGCTCGGGCTCGGCGCCGCCGGCAACCTCTTCGTGTGGCGGGACAGCCGGTCGGGCGGATCGGCGGCCCTGTTGGTGCCACTGACCCGGGAGAAGGTCGTCGACACCACCGGCGCCGGCGACGCCCTCACCGCCGCGCTGACCGTGGCGCTGCTCCGCGGCGACCCGCCCGACGCGGCGGCCCGGTACGCGGTGGCGGCCGCCGGTGCGACCGTCGGCCATCCCGGTGGCCGGCCCGAACTCACCGCCGGGGCCCTCCGGGACCGGCTCGCCGACCTCGACGCACAGCTCCCGGCCACCGCGCGGTGACGGCCAGCGCCGGCCGTCCCGGTCGGGCCGGGCCGCCGACCAACCCGCGGGCGCCGCCCGCCTCGGCCGCGATCCCCGCCGCCGCGCGGATAATTGCAGACATCGCGCCCCCCGAGGACGGAGACGAATGGCCCGGCACCACCCGACGCATCCGGTACCCCGCCCCCGCACCGAACCGAGTCCCCCGGACGACGACGCCGACACCTGGCGGATCCGGGAGGAGTCACCCGAGCCGGACGCACTCGACGACCTGGAGTCGGTCTTCGCCCTCGCCAACGGTCACCTCGGGGTCCGCGGCGCCCTCGACGAGGGCAGCGCCAGCGGCATGCCGAACACCTATCTCAACTCGCTCTACGAAGAACCCGGGCTGACCTACCCGGAGAACGGGTACGCCTTCCCGGAACGCACCCAGACCGTGATCGGCGCACCGGACGGCACGCCGCTGCGGCTCTTCGTGGCCGACCAGCCCCTCGACGTACGCGACGGCGGGCCGCACCGGCACGAGCGCGTCCTCGACCTGCGCGCCGGCACGCTGGAGCGGACGGCGCAGTGGACCGCGCCCTCGGGCGAGCCGGTACGGGTCACCTGGACCCGACTGGTCTCCCTCGTCCAACCGGCGGTGCTGGCGATCCGCTGCGAGGTGACGGCGCTCGACCGGCCGCTGCGGATCCGGCTCCACTCCGACCTGCGGGCCAACCCGGAACTCGCCGACCGCAGCGGCGACGACCCCCGGGCGCCGACGCCGATCGAGCAACCGCTGGTCGCGGAGGAACACGCCGTCCACCCGGCCGGCGGCCTCCTCGCGCACCGGACCCGGCACAGTGGGCAGCGGGTGGCGGCCGCCGTCACGCACCTGCTGGAGGGGGCGTCCGGGGAGGCGCCGCCGCCCGGGACCCGGGTCGAGGTGGCCGCCGAACCGGACCTTATCCGTACCATCGTCGACGCCCGGCTGGCACCGGGACAACGGCTCACGGTGACGAAGCTGGTCTCGTACGCCCACTCGGGCGACCGGCCCCGCGCGGAGGGTGACCGGACGCGACCGGCGGGCGGCGTGACCCGCACGGAGCTGGTCGCGGCGGCGGAGGCCGCGCTCGACGGCGCGCCGCGGTCCGGCGCGGCTGGGCCGGACTCCACGCCGACCAGCGGGCCTACCTGGACGACTTCTGGGACGACGCGGACGTGCTGCTCGACGGCGATCCGGAGCTCCAGCAGGCGGTACGGTTCGCGCTCTTCCACATCCTCCAGGCGACCGCGCACGCCGGGGAGCGCCCCGTGCCGGCGAAGGGCCTCAGCGGCAACGGCTACGACGGCCACACCATGTGGGACGCGGAGATCTTCGTGCTGCCGGTCCTGACGTACCTGCGCCCGGAGATCGCGGCCGGACCGCTGCGCTGGCGTCACGCCACCCTCGACCAGGCGCGGGAACGGGCCCGGACGCTGCGGCTGGCCGGCGCGGCGTTCCCGTGGCGGACCATCGGCGGGCGGGAGTGCTCCGGCTACTGGCCGGCCGGCACCGCCGCGCTGCACGTCAACGCCGACATCGCCGCCGCCGTGCTGCGCTACGCCGCGGCCACCGGCGACATCGCGTTCCTCCGGGACGCCGGCCTGGAGCTGCTGGTCGAGACGGCCCGGCTCTGGTCCCGGGTGGGTCACTACGACGACTCCGGCGCGTTCCACCTCGACGGGGTGACCGGGCCGGACGAGTACACCGCGCTGGTCAACGACGACGTCTTCACCAACCTGATGGCCCGGCGCAACCTGCGCGGCGCCGTGGCGACCGCCCGCCGGTTTCCGGACCGGGCCCGCGAGCTGGGCGTCGTCGAGGCCGAGCTGACCGCGTGGCGGGAGGCCGCCGAGGCGATGCACCTGCCGTACGACGCCCGGCGCGGGATCCACCAGCAGTGTGCCGGGTTCACCCGGTTGCGCGAGTGGGACTTCGCCGCCACCGACCCCGGCGAGTACCCGCTGCTGCTGCACTACCCCTACCTGGAGCTCTACCGGCATCAGGTGGTCAAGCAGGCGGACGTCGTCCTGGCGATGCAGCACTGCGGTGACGACTTCACCATCGAGGAGAAGGCCCGCAACTTCGCCTACTACGAACGCCGTACGGTCCGGGACTCGTCGCTGTCGGCGAGCAGCCAGGCGGTGCTCGCGGCCGAGCTGGGACACCTCGAACTCGCCTACGCCTTCCTGGCCGAGTCGGCCCTGCACGACCTGCACAACCTCAGCGACCAGACCCGGGACGGGCTGCACGTGGCCGCCCTCGCCGGGGTCTGGTCGGCGCTGGTGATGGGCTTCGGCGGGTTCCGCGACGAACGGGGTGAGCCGGTCTTCGCCCCCCGGCTGCCGCCGGCGCTGACCCGGCTGCGCTTCTCGATCTTCTGGCAGGGGCACCGGATCCAGCTCACCATCGGCCCGGACGAGGCGACGTACCTGCTCCGGGAGGACTCGACCGGGCTTGGCGACGCGGCGGCGGAGGAACCGCGGCACGCGACGGCGCAGGCGCGGGTGGAGCTGCGGCATCACGGCAAGCCGGTGGTGCTCCTTCCCGGGCAGCCGCTGACCCTGCCGCTGCCGGAGCCGCCGGACGCCGGGCCGGAACCGCCGTCGCCGCCGGGGCGGGCACCCCGGCGCCGGAGGGCCGGCCGGCCCGTCACGCCGGTACCGGGGCAGCCGGACGGCGGTGACCAGGCCGCGACGGCGGACACCGCCGGGCCCGCGACGGCGGACACCGCCGAGGGCTGACCGCGGCGCGGCCCGGCCCCGCGAGGCGGGAGCCGGGCCGGTCCGGTCGGCGGGGTCGGGTCAGCGCAGCTCGGGCAGGACGTGCTTGGCGTACAGGTCGAACAGGCCCTGGTAGTGCGGGCCGGTGTTGGCGACGTAGACCTCGTCGAAGCCCGCCTGCCGGTACTTGTCGATCATCTCAAGGTGGGCCTGCGGGTCGTTGCCGCAGACGAACGCCTTGCCCACCATGTCCTGGGTGACCAGCTCCGAGGCCTGCTCGAAGTGCCGGGGCGAGGGCAGCACCTGGGAGAGTTCGCCGGGCACCCCCGCGTTGGGCCAGCGCTCGTACGCGATCCGCGCGCCCTCCTCCGCGCTCTCCGCGAAGGCCGCCTTGAACCCGGCCTGGCAGGGCTTGTCGCCGCCGCCACCCTCCCGGAACCGCTTCACCAGGTCGCCGTCCGGCATCGTGCTCACGTAGCCGTCACCGAGCCGCGCCGCCAGGTCGACCGCCTTCGGGCCGAACCCGGAGATGTAGATCGACGGTGGGGTCTCCGGCAGCGTGTAGATCCGGGCGTTCTCCACGGTGTAGTGCTTGCCCCGGTGCTCGACGAAGCCGCCCTTCCAGAGCTCCCGCATCACCTCGACGGCCTCCTCCAGCATCTCCAGCCGGACGTCGGCGCTGGGCCAGGCGTCGCCGAAGATGTGCTCGTTGAGCGCCTCGCCGGTGCCCACACCGAGCACGAACCGCCCCTGGTGCAGTACGGCGCTGGTCGCCGCCGCCTGGGCGATCACCGCCGGATGGATCCGTACCGTCGGACAGGTGACGGCGGTGGTGACGGGCAGCCGGCAGACCTGGCTCAACGCGCCGATCATGGACCAGACGAAGGCGCTCTGCCCCTGCGCGTCCACCCAGGGGTGGTAGTGGTCGGAGATCCAGAGTGCCTCGAAACCGGCCCGCTCGGCGCCGCTGGCCTGTTCCAGCAGCTCGGCCGGGGTGTACTCCTCGCTGGACAGGAAGTAACCGATCCGCATGCTGTCCTCCCGGGGGCGTCTCGCGGTTGCGCCGCTCTCCTACCCAGCTCCGGGTCAACGCATGTCCAGCCGGTTAGGAAGGGCCCCCTCCTATACAAAAAACGATAGGAGGGGGCCCCTCCTTACACCTGGGCTAGGGGGCGCAGCTCGGGTCGCGGTCGGCGAAGTCGGCGCAGCGGAACAGCGACGGGTTCACCTGCGACGGCGGGCGCCACTCCAGCGAGGCCTGCTCGTAGTCGTACGCCAGGGCCAGCAGTTGCGCCTCGGTGTAGGCGGTGCCCAGGAAGGACATCCCGACCGGCCGGCCGTTCGCCGGGTCGTACCCGATCGGCACAGCGACCGACGGGTACTGGGCGCGGGCGCCGATCCCGGCCGACCCGCTGCCGACGAAGACCAGCGCGTCGAGGTCCGCCCCGGTCAACGCCGAGTCGATCCGACCCCGCGCCCCGGCGATGCCGGTGTCCCGGTTGGTCTCGTACTCGGCGCGGGCCGCCGGGTCGGTCAGGTCGACCTCGTTCGAGGCGACGAGCTGGGTCTGACCGAACTTGATGGTGCCCTCGTCGGCGTGGGCCAGGTTGTAGCGGACCACGTCGTCGAGGGAGTCCATCGGCGCGCTGCGCGGCAGCCGGGCCAGGTAGGCGTTGAGGTCCCGCTTGAACTCGTACGTCAGGATGCTCGGCGGCAGCCCGCTGGTGTCCAGGGTGACCGGTACGACCGTGGCGCCCCGGGCCCGCAGCACGTCCAGCGCCTCGTTGAACAGCACCGCCTGGTTGCCGGTCGGGGTGCTGGCCACCCCGATCCGCCTGCCCCGCAGGGCGGTGCCGGAGAGCGCCTTCGTGTAGTCGGTGCCGACCACGCCCGAGCTGGTGCCGGTGGCCGGGTCCTCCGGGTCGATGCCGGTGAGCGCGGTGAGCAGCGCGGCGGCGTCGTACACCGAGCGGGTCATCGGCCCGGCGGTGTCCTGGCTGGCCGCGATCGGCACCACCCCGGTGCGGCTCACCAGGCCGACCGTCGGCTTCACCCCGACCAGCGAGTTCGCCGCCGCCGGGCTGAGGATGGAGCCGGAGGTTTCGGTGCCGATGGTGACCGTGGCGAGCGCGGCGGCTGCGGCCGAACCGGAACCCGAGCTGGACCCGCTCGGCGTCTGGCTGGCGTCGTACGGGTTGAGCACCTGGCCGCCCAGCCCGCTGTAGCCCGACGGCATCCCGCTGGTGGTGAAGTTGGCGAACTCGGTCAGGTTGGTCTTGCCCAGGATGATCGCCCCGGCCGCCTTCAGCCGGGTGACCAGGAAGGCGTCCTCCGCCGGGTACGAGTTCTCCAGTGCCATCGCCCCGGCGGTGGTGGGCAGCCCCCTGAGGTCGATGTTGTCCTTGATCAGCACCGGGATGCCGTGCATCGGCCCCGGGGCGCGGCCGGCCCGGCGCTCCTGGTCGGCCCGCTTCGCCTGGGCGACCGCGTCCCGGGCCAGCACCCGGACCGCGTGCAGTCCGGGTCCGTTGGTGTTCAGTGCCCGGATCCGCTCCAGGTACGCCTCGACGAGTTCCTCGGAGGTGATCCTGCGGGCCGCCAGCGCCTCCCGAAGGTGGGGGATGCCGGCTCGCTCCAGGTCGACGGGGAACGGCCGGTGCCGCCCGGTCGCCTCGGTGGGGGCGCCGAGGGAGGTGGCGACGAGCGCGGCGAGGCTGACCAGGACGGTGCCGAACAGTACGAGCCGGAGCGCGGGTCGCGGCCGGGGTGGCACAACGGAGTGAGGCACCAGTACGCCCTTCCATGAGGCCGCGCCGGGTCGGGGGTACCCGGCGCGATGTGGATCTAGAGAGAACACGGTCCAGGTGTTGAGACTATGAGACGGATCGATTGCCGCCCGGTTACGAATCCACATACCTGCCGTCCGGACCGTCCCCACCCGGTTCAATCCGTCGAAAAGGGGTAGCCCTGCCGCGACCCGACCGAGGAAGACCGGAGGAGGGAAGAACATGGGCAGCACGCACGGCCATGCCGACGACATCGTCTACGACCTGGTGTCGATCCAGTACCACGCGCTCAAGGGCGGTCAGGTCTACGAGCGGTACCGGAGCGACGCCGAGGGGCACGACGACGTACGCCAGTTCATCGACCAGATCCAGCGCGAGGACGTCGAGCGCGCCCGCCGGGCCCAGGAACTCCTGGCGACGATCACCAGCCCGGCCTCCGTCAGCGCCCGCTGAGCCGGAGGTAGCACCCTCCCGACATCTCCCGGCGATCCCGCGAACCATCCGGTATCAGTCGAGGTGGCGACACCGCACGCCCGAAACCGACCCGGGGTGTTTCAATCCGACGGCGGAGTGGAAGTAGTGATCCGCTGTGGTCACCGGGACGGCCGGGACCGTTCGGGAGGGCTGAGTCATGCGGAAGACAGGCGGGTTGGCCGCGCTGCTGGCGGCGGTGCTCGGCGTCACCGGCTGCGGTGGGGTGGGCGGTGGCGACGGCGGTGGCGGTGACGGCACGAACGGCGCCGGCGCCCTGACCACGCTCGGTTTCAGCCTCTCCGACGAGATCGCCACCACCCGGGTCGACGCCTTCAAGAAGGCCAACCCGCAGGTCGAGGTGACCATCACCGAGGGCGGTTTCGACGAGCAGCAGTTCCTCTCGGCGGTGGCCGACGGCAACCCGCCGGACCTGATCTACATGGACCGCAAGCTGATCGGGACGTACGGCACCCGGGGCTCGATCGTGCCGCTGACCGACTGCGTCAAGGACCAGGACATCAACCTGGAGCAGTACCGGCCGGCCGCCCGGGCCCAGGTGACCCTGGACGGCGTGCTGTACGGCATCCCCGAGTTCTACAGCGTCCGCGTCGTGTACATGAACGAGGCCGTGCTCCGGGACGCCGGGCTGACCCCGGACCAGGTCAACCTCGCCGACTGGGCCGGGCTGGACGCGCTGACGACCCGGCTGGCCGACACCTCCGGCGGCCGGCTCAACCGGATCGGCTTCGATCCGAAGATCCCCGAGTTCCTGCCGATGTGGACCAGGGCGAACGGCGTGGACCTGCTCTCCGCGGACGGCCGGACCGCCCAGCTCGACGACCCCAAGGTGCTGGAGGCGCTGGAGACCGGGGTCCGGCTGATCCAGAAGCAGGCCGGCTGGGGCACGTTCAAGGGCTTCCGGGACACCTTCGACTTCTTCGGCGTGAACAGCCCGGTGGCCCGCGGGCAGCTCGCGGTCTGGCCGATGGAGGACTGGCTCCTCAACCAGGTGGCCAAGAACACCCCCAAGGCGGAGCTGGTGGTCAAGCCCTTCGTCGACCGGCAGGGCAAGCCGCTGACCATGGCTTCCGGCCAGGCCTGGGCGATCCCGAAGGGCGCGAAGAACCCCGACGCCGCCTGCGCGTTCGTCAAGCAGATGACGGCCACCGAGACCTGGGTGGCGGCGGCGCAGGCCCGGTTGGCGGCGCGCAAGGCCAGCGGCTCCCCGTTCACCGGCCTCTACACCGGCAACGTGGAGGCGGACCGGCGGATCTTCGCCGAGGTGTACCAGCCGAGCGGCAACGCCCGCTTCGACCAGGCGGTCCAGACCATCCTCTCGGTGCAGGACGCCGCCTTCAGCACCCCGGCGTCGCGGGCCGGCGTCGAGTTCGACAAGGCCTGGACCGACGCGGTGAACCGGGTGCTGTCCGGGCAGAGCCAGCCCGCCGAGGCGCTGCGCCGGGCCCAGTCCGAGGCCACCGCCGCGCTGGACCGGGCCGCGAAGTAGGCCGGCGATGGCCACCACCGGCACCCTGCCGGCCCCGGCGGGCGGGCCACGGACCCGGGAGCCCGCCCGCCGACGCCGACGGATGAGCCCCGGCGCGCGCCGCGAGGCCCGCTGGGCGTACGTCTTCATCGCGCCGTGGATCGTGGGCTTCCTGGTCTTCCAGGCCGGCCCGATGCTGGCCAGCCTGTGGCTGAGCCTCACCGAGTACGACGTGATCAACGCACCGACCTGGACCGGGCTGGACAACTACCGGCGGCTCGCCGAGGACCCGGCGGTGCTGCGCAGCCTGACCAACACCCTCTACTACACCGTGCTGCACGTACCGCTGGTGATGGCGATCTCGCTGGGCCTGGCGATGCTGCTGCTGCGGGTCGGCCGGTTGCAGGGCTTCTTCCGGACGGTCTTCTACCTGCCGGTGATGACTCCGGCGGTGGCGGTCGGTGTGCTCTTCCTGCTGCTGCTCAACACCCAGGACGGCCTGATCAACCAGGGGCTGGCACTGATCGGGATCGACGGCCCGGCCTGGACCACCGACCCGACCTGGGTGATGCCGGGGATCCTGCTGATGAGCCTCTGGAGCCTCGGCTCCACCGTGGTGATCTACCTCGCCGCGTTGCAGAACGTGCCGCCCGAGCTGTACGAGGCGGCGAGCATCGACGGGGCCGGGGCGTGGTCGCGGTTCCGGCACGTGACCGTACCGATGATCTCGGGTTCGCTCTTCTTCACGCTGATCGTGAACACGATCGCCTCGGTGCAGATGTTCACCGAGGTCTACACGATGTACTTCGGCAACCGGCTGACCCAGGACTCGTACAGCTCGGACGCGGCCACCTTCTACGTGATCCGGCTCTTCCAGGAGGCGTTCCAGTTCCTGCACATGGGCTACGCCTCGGCGATGGCCTGGCTGCTCTTCCTGGTGATCCTCGGTATCACCGCGGTGCAGGTGCGGCTCTCCCGGCGGTTCGTCTACTACGAGGGGGACCGATGACCGACACCGTGGTACGCGGAGCGGCCGGGGCGGCCGTACCGCTGGGTGCGCCGGAGCCGCCGGACCGGCGTACCCGGGTGGCGCGGGACGCCTCCGACGGGCGCCCGTGGTGGCGGCGGCTGCCCCTCGTGCTCGCCCTGGTCGGCGCGGCCCTGATCTTCATGGTGCCGTTCCTCTGGCTGGTCGGCGCCTCGCTGCGTCCCCGGGAGTACGTCTTCACCACCAGCATCCTGCCGGTGCCGTTCCGGCCGGAGAACTACGCGGACGCCTGGGCGGCGGTGCCGCTGCTGACCTGGCTGTTCAACAGCGTGGTGGTCGGGGTCGCCGCCGCGGCGGCGGTCACCCTCTCCAGCGCGTGGGTCGCGTTCGGCTTCGCCTACTTCCGGTTCCCGGGCCGCAACCTGCTCTTCGGGCTGGTGCTGGCGACCATGATGCTGCCGTTCGCGGTCACGATGATCCCGACGTACCTGATCTGGTCGGAGTTGGGGCTCACCGGCACCCAGGTGCCGCTCTGGGCCGGCAACCTCTTCGGTTCGGCGTTCTACATCTTCCTGATCCGGCAGTTCCTGCTCTCCCTGCCGAGGGAGTACTTCGAGGCGGCCCGGGTCGACGGGGCCAGCTATCCGCAGCTCTTCTGGCGGATGGCCTTTCCGCTGATCCGTCCCGCCCTGCTGGTCGCGTTCGTCTTCGAGTTCAAGGCGAGCTGGACGGACCTGATGAAGCCGCTGATCTACCTGCGCGACGAGTCGCTCTTCACGCTGCCGCGCGGCCTGAAGGTGATCCTCGACCGGTTCGGTTACGGCGGTGAGCAGGAGTGGGAGATTGTCCTCGCCGGCAGCGTGATCGCCACCGTTCCCATGATCATCCTGTTCTTCCTGGCCCAGCGGCACTTCGTGCAGGGGATCGCCACCAGCGGGCGCAAGGGCTGAGTCCTTCCTCACATTCGCACCGGCGTACGGACCGGCCGTCGGGGGTAGGGAGAGCCCTGCGGCGATCTTCGTCGCGAACCGGTTCGTTCGGAGGTGCAGAGATGGCGTCGAGGCACGTCGCGGTCGCCGGAGCGCTGACCCGGTCCCCGGCGCCGGCCCGGTAGCCGGGGCGGACCGATGGCACGACTGCGGCGCGCGGACCCGGCCAAGCCCGGCTACGGCCGGCGGCGCCGGGGGCGCGGAGTGACCTTCCTCGACGAGCAGGGCCGGCCGATCCGCGACGAGCAGGAGGTACGGCGGCTGCGCGAGCTGGTGATCCCGCCGGCCTGGCGCGACGTCTGGATCTGCCCGGATCCCCGGGGACACATCCAGGCCACCGGGATGGACGACGCCGGCCGCAAGCAGTACCTCTACCACCCGCTGTGGCGGGTGATGCGGGACCGGGCCAAGTTCGACCACGTGCTGGAGGTCGCCCGGCGGCTGCCGGAGTTGCGCCGCCGGGTGAACGGGGACCTGCGCGGCCCGGGACTGTCCCGTTGCCGCGTGCTGGCGGCGGCGACCCGGCTGCTCGACATGGGCATGTTCCGGATCGGCAGCGACGAGTACGCCACCGGCGAGGAGCCCACCTTCGGGGTGGCCACCCTGCGGCCGGACCACGTCCGGGGCGCCCGGGGCTGTGTGGTGCTGGAGTATCCGGCGAAGGGGGGCATCGAGCAGGCCCGGCGGGTCGCCGACGGGGAGGTCTGCCGGGTGCTGCGCGACCTGCGCCGCCGCCGGCACGCCGCCGAGCGGCTATTCGGGTACTGGGACGGCGAGCGCTGGTACGACGTGCACGCCGAGGACGTCAACGCGTACCTGCGGGAGGTGAGCGAGCTGGACATGACGGCGAAGGACTTCCGCACCTGGCACGCCACCGTACGGGCGGCGACCACGCTGGCCGCCACCGGGCCGTCCCGCTCCGAGACCGGCCGGAAGCGGGCCGTCTCCGCCGCCATGCGGGAGGTCGCCGAACTGCTCGGCAACACCCCCGCCGTGGCTCGCGCCTCCTATGTGGACCCGCGGATCCTCGACCTCTACCGGGACGGCCGGCTCGACCCGGACCTGCCCCGGTCGGGCCCCGCCGCCGAACAGGCCGTGCTCGACCTGCTCTCCCCCGAGGGCTGAGCCGGTCGAGGGCTGAGGCGGTCGAGGGTTGAGGCGGTCGGTCGCGCCCTCAGCGCTCGGGCGGCGCTGCCTCGGTGCGCCGGGCCCGGCGGTGTGCGCGGCGGCGCCGGATCGCCCACCAGGCCAGCAGCCCGAGGACCACCAGCGCGGCCAGGCCCGCGCCGGCCTCGCCGAAGTGGCTCTCCAGCCGCCGCCACGACGCGCCGGCCGCGTAGCCGGCCAACACCACCGCGGTCGCCCAGGCCGACCCACCGAGCGCGTTGAAGAGCAGAAACCGCCGGTACGGCATCCGGTTCATCCCGGCCAGCGCCGGTACCAGGGCGCGCAGCACCCCGACCCACCGCCCCAGCAGCACCGCGACCGGCCCGTGCCGGGCGATGAACCGCTCGGCCCGGTCCCAGCGCCGCTCGCCGACCCGGCGCCCCAGCCTGCTGCGCCGCAGCGGCGGCCCGCTGCGGCGGCCGATCTCGTAGCCGACGCTGTCCCCGGCGATCGCCCCCACGATCGAGACGATCACCATCGCCGCCAGGCTGACCCGGCCGGTCGCGGCCAGCGCCCCGCCGAGCAGCAGCGCCGTCTCGCCCGGCACGAAGAGCCCGATGAACGCGGCCGCCTCCCCGAAGGCGAGCGCGCCGACGACCAGCAGTGCGGGCCAACCGCTGAGCGCGCCCAGGGCGTCGACGACCGTACCCACCTCGGACCGCCCCCGTCAGCCGTGCCGGTACGCCCGGCGGGCCGGCGCGGTGGCGGGTGCGCGGGAGCGGGCCGGCATTCCACCCGATACGGGGTTCACCCGGTCATCGTGCCCGAGCCGGGCGGCCGGGATCCCGGAAACGCCCGACCTGCCGGCCGACCGCCCTCCGGCCGGGCGCCGACCGGGTGCTCAGAGCCGATGCGTGGCCCGCAGCACGGCACGGGCGAACCGGCTGAGCGAGAGCCCGGGAAGTTCCTCGATGCCGAACCACCGCAGCTCGCTCAGCTCGTCGCCGTCGACGGCCGGCGAACCGTCGACGACCTCGGCCTCGTAGACCACTGTCACGTACGCGCCGCGGTCCCCGTTCGGATAGGTCACCTCGAAGTCGGGGCCGCCCAGCGCGTCCAGCAGCCGGCGCAGCCGGACCTCGACCCCGATCTCCTCCCGCGCCTCCCGTACCGCCGCCTCGGCCGGGGACTCTCCGATCTCGACCGCCCCGCCGACCAGCCCCCAGTCGTCGCCGTGCCCGCGGTGGCGTACCAGCAGCAGGCGCCCGTCGGCGTCGACCAGCACCAACGACGCGGACGGCAGCAGAAGCAGGTCGGATCCGACGGCGGCGCGGATCCGGGCGACATATCCGGGAACACCCATGTGCGCCACCGTAGGCGGAACCGGGGACCGGTCGCGGCCCGTCGGAGTGGCAGGACGGACGCGGGGGTGATCACATGCGGGGACGAGCCGGGGCGTTGCTGGCCGGGGTCGTGGTCTCGGGGCTCGTCGGCTGCGGGACCGGGGCGCCGACCATGACGCCGCCGACCAGCGGCGAGCGGGCGACGGCGGTGGTCGTGGTGCAGTCGCGCTGGACCTCGTGCGGGGTCGGGGCGCCGGAGACGGTCCGGGGCACCCCTGGCCCGACAGGACGGCCGGTGCCCCCGCTCGACGGCACGGACGCGCTGGTGCTGCCCCGACTGCCCGAGGACTTCATCCCGACCGCCGCCGTGTTCTGCGGGGCCCGGTCGCAGCGGCGCGCCGACGGCGGCACCGACCTGGTCGTCGCCGAGGAGCGGGCCGGCGACGTCGGCCGGCTGGTTGCCGCGCTCCGGCTGCCCGACGAACCGCGTACCGGCGAAGTCTGCAGCGCGGAGATGCCGGCCGTCCGGTGGTTCGCGGTGCTGGACGCGGACGGCCGGTGGACCCGGCCCGGCGTACCGGTGGACGGCTGCGGCAAGCCCCGGATCGAGGTACGCGACGCCATCGCCGCGCTGGTGCTGACCCCGGTGCGTTCCCGGCCGATCCGGGAGATCGAGTCGAGCGGGGCGGCGGCCTCCGGCTGCCCGCAGACGCACGCCGACATGGTCGCGGTGGAGACGACGATCGGGTCGCCGACCCGGGCCGCGGTCGGCGCCGACCCGCTCGCCGGGCTCGCCGAGGTGCGGCTCTGCGGCTACCGGGTGCCGCCCGGCGAGCGGGGCAGCGCGAAGCCCGCCGGCGATTTCGCGTACGGCGAGGTCCTGCCGGCGCGGCGCCGGGCGCTCATCGGCGCCGCGTTGTCGGCGACCGGCCCGGCGCGGCCGTGCGCGACCTCCGCGAGCCGGTTCGCCCTGCTCGGCCCGGTGCGCGGGGCCGGCGGCGAGGTCTACGTCGAACTGGACGGCTGCCAACGGATCCTGGTGAGCACCGACCCCGGCACCCGGCTCGGCCAGGGCGACCCCGAGCTGGCCGCGCTGCTGGGCGGGTAGCCGACCGGCTCGACGGAAACCGACTTACCGGATCTCCCGGACGGTTAGGCTCGGCCGGTGCGGGCCAACGGCGACCAGGATCCCCGGCTGCGCCCGGTGATCGCCCTGGACCGGGTCTGTACCGGTGTGACGACCACCGGCGACGGCCGGGTCTTCGTGAGCTTCCCCTCCGCCGACGGACCCGGTGTCCAGGTGGCCGAGGTCGTCTCCGACACCCGGCTCCAGCCGTTCCCCGACGCCGGCTGGAACGAGGTACGCGACCGGCCCGACCCGGACGGCGCCTTCGTCAGGGTCAACGCGCTGCGGATCGGCCCGGACGGCAACCTCTGGATCGTCGACGCCGGCGCCCCGGGGGTCGGCGCGCCGCCGGTACCGGGCGGTGCCCGGGTGATCGTGGTCGACACCGACACCGCCGAGGTGGTCCGGGTCTACGACCTCGACCCGGCGGTCCGGGAGGGGAGCTACGTCGACGATCTCCGCTTCAACGGCGCGATCGCCTACCTCACCGACGCCGGCGCACCCGGGCTGATCGTGCTCGACCTCGACACCGGCGGGTGCCGCCGGGTGCTCGACGAGCATCCCAGCACCGCCGCCCGCCGGCCGCTGCGCGCGGACGGCGAGATCCTGCGCGACCCGGACGGCGCCGAGCTGCGCATCCACGCCGACCAGCTGGAGGTCTCGCCGGACGGGGCGTACCTCTACTACCAGTCCGCCGCCGGCCCGCTCTACCGGATCGAGACGCGCTGCCTCGACGACCCGTCCATCCCGCCGGACGTCGTCGCCGGACGGGTCGAGCCGTGGGTGGACACCCCGACCACCGGGGGCACCGCGATCGACGCCGCCGGTGTCATCTATCTGACCGATGTGGACAACCGCCGGCTGTTGAGCATCGGGCTCGACCGGCGGGTCGAGACGCTGCTGACCGACCCGCGCCTGGCGTGGGGCGACGCGATGTGGCTCGACGGGGCCGGCCAGCTCTGGATTCCGGCGGCACAGCTGAACCGCACGCCCGGCCTGGCCGGCGGCCGGTCCAGTGTGGAGTATCCGGTGTGGATCCACCGGCTCTCGGTCAACGCGGTGCCCGCCGCCAACGACCACGCCTGACCGCCCCGCCCGGCAGCGGAAACGCCGGTCCGCACCGGTGACGAGGTGGCCGCGGCCACCGTCGCCCGCCAGCATGCCGTAACGAATCGGTGACCTGATGCGATCCGGCCGAAACCTGCCCTTATGCCTCTGTTATTCTTCCGCTTCGATATCAGGGGTGTCCGGCGGCGGGACCGCCGGAACCGCTGTCCGGCTCGACGTGGATCTGCCGTGGTGATTTCGGCGGGAGGATCGGCGCGGATGTCAGTCTTCCCCTCGGCCCGCCGGCCACCGCCCGGCGAGGGGTACGTCCCCCTCGGCCCCACCGGACCGACCGCCCCGGTCACCGGCACGTCGCCGGAAGACACCGAGATGCCCGCCCGGATCGCCCTGGACCGGGTCTTCACGCTCTTCCCCGCCGTACTCCGGAGCAGTTGCGGCCTCGCCGGCGCGGTGGTGGCGTTCGCGGTCCGTACCCCGCCGGTGGACACCACCCTGCTGATCGCCGTGGTCAGCCTGTTGACCGCCTGGTCGCTGCTCTTCGCCGTCTGGATCGTCCGGTGGGAGAACCGGGCAGCGGCCATGGCCGTCGACGTCGCCCTCACCACCGGCGCCTGTCTGCTGATCGGGCGGCTGGTCGCCCCCGAGGTGCTGCCGGGGCAGATGAGCTGGGTGGCGGTCCTCTCCAGCACCACCGCCATCGTCGCGCAGTTCGTCCTGCCGACGGCCGCCTCGGTCCCGGCCGGCCTGCTGGTCGCCGCCGCGTACAGCCTCGGCGCGCACCTGGCCGGCGACGACACCGAGGCGATCGGCCACGCCGCCACCCTGGTGGTGCAGACCCTCTGCGCCGCCGGCCTCGCCTTCGTGGCCCGGCGCGGCAGCCGGTTCGCCGACGCCGCCTTCGCCGGCTACCAGCGCGCCGTCCGGGCCGCGCTGACCGCCCGGGCGGGCCGGGCCGCCGAGCGCCAGCAGAACCGCGACCTGCACGACACCGTCCTCTCCACGCTGACCGTGGTCGGTCTCGGCGGGGTGGGCGGCCAGACCCCGCTGCTGCGCACCCGGGCCGCCGCCGACCTGCGTACTCTCGCCGCACTGGCCGGGACGCGGACCGCGACCGACGCCCCGCCGGCCCGCGCCGGGTGGGCCGGCGAGGGAGCCACCGTCGCGCTCGACGAATGGCTCCGGGCCATGCTGGGCCGCCTGCCGGAGCTGCGCGCGACGATGGCGCTGGAGCCGTGCGGCGTGCCGGCGGCGGTGGCCGAGGCGGTCGTCCACAGCGCCGCCGAAGCGCTGTCCAATGTGCTCCGCCACGCGCCGGGCGCCACCGCCTCGGTGCGGCTGACCGGGCGCGACGGCACCGTGCTGGTCGAGGTGGCCGACGACGGTCCCGGCTTCGACCCGGCCGCCGTCCCCCGACACCGGTACGGGCTGCGCGAGTCCGTGCACGGCCGAATGGCGACGGTCGGCGGGCGGGCCGAGGTCGAGTCGGCGCCCGGCCGGGGCACCCGGGTACGGCTGGAGTGGTCCGATGTCCGCTGACGCGTCGACCCTCTCCACCCCGGCCGGCCCCACCGACGTCCCCGGCTCCGCCTCCGGAGCCGACGCCCGGGGTGCCCCCGGTGCCGTCGCGGCCACCGTCGAACGCGGTCCCCGGATCGCCGCCGTGGTCATCGCCTTCGGCTGGCACCTCGCCATCAACCTGCCGGCGATGATCGGCAACTGGGAGTCGTACCGGCTGCCCTGGACGGTCGCCGTGGGCTGGCTGCTCTTCGTCGCGGTCGGGGCGATCGCCGCCGCCCGCCTGCTGCTCGGCACCCCGGCACCGGTCTGGCCGCTGATCGTCGTACTGCTCGGCGTCGACGCGCTGGTCTTCGCGGCCAGCCCGGAACAGTTGCTCTTCACCTCGGCGAACTGGTGCTGGGCCACCCTCGGCTGGTTCGTCGTGCTCCTGCTCTGGGGGCAGCGGATCCCCGCACTGATCGCCGTACTGGCGCTCGGCGCACTGATCGCGCTCGTGGCGGTGCTGGCCAGCGGCGCCGGCGACCCGGCCGGGCTGAGCCGGTACGCCATGTCCGCCTACGGCACCCTGACCCTGCCGATCGCGATGATGCTCGCGATCAACCTGCTCAGCGCGATGGCCGGCCGTACCGCCCGGGCCGCCGCCGCCCGCACGGCGGTGGAGGTCGAGCGCGCCGCCGCCGGGCGGGTGCACCGGGCCCGGCGGGAGCGGCTCGCGGCCCTCGACCGCACCGCGGGCGCGATCCTCACCGAGCTGACCGAGGGGCGGGCGGACCCGGCGGACCCGGCCGTGCAGCGCCGCTGCGCGTTGGAGGCCTCCCGGCTGCGCCGGCTGATCGCCGAGTCCGACGACGTGCCCGATCCGCTGCTGCACGAGCTGCGCGCCTGCGTCGACGTGGCCGAGCGCAACGGGCTGCCGGTCGACCTCATCGCGGTCGGCGCGCTGCCGCCGCTGCCGGTGGAGATCCGCCGCCGGCTGGTCGAACCGCTCACCGCGACGCTGGCCGCCGCCACCGGCTGGGCCCGGGTGACGGTGGTCGCCCAACCCGACGAGGTGGTCGTCAGCCTGACCACCCCCGCCGTCACCCCCTTCTCCGCCGAACCGGCCGGCGGGCACGCCGACGGCAGCGGCGGCCACCCCGACCCGGTCGGCGGCGACCGGGTCGAGTACGTCCACGAGGAGAACGAGGAACTGGTATGGGTGCAGACCCGCTGGCGGGCGGCGTGACGCCGGAGCAGTCACGGATCACCGTGGCGATCATCGACGACCATCCGGTGGTCATCGAGGGGATCCGGTCGTGGTTGACGTCCGAGCCCCGGCTGGCGGTGGTCTCGACCGGCGAGGACCCCGACATCGCACTCGCCGCCGACCGGCCACCGGCCGACGTGATCCTGCTCGACCTGCGGCTGCGCGGCCGGATGGCGATCGACAAGCTCGCCGAGCTGAGCAGCGCCGGCCGACGCGTCGTGGTCTACTCCGAACACACCGACGCCGACACCATCCTGGCGGTCCTGGACGCCGGCGCGGTCGCGTTCCTGGCCAAGCAGGAGGGGCGGGAGCACTGCGTACAGACGGTGCTCGCCGCGGCCAGCGACCGCCCGTACGTGCCGCCCGCGCTGGCCGGGGCGATCGTCGGCGACCGGCGCTCCGGCCGTCCGGTGCTCTCCGAGAAGGAGCGCGAGGCGCTGCTGCTCTGGTTCCAGTCGATGTCGAAGGCCTCGGTGGCCCGCCGGATGAACATCAGCGAACACACCGTCAAGCAGTACGTCGACCGGGCCCGGATCAAGTACGCCCGAGCGGGGCGGCCGGCGGCGACCAAGGCGGCGCTGCTCGCCCGGGCGATCGAGGACGGTCTGATCCGGGCCGACGAGATCGGCAGTTGACGGGTCGGGTCGCCGGAGCCGACCGGGGGATCGACCGGGCTCCCCCATCGGCCGGTCCCAGGTCGGCCGAGCGTCCGACCCCCTAACGACCGTCGTGACACCGGATCCGAATTCCGCCAGCCTGATGGGTAGAACGTTCCGAAACGGGAGGCCCTCCCCCATGACCGAGAACGCGTCCCCGTTCTTCATCCGGCCGTACCGCTTCGACGACCCGGACCACGACGACATCTCCTTTCCGCGCCTCGACTGGCACCGACGGCTGCTGCTCGACGACGGCGAGCGGGTGCTCTGGACCGAGCGGGTCGAGGTGGCCGGCCAGTTCGTGGTGCCCGGCGCCGGGGCGCCCACCCTCGCCTGGGCCCTGCCCGGACCGGCCCGGGTGACGGTCACCGACCGCCGGCTGGCGTACGTCTGCACGGACCTGCGGATGGGCGAGACCCGGGAGCTGCGGCCCGGTAGCCGGCACGGCCGTCGCACCGCCCTCGCTGGCACCGGGGTGGCGACCGGGCAGATCCGCTGGCAGTGGCCGTCGGCGCTGCGCATCCTGCCGGGATCCGGGCCGGCCGCAAGGGCCGGCGTGGAACCGGAACGACTGCTCCTGGTCTGCGACGCGGTCCGGGCCACCGGGCAGCCCGGCCTGGCGCTCTCGGGTGGTTCCCTCGGCGCGGCGGGCGCCATGCGGGAACTGGCCACCCTGGTCCGCCGGGCGGTGGCCGAGTTCCGGTTGGCCAACCCCGGCACGGTGGAACTCGCCCCGCCGGAGTGGGACGCCCTGCTGGCCCGGGCCGGCACGGCCCCGTTCGCCGACGCCCTCGCCGACTCCGGGCGCGGCGTCGACCTGCCCGGAGCACTGCCGGTCGAGTTCGCGCACCGGGACGACTACTACCGCCGCCCGCCGGCCGCCCGCCAACCGGTACGGCGACCGCGCCGGGCCGCCTCGCCGGGCGCCGGCTGGTCGGAGCGTCGGCCCGGGTCCGCCTCCTGACCCGGACGTCTCAGGTACGACCGGGCGGTCCGGCGCCGCGCCAGCGGTCGACGGCAGGACCGCTCCGTGCGACGCCGGCACCGCCCGGTCCCCGCGCCCGCCCGGCCGGCCGCCGCCCCGGCCGACCTCCGCCCCGGCTGGCCGCCATCCCGGCTGGCCGCCGCCTCGGCCGGTGCCGGATCGGCCGGCGCCGGTCGGCAGGTGTCGCCGAGGGTCGGCCGGGTACCCGGGCAGCCGGGGCCGAAGGAGGCGACATGGGTGAGGCGACCGACCGGTCGGGCGGGCGCGACCGGTTCCTGGATCGTCTCCCCTGGTTGCTGCGGTGGGCGGTGGTGGGCAGCGCCTGCCTGTTGATCGTCGCCGCCGGGGTGTACGTACTGGCCCGGATCGCCGCCCTGCTCGCCCCGCTGACGATCGCGCTCGCGGCCACCCTCTTCCTGGCGGCACTGCTCGACCCGGTGGCGAATTGGCTGCGCCGGCATCGGACCCCGCCGGCCCTGGCCGCCCTCGCCACCCTGCTTCTGCTGCTCGGCCTGCTCGTCGGCGCCATCGTGCTGGTCTGGCGGCTCACCGCCGACCAGTTCTCCGACCTGGCGAAGCAACTCGACCAGGGGCTGACCCGGACCCGGGACTTCCTCACCTCCGCGCTGCCGATCAGCCCCGGGCAGCTCGACGAGTGGACCCGACGGGCGGTGAGCGGGCTACGGAGTTCCGCACCCGACCCCGTCACCGGTGCGGCCACCGTCGCCGAGGCGGCCGGCGCCCTCCTGCTCGTCCTGGTGCTGCTGTTCTTCCTGTTGAAGGACGGTCGCCCGATGTGGCACTGGGTGCTGGGCCGGACCTCCGACCGGAGCCGTCCGATGGCCACGCACGCCGGCGGGGCCGGTTGGCGGACCCTGGGCGCGTACACCCGGGGGACGGTGATGATCGCCGCGATCGACGCGATCGGGATCGGGATCGCCCTGGTCATCCTCGGCGTACCGCTGGCCCTTCCGCTGGCGGTGATCACCTTTCTCGGCGGCTTCGTACCGATCATCGGCGCCACCGTCGCGGGCAGCGTCGCGGTGCTGGTCGGGCTCGCCGCCAAGGGCCCGACCACCGCCCTGCTGGTGGCGGCGGCGGTGATCGCGGTGCAGCAACTGGAGGGCAACCTGCTGGAGCCGCTCATCATGAAGCGGCAGGTACGCCTGCACCCGGTCGTGGTGCTGGTGGCGGTCACCGCCGGCACGCTGCTGGGCGGGATCGCGGGTGCCTTCGTCTCGGTTCCCATCACCGCCGTGGTCTACAACGTGCTCCGGACGATCTCCGAGGACCGTCGGGCCGGGGCCCACGCCCCGACCGGAGCGCCGGCTGACCCGCCGTCCCGGTCCGGTCCCGGCGACGCCACGGGGGTCGCGGGAAGCTGAGGCGGTGCCAGGATCACCGCTGTCCGGTCGCCCGAACCCGGGGACGGGCCGGTCCGTCAGGGTGCGCCGAGGCGGTCGTGCAGCTCGCCGCCGGTCAACTCGGCCAGGTAGATCTCCGTGCCCGGCTGCTGCCGGCGGCCGCCGTCGGCCAGGCTCCCGGCGTCCACCGGCTCGAACCCGACCTGCTCGATCAGGTCGAAGACCTGCCGCTTCGCGCCGACGTCGTCGCCGGAGACCGGCAGGCCGTACCGCTGCATGGCCGAGGACTGGCGCCCGTGGTCGCGCAGGTGGTCCCAGCGCATCGTGTTGAACGCCTTGACCACCCGGGCACCGGCCAGGTGTTCCTGCAACAGTTCACTGGAGGTGGTCCGGTCGTCGTCCAGTTCCGGGAGGTGACCGTCCCGCTCGGGGTAGTAGTTCCCGGTGTCGATCACCGTCCGGCCCGCCATGGGCCCGGCCGGCAGATCGGGATAACGCCCCACCGGTACGGAGACCACCACGATGTCGCCGAACCGGGCGGCCTCCTCGGCGGTGGCCGGGTGCACCTGCGGACCCAACTGCTCGCTGAGTCCGCGCAGCGTCTCCGGGCCCCGCGAGTTGGCGACCGCCACCTCGTGCCCGGCCTTCTCGAATAGCTCCGCCAGTGTCCCGCCGACGTGTCCGGTCCCCACGATCCCGATCCGCACGGTTCCTCCCCCTTCCGGTCGGGCGTCGCTCCCGAAGGACCCGTACGGCGCCCGGACAGCACCCGGGCCGCGTACCCGGCGGCCGGCCGGCGAAACGCGGCCGGAGCGCCGCCGGACGGTGAGCCGTGCCCGTCGTTCGGCACCTATCAGGGTGAGCCGCACCTCCGGTGCCGCCGCGCCCGGAGTATCCGCACGCGGCGCCGGGCCGCCGGGCCCGCGGCCCGGCGGCCCCGCGCGGTCAGGCCGCGACGCGCCGGAGCGGCCGCTCGCGCCGGAGGTCGTCGTCGTGCCCCCAGTATTCGACGATCCGGTCCCCGGCGATCCGGATGATGTCGACGCCGGTCGCCATCTTCTGAAGTGGACGGCCCCAGTCCACCCCCCGCCGAATCCCGGTGAGGTGCCAGCGGCCGGCGATCAGGTCGGGCCCGATGACGGGCCCCACCTCGACGGTCAGCCGCGCCGCCGGGTGGGCGGCGTGCAGCGCGCTCACCCAGGCGACGAGGGCGGCACGACCCCGCAGCCGTCCGCCGGGGTCACCCACGGCGGACAGGTGCACGGTCAGGTCAGGAGCGATGATCTCGGCCACGAGTGACAGGTTGCCGTTGCGCAGCGCCATCCAGTTTTCCCAGAGCATCGGCCGGGGATCGACCGTGACCAGGGCGGAGCCGTGGTTCGGGTTGATGGTCATCGCGAGATTTCCTCCCGTGCGCGGTGGCCGGTCCGGCTCACCAGCTCGTTCGGCGTCCGCTTGCGCCGATCTCGTCGAGACCATCCTCGACGGTGCCCGGGACACCATCCTGTCCGCGTTTCCCGACGAATCTCCGCCGATTTCCACTGCACCCGCCCACCCCGGCGGCACCGCGACGGACCCGCCGGCACCCCCGGCGCAGCAGGCCCCGGGCACCCCGGCAGCCGGCTTCCGGCCGGCGTCCTCAGGCGGGCCGGCCGGGCAGGCTCAGCCGGGTGGCCGGGAGCTGGAAACCGCCCCGCCAGGCCGGCTCGATGGCGCGGGGTGGGGCGATCTCGCTCGTCGCGGCGGCCTGCCGCATCCGGTCCAGGCGGAATCCGCGCACCTCCTGCCGGAGCCGACACCAGCTCACCAGATACCACTGGCGGCCGGCGCCCAGCAGCGCCACCGGCTCGACCAGCCGGCGGGACGCCGTGCCGTGCCGGTCGACGTACTCGATGGAGAGCACGGTCCGGGTCACCACCGCCTCCCCGGCGGCCCGCAGCACCTGCCGGGCCGGCGCCGGGGCCGGCGCCTCGGTCGGGCCCGGCGGCGCCAGGAGATGGATCCGGCCGGCGACCTCCCGGGCGGCCTCCACATCGGACCGGGACATCACCGCGAGGATCTTGTAGAGCGCGGAACGGGCCGCGTCCAGGAACGGCGTGTCGACCATCGTCTCCAGGGCGACGGCGGCGGCGATCGCCTCGCGCGGGGTGATGTTGACGGGCGGCAGCGTGTAGGCCCGGTCCAGCACGTAGCCGCCGCGCCGCCCCACCTCCGGGTAGATGGGCACGCCGGACTCCTGGAGGGCGCCGATGTCCCGCCTGATCGTGCGCGCGTCGACCTCGAATCGCTCGGCGAGCCAACGCGCACTGCGGGGTCTGGGGGCGACCGCGCGCAGCTCTTCCACCAGGGCATAAAGCCGATCGGTACGGTTCACCTGCCGACTCTATCGACGGGGTACGACGGTTCAGCCGGTGCTGGTGAGCAGGCCGGGCGCGTCGGCGAGCCGCAGCACGATCCTCGCCAGGGCGGGGGTACGGGTGTCGGCCGGATCGCTCAGCAGGGCCGCCCAGAACCGCGCGTCCCGGGCCGCGCCCTCCTCGCCCAGTTCGTCGTACGCCCGGGCGAGCATGCCGAGCGTGGCCGCCTGGGCGGAGGGCATCTCCATCTCCTCGAAGGCGCGCAGGCAGTCCCGCAGCACCTCGACCGCCGCCCCGGCCCGGCCGTCGCCGATCCAGCTCACCGCCAGGTCCCGGGCCAGCCCGGTGGACCACGGCCGGTCGCCGAGCTGGACCGCCAGCTCGTGACTCTCCCGCAGCAGCCGTACCGCCTCCGCGCGCCGGCCGAGGCAGACCGCCGCCGAGGCGAGGTGCCGCAGGGCGGCCAGCAGCACGTACCGGTCGCCCACCGCGCGCAGCAGGGCGACCGCCCGCTCGGCCGCCTCGTACGCCAGCGCCGCCTCGCCGCGCAGCAACCGGGTCACCGCGAGCCCGTTCAGGCACCGGGCCAGGACTATCTCGGCGACCCCGAGCGCACGGGCCTCGGCCACCGTCGCCCGGTCCACCTCCAGCGCCTCGTCCAGCCGGCCGAGGCCGCGCAGGGCCGCCGACAGCACCGGCGCGGCCAGGATCGCGCCGAGCGGGTCGCCCTCGCTGCGGAACAGCTCCATCGCCCGCCGCGCCGTCGTCGCGGCCTCCCCGACCCGGTTCTGGTAGTCGTGCAGCGCGGCCTGGTCGCTGAGCAGGCAGGCCAGGCCGTGCCGGTCGTCGATCCGCTCGAAGCGCTCCCGGGCCCGGCCGAGTTGGGCCGACGCGCCGGGCAGGTCGCCACGGGCGAACCGCAGCACCCCACCGACGAAGTCGGTACGCGCCACGGCCCGTTCGTCGCCGGTACGCTCCGCCGCCCGCCGGCCCAGGCGCTGCACCGCCTGTAGCTGGGTCCAGTGCCCGTGCACCCAGAGGAACGGCGCGAGCCGCGCGGCGAGCCGGACCGCCTCCCGGTCGGCGCCGCAGCCCGGCGCCAGCCCGAGCAGACCGGTGAGGAGGTCGAGTTCGGCGCCGAGCCAGCCGAGCGGGTCGGCGGCCACCCGGTCGACCACCGCCCGGCGCGGGCGTACCGGGAGGGCCGGTTCGGTCGACCGGGCCCAGGTGAGGGTACGGGGCAGCCGGTGCGCGGCGGTCGCGGCAAGCGCGGCCCCGGCGGCGACCAGCCGCCGCTGCGCCGCCGCGCGGGCGGCCTCCCGGGTCGCGGCGATCTCCTCCGCGTAGACCCGGAGCAGGTCGTGCAGGCGGTAGCGCGGTTCGCCCCCACCGGTCGGTACGGCCACCTCCAACAGGCTCGCCTCGACCAGTTCCTCGACGATCCGCTCGGCGTCCGGCCGGTCGAGCAGTTCGGCGACCGCCCACGCGGCGACGCTGACCGGCCCGAGGGAGCCGAGCAGGCCGAACGCCTCCCGGGTCGCCGGGGAGAGCGCCTGGACGCTGAGCGCCAGGCTGGCCCGGACCTGCTGGTCACCGGCGGCGAGTTCGTCGAGGCGCTGCCGCTCGTCGTCCAGCCGGTCCGCGAGGACCGCCAGCGGCCAGGAGCGGGTCGCGAGCCGGGTACCGGCGATCCGTACCGCGAGCGGGAGGTTGCCGCAGGCGGCGGCGATCCGGGCGGCCTGCCGGGGCTCCCCCGCGACCCGCCCGGTGCCGACCACGTGGGCCAGCAGGGCGTTCGCCTCGTCGTCGGTCAACGGGTCGACCGGCAGGTGCTGGGCGTCGATGAGCCCGGTGAGCCGGCGTCGGCCGGTGACCAGTACCGCGCTGCCGGGGGTGCCGGGCAGCAGCGGCCGGACCTGGGCCGGGGTGGCGGCGTCGTCCAGCACCACGAGGACCCGGCGGTCGGCGAGCCGGGCCCGGTAGGCGGCGGCGAGCGCGGGCAGGTTCTGCGGCACCGCCGAGCCGGGTACGCCGAGGACCCGCAGCAGGTCCGCCAGGACCGCCGCCGGGTCCCGTGGCGCGGCCGAGGCGCCGGCCAGGTGTACGAAGAGCTGCCCGTCCGGGAACCTGGCCCGGATCCGGTGCGCGGCCACCACCGCCAGGGCGCTCTTGCCGACGCCGGGCTGGCCGGAGACCGCGACCAGCGGCACGGTGCCGGCGCTCGGGTGCAGCAGTGACTCGATCCGGGCGACGCCCGCGCCCCGGCCGACGAATCCCGGCGGCGGTGGCGGCAACTGGCAGACCGGGAACGGCGACCCGGGACCGGACGCCGATCCCACGGGCGGGGCCGAGCGCGTCGGCAGTCGGGGGTCGGTCGACTCCTCGCCCCGCAGGACCGCCCGGTGTACCCGGCGCAACTCGGGTCCCGGTTCCACACCCAGCTCGGCGACCAGGGTCTCCCGGGCGCCCTGGTAGGTGGCGAGCGCGTCGGCGCGGCGCCCGGCCCGGGACAGCGCCGTCATCAGCAGGCCGTACGCCCGTTCCCGCAGCGGTTGCTCCGCCACCAGCCGGTGCAGGTCGACGAGGACGGCGTGCACATCACCGCCGGCGGCGAGTTCGGCCTCCGCGCACTCCTCCCGGGCGCCGAGCCGCTCAAGCTCCCACTGGGTGGTGTCGGGCTCCAGCAGCGGCACCGAGAGGTCGGCGAGGGGACGGTCCCGCCACTGTCGCAGCGCGCGCCGGAACCCCTCCGCCGCCGCCCCGGGTTCGCCCGCGGCCAGCGCCGCCCGCCCGGTGGCCAGCTCGCGGCGGAACACCAGCACGTCCAGGTCGTCGGGGTCGGCGCGCAGCAGGTAGCCGTCGCCGCGGTGCTCGATCGCGACGCCGGGCAGCCGCTCCCGCAGCCGGGAGACGTAGGTCTGGAGATTCGACGCGTACGAGGCCGGGGGCCGGTCCGGCCAGAGCGCCGCCACCAGCCGGTCCACCGGTACCAGCCGGTCGGCCCGGACCAGCAGCACGGCCAGCACCGTCCGTTGGTGGCGGCTGCGCAGCACCACCTCGACGCCGGCGTCCGTGCAGACCCGCAGCGGGCCGAGAACCCCGAACTTCACTCGCCGTCTCCCCGAGCCACGGGCCAGTCACGGACATGAAACCGTACTACGGCCGGCAAACGGCCCCGGCCGGCGCGGCGGGCCGCCGGTGTGGCGGCCGTGTGGCGGGCGTGTGGCGGGCCCGCCGAAGCTGCTGGAGTTGCGCGGGCGGAGCCGCTCCGGGCGCTTCCGGCACGTGCCGCGCCGCGCCAGCCAGTCGGCACCGCGCGGCGGTGCCGACCAGATCGAATCCTCCCGAGGGGTACGCCGACAGTGATGCCGCCGGTGCTGTTGCCGGTCAACCGGTACGTCCCGGCCGACGCGGATCGCCCGACCGCCCACTTCGGACGGTCGCCGGCCCTCTCGACCATTTCTGAAAGGTCATGATGTCCACATATCCTCCATCGGGATACGGCCCGCCCGCCGGCGAGCCGCCCCAGCAGCCGGGCCAGGGCTCCGGGCCGTATCCGGACCAGCCCGGGTACGGCCCGCCGGCACCGTCGACGCCGACCGGTCCCGGGCTGCCCGCCGAGCCGGCCGCCGCGCCGCCGAGGAAGAGCCGGGCGCCGCTGATCGTCGGCATCGTGCTCGGGCTCGTGCTGCTCTGTTGCGGCGGCGGGATCGGGGCGTTCCTGCTCACCGGTGACGACGAGCCGTCGGGTGCCGCCCCGGAGGCGGCCGCCTCCCAGGCGAGCCCGAAGGCCGACGGCAACCCGAAGGCCAGCGGCAGCCCGAATCCCAGCGAGGAGACCGTGGAGGGCGACCTCGACCGCTACCAGAAGGGCGACTGCCTGACGGTGGACGAGGCGACCGACAAGGTCGAGCCGGCCAGGTGCGGCGTCAAGGGCGCGTACCAGGTGCTGCTGCGCAAGAACGGCACCACCGGCGAGAGCGCCTGCGAGTCCACCGAGTACACGATGTACCTCTACCAGGACAGCACGATCGGTACGGCGCGCGACTTCGTCCTCTGCGTCGGACCCGCCTGACGGCGGACCGGCGTACGCTCCGCCGCCGCGGCCCGGGAGGGGGCGGGACCGCCGGGGCGGACCGGCGAGGAGACCGCCGCGCCGGGGACGGGCGGGGGCACCGGAGGGCCGCCGGGGGGCGGCGCGACGGGGCCGGACAGGGCGGCCAACGGGGGGCGCGGTGGTGTCGGGCGCGAACGCGTCGGGCACCACCGCGCGGCCGTCGGGCGGCACGCTTCCCCGACCCTCGGTTGTGCCGTTCCTTATGCGTCACCCTGGCGAGGCTTAAGACTCGGCTAAGCCGGCCCCTCGGGCTGGTGTCGCCGGCACCGACCCGGTAGACCTTGTCCGTGACTCGCCGTCGGGACGTCGATACCGCGGAGCCGCTGACCGAGTGGCTGACCGCCCTGGTGCCGCAGGCCCCCGCCGCGGATCCGCTCAACCTGCCAACCCGCCCGGAACCCGGGCGCTACCCCGACTCCGAGCGGCATGGCTCGGAGCGGCATGGCTCGGAGCGGTGGGGATCCGAGCGCGGTGGCTCGGCGCGCCGTGGATCCGAGCGCGGTGGCTCCGAGGACTACCCGGACTCCGGCCGCTACCGGGAGCCGGAGGAGTACCGCGAGCCCGAGGCGTACCGCTCGGCCGAGCGCTACGCCGACTCCGAGCGCTATGTCGACGCCGAGCGGTACGTCGACGCCGAGCGGTACGTCGACGCCGAGCGGTATCCGGAGCCCCCTGCCGTCCGGCCCGCCGACCGGTGGTCCGCCGACGGGTGGTCGACCGCGTCGGCCCGCCAGCCGCGCTCGTACGCCGAGGACGCGCCGCCGTACCGCCCGGCACCGTACGCCGCGAACGACGCGCGTCACCGGGAGACCGCCGAGGTCGAGACGTACGACCGCAGCGGTCGGCTCTTCTTCCACATCGTCTTCTGGTCGGCCCTGGCCACCACCCTCGAACTCTGGTGGCTGAACACCCCGACCGGTTCCATCGCCACCACCGCGGACATCCTCATCGCCGCCGGTCGGCTCACCGGCCTGGTCGGCGGCTTCCTGCTGCTGGCCCAGGTGCTGCTGATGAGCCGGGTCCGCTGGCTGGAACGGTGGATCGGGGCGCACTCGCTGCTGATCTGGCACCGGGAGCTGGGCGCGTTCCTGCTGCTCGCCATCCTGGCGCACGTCGCGTTCATCGCGGTCGGCTACAGCAAGCTCACCAACGAGCCGGTGGTGGACGGCACCTGGCGGCTGCTGAGCACGTACGAGGACATGATCAGCGCCGCGGTGGCCACCGGCATCATGGTCGGCATCGCGCTGCTCGCGATCCGGGCCGTACGCCGGATGATGAACTACGAGCTCTGGTACTACCTGCACCTGAGCACCTACCTGGTGCTGCTGTTCAGCTACGGGCACCAGTTCGCCACCGGGCAGGAGTTCGTCCGGTCGGGCTTCGGCCGGTACTTCTGGGCCGGCCTCTACGTCTTCGTGATCTGCTCCGTCCTCTGGGGACGGATCATCTCGCCGATCAGGTTCAACCTGCGGCACCGGCTCCGGGTCGAGGACGTGGTCCCGGAGGGTTCGGACATGGTCTCCATCTACATCTCGGGGCACCGGCTGGACGAGCTCGACGCGCGGGCGGGCCAGTACTTCCGGTGGCGGTTCCTGACCAAGGGCTGCTGGTGGCAGGCGCACCCGTTCTCGCTCTCCGCCGCCCCGAACGAGCAGTGGCTGCGGCTGACCGTCAAGATTGTCGGGGACCACACCGAGTCTCTCCAGTACCTGGAGCCGGGTACCCGGATCTTCGCCGAGGGTCCCTCCGGGGTCTTCACCGCCAACCGGGCGATCCGGCCGCGCGCCCTGCTCATCGCCGGTGGCAGCGGCATCGCCCCGATCCGCGCCCTGCTGGAGGACCTGCCCGAGCACACGGTGGTCATCTACCGCTCCCGTACCGAGGAGGAGCTGCTCTTCCGCGACGAGCTGGACTGGCTGGCCCGGGCCCGCGAGGCGCAGGTCTGGTACGTCATCGGCTCCCGCGAGGACGTGGCGCCCCGCCACCTCTTCACCGCCAAGGGCATGCGCGAGCTGGTGCCGGACGTGCGCCGCCGGGACATCTACCTCTGCGGGCCGCCCGGCCTGGTGGACGTCTCGCTGCGCACCATGCGCAAGCTCCGGGTGCCCCGCCGGCAGATCCACCTCGACCCGTTCGAGTTCTGAGCCCGTCCCGTCCTGCGCCCGTTCCCCACCTGAGCCCGTCCCGAAGAACCCCCCGGAGGTACCCCCCGTGCGTCGCGCCGCCTTCGCCGTGCTCGGCACCGCCATCGGCACCACCCTGCTCGTCGGGGCCAAGCTCGGCACCCCGGCACCGGGCTCCGAAACCCAGGTGGCGCTGGAGACCGGCGACGACGCGCCGGCGGCCGGCGGTGAGGCCAGCCCGAAGGCCCCGGCCGGCCGGAAGACCAGCGCGCCGCCGGCGAAGAAGGCCACCGCCAAGCCGCCCGCGTCGAGCGGCCTGCGCGACGGCACCTTCGCCGGCGCCGGCGCCACCTACGCGTACGGCAGCATCAAGGTCACCGTCACGGTCAGCGACGGCAAGGTCTCCGACGTCGACGCCAGCTACCCGGACGACGACCCGACCAGCGTCGGCATCAACACCGGCGCGATCCCGAGGCTGCGCCAGGCGACGCTCGCCGCGCAGAGCGCGGACATCTCCACCGTCTCCGGCGCGAGCCTGACCAGCGCGGCGTACCGGGCGTCGCTCCAGTCGGCGCTGGACAAGGCGAAGGCCTGATCCGATGGCCACCGCCGGACTCCGCCGGGTCGAACAGATCATGGGTACGCCGATCAGCCTGCACCTCGCCACCCCGCTGCCGGCGGCCCGGCTGGCCGAGCTGGCCGAGGAGGTCTTCGACTGGTTCCGCGAGGTGGACCTGCGGTTCAGCACGTACAAGGAGCAGAGCGAGGTCAACCGGTTCGACCGGGGTGAGCTCTCCATCGAGGACTCGTCGGCCGACTTCCGCCTGGTCGTGGACGCCTGCGCCGACCTGTGGCGGGACACCGACGGCTACTTCGACGCGTACGCGACCGGGCGCTTCGACCCGTCCGGCTTCGTCAAGGGCTGGTCGGTGCAGGTGGCCTCGGACCGGTTGCTGGCCGCCGGCTGCGACGCGCACTGGATCAACGCCGGCGGCGACATCCGGGCCCGGGGCGGGCCCCGACCCGGTGAACCGTGGCGGATCGGCATCCGGCATCCGTGGCAGCCGGACAGGGTCTGCTGGGTGCTGGGCGGCACCGACTTCGCCATCGCCACCTCCGGCACGTACGAGCGCGGCTTCCACGTCGTCGACCCGTACCGGGGGGTGCCGGCGACCGGCCTGACCTCGGTGACCGTGGTCGGCGCCGACCTCGGCCGCGCCGACGCGTACGCGACCGCCGGGGTGGCGATGGGCGTCTCCGGGCTGCGCTGGCTGGCCGCCCTGCCCGGTCACGAGGTGGGCATCGTCACCGCCGACGAACTCTGCTACCGCTCGGACGGCTTCCCGGTGCTCCCCACCGAGCCGGACGGCCGGCCGTCCCGACCGGTCGCCGGGAGCACCGGTCCGGGCGTCGCGGCATACCGCACCGCGACCGGGGCACCGCCGAGCTGACCCGCCCGGCTCCCCACGCGGTGCCCCCGCCGGCCGAGACGCCGGTACCGACGTGCGGTGGGCTGTCCCTGAAGAACCTGGACCACCTGCCGCCGCTGCGCGGCTGCGGCTATCCCGCCCGGCCGGGCGGGTCCGCCGGGCCGGCGCCCAGGTGGGTGCCGAACCAGCCGGCGGCGTCCCGGGCCACCTGCTCCAGGGTTCCCGGCTCCTCGAACAGGTGCGTCGCGCCGGGGACGATCCGCAGCTGCGCCACCGGCCCCATCCGGGCCAGCGCCTGCTCGTTGAGCGGGATCACCTGCTCGTCCAGCCCGCCGACCAGCAACAGCGTGGCGGCCCGTACCCGGGACAGGTCCGGACCGGCCAGATCCGGGCGCCCGCCGCGCGACACCACCGCGCGCACCTCGGCCGGCCGGGCGGCCGCCGCGGACAGCGCGGCGGCGGCGCCGGTGCTGGCGCCGAAGAGACCGATCGGCAGCGCGGCGCCGGCGCCACCGCCGCGCAACCAGTCGACGATCCCCACCAGCCGCCCGGTGAGCAGCCCGATGTCGAAACGCAGCTCTCCGGTCCGGTCGTCGAGTTCCTCCTCGCCCCGGGTGAGCAGGTCGACCAGCAGGGTCGCCAACGCGTACCGGTTGAGCGTCCCGGCGACGGCGCGGTTGCGCGGACTGTGCCGCGAGCTGCCGCTGCCGTGCGCGAAGAGCACGATCCCGCTCGGGTCGGCGGGCACCACGAGGTCACCGGTCAGCTCGACGCCGCCGGTCGGGATCGTCGTCTCGGTCGTCCGGGTACCCATCCTGTCGCCTCCGCTCCGGTCGCCCCCGCTCCCCGGCCCACGCCCTCGGCCGGTCGTACCCGCTGGTCCGGTGGCCAACCGCCCCGCCCGGCCGGCCGTACGCCCCGGCGCCGGTCCGGGCGGCCGGCGTTTGCCGGCGGGCACGGCGGGAAGGCCGCTGGACGACCTTCGGCGAAGTGAGGGATGCCATGACCCGCCAGGAACCCGCTCGATCCGAGCCCACCACCGCCGCCCCCGAGGCGGAGGAGGAGCGCCAGGAGGAGCCCGGCGGCCGGGGCGACTGGGCGGACGAGGCGGCCAAGGCGCGCAGCCTCGACGACCCGCGCCGGCTACCGCCGCACGACTCGGCCGGGCTGCCCTCCAGCGGCCCCAACCGGTGACCATTCGATTCCGCTGCGGAGTTTTCCCTGCCTGATCGCCCCGATTTCGGCCCGGACCGGCACCGGAATCCGCTAAGCTGACCGCGGTCTGGCGCCGGTGACCCCCGCCGGCACGGCCGCCGCCGAATCGCCACATGGCGAGCCGGGGAACCAGGTAGGTGGGGTTAATCCGCGCCCGCGGTAGGGGTTGTTCCGTCCCGAGCCCGTCAGCTAACCCGGCAGGCGGCCGACGGGAGGAACGTGCATGACGGCATCGGGGCGTCGGCGGTGCACGCTGGCGTTGACGGTGGTGGTGGTCGTCGGTGCGCTGGCCGGAGCTGTGCTCCGCCCCGGCGCCGGCTCGGCGTCGCCGCCTCCGGGCGTACCGGGGGACGAGGGCGGCACACCACTGCTGCGGGACGTGCTGGAGGCCACCGGTCGCGGCTACGTCCAGGCCAGGACCGCGTTGGCCCGGTCCCAGGCGCGCCAGGCGCGACTCGCCACCGAACTGCGCGAGGTGCAGGACCGGATCGCGGAACTGGGGCCCGAGATCGACCTGCTGGCCCGCAACGCCTACCGCACCGGCCGGATCGGGCCGGTGCTGGCACTGCTCAACAGCTCGTCGACGGACGACTTCCTGGAACGCGCCCGGGGGCTGGAGACCATGGCGCTGTGGGACAACCACCGGCTGCACGAGCTCAACCAGGCCAGGGAGCGCGCCAGCCGGGCGAAGCTGGCACTCGACGCCGAGGTCACCGAGGCGCGCCGGCAGGTGGCCGTGATGCAGCGGCAGAAGCGGGAGGCGGAACGGGCCCTCGCCCTGGTCGGCGGCAGGTCCACCGGCGGCTTCGTCGCCGCCGACTCACCGGTCGCCCGGCCGGCCCCGCGCAACGGCGACGGGTCCTGGCCGAGGCAGTCGTGCGGCCGGGCCGACCCGACCACCTCCGGCTGCGTCACGCCGCGCACCCTGCACGCCTACACCGAGGCCCGGCGCGCCGGCTTCAAGCGGTACACCTCGTGCTACCGGCCCGGCGGCCCCTACGAGCACCCCAAGGGGCGGGCCTGCGACTTCTCTTCCGCGCCCGGGGGCTTCGGCGGCGACGCCCACGGCGCCGACAAGACGTACGGCAACAACCTGGCCGCGTTCTTCGTCCGCAACGCCGACCGGCTGGGGGTGCTCTACGTGATCTGGTACCGGCAGATCTGGTTCCCGGCCACCGGCTGGAAGTCCTACGGTGCCTCGCACGGCGACCCGTCCAGCGACCACACCAACCACGTACACCTGTCGCTGCTGTAGAACGGGCCGGCCTAGGGCTCGTGCTCGGCGGTGCGTCGCACCGGCGCCCGGCCGGCCGGCTGCTCCGGCCTGGGACCCGGCGGATGCGCCGGCGGCACCGGCAGGGTCAGCGGCTCGTCGCTGGTGACCCGGACCAGGTCGCCGTGGTGCCGCAGCTCCATCCCGGCCCCGGCCCCACCGTTGCGCAGCGAGTACGTCGTCTCGCGCTGGCGTACGTCGACCCGCAGGTGCAGCCCGCGCCACATCAGCGAGAACTCCAACCGCTCCAGCCGGCTCGGCAGCCGGGGCGCGAAGGCCAGCGTGCCGGTGTGGTCCCGCAGCCCGCCGAACCCGGCCACCAGGGCGATCCAGGCGCCGGCCAGCGAGGCCACGTGCACGCCGTCCCGGGTGTTCTGGTTGAGGTCGTGCAGGTCCATCAGGGCGGCCTCGCCCAGATAGTCGTGCGCCAGTTCGAGGTGCCCCACCTCGGCCGCCAGCACCGCCTGGGTGCACGCCGACAGTGACGAGTCGCGGACCGTACGGCGCTCGTAGTAGGCGAAGTTGGCCGCCTTCTCGGCGTCGGTGAAGGCGTCGCCGCGCCAGTGCATGGCGAGCACCAGGTCGGCCTGCTTGACCACCTGCTTGCGGTACAGGTCGAAGTAGGGGTAGTTGAGCAGCAGCGGGTACTGCTCCGGCGGGGTGTCGGCGAAGTCCCACTCCTGGAACCGGGTGAACCCCTCCACCTGCGGGTGCACCCCGAGCTCCTGGTCGTACGGGATGTGCATGTCGTTGGCCGCGTCCCGCCAGGCGGCGGTCTCCTCGTCGTCGACGCCCAGCCGCCAGGCCTCCTCGCCGTGCCGGGTCGCCGCCTCGGCGGCGGCGAGCAGGTTCCGCTGGGCCATCAGGTTGGTGTAGACGTTGTCGCTCTTCACCGACGTGTACTCGTCCGGGCCGGTCACCCCGTCGAGGTGGAACCGGCCGTGCCGGTCGTGGTGGCCGATCGAGCGCCACAGCCGGGCCGTCTCCACCAGCAGCTCCAGCCCCACCTCCCGCTCGAACTGCTCGTCGCCGGTGGCCTGGACGTAGCGTCGCACCGCGTCGGCGATGTCGGCCGCGATGTGGAACGCGGCCGTCCCGGCCGGCCAGTACGCCGAGGTCTCCTGGCCCCGGATGGTCCGCCAGGGGAACGCGGCCCCGCGCAGCCCGAGCGTCCTGGCCCGCTCCTGCGCCAGGTGCAGGGTGGAGTGCCGCCAGCGCAGCGCGGAGGCGACCGCGGACGGCAGCGTGTAGGTCAGCACCGGCAGCACGAACTGCTCGGTGTCCCAGAAGGCGTGCCCGTCGTAGCCGGGGCCGGTCAGCCCCTTGGCCGCGATCGGTCGCAGTTCGGCCCGGGCGCCGGCCTGGAGCACGTGGTAGAGGCCGAACCGGACCGCCTGCTGCACCTCCGGGTCGCCCTCGACCCGCACGTCCGAGGCGTCCCAGAACTCGTCGAGGTACGCGCGCTGCTCGGCGCACATCCCGTCCCAGCCGGAGAAACGGGCGCCGGCGATCGCCGCGGCGACCTGGTCCCGCAGCGCCGGCCGGGACCGGCGGCTCGACCAGCCGTACGCCACGTACTTGACGATCCGCAGCTTCTCCCCGGGGCGCAGTACGCAGGTCACGGTGGTCCGGGCCCAGTCCTCGTACGCCTCGGTGCCGACCAGCTTGCGTTCCGGCCCGTACACCTCGTGGCTCATCGAGGCGGCCACCCGCAGGCCGCTCGCCTTGGTCCGGTGGATCAACAGCCCGCCGTCGCTGTGCACGAGGCGCTCCTCGCCCTGCAACGGCGACTCCAGCACCGCCGCCACCCGGGGGTCCCGGCTCTGCGCGGGCAACTGCTCGTTGGCGACCAGCTCGGACTGCACGATCAGCCGCAGCGGGGTGTCGACCGGCTCCACCTCGTAGGAGATCGCCGCGACCGAGCGCTGGCTGAAGGAGACCAGCCGGGTGCTGCGGATCCGCACCGTGTCGCCGGCCGGCGAGCGCCACTCGACCGCCCGGTGCAGGGTGCCGGCCCGCAGGTCGAGCACCCGCTCGTGGTTGAGCAGGTCGCCGTACCGCACGTCGAAGGGTTCGTCGTCGACGAGGAGCCGGATCGGCTTGCCGTTGGTGACGTTGACGATCGTCTGGCCGGATTCGGGGAAGCCGTAGCCGGCCTCGGCGTACGGCAGCGGGCGCAGCTCGTAGAAGGAGTTGAGGTACGTGCCGGGCAGCCCGTGCGGCTCCCCCTCGTCCAGGTTGCCGCGCAGCCCGATGTGCCCGTTGGAGAGCGCGAAGACCGACTCCGCCTGGGCCAGCACGTCCAGGTCGAGCCGGGTCTCCCGGACGTGCCACGGCTCGACCGGATAGGCCCGTTCCCGGATCACGTGGCGGCGCCTTCGGTCGATCCCGCGCCGCCCGCCCGGGGTCGCGGGGGGTCGGCGGCGGTCAGCAGCTCGGCGAGGTCCCGGACCACCACGTCGGCGCCGTGCGCGCGCAGGTCGTCGGCCTGGCCGACCCGGTCGACCCCGATCACGTACCCGAAGCCGCCGGCCCGGCCGGCGGCGACGCCGGCGAGGGCGTCCTCGAAGACGGCGGCCTGTTCGGGCCGGACGCCGAACGCCTCCGCCGCGGCCAGGAAGGTGTCCGGGAAGGGTTTGCCGCGCAGGCCCCGCTGCCGGGCCACGACGCCGTCCACGCGTACCTCCAGCAGGGGGGACAGGCCGGCGGCCATCACCACGTCCGCGCAGTTGGCGCTGGCCGAGACGACCGCCCGGCGCAGCCCGGCCCGCTGGGCGGCGTGCAGGTAGTCCACCGAGCCCGCGTACGGCTGCACGCCGTCGGTGCGGATCCGCTGGAGCAGTACGACGTTCTTCCGGTTGCCGACCCCGTTGACGGTGTCGGCCCCGGGCGGGTCGTCGGGGTGCCCCTCCGGCAGGGTGATCCCGCGCGAGGCGAGGAAGGTGCGTACCCCGTCGGCGCGCTGCCGGCCGTCCACGTACCGGTTGTAGTCGGCGGCCGGGTCGTACGGCCGGAACGGCTCGCCGGTCAGGGCCGCGTGCCGCTGGAGGAAGTCGTCGAACGTCCGCGCCCAGGCGGCGTTGTGCACCCGGGCGGTCTGGGTCAACACCCCGTCCAGGTCGAAGAGGCATGCCGTCACGTGATCGGGTAGGCCCAGCACGCTCTACAACTTAACCGGGGTGTCCCCGCCCGGCGTGCTTTACCGGTCTCCCACGCCGGGCGAACCCGCGCCTCGCGCCCTGGGGAGCCCGCTCAGCCGTGCCCGGCGTGCCCGGCGCCGGCCGCCGGGGGCCGGCCCGGCCGCTGGCCCGGCTCCACCACCACGAACTGCCCCATCATCCCCTGGTCCTCGTGGCGGAGCAGGTGACAGTGGAACATGTACGGCATGTCCGGGTCGGCGTAGTCGGCGAACCGGGCGATGATCCGGACCGGCCGCCGCGCCTCCAGCAGGATGGTGTCCTTCCAGCCGCGCAGCTCCGGCGGCGGTTCCCGGCCGGCGACCGAGAGCACCTGGAACTGCACGTCGTGCACGTGGAAGCTGTGCGGGGTGCCGTCCACCTTGTTGATCTCCCAGATCTCGGTGCTGTCCCGGGTGACCACCGCGTCGATCCGGCCCAGGTCCATCCGCCTGCCGTTGATGTCGCGGCCGGCGAGGTCGAACCGGCGGGTGGTGGTCGCCGAGGCCGGGTCGAGCCGCTCGATCGGGGCGAGCCTGGTCGGCACCTCGGGCGAGGGTTGGAGCGTGCCGGCGGCCCGCAGTTGGAGCACGTCGAAGGTGTCCGACCCGCCGGTGAACCGGCGGTTGAAGAAGTCGAGTCCGGATTCCGGCGGATAGCTGCGCAGCGTCACCCGCTCGGCGGGGCGCATCGACACCACGATCTCGGCCCGCTCCCCGGGGGAGAGCCGGATCCGGCGGGTCTGGTGCGGGGCGGTCAGCAGCCCGCCGTCGGTGCCGACCAGGGCGAAGCTCCGGTTGTCGGCGAGCCCGAAGTCGTAGGTCCGGGCATTCGAGCCGTTGAGCAGGCGCAGCCGGACCCGCTCGCCCGGCACGTCGAGGTACGGCGCCACGGTGCCGTTGACCAGCAGCGTGTCGCCGAGGATGCCGATCCCGCCGAGTTCGCCGGTCCCGTCGTCGAACCGGCCGTCGGATTCGAAGGCACGGTCCTGGACGATCAGCGGGATGTCGTCGACGCCGTAGCGCCGGGGCAGGTCGAGCCGGGCCGACTCGTCGTCGTCCAGGATGAACATTCCGGCCAGTCCCCGGTAGACGTGCTGCTCGGTCTCGCCGTGCGGGTGCGGGTGGTACCAGAGGGTGGCCGCCGGCTGGTCGACCCGCCAGTGCGGCGACCAGGTCGCGCCCGGGGCGACCATCTGGTGCGGGCCGCCGTCCATCGCCGCCGGCAGGTGCATGCCGTGCCAGTGCACGCTGGTCGGCTCGCCGATCCCGTTGGCGACGTTGACCAGCACCTCCTCGCCGCGCTTCGCCCGCAGCGTCGGGCCGAGGTAGTCGCCGTTGTAACCCCAGGTCGGGGTGGGCCCGCCCCGACCGAAGTCGCGCCGGCCGGGCTGGGCCCGCAGGTCGAAGACCCGGCGGCCCCGCTCGTCGATCCGGGACTGCGCCAGCGGCGGCACGGCGAGCCGGTTGACGAAGTCGACCTTCCCGCGGGTGTCGACGACGGCACTGGTCCAGACCCGGACGCCGACCGCCGAGCCGGCCCCGCAGAGCAGCAGCACCCCGGCGAGCATGCCGACCAGCGCCTTCATCAATCGCCGCGATCCTCCGCCGGCCATCGTCCGCCCCCCACCGTTCCGCACCACTCCGATATCTCGGACACCTACATGTAGCGTGTCTTCCTATCAGAGCCGCAGTCCAGGGCGGACGCCGGAACTCAGGGCCAAAATCAGGGCTTGCCGGTAAGGAAGGGCCCCCTGTTATCGCTTTCGGTAGAGGAAGGGCCCCCGCTTAACACCGGCAGCGGGCGCGCGCGCCGTCAGCGCCGGCGGCCGGGCGCGAGCAGCGTCAGCGCCATCCCACGTCGATGCGGTCGCCGCGCTCGTCGAAGAAGTGCAGCGCGTCCATCCGTACCGAGATGGCCATCGGGTGGCCCGCCGAGACGGCCGGGTACGGCGCGAGCCGTACCGCGAGTTCGGCCGGCCGCCGGTGGTGGCGGCCCGGGTCGTTCAGCACGCTGTCCCGGGTCGAGCCGGGCGGGTTCTCCGGGGTGGCCCGCGGCGCGGGGCGACCCGCCAGCCGCTGCATCACCTGGCCGAGCCGGCGGATCCGCTGACCGGTGCCGGCGGTCCGCGCCTCGGTCACCGGGCCCCCGAGGTCGTCCACCACGATCGCGGTGGCGCCGATGTCGAGGAAGGCCAGCGACTCGTGCCCGTGGTGTTCGAGATATCTGATCCGGCCCTGGAGCACGTCGCCGGGGGCGTCCGGCGCGACCGGGGTCAGCGCCTCCGCCCGCATCCCCACCACGATCCGCTCACCGTGGTAGTGCGCCACCGCGCGGGCCCGGATGTCGTCCCACGGCAGGTAGAGCGACTGTTCGCCGAGGTTGAGCGTGACGTACCGGTCGAGGTGGACGTAGACCGTCGCCTCCAGCAGGTTCATCCGGGGGCTGCCGAGGAACGCGGCGACGTAGAGGGTCGCCGGCCGGCCGTACACCTGGGTCGGGGTGCCGACGTCCTGCAGCACGCCCTTGCGCATGATCGCCACCCGGTCCGCCATGGTCAGCGCCTCGGCCTGGTCATGGGTGACGTAGATGGTGCTGACCCCGAGTTCGCGGACCAGCCCGGAGATCTCCGCGCGCAGCTCGGCCCGGAGCCCGCTGTCGAGGTTGGAGAGCGGCTCGTCCATCAGGAACAGTCCGGGCCGGCGGACGATCGCCCGGCCCATCGCGACCCGCTGGCGCTGCCCGCCGGAGAGCTGTCCGGGCTTGCGCGCCAGCACGTCGCCGATGCCCAGCGCGGCGGCCACGTCGGCCACCCGCTCACTCCTCGGCCCCTGCTCCACCCCGGCGAGCCGCAGCGGGAAGGCGATGTTGTCCCCCACCGTCATGTGCGGGTAGAGCGCGAAGTCCTGGAAGACCATCGCGATCCGGCGCTCCCGGGGCGGCAGCTCGTTGGCGAGTTCGCCGTCGAGCAGGATGGCGCCACTGCTCGGATCCTCCAACCCGGCGACCATCCGGAGGACCGTGGACTTGCCACAGCCGGAGGGGCCGAGCAACACCATGAACTCTCCGTCATTGACGTCGAGATTGACGTTGTCGACCGCCACCGTTCCGTCCGGGAACACCTTCGTGACGTCCTTGAGCGCGACGGCTGTCACCGTCACCTCCCCGCAGCGTTATGGCCAGCCCGGAATGACTGTGACGAGGATCATCGCTTACGCCCATCGGGTAAACGTGCCATGTTCATGTTGTGACATGACGGTTACCGAGCCCATTGGAACCAATTGGAACGTGTCAATCGCCCCAAGCCGGGCTTACCGGGCGGGGGCGCCGCGCGGACCGAGCGTGCCGAACTCGCCGTGCCGGGGCAACCCCGACCACTGCGTGCCACCGCCCCGCAGGAAGTACTCCAGCCCCGGGTCCCAGGTGTGCCCGGCGGTGCGCCGCTGATAGACGTAGCCCAGCGGGTGGGTCCGGTAGACCAGCCCGCCGGCCCGGCGGACCCGGTCGAGAAGCCCCCGGTCGACGGACCGGGGCACCGGGCGCCAACCGCCGACCTCCTCCAGGTCGCCCCGGCTGATCAGCATGGTGCCCCCGGCGATCAGCCTGGTGAACGTCTCCGGCTCCCCGGCGTCCCGGCGCACCGTGGTGTCCAGAGTCTCCAGGTACACGAACTCGGCCGCCTTGCCGACCACCGTGGCGCCGGAGTGGTGCCGGGCCAGCACCAGGTCCCAGACGTGCTCCGGCCCGTACGTGTCGTCGTCGTCGAACTTGGTCACCAGGCTGCCCCGGGCCCGGGCCGTCGCCCGCCCCATCGCCGCCCCGAAGCTCTGCCCGGCCGGCACCGTGAGGATCTCCAGTGGACGGCCGCACCGGGCCAGCCGGGACCGCAGCCCGGCCGACAGCTCGACGCCGTGCAGGCAGAGCACGATCTCCAGCTCCGGATAGGTCTGCGCCTCGATCGCGGCGACGGCGTCCAGCACGTACCCCAACCGGCGGGTGACCAGCAGCGCGGTCACCGAGGGCAGCTCGGCGACGCCCGGAAAGGCGGGCGCCGCCATCGCGGGCAGCGCCGTCGCCCGGCCGTGACAGCGCATCGCGGTCCGCCGCTGGCGTACCGCCCGCACCTCCCAGTCCAGGTCGGAGGCGTACCGGTCGGGCAGCGGGTCGCCGACCGGGCCGGCGAACTCCTCGGCCAGGTGCGCCCGGCAGGCCGGCGGCAGGTCGGGTGCGTGCACCGGGACTCCGGCCAGCGCCAGGTGCACCAGCAGAGCCGCCTCGCCGGCCGGATGCCGACCGGGCAGCCGGCATTCCACGAGACCGATCCCGGCCAGCGCCGCCCGTACCTCCTCGGGCAGCCAGGGCCGGTCGAGCCGCCCCCGGGCCAGGCCGCCCGGGCCGCCGTCCGGGGTGGACCCGCCCGGTCCGGTGATCCGCCAGCTCCGGTCCTCCGGGTCGACGGTCAGCTCGGCCCGGGGTGCGTCCGGCCCGAACGGGCCGTACCGGCCGGTGGCCACGGCGTGTTCGAGGTCGACCAGCACCAGCCCGGGGCCGGCGTTGAGCCCGGCGACGAGCGGGTCGACGGCCAGCCGTGCCCGGTACGCGGGCGCGACGGCACCGGCGCCGTCGGTGACGCTGTCGGCCGGCTCCAGCACCAGGTCGTGCGCCCGGATGTCGTCGCTGCCCGGCAGCTCGCCGGCCACCACGGCGACGGTCGGGCCCGCTCCGAGCCAGCCGGGCAGTACGTCCCGGGCGGTCAGGTCGGGGCTGGCCGGCACCGGCATCGAACGGCCCGGGGCGAGCAGCGGCAGCACGGCGGCGACCACCGCACGCAGCGGGACGGACCACCGCAGTTCGATCTCGACCACCGCCCGCCCCCGGTCGTGCCGGGGCATCCGGATCCGCTGATTGAGCAGGTGCGGCAGCGGCCCGAGCCGGCCGGACCAGCCGCGCTGCGGGATGTGCCAGTCGTCGACCACGAGGGTGACCCGGCGGACCTTGGCCAGCGAGACCGGATGGTCGAGCAGGTGCCGCAGCCATCGCACCGACTGGGCGGCGACGACCATCCGGGACGCGAACAGCCGCTCCCAGGGCCCCACCGGGCGGCCGGTACGCCGGCCGGCCGGCTCCGGCACCTCGGTCTGCCGGGCGCCGAGCATGGCGAGCGGCCACCGCTGGCGCCGCCACCCGGCCGGGTCGCCGACGGTCACCCGCCAGCGGAGGTACTTCTCCGGGTTGTCCCTGCTCGGCAAGCCGATCCCCTCGTCGACCGGTGACGGACGGAGCCCTTCCCGTCCATCGTGGGCGCACGCCCCGCCATCGCCAAGACACTCACGGTAGCGGAGGGTTCGGAAGATCCCGAGCCGACCCGGCGGAGAATTTCCACAAACCCGGCCGCGTCTACCTCGGATCCATCAGCCCTGCGCGATCACGTCGTTACACTGTGGCGCGTGTCCAGCGGTAGTCGCGCGGCCGTCCCGGCCGGCGCCCCCATCCGGTTGTTCCGCAACGACTGGAGCCCACTGCGCCCGCCCGAGCTGGGCGACTGGCGGCCGACCCGGTCCGTCTCGATGGTCATCCCGGCGCACAACTGCCAGCCGTCGCTGGACCTCACGCTGGCCGCGCTGCGCCACCAGACCTATCCGGCCGCCCTGTTCGAGGTGGTGGTCGTCGACGACGGCAGCGGCCCGCCGGTCGCGCTGCCGCCGATCCGCCCGGAGCACTGCCGGATCGTCCGGGTCTGCGACACGTCCACCGGCTGGGGCCGCTCGAACGCCCTGCACGTCGGGGCCCGCCGCAGCGAGGGCGAGATCCTGCACTGGCTCGACGCGGACATGATCGTTTTTCCGGAGCACGTCGCGGCGCAGGTGCGCTGGCAGCACGTCAGCGACGAGGTGGTGACGCTCGGCTACAAGCGTTTCGTGGCCGACGCCTGGCCCACCGCCGAGCAGGTCGCGCAACGCTGTGCCGCCGGCACCGTCGACGAACTCTTCCCGCTCGCCGAGACCGAGCCACACGACTACGTGGAGCGCCTGATCGAGGAGACCGACCAGCTCCGGGCGGGCGACCACCTCAACTTCCGGGCGCACGTCGGTGCCACCGCCGCCCTCACCCGCGACCTGTACGAGGAGACCGGCGGGATCAACACCGAGCTGCGGCTCGGCGAGGACACCGAGTTCGGCTACCGGCTCGCCCAGGCGGGGGCCGTCTTCGTGCCGGAGCCCGGAGCCCGTAGCTGGCACCTCGGCCCGTCGCACATGATGACCCGGGGCGAGGCGCTGCGCCGCTACAACCGCCCGTTCCTGGCCGACCTGATGCCCCAACCCCGCTACCTGCGACCGTCGGCGCACCGCGGCTGGGCCGTCCCGCTGGTCACCGCGGTGGTGCCGGCGCACGGCCGGTACGAGCTGGTCCGCACCTGTGTCGACCGGCTGCTCGCCAGCGACGAGCACGACCTGCGCGTGGTGCTGGTGGCGGACTGGGCGGAGGTCACCGACGAGCGGCGCTCGGTGCTCGCCGACCCGCTGCTGGACCGCCGGCTGCTCGCCGCGACGTACCGCTCGGAACCCCGGGTGGTGCTGGCCGGGTCGGCGCCGGCCACCGCCTTCCCGGGGCCGTACCTGCTGGAGGTCCCCCCGCACCTCGGGGTGGACGCGGACACCGTACGGCGGCTGGTGGCGGTCGCGGACCGGTGGCAGGTCGGCCTGGTCCGGCTGCTGCCGACCGGCGCCAGCTCGGCGGAGGACGGTGTCTCGCTGTGGCGCACCTCGGCGCTGAGCCGCGCGGCCCGGGTACGGCGCCCGGACGAGCCGCTCGACCAGGTGGTCGCCGAGGTGGCCGGCCGGCGCTGGGTCAGCGGCGACGACCTCGGGGTGGTGGACCTGCGGCCGCTGCCGGAGACCCACTGGGTGCCGCCCCGGCCCCGGCTCGTGGTCCGGCCGGACAAGCGGTCCCGCCGGGCGGCGCTGGCCGGGGTGGACACGATCGCGGTCGGCGGGATCAGGTCACTGGCCCACGCCACCCGGTTCGTCGCCGGCCGCTACGCCGAGCTGGCCGGGGAGCGGATCCGGCAGCGCGTACGCCGGGCCGAGCCGCCACCCCCGGACTGACGCCGGTCAGGGCGTGAGCAGGAGCAGGTCGACGGCGGTCACCTCGGCGGCGCCCCGGGCATGTCCGGCGGTGAGCAGCGCCCCGGGCCTTGGCCCGGTAGGAGTCGGCCTCGGCCGGCGAGACGTCGGGCCGCTCCAGCCACTTCCACTGGGCCAGCCGGACGAGTTCCGGGTTGCCGGCGAGGTGGTGGTCGAAGAGGGGTTCCGGCGTATCCGGGCAGACCGTGCTCGACGCGATGCGGCGGATCAGCGGGGAGCTCAACCGTCGTACACACGTTCTATCCACAGGCTGTGGATAGAACGTGTGTACGACCGGCGTCAGCGACGCTCGGCCGGGTCCGCGTCGAAGAGGACCTCGTACTTGTCGACAAGCATGTTCCGGCCCTTGATCTCGGCGGTGGCCTCCGGTCCGGCGATCCCCTCCACCATCCCGGGGAGCTGCCCGGCGCCACCCTCCGGGCCGAGCGGCACCAGGATGGCCGCCGGTCCCGGCTGGTAGCTGGCGAGTTCGGCCCCGCCGGTGATCAGGGCGCGGATGTTGCCGGCGACCAGCGCGGCCTGGCCCATGGCGGCACCGGCGGTGTCGCGGTCCGCGTCGGTCATGTCGCCGATCGCGAAGACCCGGTCCTGGCCACCGGCCCGAAGCCGCTCGTCGACGCGCAGGTAGCCCCGCTCGTTCCGCGCGCCGTCGAGCGCGCCGCGCAGGTAGTCGGTGGCCGGGGTCACCCCGAAGCAGCGGTACCAGACGTCGGCGGTCAGCTCGTCGCCCGCCTCGGTGCCGATCGAGATCCGCGCCCGGGTGGCGGGCGGGGCGTCCGGCAGCGCCCGCAGCGGGCTGCCGAGCCGCAGCTCCACGCCGAGCTTGTCCAGCTGGCGGCGCAGCTCGTCCCGGAGTTCCTGGTCGAACGGGCCGGTCAGGATGTCCGGCGCCACGTCGGCGACGGTCACGTGCTTCTCCGGGAAGAAGGCCTTGATCTCGCCGGCCAGCTCCAGGCCGGACGGGCCGGCACCGATCAGCAGCACCCGCTCGGCGTCGAGCAGGGCCGAGTGCGCCTGCCGCAACCGGGCCCGTGCCGTCGCCACGTCGGGCTCGTCCACCTTCGCCGGGAACGGGTACGACGAGCCGGTCGCCAGCACCAGGTAGTCGGGGCTCAGCCGTTCCCCGGAGGCCAGGGTGACCTCCCGGCCGTCCACCGCCACGGCCCGGTCCCGGACGAAGCGGCCCCGCTTCAGCAGCCGGTCGTACGGCAGGAAGATCCGGTCCAGCCACTCGGGCTCGACCAGCGCCCGCCAGGCCGCCACGTTGTGCACGAACGCCTCGGTGGGGTCGACCAGGGTCACGTCGGCGACCTCGTCGAGGTTCTTGGCGGCGGTGATTCCGGCGTAGCCGCCGCCCACCACCACGACGGTGGGGCGGGGTTGGGTCTGCTCGGTCATCGGTCTCCTCAGGGGTGATCAAAGTTTGTTGGAATTCGAAGTGGCACTGCTGATGCTAGCAACTTCGAAATAACGAGCGCCATTCCCACGGCTAGCCTTGGGGCATGCCGACGGATCCGACCGAGCGCTGCGTACAGGCGGACGCCTCGCTGGCACGCGCCTTCACCGTGCTCGGCAAGCGCTGGACGGCCCTGCTCATCGGCAGCCTCCAGCGCGGGCCGGGCGGGTTCCGGGAGCTTTCCCGGGCCATCGGCGGGGTCAGCGACTCGGTGCTCTCCGACCGGCTGTCCGAGCTGGTGGAATTCGGGCTCATCGCCCGTACCGTCGAGGAGGGCCCACCGGTCACCGTCACCTATCGGCTGACCGACCGGGGCCGCGCCCTGGTGCCCGCGCTCAACCAGCTCTCCCGCTGGGCCGAGGAACACCTCCCGCCCGCCGGCTGACGGACCGACCCCGCCGGGCGCCGGGCCGCCGGGTGTCAGGCCGACCCCGCCGGGCGGCGGGCCTTTCGTCGAGGCGGGTCAGTCTCCTTCGCCGAGGAACACCCGCCGGACCACCCGCTCGGCCGCCCGCCCGTCGTCCAGGGCACAGAACCGGTCCCGGAACCGCCGCCGGGCCCGCGCCGCGTCCGCGCCGTCGACCGCCCCGGTACGGAACGCGTCGAGCAGCGCCGGGAAGCTGGTCGTCATCGCGCCCGGCGCCTCGGCCAGGACGTCCAGGTAGACCCCGCGCTCCCGCCGGTAGTCGTCCCAGTCCGGGGCGTAGATCACGATCGGCCGGTCCAGCGTGGCGTAGTCGAACATCGCCGACGAGTAGTCCGTGACCAGCACGTCCGCCGCCAGGTACAGGTCCTCGACCGACGGATGGCCGGTCACGTCCGCCACCCGCCCCGGCCCGGTACCGGCGGTGGCGCCCGCGTCCCGAGCGGGGGCGGCGTCCGGATCGAGGTAGTGGCCCCGGACCAGCAGCCGACCGGCCGGGCCGACCGCCCCGAGGAACGCCCCGGGGTCGAACGGCGGCGCGTAGCCGGGCTGGTGCTCCCGGTGGGTCGGCGCGTACAGCACCACCCGGTCGCCCGGCGCGAGCCCCAGCCGGGCCCGGACCGCCGCCACCTCCGCCGAGTCGGCGTTCACCAGCCGGTCGTTGCGCGGATAGCCGGTCTCCAGGGTGACGTAGCCGGCCGGATAGGCCCGCTCCCACATCTGGGTGGAGAAGGTGTTGGCGGTGACGCTGTAGTCCCAGCGGTCGATCCGGCGCAGCAGCCGCGGAAAGTCGAGCCCGGCCGCACCGTGCGGATACCGCTGCTGGTCCAGCCCCATCACCTTGACCGGGGTGCCGTGGTGGGTCTGCACGTGCACCGAGCCGCGCCGCTTCACCACGTAGTCCGGGAAGTTGACGTTGTTGACCAGCCACCGCGCCCGGGCCAGCGCCCGGAAGTACGGCCGGCTGCCGGCCACCACGTACGGCACGCCGTCCGGCAGCCCCGCCACCCGGTCCCGGCGGACCACCCAGACCCCCCGGACCTCCGGGACCAGTTCGGCGGCCCGGGCGTGGATCGCCGCCGGATTGCAGGCATAGCCCCGGTACCAGTACGCCGCGTAGAGCGCCAGCGTCCGGTCCAGCGGCCGGCGCAACTGGAGGTGGTAGTAGCCGCGCAGCAGCGCCGTGCGGCCGAGCCGGCCGGCCCGGGTCACCGGGACCGGCCAGGGGATCCGGGCCGCTGCCCGAGGTGCCGTCACGACCCGCCGGGCGCGGCCGGAGAGGCTGCCCCGGCAGCGGTGCAGCGCCCGCAGCAGGGCGTACGGCCACCAGTGGCCGCCGGCCACCAGCCGCTGTTTGAGCCCGTTGACCCCGTCCGGCAGCCGGTAGCCGCCCGGGGGCAGCCAGCGGCGGTAGTCGGCGACCACCTGCTCGAAGAAGAGCCGGCGCAGGTGCGGCGAGACCCGCCGGCCGTTGCCGAGCACGATCAGGTAGTGCCAGATCATCCGCTCGAAGATCAGCGGCCGGAGGTCGTCGTACCCGGGCCCCCACCGGCCCATCAGCTCGAAGACCCGACGCCAGTGCGGAAACACCTCGAAGTGCCGGTCGTCCCGGGTGCCGGTGATCGCGCCGGAGCGGCGCTGCCGGTAGTTGACGCAGACGACGTCCAGCACGCTGATCCGGCGCGCGGCGAGCAGCACCGGATAGCTGAACGAGACGTCCTCGTACCAGCCGGGTCCGAAGCGCAGGCCGAGGCCGGCCAGGAACTCCCGGCGCACCACCTTGTTCCAGGCGGTGTGCAGCAGCCGGATCAGCTCCGGGCGTTCCCGCACGCTGTGCAGCTCCGCGCCGGTGTCCGGGACCACCCGGGCCATCCCGCTGCTCCCGACCGAGTTGTTCCAGCGCAGCCGTACGTGGTCGACGACGAGCACCTCCGGCTCGACCGCGCGCAACCGGGCCGCCACCGCCGCCAGGCAGCCCTGCGCGAGGAAGTCGTCGCTGTCCAGGAACCAGACGTACGTCCCGGTGGCCAGGTCGAGGCCGATGTTGCGGGCCTCGCCCAGCCCCACGTTCGCATCGAGGGTCACCACCCGGAGCCGGTCGTCCCGGGCGGCGTACTCGGCGATGATCTCACCGCAGCTGTCCGGCGAGCAGTCGTTGACGGCGATCACCTCGACGTCCCGGACCGACGGCTGGCCGAGGATCGAGTCCAGGCACTCCCGCAGGTAGCCCTGGACCCGGTAGACCGGCACGACGAAGCTGATCAGCGCCGTGCGCGCCGGTCCCGCTGGCAGCGTCATCCGTCCCTTTCCCGCCGCCAGCGCCCCGGGCGCCGGTCACCCCACGGGCGGCGTTATCCGTCCCCTTCCCCGCGCTTCCCGGCCGGTTCGCCGCGTTCCCCGGCCCGGTCGGTACGCGCCCCGGCCGCCGCGAGCGGGGCACCGCCGTCGGGCTGGGCGTCGGCGGGGCGCCGGGGCGCCGGGATGTCCCTGCGTACCCAGCCACGCAGCGCGTTCACCGCGAAAATCACCCCGAGATAACCGGTCAGCAGCGGCATGGCGATCCGCGCCGCACCCGGACCGAGAAGGACGGCGACGCCGAGCACGATCAGCCGCCCGTCCCAGCCCAGCCCGAGCTGCCGGAGCAGTGGCGCGCGTTCCCGCTTCTCCAGCCGGGAGGTGAGGTCGTAGTGGCGCAGGGCCAGCACGAACAGCAGCGCGAACGTCATCCAGCCCGGGGCGTCGACGGCCAGCCCGACCGCGATCACCAGCAGGTATTCGGCGGCGCGCAGCGCGGCCGGGACCAGCCAGTCCAGCGGGCGGCCGTGCGGCACCCCGGCGGGCAGCGCGGCGAGCAGCACGACGAGCACGGCGAGCGGCACCGACCAGCGCGCGGTGGTGCCGCCGAGGCCGGCCAGGCCCGCCCCGAGCAGCACCGCCGAGGCGGCGGCGCCGAACAGGGCCATCGGCAGCGGGCCGGGCAGCCCGGCCGCCCGGCCGAGGCCGGCGAGCCAGCGTGCCGCCGGCCCGTCGTCGCGGTGCAGCAGGGTGTCCACCCCGGTCAGCACCGGAACCCGCATGGACCGGGCCCGCAGGGTACGCAGGGCCAGCGTGTACGCCGCGGCGAACCCGCCCCAGACCAGTACGGCGACCAGGCTGACCAGCGGGTTGAACAGCGCCACGGTCAGCGCGATCAGCGCCCACCGCTCCCCGATCGGGAAGACCACGGTGCGCTTCAGCCAGTACGACACCGAGCCGGTGTCCGCCTGCACCTTGTTGGAGGCGGCGCTGAGCCGGTCGCCGAGGCCACCGGCGGCGGGACCGGCCGGCCGGGGGCGCTTGGCCGCCTCGTCGTGCAGGGCCCCGTACCAGGTGTCGGTCATGTGCCGGACGGTCTGCAGGGTGATCGCGGCGATGGCCAGCGCCCAGCCGTTGCCGAGGCCGGCCCGCTCCACCCCGACGGCCAGGCCGGCGTAGACGAGGTATTCCTTGGCCCGGTCGGCGATGGTGTCCAGCCAGCCGCCCCAGGGGCTGAAGTGCCGGGTGTAGCGGGCGAGCTGCCCGTCGACGCAGTCCAGCATGAAGCCGAGGTAGAGCAGGATCGCGCCGGTGACCAGGGCGGGCCGGCCGCCGAGGGCGAAGAGCGCCGCCGCCACCGCGGTGACGAGGACCGAGATCGCGGTCACCCCGGTCGGGGTGAGCCGGAGCCGGGCGCTCAGCTTGGTCACCCACGGCGACCAGGTGCTGACGAAGTACGTGGTGAAGAAGTCGTCCTTCTCCTTGACCGAGAGCCGCAGCTCGGCCCGGTCGGAGTCGACGGCGGCCACGGCGGCCTCGGCGGCGGCCACCCCGGCCGGATCGGTGACCCGGCGGGCGACGAGCAGGCGTACCCGGGAGGCGAAGATCGTGATCCCGGAGCCGGTCAGCGCGGTGAAGAGCCGGTCCGGCGCGCTGGTCGCGGTCGCCGTCCCGATGCCGGCCGGCGGAGCGGTCGCGGCGGCCCGGGCGGCGGTGACCAGCGCCGGCAGGTCGGCCACGGCGAGGCGTACGGCTCCGCCGAAGGCGCCGGTCGAGGTGAGGCCGGAGGTGCCGGCGGCCCCGGAGTGGTCGGTGCCGACCACCTGGCCGCGTTCCTCCAGCACGCCGAGCGGGCCGGCGTCCCGCTCGGGCAGCACCAGCGCGGCCGTCCCGGGCAGCGGGCTGGTGGCGAGGTGCCGGAGCACGGCGGTGTGTGCGACGAGGTCGCCGGAGCAGAGCAGCACCGGCTCCCGGGCGGTCTCGGCGAGCGCGGCGAGCCGGTTCGGGTCGTCGGTGAGTACGACGTCCCGGGCCCCGGCGGCGCGCAACTGCTCCCGCAGTCGCGCCGCCAGCGGCTTGCCGTCGGGGAGCGTGAGGGGCGGGCCGGGCTGGGTGGGGGTGAGCAGAATCGCCAGCATCACGGCCTGACCACGGTGTGGTAGGCGTCCAGGGCCTCGTTGATGGTGCCGTCCACCCGCAGCCGTCCTCCGTCGAAGTAGAGTCCCCGGCGGCAGAACCGGGTCAGGTCGTTCTCGTTGTGCGAAACCAGCATCACTGTCCGACCTTCGGCGATCAGCCGGTCGATGGTGTCATAGCACTTCTTGCGGAAATCGGCGTCGCCGACGGCGGTCACCTCGTCCATCAGCAGGACCGGGTGCTGGAGCTGGGCGATCACCGAAAAGCCCAGCCGCACCTTCATCCCGGATGAATAGTGCCGCACCGGGGTGTCGATCGCCTTCTCGATCTGTTCCCCGGCGAAGGCGATGATCTCATCGAAGTGTCGCCGGAGGAAACTCGTGCTCAGCCCGTGCAGGGAGCCCACCAGGTGGACGTTCTCCCGGCCGGTGAGGTCGTTGGAGAAGCCGGCGGAGAGTTCGAGCAGCGGGGCGACCGGCCCGTGCACGCTGATCCGGCCCTCGTCGGGGATGAGCACCCCGGCGACCAGCCGCAGCAGGGTGCTCTTGCCGGTGCCGTTGCGGCCGATGATCCCGACCGTGTCGCCGGCCCCGACGGTGAACGAGACGTCGCGCAGCGGCCAGAAGACCCCGCTGCCGGGCTGCCGTCCGCCCCGGTGGATGAACATCTCCCGCAGCCGCAGGTTGCGCCGCCGGTTGCGGACGAACCGGATGCCCAGGTTCTCCGCGACGATCATGGGCCCGCCCACTACAGCTCCTTGAGTACGGCGGGTTCGAGCCGGCGGAACACCCACCAGCCGGCGAGCAGGACGAGCAGGCTGCCGCCGGCGGCCACGGCGAGCAGCCGGGCGTCGGGGAACTCGTCGGGGTACCAGACGGCGTGGTGGAGCTGGAAGATCCCGACCAGCGGGTTGATCTCGTACGCGATCTTGACCCAGTCGGGCAGCGAGGAGTTCCGGACCAGGGTCAGCGGGTAGATGATCGGGGTGGCGTAGAAGAGCACCCGGGTGACCAGCCGCATCAGCCGCTCGATGTCCCGCATGAGGACGTTGAGCGAGCTGAGCAGCAGGGCGATGCCGATCAGCAGCGTCGCCTGGATCAGTACGGCGAGCGGCAGGGCCAGCAGCGTCACGCCCAGGTGGATCTTGCCGATCCAGGCGTAGACGATCGCGATGGCGATCAGGATCGGCAGCCCGGCGAGGTATTCGGCGAACCGGCCGGCCACCCGGCCGATCGGGAAGACCTCGCGGGGCAGGTTCATGGTGGTGATCAGCCGGGCCTGTCCGGTGAGCGCGTTGGTGGCCTCGCCGATCGCCGAGCTGGTCCACATCCAGGCGAAGATACCGGTGATCAGGAAGAGCGGGTACGAGTCGGCGGCGTCGCCGAGGTGGCGGTTGGTGGCCGAGCGGTAGAGCAGGCCGAAGACGAAGAAGTAGATCGCGCCCATGCCGAGCGGTTCGATCAGCGACCAGAGGTAGCCCAGCACCGACTGCTGGTACTTCACCGCCAGGTCGCGGCGGACGAGCAGTCGCAGTGTGCCGCGGTGCGACCAGACCGCCGCCACGCCAGCCGTCACCGCCGCCTCCCGCTCGTCGTGCTCCCGCTCGTCGGGTCCTCGATAGTGCTGGTCAGGCTAGCCCGGATCCGGCGGCCGACACAGCCGCTGACGGGGCAAAGGTTACCAGTCGGGAAAACCCCCTCAGAAACCTCGCCACAAACCCATCCCCCCTCGATCGCGGTGATCAGGGAGCTGTTCCCGCGTGTCGTCGGCGCGTCGCGATACCAACTCCCTGATCACCGCGATCAAGCCGGTCGGCGGGGCCCCGCGGCCAGCGGGGCCGCGGCCGGGTGGGTCAGCACTCGATGACGTTGACGGCCAGCCCGCCCCGGGCGGTCTCCTTGTACTTGACCTTCATGTCGGCGCCGGTCTCCCGCATCGTCTTGATCACCTTGTCCAGCGAGACCGCGTGCCGGCCGTCGCCCTGCAACGCCAGCCGGGCGGCGGTGATCGCCTTGATGCTGGCCACCGCGTTCCGCTCGATGCAGGGGATCTGCACCAGCCCGCCCACCGGATCGCAGGTCAGCCCGAGGTTGTGCTCCATGCCGATCTCGGCGGCGTTCTCCACCTGGGCGGGGGTGCCGCCGAGCGCCTCGGCCAGCCCGGCCGCCGCCATCGAGCAGGCCGACCCGACCTCGCCCTGGCAGCCCACCTCGGCGCCGGAGATCGAGGCGTTCTCCTTGAACAGCACGCCGATCGCCGCCGCCGCGAGCAGGAACCGCACCACCCCGTCCTCGGAGGCACCCGGCACGAACCGGGTGTAGTAGTGCAGCACCGCCGGGATGATCCCGGCCGCACCGTTGGTCGGCGCGGTGACGACCCGGCCGCCGGAGGCGTTCTCCTCGTTGACCGCGAGCGCGAAGAGGGTCACCCAGTCCATCACCCGCAGCGGGTCGGTCGAGTCGGGGTCGGCCTCCAGGCCGCGCCGCAGCTCGGCCGCGCGGCGGCGTACCCGCAGGCCGCCGGGGAGGGTCCCGTCGCGCCGGCTGCCCCGCTCGACGCACTCCCGCATCACCCGCCAGATCTCCAGCAGGCCCGCGCGGATCTCCGCCTCGCTCCGCCAGGACCGCTCGTTGGCGAGCATGATGCCGCTGATCGGCAGCCCGGTCCCGGCGGTCAGGGCCAGCAACTCGGCGCCGGTCGAGAAGGGGTGCCGGACCCGGGTGGGGTCCGGCTTGATCCGGTCCGCGCCGGCCGCGCTCTCGTCGACCACGAACCCGCCGCCGACGGAGTAGTAGGTCCGGGTCCGCACCGGTTCACCTCCCCGGTCGTACGCGGTGAAGGTCATCCCGTTCGGGTGGTACGGCAGGGAGCGGCGCCGGTGCAGCACCAGGTCCCGGTCGGCGTCGAAGTCGATGGTGTGCGCGCCGAGCACCGTCAGCCGACCGGTGGCGCGGATCTCCGCCACCACCGCCGGGACCCGGTCCGGGTCGACGGTCTCCGGGGCCTCGCCGGCGAGTCCGAGCAGCACGGCCCGGTCGCTGCCGTGCCCGTGCCCGGTGGCGCCCAGCGAGCCGAAGAGTTCGGCGTACACCCGGGCGGTGTCGGCGAGCAGGCCGTCCGCCTTGAGCCCGGTGGCGAACGTCCGGGCCGCCCGCATCGGGCCGACGGTGTGTGAGCTGGACGGACCGATCCCGACCGTGAAGAGGTCGAAGGCGCTGATCATGGATTCCCTTTCCGTGCCGGCGTCGTTGCCGGCTCCGGCCGGCCGCGTCGTCCCGGTATCCCAGGATGCCGCTGACCTGCCGATCGGCGAGCCTACCCCGGGTTCGCCGGCAGGCTTCGGGACCGTCGGGCCGGGGTAAGTACCTACGGGTACGGACCGTCGGGATCCGCCTGGAGGCCGAGGGCGGCATGGCGTGGCGTTCCTACCGTGGAATCAGCCGCCGTGGAACCCGATGTGCGGGCAGTTCCACCGCTGAGTGAGGGAGTCGTTGACGATGAGTCGCAAGCTGGTACGCCCCCGGGACAATCGGAAGATCGCCGGCGTCTGCGCCGGGCTGGCCCGCCGGTTCGGCATGTCCGCCGGCATGATGCGGCTGCTCTTCGTCCTCTCGGTGCTGCTGCCCGGTCCGCAGGTGGTCATCTACCTGGCGCTCTGGATGATCATGCCGAACGAGGACACCCACCTGGCCAGGGGCGCCGCCTACTGAGCTTTCCCTCCCCAAACCGGTGCCGCCCAGGTCTCCCGCCGGAGACCTGGGCGGCGCTGTCTGCGTCGCGGGGCCGGTCAGGGCTGGGTGTAGGTGATGGTCACCTTCTCGTAGCCGAGCGAGCGGAGCAGCCCTTCGAGCATCTTCCGGGTGTTCTCCTGGGCCCGCGTGCCGAGCCCGCTGTCCCGGGCCGCCGCCGCGATCCGCTCCTCGGCCTTGAGGTAGACCTCGCGCTGCCGGTTGGGGTCGCCGCCGAAGACCTCGCCGATGTGGTTGATCAACCCGCGCTTCTCGGCGAAGACGTAGCTGCGCTCCATGTCGAGGTTGACCTGGCCGAGCTGCGGCGCCGGCAGCCGGATCTCCGCCGACTTGCGGTCGGCCGACTGTACGACCGCGCCCTCACCGAGCTGGGCGAAGTCGATGTAGGACTCGACGGTGCCGGCGCCGACGAAGAGCGTCCGCTCGCTGAGCAGGAACTCCGGCACGTACTTGCGGTCCTTCTGCAGGTCGATCACGACCTCGTAGTTGCCCTCGGCCGCCACGTAGCGGCTGAGGTCCTGGATCGACTTGAGCAGCGCCGGCTGGCTGCGGTCGGTCTGCTCCTTGGCGAACGGGTTGCGCCACTCGGGCAGGATCCCGCTCATCTGCACGCCGAGAACCAGCACGATCACCAGGCCGATCGCCCCGGCCAGCACGAAGAGGCCGCGCCCCCACCGGCCGCCGCCGGCGCCGGTCGGCTCCGACCGGGTGTCGTCGGCGTCGTGCCGGTCGGGGTGGGCCGGCTCGTCGCCCTCGTCGGTGGCCCGGATCCAGGGCCGGGCCTTCTCGGGCGTCGCCTGCCCCTTGGCATATCCCGGGAACTCACGCGTGGGCTCGTTGACATCGCCGTTGCGGGACATCGGCCCTCACCGTCCTTGTCAGAGAAGTACCTGAATGCAACGGTACGGCCCGGGTACGACAGTCGCGACTTGAACGAGTTTCAGCAGCTCAGTGGCGTGTTCAGCGGTCGGTGGCGAGCCCGGCCAGGAAGGCTCGCCAGGGCGCGGGGGCGAAGGTCAGTTCGGCACCCTGGCGGTCCTTGCTGTCCCGGACCAGGACCCGGCCGGGCAGGTTGTCGGCGACCTCGACGCAGGTGTTGCCGCCGTTGCCGGACCGGGTGGAGGTGCGCCAGCGGGGGGTGGCAGGAGTGTTCACAGTTCACTCACCAGCTTCTCGATCAGCTCCAGGGAGGCCCGCTCGGCCAGGGCCTCGCCGAGCAGGACATCCCACATACGCTCCACAGTACCGACGGCGTCGGGTCGGTCCATGACCTGACCGAAGACCCCGTCGATGTGTGCGACCTCGTCGCCGTCCCGCATCGTGGCCAGCACGAAGCCGCCGGCCATCCCGGCGTGCGCGCCCGCGCTGAACGGGATCACGTGCAGCCGGATGTGCCGCCGGGTGGCCAGTTCGAGCAGGTACCCGAGCTGGGCGCGCTGGATCTCCGGGCTGCCGACCACCCGGCGCAGCGCGATCTCGTCCACGATCGCGGTGAAGTGCTTGGGGCGCTCCCCGGTCAGCAGCACCTGCCGGTCGAGCCGGGCCCGGAGGAGTTGTTCGACCTCCTCCGGGGTGTGCAGCCCGCTGCCGCTCAGCACCGCGCGGGCGTAGTCCTCGGTCTGGAGCAGCCCCGGCACCAGCGACGGTTCGAACGTACGGAGCCGCGTCGCCTGCTCCTCGGCGGAGCGCCACGGCGCGAACCAGGTCGGCGCCTGCTGCCGGTTGGCCGCCTCCAGCAACTCGGCGAGCAGTCCGCCGGTCTGTAGCGCCTCGTCGGCGGCGACCGCGAACTCCATTGTCGGCCGTCGTCGTCCGGTTTCGATCGCGGCGATCGTGGAGGCGCTGTAGTTAATCATTGCGGCAAGTTTCTCCTGCGACACCTCGGCACTGGCGCGCGCGGCTTTCAAGGCCCGGATCCACATGTTCATGTCCATTCGCTTACCCTTTCTGTAAGTGCGCAGATGCGCTCCGTAGTACGCGCTGGCATTCTCCCGTTCCGCGCGCCCGCAGTCCAGATTGGAATGCAGCGGAACCGCCCGGATCCGTCGCTGAGGAAAAGGACGGGCGGAACCGTGCGGGGACCGTCGCGGAAACCCCTTCCCACCCGAGTCGGTCCCCGCCTCCAATCACCGCGCCGCCACGAGAAGGAACGGACGTGAATCAGCTCCGACATTCCGCGATAGCGCACCGCCCGGACTGGCGCCGGCTGTGGCGCTACTGCCGATGCGGCCAACCCTGGGGCTGCCCGTCACGACCCCGCCCGTCAGCCGCGCCCGCCGCCACGGCGCGCGGCTCGGCCCCGCCGGACAACCGGGGCCACTTCCGGACCTGGAACGCACCCACCGCGATCCACGAACCCAACCCCAGCCACCTCACCCGGGCCCAGGCCCACCGCGCCCAAGGCGCCACCGGATGACCGCGCCCCACCAACCCCCCGACCAACCTGTAGACCTGGGCGCACCACCGGGGCAGACCCCCCACGACGACCGGATCACCCACCCCACCAACCCCCCGACGCACCTGTGGACCTGGGCGCACAGCCGGGACAGACCCCCGACGACCCGGCCGGACCCACCCCGACGGCCCTGGGCGCGCAGACGGGGCAGCTCTACAGGCCCCCACCACCGGCACAGACCCCGAACGACCCGACCGAACCCACCCCGACAGCGCCGGACGCACAGCCGGGGCAGCTCTACAGGTCGGCGCCACCCCTACAGCACCTGCCACAACGCCCGACCTGGCTCTGCCGAACCTGCGCCGTCGACTGGCCCTGCCTCACCGCCCGCAGCCTGCTCACCATCGAATACGCCAACGACCCCACCGCCCTGCACATCTACCTCGCCACCATGCTCTACGACGCCATCGACGACCTCCACCGACTCCACCCCAACCCCGGCCCCGACCCGGCCGGACTGCACGCCCGATTCCTCGGCTGGGCCGGTGAGCGGCGGCCACGAGGTGATGCCGGCCACCGAAACGGATAGGTTCCTGTGCAGCAGTTCGGCCGGGTCCCGGCGTTTAGGCCCCGAAGGAGGGAGCTGAATGGCCCAGCGTGCGTTCAGCGATGCCGAGGAGTTCGCTCGGGCACGTCTGGACGCGTTGCGGCGGTTCGCGTACCTGATCTGCGGCAGCGCCGCGGAGGCGGACGATCTCGCCCAGATTGCGGTGGTCGAGGTGTGGCAGCGATGGCAGAAGGCCCGGGAGAACCCCGAGGCGTACGCGCGGCAGGTCATCGTGACCCGCAACGTGAGCCGGTGGCGGCGCTGGCGCCGCGAGGTGCTCAGCGACGACGTGGACCGGCGCCCCGACGACCCCGCCGGCGCGGTGGTGACCAACAGCGCGCTCTGGCAGGCGTTGCAGGAGCTGGGCAAGGCCGAACGCACGGTCGTGGTGCTGCACGTCCTCTACAGCTACACGTTCAGTGAGATCGCCGCGATGAGCGGCCAACCGCCCGGCACGGTTTCCAGCAGGTACGCGCGGGCCAAGCAGGCCCTGCGCACCCACCTGGGGTCGACCCAGCCAGCGATTCGGAGCGTACGTCGTGGTTGACGAGCTTGGCCCCGGGCAGGATCGGCAGCTCGCCGACGAGATCGCCGCGACCCTGACCGAGGCGCAGACCGCGCTCCCGTCGGCGGCTCCGGACTCCTTCACGGCGATCCGCCGGCGCTACCGGCGGGCCCGGCAGCGCCGCGCCGCACTGGCCAGCGCCGCGGTCGCGATCCTGGTCCTCGCCATCACCCTGGCCGGCGTCCGGCTGGACCGCGACCCCGGGCGGCTGACCTCACCCGCCGTGTCGCCGGACGGCGGGACCGCCGAGACGGTACGGGTCTGGGCGCTCACCCCGCCCCGGCGCGACTCGGCCCTGCACGCGCTGGTCAAGCGGTACAACGCCACCGCCGAGGTGCCGGTCGAGCTGACCACCTTCGGCAACGACACCTACAAGGAGAAGCTGCGCGGCGTCCTGGATTCGGCGGAGGCGCCGGACGTGCTGGTCACCTGGGGCGGCGACACCCTGACCCAGCTCGCCCGGGGCGGCCGGCTGGCCGACCTGAGCCCGGCGCTGGCCCAGGACCCCCGGGTCGGCCGTACCTTCCTGCCCCGGGTGCTGGCCGGCGGCGCGGTCGACGGCCGGCAGTACGGGGTGCCGATGAGCGGTACCCAGCCGGTGCTGCTCTTCTACCACAAGGATCTCTTCACCCGGGCCGGCGTCCGTCCGCCGACCACCTACGCCGAGCTGCTCTCCCTGGTGGATCGCTTCAAGGCCGACGGGATCACCCCGATGGCACTGGCCGGCGGCCAGGGCTGGGCCGAGCTGATGTACGTGATGTACCTGGCCGAGCGGATCGGCGGCCCCGGGACCAGCGCCGACATCACCGCCGCCCGGCCGGGCGCCTGGTCGAAGCCGGCGGTGCTCCAGGCGCTGCGGGACGCGCAGGAACTCGCCCAGCGGGGCGCCTTCGGCGACGACTTCAGCACCGTCGGGTACGACGACGGCACCGCCTCGCTGCGCTTCGCCACCGGCCAGGCCGCGATGCACCTGATGGGCTCGTGGGAATACGGCAACCAGCTCGGCCGGTACCCGGAGTTCGTCCTCGACGGGCGGATGGGCTGGGTGCCGTTCCCGACGGTGCAGGGCGGGGCCGGCGACCCGGCGGACGTGGTCGGCATCCCGGCGCAGTACTTCTCGGTCTCGTCGAGCAGCCGGCACCGGGACGCCGCGATCGAGTTCGTCCGGAGCGTGGCGTCCGACGCCTACCTCGACACGCTGATCGCCGGCGGCGAGGTGCCCCCGGTCACCGACGGCCTGCCCCGGCTGAAGGACTCGAAGGACGCCCCGTTCAACACGTTCGTCTACCAGTTGGCGACGCGGGCCCCGTCGTACAGCCTGGCCTGGGACCAGGCGGTGGCGCCGGCCGTGGCGACGGCGCTGGACGCCAACCTGCAACGGCTGTTCCGGGCGGAGCTGACCCCGGAGGAGTTCGCCGCCGCGATGGAGCAGACCCGCTGAGACCCACCGTGGCCACCGGTCAATGTCAAGTGTCAGATTCACGACACTCCTCGATGCAGTAAATCGCGGCCCGGGCGGCGTTCCGGAACGGATCACGCACCCGTCCCCCATCTCTCGACGGATCCACAACTCGTGCCGGGTCTCGCGGCCCGGCAGAGAGCTTTTCGAACCACACCTGGAGGTTTCGTTCGAATGGGAAAACTTCGGATCGTCGTGGCCGGCGCGCTGGCGGCCACTGTGCTCTACTCCGTCGGCCCGTCGGCCGCCGGAGCCGCACCGCAGCTCACCGCCGCCCCGGCACGCCCGGCGACCGGCAGCTCGGTCGCCCACCTACCGGGCACCCCCTCGACCGACCTGCCGCTGCGGACGCTCGCCCGTAAGCACGGCCTCGGGTTCGGCACGGCGGTCGACATGGACGTCCTGGACTCGGACCCCGAGTACCGCGAACACGTGAGCCGCGAATTCTCCGCGGTCACCGCCGAGAACGCCATGAAGTGGGAGTCCCTGGAGCCGACCCGCGGTGAGTACAACTGGGGCCCGGCCGACGAGCTGGTCGAGTTCGCCCGGCGCAACGGCCAGAAGGTGCACGGCCACACCCTGATCTGGCACAACCAGGCACCCGCCTGGCTGAACGAGGGCGTCGCCGACGGTTCGATCAGCTCGGCGGAACTCCGCGACATCGTACGCAACCACATCACCACCGTGGTCAAGCACTTCCGGGGCAAGGTACGCGCCTGGGACGTGGTCAACGAGGCGTTCACCGACGGCGACAACCCGGTGCTGCGGGACAGCATCTTCCTCCAGCACCTCGGCCCGAACTACATCGCCGACGCGCTGCGCTGGGCGCACGCCGCCGACCCGAACGCGAAGCTCTTCCTCAACGACTACGCGATCGACAACATCAACCCGAAGAGCACCGCCTACTACGAGCTGGCCAAGCAGCTGCGCAAGCAGCGGGTCCCGCTGCACGGCATGGGCTTCCAGGGCCACCTCGACCTGCAGTACCCGCTGCCGATCGACGCCCCGCAGAACCTGGCGCGGTTCGACCGGCTCGGCCTGCAGACCGCCTTCACCGAGGTCGACGTCCGGTACTTCCTGCCGGTCGACACCTACAAGGAGGCCGGGCAGGTGGGCAGCTTCAACACGCTGCTCCAGGCCTGCCTGCTCACCCCGCGCTGCGTGATGTTCACGGTGTGGGGCTTCACCGACAAGTACTCCTGGGTCCCCGGCTGGTTCGAGGGCCAGGGTGGCGCCACCCCGATGGACGAGAACTTCCAGCCCAAGCCGGCCTACCGGGGCCTGCAGCAGGTACTGGCCGTCGCCGCTGACCCGAACAGCCGGCGCGGCTTCTAAGGACGGTCGGGGAACGGGCGAATCCCACGGCGCCCGTTCCCCGACCGCCGAGATAAAGCGACCGTCGCCGGCCGGCCTGCCCCCCGTCAGGTTGGCCGGCGGCGGGTCGCGACCGGTGGCGGTGCCGCGACGGGCGACCGGCTGGTCCGGCCGAGCAGCACCGTCGAGACGAGCTGGCGCAGCGCCACGACGATCGCGGCGGCGGCGAGATCGGTCCAGGTCTGCGCGGCGGCGAGCCGGAGCAGCCCGGCGGCGGTGAGCAGGTCGAGCAGCACCCGCAGCGCCGCCCGCCAGGACCGGGTGCTCAGCAGCGCCACCGCCGCCGTACCCAGCGCCAGCGCGGTCAGCGCGGTGACCAGCGGCCTCACCGGCGGCCTGCCGGGGCCGGACCCGGCGGGTCGGCGCCGAGCTGCCGCTGCTCCCGGTCGATCTCCCGGCGCAGGAAGTAGTTCAGCGCGGTCCGGATCGTGGCGATCGCCGCCAGCCGCCCGAGCTGGCCGAAGCTCGGCGAGACCGCGGTACGCAGGATGTCGGCGGCGAGCTGGAACTCCAGCCCGAGGGTGAGGAACCGCCCCAGCGAGAGCCGGATCGGGGTGAAGACCCCGGCGTCCCGGTGCCGGACCCCGTCCACCACGAACCGGCCGGCGGTCCAGACCGCCCCGATGAAGATCACCGCCGCGCCGACCGCCTCGATGACGGTGACCAGCACCTCCACCACCCGGCCCAGCAGCTCCTCGGACGACACCGGACCACGGCCTACTTCGACCAGAGCGTCTCGGGGCGGTCCAGCCGCGCACCGTCGAGCGTGACATCGGTCTTCTCGTTGTAGAACGCGATCAGGCCGGCGATGCGCAGCAGGCTCCCGGTCGGGTACCCGTAGCTCCAGGCCAGGTCCGGGTAGGTCGTGTCACCGATCCGGGCCGACCAGTAGGCGCTGGTCCGCCCCTTGTAGGGGCAGGCGCTGGCGGTGTTCGAGGGCACCAGGTGGGAGAAGTCCACCTCCGTGCGGTTCAGGTAGTAGCGGGTCGGCAGGCCGGTCTCGAAGACCATCACCGGGGACGAGGACTCGGCCAGGAGCACGCCGTCCAGCTCGATCCGCACCCCCCGGGTCGACCGCAGGGCGTCCACCCGGGTGTACGGGTTGCGCGGGTGGACGAAGACCTCCTCGTCCTCCTCGAACCAGGAGTCGAACACGTCCCACTCGAAGCGGACCATGTCGGCCAGCCCCGGCAGGGACTTGGCGGTGTGCACCCGGACGACCCCCGAGCGGCGGACATCGCCGGACCGGATGCCGTACTGCCGGGCCAGGCCCTGGGGGAACTGCTGCACGTCCTGCTCGTCGACCAGCAGGCTCTGGTCGACGTCGGCCAGCGGGACGTAGTAGTGCGGGTAGTTCGGCCACTCCCAGACGTACCGGGCGTGCACGGTGTCCAGCGCCACCCGGCCGTTGAGCACGGCGCGGATCCGCCGGGGCACCGGCTCGACGTGGTCGACCGGCACGATCATCTGCGGATAGTCGGGCACGGCGTGGGCTACCCGGCAAGGGGAGCCGCTAATCCCGGACAGACGGGTCGAATCGGCCGCACGGGCCGTCAGCCAGACGTGAGCGGCCGGTCAGGCAAACGCGGACAGGCCGGTCAGGCGCGCTCCGATGACGAGCTGGTGGATCTCGGAGGTGCCCTCGTAGGTGAGCACGCTCTCCAGGTTGTTGGCGTGCCGCAGCACCGGGTACTCCCCACTGACGCCGTTCGCGCCGAGGATGGTCCGGCACTGCCGGGCGATCGCCAGCGCCTCCCGTACGTTGTTGAGCTTGCCGACGCTGACCTGCTCCGGGCGCAGCGTGCCGACGTCGGCGAGCCGGCCGAGGTGCAGCGCCAGCAGGTAGCCCTTCTGGAGCTCGACCGCCATGTCCGCCAGCTTGGCCTGGGTGAGCTGGAAGCCGGCGATCGGCCGGCCGAACTGCTCCCGGGTCGTGGCGTAGTCCAGCGCGGTGTGCAGGCAGTCCCGCGCCGCGCCGAGCGCACCCCAGACGATGCCGTACCGCGCCTGGGTGAGGCAGTTCAGCGGGGCCTTGAGCCCGACCGCCTCCGGCAGTCGGGCGTCCGCCGGCAACCGGACCTCGTCCAGGACGATCTCCCCGGTCGAGGAGGCGCGCAGCGACATCTTCCGGCGGATCTCCCGGGCCGCCACCCCCGGCGTGGACATCGGTACGACGAAGCCGCGTACCCCGTCGTCGGTGCGGGCCCAGATCACCGCGACGTCGGCGACCGGCGCGTTGGTGATCCACATCTTGCCGCCGGTCAGCACCCAGTCGGTGCCGTCCCGGCGGGCGCGGGTGGCCATCGAGGCCGGGTCGGAGCCGTGGTCCGGCTCGGTCAGCCCGAAGCAGCCGATCGTCTCGCCGGCCGCCATCGGGGGCAGCCAGCGCCGCTTCTGCTCCTCCGAGCCGTAACGCCAGATGGCGTACATGGCCAGCGAGCCCTGCACCGACGCCAGCGACCGTACCCCCGAGTCGCCGGCCTCCAGCTCCAGGCAGGCCAGCCCGTACGCGAGCGCGGACGCCCCGGCGCAGCCGTAGCCGGTCAGGTGCATGCCGAGCAGGCCGAGCCGGCCGAACTCCACCGCCAGCTCGCGGACCGGCGCCTCGCCGGCCTCGTACCAGCCGGCGACGTGCGGGCGTACCCGGGTGTCGACGAGCTGGCGCACGACGTCGCGGATCTGGCGCTCCTCCTCGGCCAGCGTGGCGTCGAGGTCGAGCAGCTCCAGCGGGTAGCTCCGCCGGTTCGTCCGGGGCTGGTCAGTACGCGCGGTCATGCCGGCCACCTTAACGACCCGTCAGCCGAGGGCGCGCCCGGCGAACGGCCGCCGTTCAGGCCCCGTGCAGGATCAGCACCCGGGCGTGGATCTGGTTGCGCTGCTGGAGAGCGGCGCGCAGCGCCCGGTGCAGGCCGTCCTCCAGGTAGAGCCCGCCACCCCACTGCACCACGTGCGGGAACAGGTCGCCGTAGAAGGTGGAGTCCTCGGCGAGCAGCTTGTCGAGGGCGAGCTCCCGCTTCGTCGTGATCAACTGGTCCAGCCGCAGCGGACGCGGTGGGATCTCCGCCCACTGCTTCAGCGTGAGCCCGTGCTCCGGGTAGGGACGCCCGTCCCGAACCGCTTTGAAGATCACGACGGCACGCTCCCCTCCCCCGGCCGTGCTGGCCTGACCCCTCGCCCGCCTCGGCGGCGCTCCACCCCGGCGCGCCGCACCCTACCAATGACGTCCGTCAGCCTAGCGACCTCGCGCAGCCCCTCGGTTTGTTCCCGGATGTCAGTTTCGTTACTGCGTCCGGTGCTTTCCTACGCCGGATCAGCTCCACCGCCCCCGGTGTACCACCTCGTCGACCGGACGGCGACCGCGTTTCAACGACGGCGAACGCCGGTCGGGCGCCGGATAGCCGACGGTGAGCGCCCCGATCGGGGTGAACTCCGCCGGCACCCCGAACTCCTCCCGGTAGGCGCCGGTCCGTTCTGGGGGGATGCCGAAGAAACAGGCGCCCAGCCCCTCGTCGACCGCGGTCAACAGCATCAGCAACGCCGCGAACCCCGTGTCGACGTGCCAGTACGGCACCGGCCAGCGGGCCTCGTCCCGGTCGGTCCAGCCCTTGTCCGGCTCGGCGTACCGGTCCAGGTACGCGGAGCGGTTGGCGTGCGGGACCACGATCAGCGGGGCCCGCCGCATCCCGGTCAGCCAGCGGCTCTGCCCGGCGGTCGCGGCGTCCGGCGCGGCGTCCGACGGGCCGGCCGCCGCCGGGCTGGTGACGGCCCAGAACCGGTCCCGGTCCCGGGCCGTCTCCAACACGAGGAAGCCCCAGCCCTGGGAGAACCCGGCGGACGGCGCCCGGACGGCGTGGTCGAGCAGCCGGTCCAGCACCTCCGGCGGTACCGGCCGGTCCGGGTCGTAGTTGCGGACCATCCGCCGCCGCCGTACGACCGCCGAGAACTCCATGTCCTGCCCTCCGTCGTCGCCGCTGCCGCCCGGGTCAGTGCCCCGGGCGGATGCCCCAGGACGCCTCCCAGCTCTGCCCCGGCGCCAGCACGATCACGTCCTTGCCCGAGCGGAACGCGTCCGGCGGGCAGGTCATCGGCTCCACCGCCACCGAGCGCCGGTGACGGTCGCCGACCAGGGTGTCCCCGGTGAAGACCTGCCACCAGCCGAACGACGGGTCCGCCCACATGCTCACCGCCGCCGAACCGTCCGGCGCGCCGAGCGTGACGCGGGACGCCTCGGCACCGGCCGGGTCGAGGTCCAGGTCGCCGAAGGTCACGTCCAGCACCGCCGTACCGATCCGGCGGGACTCGGTGAAGTCGTACTCGCTGCCGGCCACCTTCGCCACCCCGATCGGCAGCAGCCGGCCGTCCAGCAGCAGGCGGCTGCGGCCCGGCACCCGCAGCAGCAGGTCGTCCACGGCCACCCCGGGCAGCCGCAGGTACGGGTGCACGGAGATGCCGAACGGGCACTCCGCCCGGCCGACGTTGGTCACCTGGTGGGTGGCGCGCAGGCCGTCGGCGCCGACCCGCCACTGCGTCCGCAGCAGCAGCGGCCACGGGTAGCCGAGCTGGGCCGGCATCTCGCAGCTCACCACGAGGGTGTCCGCGGTCTTCGACTCCAGCCGCCAGGGCTGCCAGTTGACCAGGCCGTGGATGGCGGTGTGCCGGGTCGGCTCGGTGAGCGACAACTGCCGGGTCTGACCGCCGAAGGAGTACCGGCCGTCGCGGATCCGGTTGGGCCAGGGGGCCAGGATCTGCCCCTCGCAGCCGTCCGGCAGCTCGTCCTCGCCGTAGGAGTCGACGTAGTCGACCCCGCCCGCCCGGTAGGCCCGCAGTCCGCCACCGACCTCGACCACCACGGCCTCCTGGCCGTCGGCCTCGATCGTCCACTGTGCACCGGAGAGCGGTCGGGCCTCCGTCTTGACGATGTCCATCCCGGGACGATAGCCCCTACCCGGGCACGCCGCCCGGCTCCCCGGCGGCCGGGCCCGGCGGCGGGCCCGGCGGCCGGCCGGGCGGCGACGCCGGCGGCCGGGCCGAATCGGCGTCGGGCTCCTCGTTCGGCGCCCGGTAGTGCAGCAGGGCGGGAAAGAGCAGACCGAGCAGTACGGCGAGCACCGCCGCCGCCACCGCGCTGCCGACCCAGGCGAAGCCGACCCCGAACGCGGCGGCCATCGCCCCGGCCCGCAGGTCACCCAGGCGCGGCCCGCCGGCCACCACGGTGATGTTGACCCCCTGCAACCGCCCCCGCATCCGGTCCGGGGCGTACACCTGGAGCATCGACTGCCGGAAGACCGAGCTGACCAGGTCGGCGGCGCCGGCCAGGGCGAGCAGCCCGACGACCAGCCAGAGCTGCCGGGCCAGCCCGGCCGCGGCGATCGCCAGGCTCCAGCCGACCACCGCGACCACCAGCGCCACCCCCTGGCGACGGATCCGGCTGATCCATCCCGAGGTGAGCCCGCCGAGCACGGAGCCGAGCGCGATCGCGCTGAACAGCCAGCCGATCGCCGCACCGCCGCCGAAGCGCTCCTGCGCCACCTCGGGGAAGAGCGCGCGGGGCATCGCCAGCACCATCGCGATGATGTCCACGGCGAAGGAGAGCAGCAGCACCGGCGTACCGGCCAGGTAGCGGAAGCCGTCCGCGATGCTGCGCAACCCGGCCCGGCGCGGCGCCGTGTTCCCGTCGGCGTCCGGCTCCGGCGGGATCGGGGGCAGCCGGTAGGTGGCCCAGAGCGAGACGGTGAAGAGCAGGGCGTCCAGCCCGTACGCGACCGGCAGCGCCGCCTCGACCGAGGCCACCGAGAAGATCAGGCCGGTGGCGAGCGGCCCGAGGACCGCGCCGCCGGTGCTGGTGGTGAAGCCGAGCGTGTTCGCCGCTGGGACCAGCCCGGTCGGGACCAGCCGGGCGATGATCGCCTGCCGGGCCGGCGAGCTGATCGCGAAGGCGGTGGACTGCACGGCGACCAGGGCCAGCAGCAGGACCGGACTGCCGACCCGGAACACCGCCTGGAGCAGCAGCCCGAGCGTGGACGCCCACATCAGCACGGAGCTGGCGAGCAGCAGCCGACGCCGGTCGACCGCGTCGGCGACCGCCCCGCCCCAGAGCCCGAAGACCAGCAACGGGACGAATCCGGCGATGCCCAGCAACCCGACCCAGAGCGAGTCGTCGGTCAGCGCGAACATCTCGACCGGTACGGCGACCGCGGTGAGCTGGTAGCCGAACATCGAGACGCCGTTGCCGAGCCAGAGCCGCCGGTACGCCGGCACCCGCAGCGGCCGTACGTCGATCGCCCACCGCGCGGCCCCCCGGACCGCGGTGCGGCTCTTCGCCCGATCCCCGTCGCGCCGCCCCGGCGGTCCCGCCGGACCGTGACCGGACGGTCCGCTCCCGGAAGGGGCGGCGTCCCGGTCAACCTCGGTCAAGGCGCCAGCCGCTCAATGATCCATTCCGCACCGGTCCGACGGTAACGCAGCCGATCGTGCAGCCTGCTGGCCCGTCCCTGCCAGAACTCCACCGACTCCGGCGCCACCCGCAGGCCACCCCAGTGCGGCGGCGCCGGCACCGGCACCTCCTCCGGGAAGCGCTCGGCTGCGGCCAGGTACCGCCGCTGGAGGATGTCCCGGTCGGGCAGCACCCGGGACTGCGGGCTGGCCCAGGCGCCGAGCTGGGAGCCGCGCGGCCGGGACGCGAAGTACGCCTCGGTCTCCGCCCGGTCCACCGGGGCGACCGCGCCGCAGACCACCACCTGCCGCTGCATCGGAAACCACGGAAAGAGCAGGCTCGCGTAGGGGTTGGCCCGCGCCTCGGTCCCCTTGCGCGACTCGTGGTTGGTGAAGAACACCAGCCCGCGCTCGTCGTACCCCTTCAGCAGGACCGTCCGGGTGCTGGGCCGGCCGTCGGCGTCGGCGGTGGCCACCACCATCGCGTTCGGCTCGGGCAGGCCGGCGGCGACCGCGTCGAGGAACCAGGCGTGGAACTGGACCCACCAGTCAGCCGCCAGATCGGCCTCGGCCAGCCCCTCCGCCGCCGCGTACTCCCGGCGCAGGCCGGCCGGCCGCACTGTGTCCCCCATCACGTCACATCCTCGCGCCTCGATCGCCAGTCCGCTCGAACCGTAGCGGCCAGCACCAGCTTGCCGACCCACCCGCATCGACGGGAGCCAGCGTCGACCATGTCGCGCATAGCACAACGGCGCAGGCTCGCAAGTTAGTTACCCACCAGGCAAGATGGCACGAATACATCCTTGGGTTCGCCCACGGCGTTCTGCCGGCACATACACCGGATGAGCGCGTCGAATGCACGGACGATCGATCCAGGAGCGCAGCATGTCCGACTTCAAGCCGGGGTTGGAAGGCGTGATCGCCTTCGAGACCGAAATCGCCGAGCCCGACAGGGAAGGAGGGTCGCTGCGCTATCGCGGGGTCAACATCGAGGACCTGATCGGCCAGGTCTCCTTCGGCAACGTCTGGGCGCTGCTGGTGGACGGCCGGTTCGGTCCCGGCCTGCCCCCGGCCGAGCCGTTTCCGGTGCCGGTGCACTCCGGCGACATCCGGGTCGACGTGCAGTCCGCCGTGGCGATGCTCGCCCCGTACTGGGGACTCTCACAACTGCTGGACATCTCTGACGAGCAGGTCCGGGCGGACCTGGCCCGGGTCTCGGTCACCGCGCTCTCCTTCGTCGCCCAGTCGGCACGCGGCCTCGGCCTGCCGGCGGTGCCGCAGAAGGAGATCGACAAGGCGGAGACCATCGTTGAGCGGTTCATGAAGCGCTGGCGCGGCGAACCCGACCCCCGGCACGTCAAGGCCGTCGACGCCTACTTCATCTCCGCCGCCGAACACGGCCTGAACGCCTCCACCTTCACCGCCCGGATCGTCGCCTCCACCGGCGCCGACGCCGCCGCCTGCATCTCCTCCGGCATCGGCGCGCTCTCCGGCCCGCTGCACGGCGGAGCCCCGTCCCGGGTGCTGCACATGATCGAGGCGGTCGAGCGCAGCGGCGACGCCGAGGGGTACGTCAAGGGCGTACTCGACCGGGGTGAGCGGCTGATGGGCTTCGGGCACCGCGTCTACCGGGCCGAGGACCCGCGCGCCCGGGTGCTGCGGCGCACCGCCCGGGAGCTCGGCGCCCCCCGCTTCGAGGTCGCCGAGGCACTGGAGAAGGCCGCCCTGGCCGAACTCCAGGCCCGCAAGCCGGACCGGGTGCTCGCCACCAACGTCGAGTTCTGGTCGGCCGTGGTGCTCGACTTCGCCGAGGTACCGGCACACATGTTCACCTCGATGTTCACCTGCGCCCGGATGGGCGGCTGGAGCGCTCACATCCTGGAGCAGAAGCGACTCAAGCGGCTGGTCCGCCCCGGCGCCAAATACGTGGGTCCGGGCCCCCGCAAGCCCACCGAGGTCGAGGGCTGGGACGCCGTCCCCCACGGCGTCTGACGTGTAAGGAAGGGCCCCTTCCTATCGCTTTTTGTATAGGAAGGGCCCCTTCCTAACGCACGTGGCGCGTCTGCCCGCCGGTGACGCCCGGGCGACTGGATGTGGGGCACGCCTCAGTGGGCGAGGTGGGATCACGGGGTGGCCGGACCGGCCCGGATGCGAGGATGGTCCGGCGGCAGCGTCGCCGGACCCACCGCCCGCTCCCGGGCCATCGGCCCACCGGAAGGATCTTCGTACCGTGGCTGACGTATCGACCATTCGGATCCCCGACGAGATCAAGCCCGCCGACGGCCGGTTCGGCTGCGGCCCGTCCAAGGTGCGCCCCGCGGCGGTCTCCGCGCTGGCCGACGTCGCCACCACGTACCTCGGCACCTCCCACCGGCAGAAGACGGTGCGGGACCAGGTCGCCCGGCTGCGCCGCGGCATGGCCGAATTCTTCTCCCTGCCCGAGGGGTACGAGGTCGTGCTCGGCAACGGCGGCGCCACCGCCTTCTGGGAGGTCGCCGCCTTCGGGCTGGTCCGCGACCGCGCCCAGTTCGCCAGCTTCGGCGAGTTCGGCGCCAAGTTCGCCAAGTCGGTCGCGGACGCGCCGTTCCTCGGCCAGCCGACCGTGCGCAAATCCGACCCGGGCTCGGCCCCGACGCTGGTCGCCGAGGCCGGCGTCGACGTCTACGCCACCCCGCACAACGAGACCTCGACCGGTGTCGCGGTGCCGATCCGCCGGGTGGCCGGTGCCGACGACGACGCGCTGCTGCTGGTCGACGCGACCTCCGGCGCGGGCGGCCTGGACGTCGACGTACGGGAGACCGACGTCTACTACTTCGCCCCGCAGAAGTGCTTCGGTTCCGACGGCGGGATCTGGCTCGCGCTGATGTCGCCGGCCGCGCTGGCCCGGGCCACCGAGATCAAGTCCTCGGGTCGCTACATCCCGGCCTTCCTCGACCTGGTCACCGCGATCGACAACTCGCGGCTGGAGCAGACCTACAACACCCCGGCGCTGTCCACCATCTTCCTGGCCGCCGAGCAGACCGACTGGATGAACGCCCAGGGCGGGCTGGCCTGGGCGGCCAAGCGGACCGCCGAGAGCGCCGCCGCGGTCTACGGCTGGGCCGAGCGCTCCGCGGTGGCGACCCCGTTCGTCACCGACCCGGGGCTGCGGTCCAACGTCGTGGCCACCGTGGACTTCGCCGACGGGGTGGACGCCACGGTGATCGCCAAGGCGCTGCGGGCCAACGGGATCGTCGACACCGAGCCCTACCGCAAGCTGGGCCGCAACCAGCTTCGGATCGCCCTCTTCCCGGCCGTCGAGCCGAGCGACGTGGAGGCGTTGACCGCCTGCGTCGACTACCTCGTCGACCGGCTCTAGAGCCGTACGGTCTCCGGGTCGGGCGGTCCGGTCGGACCGCCCGACCCGGTGATCAATTCGGCAGCTCACCCGCGACATGCGGGCGTGGCTCTCCCCACCGGTTGACGATCCGGCGTACCGTGTGTCGAGGACGCCCGGGTGTCTTCTGACCTGTGGCGTGGGGCCAGCGAGGCGGGACGGAGGCAACGCGATGCGGCCAGTACGCTTCGTCGCCCTCTCCGAGGACGGCCAAGCTATGGTGCTCACCGACGAGGTGGGCCGCCTTCTCGCGCTCCCGATCGACGAACGGGTGGCGACCGTCCTGCACGCCGAGCCCGGCGGTCCGCCGCTGGCCGCGGCCGGGGTCAACGACCCGGCGCCGTCGCTGTCCCCCCGGGACATCCAGGCCCGGATCCGCGCGGGTGAGTCCGCTGAGGACGTCGCCCGGATCGCGGGCGTTCCCGTCGACCGGGTGCTGCGCTACGCGGGTCCGGTGTTGCAGGAGCGGGCGATGCTCGCCCAGCACGCCCGGCGCACCCGGTTGAAGAACGCGGAGCGGACGACGCCGCTCGCCGAGATCGTGGACGGCCGGCTGTCGCAGCACGGCATCGACACTGAGAAGATCTCCTGGGACGCCTACCGGCGGGACGACGGCACGTGGCGGATCGTCGCGACCTGGCCGTCGGGCAAGGCCACCGCGCAGGCGATCTGGGATCTCGACAAGACGCGCCAGGCGGTCACGCCGCACGACGACATGGCGCAATATCTCTGCGCCGAGCGACCGACCCCGATCCTGGGGCAGGAACCGCCGCCCGAGCGGAGCGGGCACGCGCTGCCCGGACCGTCCCGGGGCGAGCTGGGCCGGGGTGGACACGGGCTGCCGGCGGCCGCCGGGGAGCACGCCCGTCCGGGGCGGGACCCGATCCGGGCCGGCCGCGACGCGCTGCTCGCCTCGCTCGACCGTCCCCTGGGGTCGAGCGCCGGCCGTGGCCTGGAGCCGGCCGCATCCCAGGACTCCCCGCGGCAGCGTCCGGTCGCCGGCGGTGCCGCGGCGCTGCTCGGCGGGGGCCAGGGTTCCGCGTTCGACGACGACGCCGACGCGCCCAAGGAGGTGCCGGCGGTGCCGTCGCTGGCGGTCCTCCGGCCGCGCCGCACGGGTGGCCCGACGGGCGGCGAGTCCGGCGACCCGGCCGGCAAGCCGCGCAAGCGCCTGCCGAGCTGGGACGATGTCCTCTTCGGCAGCGGCCCGGCCGCCCGCGAAAGCTCCTGACCCGGCCGCACCCACCGGTACGCGAAAGCTCCCGGAGCTTCCCGCAGGCACCTGCCTGCGGGAAGCTCCGCCGAGCCGAGCCGAGCCGAGCCGAGCCGAGCCGAGCCGAGCCGAGCCGAGCCGTGCCTCAGCCGCCCGGCTCGGCCGACGGGGTGACGCAGAACTCGTTGCCCTCGGGGTCGGCGAGGGTCACCCAGCTGTACGGGCCCTGACGTCCGTCGTGCAGCCGGGTCGCGCCCCGGGCGACGAGCGCGCCGACCACCGCCTCGACGTCGTCCCCGCCGACCCGGACGTCGAGGTGCATCCGGTTCTTGACCGTTTTGCGCTCGGGCACGAGCTGGAACAGCAGCCGCGGCGCGCGCTGCGGCCCGTCCGGGTGCCGGATGGCCGCGCCCACACTCCAGACCAGCACCCCGTTGTGCCGGGTGGTGTCGCTCTCGGCCGCGTGCCCCTCGTCGACCATGCGGCGGATGAACGCCTCGTCGGAGGGTTCCACCTCCCAGCCGAGGGTCTCGGCCCACCAGTCGGCGAGCGGGTGTGGGTCGACGCTGTCCTGGGTCACCTGGAAGTCGTACGCCATCGGAGTCAGCCCTGCTTCCGGTAGAGGTCGCGGAGCAGGCAGACCTCTGCCCCGTGATGGATCGTCTCGCGGTTGATGTGCAGCACCAGCGCGGCCATCGGGAACTCGGCGAACGGGCCCTCGGCCGGGCCGCACGGGCGTTCCAGTCCGGCCGCGCCGAGCCCTCGGACGCCCTTGCTCCACGTCTCGTACGCCTCGTCGAGCTGCCGCAGCGCCTCGTCGGCGGTGCCGGCGTAGCCGAAGCTGTCGGGGTCGGACGGCGGCCCGCCGAAGTGGGCGGCGCTGCGCATGCCGAGCACCCCGACGACGATGTGGCCGAGCCGCCAGGCGATCGTGGTGACCGGGGGCGGGCTCGGCTCGGGCCACGCGTACTCGATGACGTACTCGCCGGAGCCGTGCGCTACCGAGGGATCGCTCTCCGCCCGCGGGCGTACGCTCCAGCAGCCCGCAACCGGCTCCCAGCGGTACTCCTCGTCGGTGAGCCCGTCGAGCCGGGGCCGGAGAAGGTTCTGCCAGTGCCAGTCCAGCTGGTCGGCGAGCTGGCTGTTCCAGTCGATGCTCATGTCCGCAGGCTAACCTCGATTGCGGACAGATCCGGTCCTCGATCGCTGCCAGACTTGGTTCATGCTCGACGCGTCCGCACGGCTGCTGCGACTGCTCGCCATCCTGCAGACCCGGCCGGAATGGCGCGGTCCGGAGTTGGCCGAGCGGCTGGGGGTGACCGTACGGACGCTGCGCCGCGACGTCGCCCGGCTGCGTGACCTCGGGTACCCGGTCCAGGCGACCCCCGGCGTCGCCGGTGGCTACCGGCTCGGCGCGGGGTCGGCGCTCCCTCCGCTGCTGCTCGACGACGACGAGGCGGTGGCGGTCGTGTTGAGCCTGCGCACCGCGACGAGCCACACCGTGACCGGCATCGCCGAAACCTCGCTGCGGGCGCTGACCAAGCTGGAGCGGATCCTCCCCGCCCGGCTGCGCCAGCGTACGGCCGCGCTGCGGCTGGCCACCGTACCGCTGGCGGGCCATGCGCCCACCGTGGACCCGGAGCTGCTCACGGTGATCGCCGAGGCGTGCCGGAACCTGCACCGCCTCACGTTCGGCTACCGGGCCCGCGACGGCGAGCCGGGGCTGCGCACGGTGCAGCCACACCGCCTGGTGCACACGGGCCGCCGCTGGTACCTGGTCGCCCGGGACGAGGACCGGGACGACTGGCGGACGTTCCGGGTGGACCGGATCACCGACCTCCGTACGACCGGGATCCGGTTCACCCCCCGCGACCCGCCGGAGGCGGCGGCCTTCGTCGCGGACTCCATCACCGCCGCGCCGTACCGCTTCCGGGCCCGGGTCCTGGTGCACGCGCCGGCCCAGGTGGTCGCCGAACGGGTCCCGCCGACGGCCGGGACCGTCGAGGCGGTCGACCCGCGCAACGCCCTGCTCGTCACCGGCGCGGACTCGCTCAGCTTCCTGGCGATGCACCTCAGCCTGCTCGGTTGCGACTTCACCGTGCTCGAACCGGCCGAGCTGGTCCGGGAACTGGGGATTCTCGCGGACCGGCTCGGCCGGGCACATCGGGCGTCGGCGGACTAGTATTCCAGCCGTAGCGCCGCCCCTCAGTGCGCTGCGGTCGCCGCGGTCAGCAGGCTCCCCGGCACGGACTCCTTCCGGTCATCTTCGCGACCTCGCTCAGACGGCGCTGCTCATCGACAAGTGAGCCGTGCTGGAAGCAGGCCGGTGCGGTGTGCTCCGGAGAATTCCGGCGCGTGCTTGCTGGGACTCGGCTGATGCCCGAGCCGGTCGGAGTGCGCCGCAGCAACCCCCACCCGGCTCGGTTCGCGCCGAACTGCAACACCGGCTGCGGGTGAAAACCCCGGTGCAGACAGGGCCCGGCTTCGAGTTCGGCCTGCGCCGCATGCTCGACGGCGTGGCGGTCCTGCTGGCCGGGACCGCCCGCTGACCGGTCCCCGCGCCCCGCACCCGTCCCTCGCCCGTGCCCGCCTGATCGGCACCCGACGTGCCCGCGTGGCAGGGTTGGCCGCATGGAATACACCAACCTGGGCCGGACCGGCCTCTCGGTGAGCCGGCTCTGTCTCGGCACGATGAACTTCGGCCCGGAGACCAGCGAGCCGGACAGCTTCGCCATCATGGACCGCGCCCTCGAACACGGGATCAACTTCTTCGACACGGCCAACGTGTACGGGCGCAAGCTCGGCGAGGGTGTCACCGAGAACATCATCGGGCGGTGGTTCGCCCAGGGCGACGGCCGGCGCGAGAAGGTCGTCCTCGCCACCAAGGTGTACGGCCGGATGGGCGAGTGGCCGAACGAGCAGGGCCTCTCCGCCCGGCACATCGTCCGGGCCTGCGAGGAGTCGCTGCGGCGGCTGGGTACCGACTGGATCGACCTGTACCAGATGCACCACATCTCCCGCGCCACCCCGTGGGAGGAGATCTGGCAGGCGATGGAGACGCTGGTCGCCCAGGGCAAGGTGCTCTACGTCGGGTCCTCCAACTTCGCCGGTTGGCACCTCGCCCAGGCGCAGGAGTCGGCGGCCCGGCGCAACTTCCTCGGCCTCGTCTCCGAGCAGTGCATCTACAACCTGATGACCCGGCACGTCGAGCTGGAGGTGCTGCCCGCCGCGCAGCGCTACGGGCTGGGCATCGTGCCCTGGTCGCCGTTGCAGGGCGGGCTGCTCGGCGGCGCCATCCGCAAGCTCGCCGAGGGCAGCGCGGCCCGGAGCCGCAGCGAGCACGCCGCCAAGTTGCTGGCCGAGAACCGGCCGGCGGTCGAGGCGTACGAGAAGCTCTGTGCGGACCTCGGCCACGACCCGGCGGACGTGGCGCTCGGCTGGCTGCTCACCCGTCCGGCGGTGACCGCCCCGATCATCGGCCCGCGTACGGTGGCCCAGCTCGACGCCACCCTCGGCGCGCTCTCGGTGGAACTCGACGACGCGACCCTGACCCGGCTGGACGAGTTGTTCCCGCCGATCGGCAAGGGCGGTCCCGCCCCGGAGGCCTGGGCCTGGTAGCCCGGCCGCTCGTCTGCCGCCCCCGACCCGCTCAGCCGGGTCGGGAACCGGTGACGCCCGGCCCCAGTGGCCAGGCCGCCAGCCGGTCGTAGGTCGGTCGGGGACCGAGGTGGCTGCGGACCAGCACCATCTCGGTCGCCGGCCAGGACGGCCCGAGATAGCCGTCGAGGGTGCGTACGTCCTCCTCGACGCTCTCCCGGTCCACCCGGTCGCCCGGCCGGGCCAGGGTCAGGTGCGGGCGGAACGGCCGCCGGTCGTGCGGGATCCGGGACCGGCGCAACTCCTGGCGGGTGGCCCCGGCCAGCCGGTCCAGCGCCCCGGTGTCACCGGTCAGTCCGACCCAGAGCAGGGTGAACCGTCCCCGCCCGAACCGGCCGCCGCCGCCCAGCCGGAGCCGGGGCGGGCCGGCCTCTTCGCCCCCGTCCGCCGGCGGCCCCGACTGGTCCGCGCCAGCCGCCGGGTGCCACCGTCGTACGGCCCGGCCGAGTGCCTCCTCCACGGTGGGGAGGCGGTCGTCGTCGACCTCGCCGAGGAAGACCACGGTCACGTGCAGGCTGGAGCGGGGCGCCAGCCGTACGTTGACCCCGGTGGCGGCGACCTCGCCGACGCGCAGCCGGTGCGCCTGGGCGGCGATGTCGTCCAACGCCTCGGGCGGCGGATAGACGGCTACGAAGAGCCGCATGCGATCACGGTCCCCATCGCTCAGCTGGTCCGTCGGCCGGGGTTCACGTCGGGGGCGGGCAGGACCAGCCCGGCGGCCTGCAACTCCCCCTCCACGCGTACCCGCTCGATCGCCAGGTCGATCCCGTCGAGGTCGCTCAGGTGCTCCGCCACCCCCAGGCAGCGGCTGGCCAACCGGAGCCGGTCGTCGTACGCCTCCAGGACCGCGCTGTGCCACACCGGCGAGCGGCTGCCGATGCCGAGCCGCTGCCCACTGAGCCGGCGCAGGTCGGCGGCGATCTGCTCGATCGCGGGTTGCCGCACCCGTTCGAACTCCGTCAGGTCGACCTCGCGGACCAGTGAGTCCACCTCGAAGGCTCGGTCCAGCCGGTCGATCGTACGGCGCTGCTGGCGGGCCTGCCAGCGGTCGGCGGCCCGGTCGGCGAGGTGGTCGACCAGCTCGTCGGCCAGGATCAACGCGGCCACGACGACAGGCAGGCACACCACGGCGAGGAGTGCCAGCGTCAGCACGAGTCCGTGCACGACCGCCATATCCCCTGACGCTAGGCGGCGACCGGCGAGCCCGCCACCGGTTTTGCAATCATCGAATATTCAGGCCGGTCATCGTCGTGGCCGGTTGCCCCGATGACGGTCGTCATTGTGTCGCCGGGGCGATCGTCGCCCGGAGCCGGTCGGCGACGGCCCGGTCCCCCGCGAACCGCACGCCGGCGGCTGGAGCCCGGCCCGGTCAGGGGTCGGCCAACGGCACCAGCCGCCCGGTCAGAGGTCGGCGGAGGGCACCACGTAGAACCGGGGCAGCGGCAGGATCCGCAGCCGCAGTCGGGCGCCGGAGCGGTGCAGCTGCCAGATCAGCGCGGCCAGGGCGGTCGCGGTCGAGATCAGTCCGCCGATCCAGATGCTCGCCCCGGCACCGAAGGTCTCGGCGATCCAGCCGATGATCGGTGCGCCGATCGGGTTGGTGCCGAGGAAGACCAGCACCCACAGCGACATCACCCGGCCCCGGAACGCGGCGTCGACGCCGAGCTGCACCCGCTGGTTACCGGCCTGGGCGAAGAAGACCATGAAGAAGCCGGTCGGGATCAGCAGCACCACGACCAGCCAGTAGAAGGGCGCGAGCCCGACCAGGGTGCCGAAGACCCCCATCCCCACGGCGGCGCCGAGCACCACCCAGACGCTCGGGCGGCTGCGCCGCGCACTGCCGGACAACGCTCCGACCAGGGCACCCACCGCGAGCGCGGTGGTGAAGAGGCCGAACGAGGCCGCTCCGGTGTTGAAGACCGTCTTGGCCAGCGCGGCCAGGGTGAGCTGGAAGTTGAACAGGGTCAGCCCCATCACCGACATCAGCACCATCGGCAGCACCAGGTCGGCGCGGCGGGCGACGTACCGCAGCCCGTCGATCACCCGCGCCGAGTCGCGCTCGCCGATCGGTGGCAGATCCTCGCGGTGCAGCTCGGCGGTGCTCATCCGGACCACAAAGATCAGCGGGGCGACCGAGGCGATCGCGCTGATCAGGAAGACCGGCCCGACGTCGAAGATGGCGATCGCCACCCCGGCCACCGCCGGACCGATGATCCGGGCGGAGTTGAACGTCGCGGCGGAGAGCGCCAGCGCGTTCGGCAGCAGCGGGGTACCGACCAGTTCGGAGACGAAGGACTGCCGTACCGGCGTCTCGACCGCGTTGGCCACGCCCAGCAGGGCGGCGAAGACGAAGACGTGCCAGAGCTGCACCACGCCGGTGATGACCAGCAGGCTCATGCCGAGCGCGAGCACGCTCCAGACCGCGTTGGCGACGAAGAGCAGCAACCGCTTGTCGTACCGGTCGGCCAACCTGCCGGAGAGGAGGGTGAGCAGGAGTACGGGGGTGAACTGCAACGCGATGACCACACCGAGCGCGGTCGCGGAGTCGTCGGACAGGTTCAGGACCAGCCAGTCCTGGGCGACGAACATCATCCACACACCGATCAACTTGATCAGTTGACCGGTGGCGAAGAGCCGGTAGTTGCGAACCGACAGGGATTGGAAAGTGGTGTTCAGCCTTGCCCGCACTCGGGGTGCGCCTCCTCGGGTCGTACGCGTCATCCGTGCACCCGGCGTGTGCCGGGCTACCTGACGGACGGAGCGGACCCGATCGCAACGGCGGTCAGTCGCGCGCCACCTTCTGCAGGATCTCCGCGGCCCGCAGCAGCGTGTCGCGTTCCTCCGGGGTCAGCTCGGCGAGCCGGCCGGCCAGCCACTCGTTGCGGGCCCGTTCGAACTGGGCCAGCACGGCGCGGCCGGCGTCGGTCGCCGCGAGGATGACCTGGCGGCCGTCGGTCGGATGGGGGGTGCGCTGCACGAGGCCGCGCTCCTCCAGCTTCGCGACGATCTTGGTCATCGTCGGCGGTTGGACCCGTTCGGTGTCGGCCAGCTCCCGGGGGGTCAGCGCGCCCGCCAGCTCCAGGCTGGTCAGGGCGGAGAGCTGGGTCGCCGTGAGATCGCCGACCGGGCGGGTCTGCCGTACCCGTCGGTTGAGTCGGGTGATCGCGTCCCGCAGCTGTGTGGCGAGCTGCGTTGGCGGCAGGCGCTTTGCCATCACCGTCCACTCCGTCACGATCGTTAGCCTAACTAATGAGCCTGGCTAACGACCACCCGATATGACCATCGTCACCGGAGGTTCACCCCGGGTGGGCGCCGCCAGCAGGGACAGGCCGGCAAGGACAACTAGAACAGGACGGCCTCGATCGGACCGCGCAGGAAATAGACCACGAAGAGCACCGCCACCCCGTACAGCAGGGGGTGGACCTCCCGGGCCTTGCCCCGGACGGCCTTGAGCAGCACGTAGGTGATCACGCCCGCGCCGATCCCGTTGGAGATCGAATAGGTGAACGGCATCAGCACGATGGTCAGGAACGCCGGAATCGCGATCTCGTAGTCGTTCCAGTCGATCGTCCGCACCGCCGTCATCATCAGGAAACCCACGATCACCAGCGCCACCGACGCGGCCTCGAAGGGCACCACCAGGACCAGCGGGGCCAGGAACATGGCCAGCAGGAACAACCCGCCGGTGACCAGGTTGGCCGCACCGGTCCGGGCGCCCTCCGCGACACCGGCGGCACTCTCGATGTACGAGGTGTTGCTCGACGTGCTCGCCGCACCGCCGGCCGCCGCCGCCACCGAGTCCACCAGCAGGATCTCCCGGGTACGCGGCGGCATCTGCCGCTCGTCGAGCAGGTCCGCCTCCTGCCCGATCGCCACCATCGTGCCCATGGTGTCGAAGAAGTCCGTGATCAACAGCGTGAAGACGAACATCAGCGCGACCAGCCAGCCGGCCCGCTGCCAGGAGCCCAGCACGTCGAAGTGACCCAGCAGGGAGAGGTCCGGGGCACTCACCACGGTCTCCGGCAACCGGGGCACGTTCAGCGACCAGCCGGCGGGGTTCGGCCGCCCGTCCACCACCGACGGACCGACCCGGCCGATCGCCTCCACCACGATCGCCAGCACGGTCGAGGCGAGGATGCCGAGCAGGATCGCCCCGCGCACCCGGCGTACCACCAGCACCAGGGTCACCAGCAGGCCCAGCACGAAGACCAGGGAGGGCCAGGTGACCAGCTTCCCCCCGATGCCCAACCCGACCGGCACGGTGGTGTTGGCGGCATCCGGCACCCGCCGGACGAAGCCGGCGTCGACCAGGCCGATGATCGTCAGGAAGAGCCCGATGCCCACCCCGATCGCCGTCTTGAGCTGCGTCGGCACCGCGCGGAACACCGCGGTACGCAGCCCGGTGAGCACCAGCACCGCGATGATCACACCCTCGATCACCACCAGGCCCATCGCGTCGGCCCAGGTCATCTGCGGCGCGATCTCGTACGCCACCAGCGCGTTGACGCCGAGGCCGGCGGCCAGCGCCAGCGGGAACCGGGCGACCACGCCCATCAGGATCGTCATCACCCCGGCGACCAGGGCGGTGGCGGCGGCGAGGGCCGGAATCGCCAGTCGGGCCCCGTCACCGTCCACGGCGTTGCCCAGGATCAACGGGTTCAGCACCACGATGTAGGCCATCGTGAAGAAGGTGGCGAGACCGCCCCGCACCTCGCGGGCAACGGTGGAGCCGCGCGCGGTGATCTCGAAGAACCGGTCGAAGGCGTTGCGGGGGGCGGGCCGATCCGCCGGGGTGGCCCGGTCGGCCGGAGCGTCGTCCATCAGATCCTCGCAGGGGGTCGCGTACGGATCCGCGCATCGTCCCAGATCACCGGTTACCGGCAAAGACCTTCCCGGTTACCATCACCGCTCCGCCCGGCCGTACCCTGGGCGGGTGCCCCAGGAGCAGCAACTCGAGCCGCTCGACCCGCCGATGGTCCCGTTCGCCGTGGCCGGCATCGTGGTCTGGGCGGTCCTCGGACTGGCGCTCCTGGTCTTCTTCCGGGACTGGCTCACCCAGCACGGTCGGGAGCAGTGGCTCTGGACCTGCCTGGCCGGGTTCCTGGTCGGCTTCCCGGGGCTCGCCGTGATGCTCCGGCACGACGCCAACCGCCGCCGGCGCCGCGCCGCCGGCCTGCCGCCCCCGGACTGACGGCCGTACCGCCCTCGCCGTAACGCTGGCTCAGCCGCAACCGCTGGCTCAGCCCTAACCGGTGGCTCAGCCGTGCCCGTACGGCTCGGCCGGCTCCGCGGTCTCGACCGAGCCGAGTGCCCGGCTCACCGCGATCGCCTCCACCTCGCTGTCGTCGTAGATCGTCGGCAGTTCCTCGACCGGCGTCTCGGCGGCCTCCAGCATGGTCTCGGAGTGTGCCCCGCAGCCGTGGTCGGCGCTGACCGCCCGGCCGTCGTCCGGCGCGTAGAAGTTGCCGCATACCCCGAAGGCCTGGCGCAGCGCACCGGCCAGCGGCAGGTAGAAACCGCAGGTCCCGCAGCGGGCGCTGCGGGGAGCGCCGACCGAGATCGGCGCCTCCGGACCGTGGTCGCCGTCATACCACCGCTGTGCGGTCTCGATGCGCCCCTCCCGGGACATCACCCGGACGCGGCCGAGGCCGAACTCCCAGGCGGTCTCCTCGACCGCCGGGTCGTCGGAGAGCAGGTAGCCGGGGGCCAACCGGTCATCGTCCGGCTGGGTGGGCAGCAGGTCGCCGACGCCGAGGTCGCCGGGCTTGAGCCGCTCCTGCCACGGCAACCAGCTCGGCGCCAGCATCGCGTCCGGGCCGGGCAGCAGGAAGGTCTCGCAGACCGTGACCTGCCGGCTGCGCGGCACCCGGGTGACGGTGACGGCCCACCGCCAGCCGCGGTAGCCGGCCAGCTGGCACTCGAAGAGATGGGTCACCAGCCGGTCACCCTCGGCGATGGCACCCAGGTGGTCGCCGATGTCCGACGGCTCGACCTCGGTGATGCCCTCGTACGCGACGTCGACGGCACTGGCACAGACCTGATCGAGGCGGGCCGCTCGGGCGGCGGTGGTCCTGGTCACCCACCTATTCTTGCCTATCCGCCGTCGGCCGCTCGGCGGCACTCCCCACCGGCGCTCCGCGCAGATATCTCGGCACAGATGCGACGGTCGTCGACCGGATGGGCGAGGATGGTGCTCATGCCGCTGTTCACCCGCTCTGGGCGCTCCGGCCTGGGCCGCGTCGTCGGTACGGCGTTCCGGACCGTCCGGCTGCTGGTACGCGGTTCGCTGGGCAGCGCGCGCTGGACCACCCGCCGGGTGGCGGCGGCCCGGGCGAAGGGCGCCGGCGGCGAGGCCGGCATGGTCCGCCTCTTCGACCTGCACGCCGTCTCGTGCGCGGGCGACACGTTGATCACGATCGGCCTGGCCGGGACGATCTTCTTCAACGCCCCGCTGGGCGAGGCCCGCAGCAAGGTCGCGCTCTACCTGCTCATCACCATGGTGCCGTTCGCGCTGCTGGCCCCCGTGGTCGGACCACTGCTCGACCACTTCCGGCACGGCCGGCGGTACGCGCTGGCCATCACCATGCTCGGCCGGGCGTTCCTGGCCTGGCTCATCTCCGACTACATCCACGGCTTCGGGCTCTACCCCGCCGCCTTCGGCGTGCTCGCGCTCTCCCGGGCGTACGGGGTGGCCCGGTCGGCGGCGGTGCCCCGGCTGCTGCCCCTGGGGATCGGCCTGTCCCAGGCGGGCGCCCGGGCCAGCGTCTACGGCTCACTCGCCGGCGGCCTGGTCCTGCCGATCGGGCTGGCGGCGTTCTGGCTCGGTCCACAGTGGCCGCTCCGGATCGCGTCGGTGATCTTCCTGGTCGGCATGGTGATCGCCCTGCGGCTGCCGCCCCGGGCCGACTCCGACCCGCCCGAGGCGGTGCCCCGGCCGTTCCAGGCGTTCCGGTTCGGGCGGCGCCGGGGCGAACGGGTGCTCGGCCGGGGCGGTGCGGGCGGGCGCCTGGTCTCGGCCACCCTCCTCGGCAGCGCCACGCTGCGCGGCCTCTACGGCTTCCTGCTGCTCTTCCTCGCCTTCGCCATCAAGGCCGGCGACCTGGACACCGGGCTCTTCGGTTGGCGACTCAGCCACGGGGCCGCCCTCGGCGTGGTCGGTGGCGCCCTCGCGGTCGGGTCGTTCCTGGCCACCGCCGTCGGCACCCGGCTGCGGATCCAGCACCCGGTGGTACTCCAGGCCACCGGGTTGATCGTGGTGACCGGCGTCGGGGTGCTGGCCACGATCCGCTTCTCGCTGCTGTTCGTCACCCTGCTCTGCCTGGTCACCTCCGTGATCAGCGGTATCGCCAAGCTGGCCGTCGACGCCTCCATCCAGGAACGGATCCGCGAGCGGCTGCGCGCCACCGCGTTCGCGCACTCCGAGACGCTGCTCATGCTCGCGTTCGTGGCCGGGGGCGGGCTGGGGCTGGTGCCGGTCGACGGGCGGATCGGGATCGGCGCGTTGACCGGGGTCGCCGCGCTGGCCACCGTCTGGGGGGTGATCGCCACGGGTCGGCTGCGCGGCGAACGGCTCTCCGGGCGGGCGATGGCCGACACCCAGCCGGACATTCCGGTGGTCGCCGAGCCGGCCGGGGAGGGCCGGCCCACGGTGCCGCCGCCGGCCGCCGGCCCGACCGGCGAGCAGCCGACCGTTGAGCAACCACGGGTCGAGCAACCACGGGTCGAGCGGTCGACCGACATACCGGCCGACGCACCGGCCGACCCTGACGACGAGGCCCTGGCGCCGCCCGGTTACCACATCTACCGGCCCTCCTCCGCCGTGCCGGGCTCCGGCCCGGGCGACGAGGGAACGCGGCGGGAAGCCCAGGGCCAGTAGTGCGCAACGCTCTCCTCGTGGTCACGGCCGTCGCGGCCGAGGCCGACGCCGTACGGGCCGGTCTGGCCACCCCCGGCGACGGCGACATCGACGGCGACGGTGGCGCGGTGACGGTCGCCCCGGTCGGGGTCGGCCCGGCGGCGGCCGCCGCCGGCACCGCCCGGCTGCTCGCGCTGGCCGAGGCGGGCGGACGGCCGTACCGGGCGGTGCTCAGCGCCGGCATCGGTGGCGGTTTCCCCGGCCGGGCGCCGGTCGGCTCGGTGGTCCTCGCCACCCGCAGCGTCGCCGCCGACCTCGGGGCCGAGTCGCCGGACGGCTTCCTCCCCCTCGACGAACTGGGCTTCGGCTCCACCACGCTGCCCGCCGACCCGGCCCTGCTGGACGCGCTCCGTGCCGCGCTGCCGCAGGCGGTCGTCGGCGCGGTACTCACCCTCGGCACGGTGACCGGGACCGCCGCGACCACCGCGACCCTGCACGCCCGGCACCCGGACGCGGCGGCCGAGGCCATGGAGGGGTACGGGGTGGCCGTCGCCGCCGCCGAGGCCGGGCTGCCCTTCGCGGAGCTGCGGGCGATCTCCAACCCGATCGGGCCACGGGACCGCTCGGCGTGGCGGATCGGTGACGCGTTCGCCGCCCTGACCGCCGCGTTCGCGGTGCTGGGCGAGAAGCTGCCGGGCTAGCGGGCGCGGCGGAGGGTGAGCTTGAGGGGCCGGCTCGCCTCGGGCTGGAACCCGCAGCGCAGGAGGAACCCGGCGCCGTCGAAGTCGGTGACGGCACGGGCGACGGTCACGCCGTTCCGATCCATCTCGGCGAGCAGTTCGGCCAGCAGCCGACGCCCGATGCCCAGCCCTCGGCACCCGTCGGCGACCAGTACGCCGTCGAGCACGACCTCGGGCTCCGGATCGGCTTCCGGCGGGTCGTCGTCCCACCCCCCGTCCGGATAACCGATGTCGGTCGGGTGTGGCCCGCGCAGGTGGGCCCGCAACTCCCCCACCAGCTCACCGGCGGGCAGCTCGGCGACCCATTGCCAGCCGCCGGCCGGCACCGCCTCGGTCACGGCACGCAGCCGCACCCGGGCGCGTACCTCCGCCCGCCACCGCCGTCGGTCACGGCGCTCCCGGCAGAGGTCGAAGGTCTCGGCCGGCACCCTGACCGGCCACCGCTCCGGCGGCACCGTGTACCAGTGCGCCCACCACGCCCCCGACCAGTCCTTCGCCGTACGCACCTCGCGCACGTCGAGATGTGCCGGGTAGTGCCGGCCGCCCTCGTCCCGGCACTCCTCGTGCGGAACCGAGGGGAGTCCGCCCAGGTCGAACGTCCCTCCGGCGGCGAGGATCAGCCGCTCGACGGTCCGGAACCTCGGATCCGCTGCCCCGCCCGCCTCGATCCGGGAGACCGTGCTCTTCGGCACCCCCGCCCGGACGGCGAGTTGCCGCTGGCTGAGATCCGCCCGCCGGCGCAGCGCCCGGAGCAGCAGCCCCAGGTCCAACGGCTCCCGGTCCAACGGCTCCCGGTCCAACGGCTCCCGGTTCGACGGATCCATCTCGCGCACCATGGACATCGATGGTTCCGCCGCGTCAGCGGAGATTCAAGACCCGCCCTCTCGGCTGTGGAAAACCCTGTGGACAACAGCGGCGGCCGAGGCCCCACCTGATCCCACGCAGCCTGTAGAGCTGCCCCGCCTGTGCGCCCACCGGAGCGAGGCCACCGAGCCCGGTGCGCCCACCGACGGAGCGGAGCCACCGACCCCGGGGCAAACCGCCGCCGGTTACCGCCCCGCCTGTGCGCCCAGGTCTACAGGCCGCCGACCACCGGCACGACCGTCGGTCGCCGCCCGCCTGCGCGCCCACCGACCGAGCGGGGCCACCGAGCCCCGGGCAACGGCCGCCGGTTGATGCCCCGACCGTACGCCCAGGTCTACAGGCCGCCGACGTGATCTGGGCGACCGGGGCGGACGGCCGGGTGGCGACGGCCGACCCGGTGGCTACGGTGGGGACGTGGCGCTCTCCCTGGCGATCTCGCCCTGTCCCAACGACACCTTCGTCTTCCACGCCCTGGTGCACGGGCTGGTCCCCGGCGCCCCGCCCGTCGAGGTGACCTACGCCGACGTGGACGTCACCAACACCGCCGCCGAACGCGGGGGGTACGACCTTGTGAAGGTGAGCTACGCGGCGCTGCCCTGGCTGCTCGACGACTACCACCTGCTGCCCTGCGGCGGGGCGCTGGGGCGCGGTTGCGGACCGCTGGTGCTGACCCGGGGCGACCGGCCGGGCGGTGCCGACCTGACCGGGGCGACCGTGGCGGTGCCCGGCGACCGCACCACCGCGTACCTGCTGTTCCGACTCTGGTCGGCGGACCGGCCGCCGGCGCGGATCGAGGTGGTGCCGTTCCACGAGATCATGCCGGGCGTGGCGGCCGGCCGGTACGACGCCGGGCTGGTGATCCACGAGGCCCGCTTCACGTACCCCCGGCACGGCCTGACCGCCCTGGTCGACCTCGGCGAATGGTGGGAGGCCGACACCGGCCTACCGATCCCGCTCGGCGCCATCCTGGCCCGGCGCGGCGCCGTCGACCCGGCCGCCGCGGCCGACTGGATCCGCACCTCGGTACGCCGCGCCTGGGCCGACCCGGCCGGCACCCGCGACTACGTGCTCGCGCACGCCCAGGAGATGGAGCCCGACGTGGTCGACCGGCACATCGGGCTCTACGTCAACGACTTCACCGCCGAACTCGGCGACGAGGGGCGGGCGGCGGTCGACGCGTTGCTCGGCCGCGCCGCCGCCGCCGGACTGACCCCTCAGATCTCCAGCTCGCGGGCGACCGCGTGGACCAGCTGAGCCACCGTCTGCGCGGTCTTACGGTCGGGGAACCGGCCCCGGCGCAGGTCCGGCTGCACCTTCGCCTCCAGCACCTTGATCATGTCCTCGACGAGCCCGTGCAGCTCCTCCGCCGGCCGCCGCCGAAGCTCCGCCATGGACGGTGGCGCGTCGAGCAGCTTCACGCCGAGCGCCTGCGCGCCACGGCGGCTGTCCACCACACCGAACTCGATCCGCTGGCCGCCCTTCAGGTCGGTGACACCAGCCGGCAGCGCGCCTTTCGGCAGGAACACGTCGCCACCCTCGTCACTGGTGACGAACCCATACCCCTTGGCCGCGTCGTACCACTTCACTCGACCCGTCGGCACTTGTTGACCTCGACTCCCCTGAGACTGCTGTCCTCACAAGGCTAGCCGCATCAACCGCCGGAATGCCCGCGGGAATCCGGTAAGGTCCGGCAGCACCACCTCCGCCCCGGCGGAGCGCAGCTCGTCGGCGTCGCACGGCCCGGTGGTCACGCCGATCCCGGGCACCCCGGCGGCGCGCGCCGCGACCATGTCGGCGACGTGGTCACCGACGTAGAGCCGGACGCCGTGCTCGACCAGGGCGGTCGCCTTCTCCGCCGCGAAGAGATCACCGGCCAGCTCGTCGACCTCCAGCCCGACGTGTTCCAGGTGCAGCCGGGCCAGCCGGCCCAGCTTGGAGGTGACCACCGCCACCCGCAGGCCCTGAGCCCGGACCTCGGCCACCGCCGCCAGCGCGCCGGGCAGCGGCAACGAGGTCGTGATCGCGTACTCCGGATAGAGCGCCCGGTAGGTGCGGACCGCCGTCTCCACCTCCTCCGGCGGGAACCAGCGCCGGATCTCCTCGCGCAGCGGCGGGCCGAGCCGGGACACCACCGCGTCGGCGTCGACGTACACGCCCGTGGACTCGGTGAGCGCCCGGTAGGCGGCGGCGATGCCGGGCCGGGAGTCGATCAGGGTCATGTCGAGGTCGAACCCGACCGCGCCGGCAGTCACGCCCGCCATCGTCGCACGCCCGCCCACACCCCCCACGGCCGGCGGGGCGGTGCGGGATCTCCCCGCCGACCGGCGGGCACGACCGGCACCTGGCCGGATAGCGTGGAAAGACGATGAGCACACTCGCCGATCACCTGCGGGCGCTGCCCGACGAGGCGCTGGCCGCCCTGTTGCGGTTGCGTCCCGACCTCGTCGTGCCGGTACCGACCGATCTGTCCGCGCTCGCGGTCCGCGCCCAGTCCCGGGTCTCGGTGGCCCGGGCGCTGGACGGGCTCGACCAGTTCACCCTGCGGATCCTGGACGCCGCCCGGCTCACCCGGGACCCGGAGCACGACGAGACCTCGACCGAGGCGATCCTCGTCCTCGCCACCGCCGGACCCGGCGTCGACCGGGCCGCCGCGCGGACCGCGGTCGACCGGCTGCGCGCGCTCTTCCTGCTCTACGGTCCGGAGTCCGCACTGCGGGTCGTGCCGGGCGTGGACGAGGTCTGCTCGCCGTACCCGGCGGGGCTGGGCAGACCGGCCGCGGACCTGGACCCGGAGACGGCGGCCCTGGTCGCGGACCCGGCCCGGCTGCGCCGCACGCTGCTCGCCGCGCCGCCGCCGGCCCGGGCGATCCTCGACCGGCTGGCCGCCGGCCCACCGGTGGGCACGCTCCCGACCGCGGTACGACCGGACGACGCGACCGGGACCGACGGCTCCGCCGCACCGGTCTCCTGGCTGGTCGACAACCGCCTGCTGGTGCCGATCTCCGAGGCGTCCGCGCCGGCGGGCCGGAGCGCCGCCGTGGAACTGCCCCGGGAGATCGGCCTGCTGCTGCGCCGCGACGCCGGCCCGCTCGGCCCGCTGCTCCCGACGCCGCCGCAGGTGACCGGCACCGTCCGCGAGTCGAAGGCGGCGGACTCCGCCGGCGCCGGCCAGGCGATGGAGGTGGTACGGCACACCGAGGCACTGCTCGAACAGCTCGCCACCGAACCCGCCCCGGTGCTGCGCTCCGGCGGACTCGGCGTCCGGGACCTGCGCCGGCTCGCCCGCGCCACCGGGCTGGACGAGTCCACCGCCGCGCTGCTGCTGGAGGTGGCGTACGCGGCCGGCCTACTCGGTGAGCTGGACCTGCCGGGCGCGACCACCACCCGGGCCGGCGCGGACCAGCAGATGCTGCCGGCCGCCGGTTACGAGGCCTGGCGGGACGGCTCACTCGCCCACCGGTGGGAACACCTGGCCCGCGCCTGGCTGACGATGACCCGCCAGGTCGGCCTGATCGGCCGGCGCGACGACCGGGAACGGCCGATCACCGTCCTCTCCGCCGAGGCGGAGCGGGCCGGCGTCCCGGCCGTCCGGAGGGCCGTGCTGGAGGTGCTGGACGACCTCGAACCGGGCACCGCACCGACCCCGGACGAGGTGGTCGAGCTGCTCGGCTGGCGCGCGCCCCGGCGCAACCTGGGCCGGGAGGCGGGCCAACGCGAGGCGCTGGCCGAGGCGGGGCTGCTCGGGGTCACCGGGCTCGGCGCACTCACCTCGTACGGCCGGCTGCTGCTGGCCCAGTGGACCGCCGGGGACATCCGGCTCACCGAGACCGACGACGACCCGCTCGGCCGGCGGCCGGACGCGGGCGGCGCGGCCGGCGGCGGCTCCCCGACGGTACGGGCCCTGGACGCACTGCTGCCCGCACCGGTCGACCACTTCCTGGTGCAGGCCGACCTGACCGTGGTGGTGCCCGGCCCGCCCGACCCGACCCTGGCCGAGGAGCTGGCGGCGGTGGCCGAGCCCGAATCGGCCGGCGGGGCGAGCGTGCACCGGGTGACCGGGGCGAGCGTGCGGCGCGCCCTCGACACCGGGTACGCCGCCGACGACCTGCACGCGCTCTTCCGGCGCCGGTCCCGTACCCCGGTGCCGCAGGGGCTGACCTACCTGGTGGACGACATCGCCCGCAAGCACGGCGGGCTCCGGGCCGGCTCGGCCGGGGCGTACCTGCGCAGCGACGACGAGGCGTTGCTGGCCGAGGTCCTCGCCGACCGGCGACTGGTCGGCATGTCGCTGCGCCGGCTCGCGCCTACCGTGCTGGCCACCCCGCACCTGGTGGGGCGGCTGGTCACCGCGCTGCGCGAGGCAGGGTACGCACCGGTCACCGAGGATGCCAGCGGGGCGACCGTACTGACCCGGCCGAAGGTGCGCCGGGCGCCGACCCGGGTCTCGGTCGCCAACCGGGTCGCCGACCCGCTCGCCGCGCCGAAGCTGACCGGGCCCCGGCTGCTCGGCATCGTGGAGCAGATCCGGCGCGGCGACGTCGCGGCCCGGGCCGCCCGCCGCGCCCCGGCGACGGTCCGCGGCGGCCGGGCGGGCGGGACCGGCGGAGAACTGCCCTCCACGCACGCGCACACCCAGGCACTCGCGGTGCTGCAACAGGCGGTCCGGGACCGGACCCTGGTCTGGGTCGGGTACGTCGACGCGCACGGCTCCACCGCGTCCCGGCTGGTCCGGCCGGTGTCGATCGGGGCCGGCTACCTGCGCGCCGAGGACGAACGGACCGAGATGCTGCACACCTTCGCCCTGCACCGCATCACGGCCGCAGTCCTGGAGGAGCAGTAAGGAAGGGCCCCTTCCTATCGCTTTTTGTATAGGAAGGGCCCCTTCCTAACACCTCAGGGCGGCGGGGGGCGGGTCAGCGCCGGCGGCTCTGCCGTACGGTGCCGACCACGGAGACGATGAGCAGCAGGGTGAACGCCGCGCCCAGCCCCTCGCCGAGCGAGTTGACCAAGCCCTGCTGCTGCACCAGCCAGCCGAAGATCACCCAGCTCACCAGGAGCAGCGAGACCACGGCGTAGGCCAGCACGGTGAGCCGGGAGACCGGCACCGGGGCGAGCGACGGATCGGGCGCGGCGGCGGGGCAGGGATCAGGTTCCGGCAGGGCCGGAGGATCTGTCTCGGACCTCACCCCGCCGTCGACCGTCATCTGCGGACCTCCCACCACGCGGTCTCCCCATGGTCCAGAGTCGCATCCGCGCGCCAGAGATGACAGGCTCGCCGACCCCGAGTCACCCCCGGTTTCCGGCCCACCGGTGGTTCACCCCGGGTCAGGTGCCGGGGCGGCGTCCGACCACGTGCACCCGGGTGCCGACCGTGCCCAGTTCCCACATCCGGCGGGCGTCGCCGGGGAGCAGGTTGACGCAGCCGTGCGAGCCGATCGACTTCTCGTGCAGGTAGGTGGTCGTCTGGTGGAACCCGATCCCGCCGACGAAGCGCTGCCAGTACGGCAACCACACCTCGTACGGATCCGACCATTCCCGGGTGTTGCGGAAGTTGATCTTGTATGTCCCGGCCGGCGTGGCGTACCCGGCCATGCCGGTGCGGGTGACGGTGGGCGCCATGACCACCCGCCCGCCCCGGATCGCCCAGACGGTCTGCTGGGTCAGGTCGATGCAGAAGGTCGTACCGCTGCCCGCCCGGCACCGGCGGGTGTCGGTGCCGGCCAGTCGGCGCGCGACGTCGGCGGTGGTGGGGCCGGCCCGCCCGTGCGCCGGGCGGATGTCGTAGCGGCGCTGGAACTTCTTGATCGCCGCGCAGTCGGCGGCCGACTGCCGGCCGTCCACGGTGATCCGGCCGAACCCGCCGAGCCGGGCCAGGTAGGTCTCGACGTCCCGCTGCCGCTCGCCCTGCGGGCACCCGGCCGGCGGCCTCGGCGAGCTGGTCCGGGCCGGCTTCTTCGTCGGTTTCCGGGTCGGCGCGCCGGTGGTCGGGGTCACCCGGCTCGGTGTCCGTTGCTTCCCCTGGTCCGGCCCGGGCGACGCGCTCGCCCCCGTTGCCTCGTCCGCCGCACCGACCTGCCGGGTCCCACCGGGCCCCGCCTGCCCCTGCTGCGGATCGAACGCGCACGCACCGGCGCCGACCAGGGAGACGGCCGCCAGGGCGAGAAGACGGGTTACGTTACGCACGGTTGCCATCTGGTCCTCCCCAGGAGCCGTCGACAGCTAGACGCATCAGAGTGCCAGTGCGGTTGCGGCAGATGAAGAATTTTGCCGTCTCGTTATCTGTAACGGAAGAGCCAGCCGCGAGCGGGCCGGCGCCCGGCCGGAAGCGTGCAACACTGGAGGGTCGGCGCGTGGGAGCCGACGGACGGAGGACATGGGCGTGACCGGTGGACCGCTGATCGTGCAGTCGGACAAGACCCTGCTGCTGGAGGTCGATCATCCCGACGCGCTGGCCTGCCGGATGGCGATCGCACCCTTCGCCGAGCTGGAACGCTCGCCGGAGCATGTGCACACCTACCGGCTCACCCCGCTGGGGCTCTGGAACGCCCGGGCGGCCGGGCACGACGCCGAGGGCGTGGTCGACGCGCTGCTGCGCTTCTCCCGCTACCCGGTGCCGCACGCGCTCCTGGTCGACGTCGCCGAGACGATGGACCGGTACGGCCGGCTCCAGCTGATGGCCCATCCGACCCACGGCCTGGTGCTGCGCGCGGTCGACCGGATGGTCCTGATCGAGGTCGCCAAGAGCAAGAAGCTCGCCGGCATGCTCGGCGGCAAGGTCGACGACGACACCATGATCGTGCACCCCTCGGAGCGGGGCCGGCTCAAGCAGGCGCTGCTCAAGCTCGGCTGGCCGGCCGAGGACCTGGCCGGGTACGTGAACGGCGAGGCGCACCCGATCGAGCTGGCCACCTCGGGCGAGGACGGCGCGCCCGCCTGGGAGCTGCGCTCGTACCAGCGGGAGGCGGTGCAGCAGTTCTGGGCCGGTGGCTCGGGCGTGGTCGTGCTGCCCTGCGGGGCCGGCAAGACCCTGGTCGGCGCGGCGGCGATGGCCGAGGCGAAGGCGACCACGCTGATCCTGGTCACCAACACGGTGGCCGGCCGGCAGTGGAAGCGGGAACTGATCGCCCGCACCTCGCTGACCGAGGAGGAGATCGGCGAGTACTCCGGCGAGCGCAAGGAGATCCGCGCGGTCACCATCGCCACGTACCAGGTGCTGACCTCGCGGCGCGGCGGCGCCTTCACCCACCTGGACCTGTTCGGGGCCCGGGACTGGGGCCTGGTCATCTACGACGAGGTGCACCTGCTGCCGGCGCCGATCTTCCGGTTCACCGCCGACCTCCAGGCCCGGCGCCGGCTCGGGCTGACCGCCACGCTGGTCCGGGAGGACGGCCGCGAGGGCGACGTCTTCTCGCTGATCGGGCCGAAGCGCTACGACGCGCCGTGGAAGGACATCGAGGCGCAGGGCTGGATCGCCCCGGCCGACTGCACCGAGGTACGGGTCACGCTGACCGACGCCGAACGGATGGCGTACGCGGTCGCGGAGCCGGAGGAGCGCTACCGGGTGGCGGCGACCGCCCGGACCAAGCTGCCGGTGGTCAAGGCGCTGGTCGAGCGGCACGCGAACGACCAGGTGCTGGTGATCGGCGGCTACATCGACCAGCTGCACGAGCTGGGCGAGACGCTGGACGCACCGATCGTGCAGGGCGCCACCACCAACAAGGAGCGGGAACGGCTCTTCGACGCGTTCCGGGCCGGTGAGGTCCGCACCCTGGTCATCTCAAAGGTCGGCAACTTCTCCATCGACCTGCCCGAGGCGGCGGTGGCGATCCAGGTCTCCGGCACCTTCGGCTCGCGGCAGGAGGAGGCGCAGCGGCTCGGCCGGGTGCTGCGGCCGAAGGCGGACCGGCGGCAGGCGCACTTCTACACGGTGGTCTCCCGGGACACCATCGACACGGAATACGCGGCACACCGGCAGCGCTTCCTGGCCGAGCAGGGCTACGCGTACACCATCGTGGACGCCGACGACGTGATCGGCCCGGCGCTGCCGAGCGTGGAGTGACCCACGACGGTCAGCGGCCGGCCGGGAGCTGCGGCCCGCCGTCGACGAGGGGGGCGAGCAGGTCGCCGTACTCCTCGATCCGGGCCAGCACCTCGGCGGCGCCGAACTGGCGGACGGCGCCCGGCTCGCCCTCGGCCGCCGCCTCGACCTCCGCCCAGGTCAGCGGCGTCGACGCGGACGGTGTCGGTTGGGCCCGGAGGGAGTACGGCGTGACGGTGGTCTTGGCCGCGTTGTTCTGGCTCCAGTCGATGAAGATCTTGCCCGGCCGGAGCCGCTTGGCCATCTTGGCGGTGATCGACTTCGGCACCTCGCGGGCCAGCTCGTCGGCGATGCGACGGGCGTAGTCGGAGACCTCCTCGGCCGACTGGGTGCCGGCGATCGGGCAGCAGAGCTGCATGCCCTTCTTGCCGGAGGTCTTCGGGTAGCTCTCGATGCCGTCGGCGGCCAGCCGTTCCCGGATCAGCACCGCCACGCCGCAGCACTCGACCAGCCCGGCCGGGGCGCCCGGATCCAGGTCCATCACCATCATGTCCGGGTCGGCGTCGATCTTCCACTGTGGGGTGTGCAGTTCCAGCGCGGCCAGGTTCGCCAGCCAGACCAGCGTCGCCAGGTCGTCGCAGACCACGTAGTCCAGCTCCTCGCGGCCCTTCGAGGAGCCCGGCGCGGGCAGCCGCTCCAGGCGTACCCAGTCCGGGGTGCTGGCCGGGGCGTTCTTCTCGAAGAAGAAGTTGCCCTCGACCCCGTTCGGATAGCGGATCCGGGTCAGCGGCCGGTCCACCAGGTGCGGCAGCAGCACCGGCGAGATCCGGGTGTAGTAGTCGATCACCTCGCCCTTGGTGAAGCCGGACGCCGGATAGAGCACCTTGTCCAGATTGGACAGCTCCAGCGCCCGCCCCTCGACCTCCACCCGGACCCGCTGCTCAGCCGGCATCGACGTCCCCCGCCGCCTTGTCCGTACGCAGCCGGCGCACCCGGGGGAACCGCAACCGGCCGTCCGGGGTGCGCTGGCCGTACTTCACCTCCACCACGACCTCGGGTCTTACCCAGATCGCGCCCCGGGCATCCTCCCGGGGCACCTGGTCGACGAAGGGCCGGACGCTGGTGCGCAGCGGCTCCAGCACCCCGAGCAGTTCCCGCTCGATCCCGGCGCCGATCCCGCCGCCGACCCGGCCCCGGTAGAGCAGCCCCCCGCCGGCCGCCGGCACCCCGACCAGCAGGCCACCGATCCGCCGTACGCCGGGGCGCCAGCCACCCACCACGAAGTCGTCGGTGATCTCCAGCTTCACCTTCACCCAGTCCGGGGAGCGGACGCCGGGGCGGTAGACCGAACCGAGCCGCTTGGCGACCACACCCTCCAGGCCGTGCTCACCGGCCGCCTGGTAGGTCGGCACCCCGTCCGGGAAGACCGGTGGCACCGCCCAGCGCGGCCCACCCAGCCCCAGCGCCTCCAACTCGTTCCGGCGCCGCTCGTACGGCCAACCGGTCAGGTCCGCGCCGTCCCGGCGGAGCAGGTCGAAGATCATGTACGTCACCGGCAGGCTGACCGAGAGCCGGGCCGCCCGGGCCGGCTCCCGTACGTGCATCCGCTCGGCGAGCGCGGTGAAGGAGGGCTGCCCCTGCTCGGTCAGCACCACCACCTCGCCGTCGAGGACCGCGTCGGCCAGCCCCCGCTCGCCGAGTTGGGCGCCCAGGGCGGCCAGTTCGGGGTAGGCGGCGGTGATCTGGACCCCGGAACGGGCGTACATCCGCAGCGCACCGTCGGCGAACTCGGTGACCGCCCGGACCCCGTCCCACTTGAACTCATAACCCCAGCCGGGGCCTGCGGGCAGCTCCCCGGTGCTCGCGAGCATCGGCTTGAGCGGCAGGCCCGGCACGATCACCACTCTAGGTCCGTCCGGAAACACTCGCGTCCCTTTCGATCCGATGGGATCCTGGTCGACACGGCGGTGTGCACAGCCGTACGGGCGGACGATCCGCCTGGTTACGGGGGTCCCTCACCCGAGAAGGACCGGTTCCATCCGCTTAGCGGACCCGGCTTGGGGAAAGGTGCGGTCATGCGGGCTATCTGGCGAGGCGCCGTCTCGTTCGGGCTGGTCTCCATCGGGGTCCGGCTCTATTCGGCGACGGAGGAGAAGGACATCCGCTTCCACCAGGTGCACCGCACCGACGGCGGCCGGATCAAGTACAAGCGCGTCTGCTCGATCGACGGCGAGGAGGTGCCCTACGACGACATCGCCAAGGGGTACGACATCGGCGGCGGGGAGATGGTGATCCTCACCGACGAGGACTTCGCCGAGCTGCCGCTCACCACCTCGCACGCGATCGACGTGCTGGAGTTCGTACCGGCCGAGCAGGTGGACCCGATCCTCTACAACAAGGCGTACTTCCTGGAGCCGGAGAACGCGGCCACCAAGCCGTACGTGCTGCTCCGGGACGCGCTGACCGACTCGGAGCGGGTGGCCATCGTGAAGGTGGCGCTGCGGCAGCGCGAACAGCTCGCCACGCTGCGGGTCCGCGAGGGTGTGCTGCTGCTCAACACCATGCTCTGGCCGGACGAGATCCGTAAACCGGACTTCGGGTTCCTGGACGACGACATCAAGGTACGGCCGCCGGAGCTGGCCATGGCGAGCTCGCTGATCGACTCGATGGCCGGGGAGTTCGAGCCGGACGTCTTCACCGACGACTACCGGGCCGCGCTCCAGGAGGTGATCGACGCCAAGGTCGAGGGGCGCGAGGTGGTGCAGCCGGAGGAGGTCGAGGAGGCGCCGGCCGCGGCGGTCGACCTGATGGCCGCGCTGCGGGCCTCGGTCGACCGGGCCCGGGCGGCGCGCGGCGAGGAACCGTCCGGCGGGGCGAAGGAACCGACCCCGATCTCGGCGGCGCGTTCGGCCCAGAAGGCCGCTGCCGAGGCCAAGAAGGCGGCCCCGGCGGCGAAGAAGACGGCCCGGAAGACCACGGAGAAGAAGGCCGCCGCCAAGAAGACCGCCGGATCCGGCACCGCGAAGAAGACCCCCGCGAAGAAGACCCCCGCCAAGAAAACCCCCGCCAAGAAAACCCCCCGCAAGTCCGCCTGACCCCGCCCCCGCTCCTCCCCGCCCCGCCCCGCCCACCCCGCCCCCATGATCGCCGTGATCAGGGAGTGGTTCGGGCGTGTCGTCGGCGCGTCGCACGGCGAACTCCCTGATCACGCGGATCTCGCCGGGGCGCGGCGCGGCGCAGCGCGGCGCAGCGCGGCGCAGCGCGGCGGCCTCGGCGGGCGGGGTCAGTAGGCGGGGGGCAGGCCGAACGGGTACGCCAGCGGCGGCGGGTCGGCGTGGTGTGCCGCGCAGTGCGCCGCCCGGGGGCCGGGCCCGGTGAACGGCGGTACGTAGCTGGTCAGGGTCGCCAGCCCGGCGGCGGTGGCCGCAGCGGTGGACTCGATGTCCAGCTCCACCACTGCCCGGGCGAACGGCGTACGGGCGTTGGTCAGCCGTACCGCGTTGCGCCAGGCCTGCTCCCGCCAGGTGATGATCAGGCCGAGCACGGTGTCCGGCGAGATCCCCACGTCGAAGCCGTACGGGTCGAACCGGGCGATCAGTTCGGCGAGGATCGGGTCGGTCACCTCGGCCAGGATCTCGTTGACCTTGTCGTGGTCGGGTTTGCGGCTGCTGCCGTCGGGTGCGGTCAGCCCGACCGACGCCAGCACGTACGGCAGGTCCCGGTTGATGTGCGCGTTCATGCCGAGCATCAGGTCACCGGCGCCGGTGAGCCGCCGGTCGCGCGCCGCGTCCAGGGCGGCCAGCCAGGCCAGCGGTACGGCCGACCGCCGCCCGGCGGCCCAGTCGTCGTACGCCCGGTAGTAGTACTCGGCGAAGAGCGCACCCTCCCGGTTGACCCAGGTGTCGTCGGAGAAGAAGCCGGCGTCCCGGCCCCACTTGAAGCCCTCGGTGGTGCGCAGGTACGCCAGCGCGAAGGTGCTGTGGTGGGCACAGCCGCGTCCCAGCGTCGCCATCCGGGCGCGTAGCTCGGCGATGGTGCCGTCCACGCATCCGGGCGCGCCGTCCGGGCACGGCTCGGGCAGGGCGCGTGCCCCCGGTGCCGTCGCCGGTCCGCTCGGTGCCACCCCTCCGGTCGCCGATTCCCCGGCCATCGCGCCTCCCGTCGTCGCGCCCTCCGGTGCCCTCGCGCCGGCCGCCGCGGCCGTCGGGGTGCCGAGCGTCAGCACACCCACCAAACCCGCCACAGCCGCCGCCAATGCCCGCGTTCCGCGCAGTCTTCGCATCCCAGACCCCCTGCGACAGTGATCTACACCGATGTCGCAATCATCGCCGGCCTGAGTAACCGATCAGTAGTCTTGGTCCGCTACCCGACTCGGCGGGACGGGTCCGTCAGGGCGCCGCCGGATGAGGGGCGTTAAGAAGGGGCCCCTATACCGCAGAAAGCGATAACAAGGGCCCCCTCCTTACACCCGCAGCACGCCGTCAGCGGTTGCCGAGCACCACCACGTTCGCCAGGCCCGCGCGGGCGTACGGCACGTCGGGCAGCCCGGTGACGGTCACCCGGACGTACCGGCCGAGGCCGGTGAACATGCCCCGCTGGGTCGCTTCGGTCCGCTGGTTGTCGGTGCGGTCCAGCACCGGCACCCAGGTCCGGCCGTCGGTGGAGGTCTCCACCCGGTAGCCGTACCGGAACTCGTCGCCGTGGACGTCCCCGACCGGGACGTCGGCGCACTGCCCGGCCGCCGTACCGCCGACGGTGTTCGGCTCGTCGCCGCGCACCGGCGCCGGCTGGTTGCCGGCGCAGGCCAGCGCGCCGCGGACGGCGTTGTCGGAGACCACGAGGGGGACGCCGCCGGTCCGGTTGCCGAGCAGGCTGACCGGGCCGCCGACCCGGTTGCCGGTGAGGGCCACCCGGCCGGTGCCGCCGACGACCGAGAGCGGCCCGTCGATCCGGCTGCCCGTCACCTGCACGGACCGGGCGCCCAGCGCCGAGAGCGCGCCGGTCACGGTCGCGTCGGTGGCGGCGAGCGCGGCTCCCGGGAGCACGGTGACCGGTCCGGTCACGGTGGCACCGTCCAGGCAGGTCACTCCGGAGAGTACGGTCAGCGGGCCGCTGTGCCGTCCGGTCACGGTGCGGGTGCAGGCGCCGGTCAGGTCGGCGGCGGGGAAGGTCAGCTCGATGCCGGCGAGGGTGTACCAGCGGCCGAGGTCGACCTGCCAGCTCTGCCCGGTACCGCCGGTCGCGGCCCGCCAGGCGGTGGCCGGGTCGCCGTCCACCGCGAGCGCACCGGGGTGACCGGACAGCGCGCTGGTGGTCTCGGTGGGACGGTCGCCGGAGAGCGCGACCGGGGTGTCCCCGGCGGTGTAGCGGGTGTAGTTGTAGAGGCGCTTGGCCTGCGGCAGCGGGTGGCCGGTGACCTTCGCGGCCAGGTCGCACGCGCCGTTGCTCTTGATGGTCAGCGACCGGCCCTGGATGTACTCGACGACCTCTTCCTTGTCGTCGCCGCAGAAGTCGCCGTGCCAGAGCCGGGCGGCCGGGTCGAGGGTGGTGATCACGTCGCCGGCACCGTTCATGATGGTGGTCGCCTCGCCGCAGCCCCGGTTCCACACCATGATCAGATCGCTGTAGTCACCGGTCCAGTTGTGGATCGGCTCGGGGATCGAGCCCCAGCAGCCGCGCGTCTCGCGGGCCTCCTTCCAGACCATCGTGCCGTCCACGTCGAGCAGGAAGAGCCCGTCGTAGCCGTTCTCGGTCCGGTCGATCCGGTCCAGGCCGAGGGACTCCAGGCCGGGCCGCTCCGGCAGGTAGTCGCCGGTCATGATGTTCTGGGTCTCGACGATGTCGCTGTTGCGCCAGATCTCCGCGCCGGTACGCCCGTCGTGCGCCACCGCCGCGTCCCCGCCGAGCATCAGTTCGGGCTGGTCGGTGCCGGTGATGTCGGCCAGCCACATGGTGTCGGCGTGCCCGTCGCCCTGGTGCTGCCAGCGCAGGTCGCCGTCGGGGCCGACCATGTCGTAGCCGATCATCACCTCCTGCCGGCCGTCGCCGGTGAAGTCGTACGGCCACGGGTAGTGCCCGGTGTTGCCCTTGTGGGTCCAGAGCAGCCGGCCGGAGTTGTCCAGCGCCCAGGCGGTGTCGTAGCGGTCCTTGAGGATGATCTCCCGGGCCGTGTTCCCGCCGCTGAGGTTGGCGAAGATGATCGCGTCGTGGGCCAGCCGGTCGGGCAGGGGGAAGTCCCGGACCAGCGCGCCGGTGCGACCGTCGAAGATCATGAAGCGCCCCTCGGCAACGGTGTCGCCGCCGGGGTGCATGATCGCGACGACCTCGTTGTCCCCGTCCCCGTCGACGTCGTGCACCTGGGCCGGGATGTCGCTGCCGTTGTTGCGTCCGCGCGGGTCGACGGTGCCGGCCTGCCAGAGCCGCCGGCCGTCGAGGTCGTACGCGGTGAGGGCGGCGACCAGCGCACCCTCGTACCGGTCGTCGGCGACGTAGTGCGGTTGCATCATCACCACGTCCAGCCGGCCGTCGCCGGTGACGTCCCCGAACAGCGGCCGGGCACCGCCACCGGCGGCGCTGGTGTCGAAGCTGGTGACGACCGTCGGCTCGACGGTGGGCGCCGCCAGCGGGGCTGCGTCGGCCGTCGACGGGGCCGCCGTGGCGGGGTGGGCCCCGCCGAGCGTGAACAGCAGGGCCAGCGACGCGCCGGCGGCCAACCGGCGTTGGTGTCTGGTGGATGGCATCCGCGACATGGGCGACCTCCGGGCGGGCTCACTTATGAATCGTTTCAAGACGCGAGGCACAAGATATCGGCGCCCTTACATGCCTGTCAATAGCCCCCACACCAGGTATGTCCAGGTTGGCCGATCCCGCCGAACCCGACGGCGCGACCCGGTTCAGCCCCCGTCCCACCTGATCGTTTCAACCGGAGGTCGCCGCGCCGCGCTCCGGGGACCGGTGGCCGGTGCGATTCGCCCCTTATGCCGCCCTCGCCGCCCTAGGCTGACATCGGAGCAGGCCGGGCCGCCGGGCCACCCGGGCCGCCGGCCCGCCGCGCCCCGTGCGCAGCGGGCCCCGTGGGCAGCGGGCGCCGCCGCGCACCGGCCGGAATGGAGCGGGCGTGAAGGCAGTCGTGTACCACGGAGCGCACAACGTCTCGGTCGACCAGGTGGAGGACGCCCGGGTCCAGGACCCGAACGACGTGGTAGTCCAGGTGACCACCGCCGCGATCTGCGGCTCCGACCTGCACATGTACGAGGGCCGCACCAGCGCCGAACCGGGCATGGTCTTCGGGCACGAGAACATGGGCATCGTGGTCGACACCGGCCCCGGAGTCGTGCACATCAGCCGGGGCGACCGGGTCTGCATGCCGTTCAACGTCGCCTGCGGCTTCTGCCGGAACTGCCTCGCCGGCAACACCGGCTACTGCCTCACCGTCAACCCCGGCTTCGCCGGCGGCGCGTACGGCTACGCCGAGATGGGCCCCTACCGGGGCGGCCAGGCCGAGTACGTACGGGTGCCGTTCGCCGACTTCAACTGCCTCCGGCTGCCCCCGGGCAAGGAGCACGAGAACGACTTCGCGATGCTCGCCGACATCTTCCCCACCGGCTACCACGGGGTGGCCATGACCGAACTGCGCCCCGGCCAGACCATCACGGTGATGGGCGGCGGACCGGTCGGCCTGATGGCCGCGTACTCGGCGGTGATCATGGGCGCGGCCAAGGTCTTCCTGGTCGACCGGGTGCCCGACCGGCTGCGGCTGGCCGAGTCGATCGGCGCCATCCCGATCGACTTCGGCCGGGGCGACCCGGTCGCGCAGATCCGCGACCAGACCGACGGCGACGGTACGGACTGCGGCGTCGACGCGGTCGGCTACCAGGGCAGCGGCGCCAGCGGCCAGGAACAGCCCGCCGGGGTGCTGAACAGCCTGGTGGAGATCGTCCGGGCCACCGGCCGGATCGGGGTGGTCGGGCTCTACGTGCCCCACGACCCGGGCGCGCCCGACCCGCACTCCCGCAATGGCGAGCTGCTGTTCCGGGTCGGCACGTTCTTCGAGAAGGGGCTGCGGATGGGCTCCGGGCAGACCAACGTCAAGGCGTACAACGGGTACCTGCGCGACCTGATCATCGCCGGACGGGCGAAACCGGGCTTCGTGGTCAGCAGGGAACTCCCGCTCGACGCCGCGCCCGAGGGCTACCAGCGGTTCGACCGGCGCGAGGAGGGCTACTCGAAGGTCGTGCTCAAGCCGGCCGCCTGAGCCGCGCCGCCGGTCGGCGGCGGCGGCCCCGCACCGCCTCCCGCGCCGGATCGCCCGAACCCGGCCCGATGAGGCAGGATGGAACCGTGGTGGACGCGGTGATCTTCGATCTGGACGGCGTACTGGTGGACTCCGAGCCGGTGTGGGAGGGGGTCCGGCGGCGCTACGTCAAGGAGCACGGCGGGCAGTGGCAACCCGACAGCCAGCGCCGGCTGATGGGGATGAGCACCATGGAGTGGGCCGGCTACCTGCACGACGAACTCGGCACCGCCGGCCCACCCGAGCGGATCGCGGCCGCCGTCATCGAGGAGATGGCCCAGGCGTACCAGCAGCGGGTGCCGCTGGTGGACGGCGCCGCCCAGGTCGTACGCCGACTCGCCGGGCGCTGGCCGCTCGGCCTCGCCAGCTCCTCACCGGCCCGGTTGATCGACGCGGCGCTGGCCGCCGCCGGGCTGACCGACGCCTTCCGGCTGACCCTCTCCACCGAGGAGGTCCCCCGGGGCAAGCCGGCGCCGGACGTCTACCTCACCGTCGCCGAGCGGCTCGGCGTGCCCGCCGCCCGCTGCGTCGCCGTGGAGGATTCGACCAACGGCGTACGCTCGGCCGCCGCCGCCGGCATGCGGGTGGTGGCCGTACCGCACGCGTCCTATCCGCTCGAACCCGATGCGCAACAGCTCGCCGCGCTGATCCTTCCGCACATCACCGACCTCACCGAGGAGTCGGTGCGACCCGCCTGAGGCGGCGCGCCGTACCCCTCATGCCGGCCCGCCGGGCGGCGGGCGCCGCCTGGCGACCAGCCGGACCACCGGCGGGGTCAGGACGATCACCACGGCCGCGCAGAGGGTGGCCCCGAGCAGCAGCCCGGCGAGCACGTCGTGCGGGTAGTGCACCCCGCCCACCACCCGGGACAGGGCCGCCAGCACCGCCAGGGGCAGGGCGAGCGCGGCGAGCCGGGGCCGGGCCAGCACCAGGCCGATCGCCAGCGCGCCCGCGATCGTGGCGTGGTTGCTGGGGAAGGACCAGTCGCCGATCTCCGGGCAGTGCGACATCACCGGCACGCCGGGCACCGCCCGGCAGGGCCGTTGCTGGTCCACCACCAGCTTCACCGCCTCCGAGCAGAGGTAGGCGGCGAGGGTACCGACCAGGGTCAGGCCGGCGGCGACCGCCGACGGCCACACCGAACGGCGCACCCCGCTCCAGCAGACCCAGCCGAGGAGCAGGACCAGCAGGATCAGGATCGCCTCGCCCGCCAGTTCCACGGCGGTCCAGTCGGGCGCGCCCGGGATCGAGTCGAGCGCCCAGCGGTAGACCGACACGGAGGCGCCGTCGGTCACCTCGATCGGTGCCGCGTCGCCGAGGCCGCCGGGCGCGAGCCGGAACATCGCCGCCGTACCGGTGCCGAGCAGCGCCGTGGCGAGCAGGGTCCGTACCCACCAACTCCGCGCCCGGACCACCGCCGCGGTCTCCGGCCCGCTCACCGAATCCGCCTCCCACTGTCTGGTCATACCGAGACCCTACGAACCGGGGCGGGTCGGACACCTCCGCCCTAGGGTATTCCCGGGTACCGACCTTCGTTGGTATCGGGGCGCCCGGCCCGGGTCAGCGGGGCAGCAGGAGCAGCTTGCCGGTGCTCCGGCGGTTCTCCAGGTCGTCGTGCGCCCGGGGTGCGTCGGTCAGCGGGTACGTGCCGCCGATCCGGGCCGAGAGCCGGCCCGCCGCGATCCCGTCGAAGACGTCGCCGGAGCGCCACAGCAGGTCCTCCCGGCGGGCGATGTGCGCGGCGATGGACGGGCGGGTGAGATAGAGCGATCCGCCGGCGAGCCGTCCGGTGTCCAGGGGCGGCACCGGCCCGCTGGACGTGCCGTAGAGGACCATCAGACCCCGCGGGCGCAGCGCCAGCAGACCGTCGTCGAAGGTGGTCCGGCCGACGCCGTCGTACACCACGACCGCGCCCGCACCGGCGGTCACCTTCCGGACCACGTCGCGGACCTCGGCGTACCGGGCGGTGTGGTCGGCGCCGGCCTGCCGGGCCAGCTCGGCCTTCTCGTCGTTGGAGGTGGTGGCGATGACGACGCCGCCGCGCAGCTTGACGAACTGGGTGAGCATCCGGCCGACCCCGCCGGCCGCGGCGTGCACGACCACCGGCTCACCCTCGGCCACCGGGTGGGTGGTGTGCGACAGGTAGTGCGCGGTCATGCCCTGGAGCATCACCGCCGCCGCCAGCTGGAGGTCGATCCGCTCCGGTACCGGCACCGCCCGGTCCGCCGGCACCGGGACCTGCTCGGCGTAGCTGCCGGGCATCCCGGTCCAGGCCACCCGGTCCCCCTCGGCGACGTCCCGTACGCCCGGCCCGACCGCCGTCACCGTGCCGGCGCCCTCCATGCCGGGTACGGCGGGCAGCTCACCCCCGTACGGCGGGGTGCCGCGCCGCTGGTAGATGTCGGCGAAGTTCACGCCGGCGGCGGCGACCTCGACGATGATCTGGCCGGGCTGCGGCTGGGGTGGCGGCATGTCCACGATCTCCAGGACCTCGGGTCCGCCGTGTCGCCGCATCATCACCGCCCGCATGCGCCCATCCTTCCGGTTGGCGGGGCCGAGCGCGGGCATGATCGCCCTGATCAGGGGGCTGGTGATGCGACTCGCCGACGACACGCGAGAACCATCCCCTGATCACCGGGATCAGGCGGGCGGGTGGGGGCAGTGGTGGGGAATGTGAGAGGGGTTTCGGTGGGTGGTGGCTCTGTTGCTCTAGGTGATTGTCTGCTTACCATTCCGGGGCGGGTCGACGGGAGGACCCCATGACCGCGACCGGGTGCTGCCCGGACCTCGCGGACCGACAACCCGAATATCCGCGAGGACGGTCACCGGTATGCCGAATTTCCGATCGACGCTGCGCCGCGCGTTCCACCAGTCCGGCGCCCAGCACGTCCGGCGGGCCGCCCACCGGATCGCGCTGCGCACCAGGGCGGGCGCCTTCCGCAACGAGATAGGCGTCGTCCTGCACGCGGACCACACCGACATCCGGGGTACCGAACTCGCCGTCTACAAGGGCAACCTCGACCGGAACGCGGTGGCGACCTGGCGGCGCCTGGTAACGGAGATCCGTCCCACCGTCGCCGTCGACGTCGGCGCCAACTACGGCGAGGTCGCCTTCTCGACCTGCTACTTCGGGCTGCGGGAACTCCATCTCGTCGAGCCCAATCCCGCCGTACTCCCCTGGCTGCGCAAGACCATCGCGGCGGCGGCCGACGAGTATCCCGGCACCGTGCTGCACGCGGGCGCGGCCAGCGACCGGGCCGGAACCGCCCGGCTCTACCTGCACGAGCACACCGGCGTCGCGTCGCTGCGGGTCCCGAACGACCGGGGCGTCGACGTGGCCTGCTTCCGGCTCGACGACCGGATCGATCTCCTCGACGGCGACTCGCTACTGTTCAAGATCGATGTGGAGGGGCACGAGCAGGCCGCCCTCGCCGGGATGGCGGGGCTGTTCCGGGGTCGCCGGTTCGCCGGGCTCTGCGAGGTACTGCACGCGGACGAGGAGCTGCCCAGCTACCTCTGCGCGAACTTCGCGGTGTCCGTGCAGCGCGCCGGCGTGGAGGAACCGGTGGACGAGGCACGGCTGCGGGAGATCATGGCGCGGGCCCGGGAGAGCGGCTGGGGCGACCTCGGCAAGGACGTGGTGCTCCGACCCCGGTGACCCGCGACCGCCCGGCTACCCGCCCCGGGAGGCGCGCCCGGTTACGGGGCCGGGACACAGACGAAGCGGGGATCGGCCCAGACGCCGACGGCGCCGCCCGACGAACTGCTGGTCACCAGGTCGACATAGCTGGCCCGCGCGACGTCCACGTCGATCTGCTCGGCCCGGTCGGACCGGCTGCGGGTGCCGGAGTCGAAGACGGTGACGTCGTCGGCCCGTACCGCGAAGGCCACCTGGACGTCGTCGGCGCCGACGTCGATCACGGCCCGCAACCGCTCGCAGCCGGCCGGCGGCTGGACGCGGAGCCGGCTGGGCGCGGCGGTGAGCACGGCCCGCGGGTAGATCTCCCCGCGGACCGTCACCCCGCCGGGGGTGGTCCTGGGCTGCGGCTGCGCCGCCCCCGAGCCGGACGCCGACGCGTCGTCCAGCAGCAGGGGCAGGTCGGAGAGGTAGTAGGTCACCTCGGGCTGGGCCTGTGGATGCTGCGCCCGGGTGGTCACCCCGGGCCAGAGGTTGAGCGCCAGGAACCCGAGACCGACGGCGAGGACCGCGACCGTCGAGGCCATCGCCCGGTGCCACACCGTCACCGGATGGCGCGGCGAACCCGCCCGGCCGGCGGCGGCCGGGCGGGGCGAAGCGGCCGGGCGCGGCGCGGCCGGTCCGGACGGTACGGCCGGGCGCACCGCACCGGAAGCCGGCCGGGGCACCGAGACGCGCGGGCCGACCCGGGCCGGCAACAGCGCCGGCCGGCGCCGCGCGGCAAGATCCTCGATCCAGCCGAAGAGCCCGACCGCCACCGCGATGAGCAGCCAGACAAAGGCCAGCCGTACGGCGACGTTGGCCAGCCAGCCGGGAAGCCGCACCGGGGAGAGGAGCGCGTTGACGAGCACACCGGCGGGCAGGTGCCACAGGTAGACCGTGACGGCGCGGGCGTTGAGCAGTTGGACCACCCGGTCGAGCGGCTGGATGCGGCCCAGCCAGTCCAGCCGGGGGCGGAACCGGAGCACCGTCGCGACGAAGGCCACCGACCAGAGGGTGTTGCCGCCCGGCATCCGGTTCAGGTCGAAGTTGCCGCTGGACCAGCCGACCACCACCACCCAGCCGGCACCGACCAGCGCCAGCGAGAGTACGCCGAGCGCGTACCGGCGGGCGGGTATCCGGCGCAGCAGCCCGTCGTGGTGGGCGAAGCCGAGCAGCCAGCAGGCCAGGTACGTGCTGACGTTGGTCGCCTGCTCGTTGAAGTACCCACCGATGTTGAAGACCCCGAACAGGGCGAGGAACGGCAGCGCGACCGCCACCGCCAGGCTCCGCCACGGCCAGCGGCGGAAGACGGCCAGCAGCAGGGGCGAGAGCAGTACGAGCCACAGGTAGGTGACCAGGTACCAGAGCACCACGTTGTAGGCCCAGGCCCAGGACTGGCTGCCCACCGGCGGGGTACGGGCGGGGAAGACCCACCAGACCAGCTCTCCCCAGCCGAGCGCGGCGGCGGGCGCCGCTCCCCAGCCGGTGACCAGCAACAGCGTCACCGCGACCGCGCCGAAGCCCCAGAGCGGCGGCAACAGCCGACGCAGCCGGCGGCCCACCGCGCCGCGTCCGCTCCGGTCCAGCGAGCTGGCCATCAGCGAACCGGCCAGGGCGAACATCAGGCCCATCGCCGGGAACAGCACGGTCAGCCAGATCCAGCCGAAGACGTGGTAGGTCACCACCCGGACCAGCGCCGCCGCCCGCCAGAAGTCCAGGTAGCGGTCCCGCCCACCGGCCCGCGACGCCGGCCGGTCGGCACCGTCGGCGGGCGCGGCACCGTCGCCGGGCGCGGCGGCGTCGGCGCGTACGGCCGCGCCGTCGGCCGTCGGGCCTGCTGACGGTCTCATCGTCGTCTCCACGTCTCCGGTCGAAACCCGCCCGACTGTCGCCGGGAACGTGCTGTCCCGGACGGGGCGCACCAACCGGAGCCGGGTGGGCCGGGCCACGGCCCGGAACGCTGGCGACACCACGCCCGAGGAGTAGGCGGTTGATGGCAAGATCTTTGCCCATCAGTACTACCTGACAAACCTGAAAGGATGACTGTCGGGGGCACTCCCCGGCGGCCTCCGTCGCACCCAAAGGTGCACCGGCCAGCACCATGAAAGGCTCGGAAGGTGCGAAATCGTGAGCGAACACACATTCCGGTCGTGAGGAGTTCCCGATGAGAGCAGTCAGCTACCAGCGCACCGGTGACCCCTCGGTGTTGGAGATGACGGACCGGCCGGTCCCCGAGCCGGGGCCGGGCGAGGTGCTGGTCCGGATCGCCCTGTCCGGGGTGAACCCGACCGACTGGAAGTCCCGGCAGGGCGACGGCTCCGGCGCACCCCCCGGGCACGGCTGGCAGATCCCCGGCCAGGACGGCGCGGGGATCGTCGAGGCGGTCGGCACCGGGGTGGACGCGGCGCTGATCGGCGAGCGGGTCTGGATCTGGGAGGCGGCCTGGCAGCGGCCGTGGGGCACGGCGGCGGAATACACCCTGGTGCCGGTACGGCAGGTGCGGCGCCTCGCGGAGGCGTCGTTCGACGTCGGCGCCAGCCTCGGCATCCCGTTCCTGACCGCGCACCGCTGTCTGACCGTGGCCGAGACGATGCCGCACCGCCTCGACATCGGCACCCTGGAGGGGCGCACCGTGCTCGTGCAGGGCGGCGCGGGAGCGGTCGGCAACGCCGCCATCCAGCTCGCCCGCTGGGCCGACGCCTCCGTGATCGCCACGGTCAGCAGCCCGGAAAAGGCCCAGCTCGCCGTCGCCGCCGGCGCCTCGTACGTGGTCAACTATCGCGAGCAGGACGTGGTCACCGAGGTCAGGAAGATCGTCCCGCACGGGGTGGACGTGATCGTCGAGGTCGCCGCCGCCCGGAACGCCGAGGTCGACAGCCAGGTCATCGGCGCGAACGGCGCCGTGGCGGTCTACGCCGACGACGGCGGCGGGCAGGTCACGCTGCCGATCCGGACGTTGATGATCCCGAACGTACGCTGGCAGTTCGTCCTGGTCTACACCGTGCCCGCGACGGCCAAGGCGCACGCCGTGGAGGACGTCGCCGCCGCGGCGGCGGACGGGGCGCTGCGGGTCGGCGCGGACGCCGGGCTGCCGCTGCACTACTACCCACTCGCGGAGGCGGCCGAGGCGCACGCGGCGGTGCAGAACGGGGCGGTGGGCAAGGTGCTGCTGGTCGCCAGCGACGCCTGAGCGCGCCGGCGGGCCGGCCGCCGCCGCGCGGTCCGACCCGCTACGGCATCAGCACGATCTTTCCGCGCAGCCGGCCCGCCTGGACCAGCCGGTGCGCGTAGGCCGCCTCGGCCAGCGGCAACGACGCCGCCACCCGGGTACGCAGCCGCCCGGCGGCCACCTCGGCGAAGAGCTCCGCCAGCATCGGCCGGTCGATCCGGGCCATCACGACCTCCTGGCGTACCTTCCGGGCCGGGTCGAGCGGCGGGGTCGGCCGGGTGGTGACCAGCGTGCCGGCATCGGCCACGGCCGCCGCGGCCGGCGGACCGACCGGCACCGCGTCCAGCACCGCCGGGAACGGCCCGACCTCGGCCAGGTCGACGGAGCGGGGCAGCACCTCGGCGAGGCCGAGGCCGTCGACCCAGGCCTCGTCGTCCTGGCTGCCGACCCCGACGACCCGGTGCCCGGCCCGCGCCGCGAGCTGCGCGGCGAACCCGCCGACCGCGCCACTCACCCCGGTGACCAGCAGCGCCGACCCCGGGGCGAGCGCCATCAGGTCCAGCGCCTGCCGGGCCGTCAGCGCGTTCAGCGGTACGGTCGCGGCGGTCGCCGCGTCGATCCCGTCCGGTACGGCGACCAGCCAGTCCCGGTCGGCCGCCACGTACTCGGCGTACGCCCCGACGGTCCCCCGGGTCAGGTACCAGGGCACCATGCCGGCGACCCGGTCACCGGGGCAGTGCCCGGTGACGCCCTCGCCGACGCCGACCACCTCGCCGGCGAAGTCCCAGCCGGGCAGGAAGGGCGGCTCCGGCAGCCCCGGGATCATCCCGGCCCGGGTGGCGAGGTCGGCCGGCTGCACGCAGGCGGCGCGTACCCGGACCAGCACCTCGCCGGGGGCCGGGACCGGGTCCGGCCACTCGACCACCCGCAGCACCCCGGGACCGCCCATCGCAGTGACCGCCACCGCCCGCATCGATCGCCTCCTTCGCGCGGCACCCATCCTTGCCGGACACCTGTCCGGTTGGCAACGTGTGATCGGTTCGGCGGCGGGAGTTCGGCGCGGGACGGGTGGCCCGGCGGGCCGCGGTCAGCGGCGGGCGTCGATCCGCAGCCGTACGTAGTCGACGACCGGCTCGGGCATCCGCTCGGCGACCGCCCGGACGAAGGGGCGCCGCCGCTGGGCCGGCAGTTCGCGCAGGTGCGCCCCGAGGATCACGGTGCCGAGGAAGGCCTCCAACTGCTCGCCCCGGTCCAGCCGGGCCGGGTCGGGTACGAGTTCCACCCGCGCGTCGGCGAACCCGGCGGCGCGCAGCCGTCGGGCCGTGTCGTCGACGTCGGCGAAGTTCCAGAACCGGGCCCCGTCCTCGACGGCCGCCCCGGTGACCTCGGCGACGGCCCGCAGTACGCCGGCCACGTTGCCCCGACCGCCGGCCTCGGCGACGAACCGGCCGCCCGGGCGCAGCGCGGCCGCGAGGCTGCGGAACAGCGTGTCGTGCTCCGGCAGCCAGTGCAGGGTGGCGACGCTGAATGCGACGTCGGCCGGTACCGGCGGCCGGAGCGGTGCCCGCAGGTCGGCCCGGAGCACGGTCAGGCGGTCGCCGGCGCCGCCCAGCCGGGACCGCAGCCGGTCGAGCATCTGGCGGGACCCGTCGACGGCGACGACCCGTCCCCGGGGCAGGGCCGCCAGCAGGCGTTCGGTGTCCCGCCCGGTCCCGCAGCCGATGTCGAGCACCGTCTCGTCGCCGGTCAGGCGCAGCCCGGCCAGCAGGTCCGCACCCCAGTGCCGGTGCGGCAGCGGCAGCGCGTCGTAGCTCCGGGCGTCCCACTCCAGCAGCTCCATGGTCGGCCGCTCCTCTCCGGCGTCGGTCTTCCGAACCTAGCCGGCACTGTCCGCATGCTGGTACGGCTGTCCCAGATAGTAAATCGGATGAATGGAGTCGGGGGCCGTGCGATGCTCGGTCGCATGGTGCGGGCGGCGGGGGTGCGGATCGGCTGGGCCGAGTTGCCCGCCCCGGTGCGGAGCGCGGTGGAGGAGATCCTCGGCGACCGGGTGGTCAGCGCCGTGTCGCAGCCCGGCGGGTTCTCGCCCGGCACCGCCGACCGGGTCCGCACCGCCGGCGGCCGCCGCGCCTTCGTCAAGGCGGCCGGCACCGCACTCAACGAGGACACGCCCGGACTACACCGCTGGGAGGCCCGGGTCGCGGCGGTTGCCCGCCGCCGCACCCGCACCACGGCTGCTCGGCACGTACGACGACGGCGACTGGGTGGCCCTGGTGCTGGCGGACGTCGAGGGACGGCACCCGGCGACGCCCTGGCGGCCCGACCAGCTCGACGCGGTACTCGGCACCCTGGGCGGGATGGCCGAGCTGCTGACCCCGGCCCCGGTCCCCGACGCCCCGCCCGCGACGGAACTGCTGGGGTACGACTTCGCGGGCTGGCGGCGGATCGCCGCGCAGCGGCCCGCCGACCTGGATCCGTGGGCGGCCGGGCGGCTCGACACGCTGATCGCGCTGGCCGAGCGGGGGCCGCCGGCCGGGGTCAGCCCGGCAGCTCGTGGACCTCGTACGCGCCGTCGGCGAAGTCCTCCCGGACCCGCTTCTTGTCGAACTTGCCGACCGACGTCTTCGGCACCGTCTCGACGAACGCCCACCGTTCCGGCAGTTGCCACCGGGCCACCTGGCTGCCGAGGAAGTCGCGCAGTTCCTCGGGGGTGACCGCCGCGCCGGGGCGGCACACCACGGTGGCGAGGGGCCGTTCACCCCACCGGGGATCCGGCACCCCCACCACGCACGCCTCCCGCACCTGCGGATGGGCCATCAGGGCGTTCTCCAGCTCGACCGAGGAGATCCACTCGCCACCGGACTTGATCACGTCCTTGGCCCGGTCGGTCAGGGTGATGTAGCCGTCCGCGGAGAGCGTGCCGACGTCCCCGGTACGCAGCCAGCCGTCGCGGAACTTCTCCGGGTCGGGCACCTCGTCGCCGACGTACCGGCCGGTGACCCACGGCCCCCGGACCTCCAGCTCGCCGACGGCCCGGCCGTCGGCGGGCAGCGGCTCACCGGACGGGCCGACGATCCGGGCGGCGACCCCGGCCGGCACCCGCCCCTGGGTGTAGCGGTAGCGCCAGGCCCGCTCGCCGGTGGCGCCGGCCGGCGGCCGGGCGACGGACCCGAGCGGCGACATCTCGGTCATCCCCCAGGCGTGGATCACGTCGATCCGGTGCCGGTCGGCGAAGGCGTGCATCAGCGCGGGCGGGCAGGCGGAGCCGCCGACGATCACCTCGGTCAGCGAGGAGGTGTCGACCTCGTTGGCGTCCAGGTGGGTGAGCAGGTCGGCCCAGATGGTCGGCACCGCGCCGGCCAGCGTCGGCCGCTCGGCGGAGATCATGGCGGCGATGGCCGGTCCCTGGAGGAACCGGTCCGGCATGATCAGGGAGGCGCCGGAGAGGAACGCTGCGTAGGGGATGCCCCAGGACATCGCGTGGAACATCGGCACGATCGCCAGTTCCCGGGTGGTGGGGCCGAGGCCGAACCCCTCCGGCAGGCAGATCTGCAACGAGTGCAGCCAGATGGACCGGTGCGAGTAGGCGACGCCCTTCGGGTTGCCGGTGGTGCCGGAGGTGTAGCAGAGCGCCGCCGCGTCGCGCTCGTCCAGCTCCGGCCAGTCGTACCGGTCCGGGCGGTCGCGCAGCAGGTCGACCCACCGGTGTACGGCGATCCGCCCGGCGCCGGCCGCGAGCAGCGGCGCCGGATCGGCGTCACCGACCACCACCACGTGCTCTACAGTGGACATGCCGGGCAACGCCCTGGCGAGCACCGGGACCAGCGTCGCGTCGACCAGCACCACCCGGTCCTGCGCGTGCGTGGCGATGTAGCCGACCTGCTCCGGAAAGAGCCGGATGTTCAACGTGTGCAGCACCGCCCCCATGCTCGGCACCGCGAAGTACGCGATCAGGTGTTCGGCGTTGTTCCACATGAAGGTGGCGACCCGCTGGTCACCGGTCACCCCCAGCTCGTCGCGGAGCGCGTGGGCGAGGCGCGCGGCGTCCGCGCCGACCTCGGCGTACGTCATCCGGCGGGCGCCGTCTCCGGTCCAGGTGGCCACCTCGACCGCGCCGTGCAGCGTGCTGCCGTGCTCGAGGATGCGGGAAACCTGCAGGGGCGCGTCCATCATCGTGCTACGCATGGCAACAAACTAGTGTCGCAGCTCACATCCTGACCAGCCTTGGAGTGCCAGATGAGCAGTGTCCCCTGGTCCGAGTCGTACCTCGGCCAACTCCGCGCGCTCGCCGGGGACCGGACGTTGATGTTCGTCGGTGCCCGCGCCGTGGTACGCGACGCCGACGGCCGGGTGCTGCTCATCGAGCGCTCCGACAACGGCTACTGGGCGATGCCGGCCGGCGCGATGGAGCTGGGCGAGTCGATCGCCGAGTGTGCCGTACGGGAGGTCTGGGAGGAGACCGGGCTGACCGCGACCGAGGTGACCCCGTTCGCGCTGCACACCGGCCCGGACCGCACCTTCACCAACATGTACGGCGACACGTACCAGCTCTTCGTGACCCTCTTCCGGGTCGACGCCTGGTCCGGCGAACTCGCCACGGCCACCGACGAGACCACCAACGCCGGCTTCTTCGCGGCGGAGGCGCTTCCCGCACCACTCTCCTCCACCGTGCTGGAGACCCTCGACGACCTCGCCGCCTTCGAACGCGACGGCCGCGTCGTCCTCAAGTAGTGCACACGGTGTAAGGAAGGGCCCCCCATTATCGCTTTCGGTATAGGAAGGGCCCCCGCTTAACCCCTCAGATCATCGTCTGGCTGTTGGCTTCCATCTCGGCGGCGGCGTCGTCCCGGTCGTCCCGGGCCAGCCGATCGTCCGAACCGGGCGGCGGCCCGCCGCGCAGCTCGCGGTCGGGCATGGCCAGGGTCACCGCCACCGCCACGATCGCGATCAGCCCGGCGACCAGGAAGACCACGTGCAGCGCGCCGACGAACGATTCCTGGATGGCGTGGCGTACCGGCTCGGGCAGCGCCAGGATCCGCGACGGCTCGTTGATCGAGATCTCCCGGCCGCCGCCGGCCACCTGCGCCGCCTGCTCCGGCGGCAGCTGAGCCAGCGCGGCGGGCAGCCGCTCGTTGAGCCCGCTGGTCAGCCGGGACGAGAGCACCGCACCGAGGATGGCCACCCCGAACGAGCCCCCGAGCGAACGGAAGAAGGTCGCGGCGGACGTACCGGCACCGAGGTCGCGGACCTCGACCGCGTTCTGTACGGCGAGCACCAGCGACTGCATGCAGAGGCCGAGCCCGACGCCGATGATCACCATGTAGATGAACGACACCCAGAGCGGCGTGTCCACCTGCAACTGGGTGAAGAGCAGCATGCCCGCCACCAGGACCACCGCCCCGGCGACCGGGAACCACTTGTACCGGCCGATCCGGCTGATCGCCCGCCCGGAGAGCACCGAGGTGACGATGATGCCGGCCATCATCGGCAGCATCAGCAGACCGCTGTCGGTCGGCGAGGCGCCCTTGACGATCTGCAGGTAGAGCGGGATGAAGATGATCGACCCGAACATCACCAGACCGAGTACGAAACCGGCGGTGTTGCCCAGCGCGAAGGTCGGCCGGCGGAACAGCTTGAGCGGCAGGATCGGCTCGGCGACCCGGGCCTCCTGGAGCAGGAACAGCACCGTGAGGACGGCGCCGGCCGCGAAGAGCCCGAGGATCACACCGGAGGTCCAGGCGTACTCGTTGCCGCCCCAGCTCAGCGCGAGCAGCAGGCTGCTCACCCCGGCCACCAGCAGTGCCGCGCCCAGCCAGTCGATCGCGTGCTTGCGCCGGGTGAACGGGATCAGCCGCATCACGTGGTAGCAGACGAAGATCGCCACGATCGCCAGCGGCACGTTGATGTAGAAGATCCACCGCCAGTCGTGCTCGGCGAAGTAGCCGCCCACCAGCGGGCCGGCCACCGAGGAGAGGCCGAAGACGGCCCCGAACAGACCCTGGTAGCGACCGCGTTCCCGGGGCGACACCACGTCGGAGATGATCGTGAAGGCGAGCGTCATCAGGCCACCGGCGCCCAGCCCCTGGATGCCGCGCGTGATGATCAACTGCGTCATGTCCTGGGAGAGACCGGCCAGCAGGGAGCCGACCAGGAACGTCCCGATGGAGAAGAGGAAGACCGGCCGGCGCCCGTACAGGTCGGCCATCTTGCCGTACAGCGGGGTGGAGGCGGTCGAGGCCAACAGGTACGCCGTGACCACCCACGAGTAGTGGTTGATCCCGCCCAGCTCCCCGACGATCGTCGGCAGCGCCGTACCCACGATGGTCTGATCCAGCGCGGCGAGCAGCATGCCGGTCATCAGACCGACCATCAGCAACCGGATCTGCCGGTGGGTCAACCTCGGGCGCGCCTGTTCCGCGGTGCTCATGCTGCCTTCTCCCCCCGCTGGCACGGAAAATGCCTGCGGCGCCAGTCTCGACCCCCGGCAACGGCGCAGCGCGGTCGAACGCCCGGTTTGTGATCGCGATCATGTGCCCGGAGCACACCGGACAGGGGAAGGGGTCCCTTCCCGCCCGGGAGGGGCGATGGGAAGGGACCCGGCCGGAAAACTCAGTGCCGGCCCTCGCCGAGTTCCTCCACGAGCTTCGCGCAGAACGCCGGCAGGTCGTCCGGCTTGCGGCTGGTCACCAGGCCGTTGTCGACGTGGCACTCCTCGTCCACCCACTGCGCGCCCGCATTCGACAGGTCCGTACGCAGGCTGGGCCACGAGGTGAGCGTGCGGCCCTTGACCACGTCGGCGTCGATCAGCGTCCACGGTGCGTGGCAGATCGCGCCCACCGGCTTGCCGGCGTCGAAGAAGGCCCGGACGAACCGGAGCACGTCGGGGTCGGCCCGCAGGGCGTCCGGGTTGGCCACCCCACCGGGCAGGACCAGACCGTCGTACGACTGCGGGTCCGCCTGCGCGGCGGTCACGTCCACGTCGTACGTCCCGGCCTTGTCGAGGTGGTTGAACGCCTGGATCGAGCCGGCCTCCAGGGAGACCAGTTCCACCCTGCCGCCGGCCGCCTCGACCGCCTGGCGGGGCTGGGTGTACTCGACCTCCTCCACGCCGTCGGTGGCCAGGAAGGCGATCCGCTTACCGTGCAATGTCGCTGTCATTCGCTTCTCCTTCCGGGCGTCGCACCCAGTTTTCGTCTTGCAGTGAATGACGTGCCCGGGACGGCCCGGGCCAAACACCCCACTCGGTGCGCCGGGTCACAGGCTGACCTGTTAGGAGGGGGCCCTTCCTATACAGAAAACGATAGGAAGGGGCCCTTCCTTACACCCGGTGGTTTGGTGCTGGTGGTGCTGGGGACCCGCAGCGCATGGCGACAGAGGCAGCGGAGCAACGACGCCTGGCCGCGGTGGTGGAGAGCTGGCTCGGGCGCGGCGTACTGGTCGTGGGCGACGCGATGCTCGACGAGTGGCGGTTCGCCGAATCCGACCGGCTCTGCCGGGAGGCACCCGCGCCCGTACTGACGTTGCGGCGCCGGCTGACCGCGGCCGGCGGCGCCGCGAACACCGCCGTCAACCTCACCGCGCTGGGTGGTCGGGCCGCCCTGGTCGCCCCGGTCGGCGCGGACGTTGCCGGGGACGAGCTGCACGACTGCCTCGACCGGGCCGGCGTGTGGGACCGCACCATCAGCCAGCCGGGGCGGCCGACCCCGGTGAAGCGCCGGCTGCTCGCCGCCGACCAGATACTGCTGCGCGAGGACGAGGGCGACGCCGACGAGACCCTGCCCGAGGAGGGCGTACACCGGCTACTCAGCGCGCTGGACCGGGCGACCGAGGAGCTGCGCGCCGACCGGGACGGCGAGGCGCCGACGCTGGTGGTCTGCGACTACGGGCTCGGTGCCCTGCCCGAGCCGGTACGGGGCTGGCTGGTGCGCAACCGGGGCCGGTTCGCCACCGTCGCCCTGGACGCCCACGACCTCGCCTACTGGCGGGGACTGGCCCCGACGGTGGTCACCCCGAGTTTCGCCGAGGCGACCCGGCTGCTCAACCGCCCGGTCGAGCCGGACAACCGGCCGAGCCCGACGTCGGCGGTCGCCGGCACCCGGATCAGCGTCTCCGCCGACGGGACCACCACCGCGACCCGGGGCAACGCCGGCCCGGGCCACTCGACCGTCGGCGCCGATGCCGCCGCGGGCGACGGGGAGGGTGCCGGGAGCAGCGGCGACGGTTCCCCGCCGGCGGGTACCGGACCGGGGCGCGACGACGACGGACCGGCGGGCGGCGACGGCATCACCGTGACCGGCGACGAGATCGGGGTCGCCGGGGACGACATCGTGGTCGCCGGGGACGAGCGGGCGAGCGGTGCCGGCCGCCCGGTGACGGACGGCGGCGCCAGCCGGGCGGTGCTGGCCCAGGCGCGCCTGGCCGAACTGCGCGAGCGCACCGGTGCGGACGTCGTGGCGGTCACCCTCGACACCGAGGGCGCGGTCGTCGGCGGGGCCGACGGCCGTTCGCGGCGCAGCCACGCCACCCCGGTGCCGGCCAGTTACGCCGTCGGCGCCGGTGACGCGTACCTGGCGGCGATGACCCTGGCCCTGGCCGCCGACGCGCCGCTGCCCACCGCCGCGCAGCTCGCCCAACTCGCCGCCACCACCACGGTCTCGGACACCGGCACCTGCGTCTGCTTCCGCGACGACCTGCTCGGCGCGCTCGGCGCGCCCCGCGACGACCAGCCGGAGGTGGTGCTCGACCACCACGGGCTGGTCGGGCTCGTCGAGCGGCGCCGGGGCGAGGGGCGCAGCATCGTCTTCACCAACGGCTGCTTCGACGTGCTGCACCGGGGGCACGTGCGCTACCTCGACCAGGCGCGCCGGCTGGGTGACCTGCTGGTGGTCGCGGTCAACTCCGACGAGAGCGTACGCCGGATCAAGGGCACGGACCGGCCGGTGAACCCGGTGGAGGACCGGGTGGCCCTGCTCGCCGCGCTCGGCTGCGTCGACCACGTGGTGGTCTTCGAGGAGGATTCGCCGACCGCCCTGATCGAGGCGCTCCGCCCCGACGTGTACGTCAAGGGCGGCGACTACCCGCCGGAGATGGTCCCGGAGGCTCCGCTGGTACGCAGCCTCGGCGGGCAGGTCCGCACCCTCGGGTACGTACCGGACCGGTCGACGTCGGCGATCATCGACCGGATCCGCTCCCACGGCGACGACCGGCGGGTACCGGTGGACGGGCCGGTGGCGGGCGACGGAAGCGCGGCCGGTGCGGACGGACGGGGTGCCGCCGCCGGTGGCGGGGAGACCGCGCCGGCGCGTACCCAACCGGCGTGACGGGACCGGGCCGGTCCACCCGGCCGTTGGAGTGCGGCAGCCGGCGGGAGTTCCTGCTGTCCCGGCCGCTGGACGTGCTGATCCCGACCCGGGACCGACCGGCCGAGCTGGCCGTCACCCTCGCCGGCCTGGCCGCGCAGCAGGGCGGGCGGGCCGAGCCGGACGGTGCGCACGGCTTCGGCGTGGTGGTCAGCGACCAGTCCACCGGGCCGCCGTCCTGGGAGGAGCCGGCGGCGGCGACGATGGTCCGGGTGCTGCGCCACCGGGGGCACCCCGTGCTGCTCACCCGGCGGCTGCCCCGGCGCGGGCTGGCCGAGCACCGCGCCTACCTGCTGGAGCAGTCGCAGGCCCGGTACGTGCTCTATCTGGACGACGACGTCTGGCTGGAACCGGGCACGGTCGACCGGCTGCTCACCGCGATCCGGGAACTCGACTGCGGGTTCGTCGGCAACGCCGTACACGGGCTGTCCTATCTGGATGACGTCCGGCCGGAGACGCACCGGCACTACGCCGAGTGGGAGGGGCGGCCGGTGCCGGAGCACCCCCGACCCGGCACCCCGGAGTGGGACCGCGCGCAGATCCACTCGGCCGCCAACCTGCTGCACGTGACCGCCGCCCGGCGGCTGCCGCCGGGACAGTGGCGCGCGTACAAGGTCTCCTGGATCGGCGGGTGTGTGCTCTTCGACCGGGCCCGACTGCGGGCGGCCGGCGGCTTCGACTTCTGGAGCCGACTGGACCCGGGGCACCAGGGCGAGGACGTGGCCGCGCAGCTCGCGGTGATGGGCCGGTACGCCGGCGCCGGCGTGCTGCCCAGCGGCGCGTACCACCTGGAGGCGCCGACCACGGTCACCGAGCGGACCATGGAGGCCTGGGAGGTCGTGCTCAACGAACCCCACCGTACGGCGTGACCAGGTCGGCCACCGCGTCCAGCACCTCCACCACCGGTACGTCGGTGACGAAGGAGACCTGGTGCGTGCAGGTACCGTCGCCGGGCCGGGCCGGGTAGATGTCCCGGCTGCAGTCGATCCCGCACTCCGGGCAGTGGATGGTCCACGAGCCGATCGGCCGGTGCCGGCCGCGCAGCGGCACCGCGCAGTTGATCAGGTTGCCGACCCAGAAGATGCCGACCGTCGGGGTGTCCAGGGCGGCGGCGACGTGCACCGGCCCGGTGTCGTTCGAGACGACCACCGCGCAGTCGCGGTAGCAGCCGATCAGGCCGCCCAGCGAGAGTTCCCCGACCAGCGAGCGCACCGGCGCGCGGGCCGCCTCGACCACCCGGTCGGCGAGGTCGCGCTCCTCGGGGGTGCCGGTGACCAGCACCTCGTACCCGTCGGCGGCCAGCCGGGCGGCGACCTCGGCGAACCGTTCCGCCGGCCAGCGGCGGCGCGGGTCACTCGCGCCCGGGTGCAGCGCGACCCGGGGCCGGTCCGGCGGGCCGAGGACCGCCCGCGCCTCGGCGAGGTCGGCGTCGGTCGCGACCAGTCGGGGTACCACCGTGGTCGGGCTGGCGCCGACCAGCGCGGCGACCTCCAGGTAGCGGACGATCTCCGGCTGGTAGTAGACGTAGCGCAGCCACCGGTCCAGCGGCGGCGCGTCCGGGGAACGCAGGCCGGCGGTCAGCCGGGCGCCGAGGGCGGCGACGAACGGGTTGGAGTTGCGCCCGCCCCCGTGCATCTGGAGCGCGATGTCGAAGCGCTCCCGCCGGGCGTCGGCCAGGAAACGGTCGAGCGAGTCCGTCGAGAATGCCGGCTCGTCCGCTCCGCCGGCCCGGATGCCGGGCGCGGGCGGCACCACCAGCACCCGGTCGACCGGGCCGGGCCGGTCCCGCAGCAGCCGCTCGTGCCAGGGTGCGCCGATCAGCACCAGCTCGGCGTGCGGATAGCTGGCCCGGAGCGCGTCCAGCGCCGGCAGGACGAAGATGAAGTCACCGAGCGCGTTGGCCCGGAGTACGGCGATGCGCTCGACGTCGTCGACGAGGTCCCGTACCTTGCCGATCATCGATCCGGCGCCGCGTGTCCGGTCAACCCGTACGCGCCGAGGTGCCGGCCGCGGTGTCGGGGTGGTGCAGCTCCCGGTCGGCGGCCGGGTCCACCGGGGCGGGCGCGCCGCCCGGCGTACCGCTGCCCCGCTGGCCCGGGTCGAAGCGCCGCTGGCCGATGGTGATGGTGCGGCGACTGCTCTGGCCGGCCCTGGGCAGGGTCACCGTGAGCAGGCCGTGGTCCATCACCGCGTCGATACGCTCCGCGTCGACCGGCGCCGGCAGTTGTACCCGGTGCTCGAAGGCGCGGGTGCGGTCCCCGCTGCCGGCCATCCCGTGGTCGGCGTTGACCTCCGCCTCCGAGCGGGCCCGGACGCAGAGTTCGCGGTCGTCGAGTTCGAGGGCGACCTCCTCGGGAGCGACCCCGGGCAGCCGCACGACCACCGTCCAGCCGTCGTCGGTGGAGTTCAGTTCCACGTCGGGGGTGCTGCCACCGCGCCCGCCGAGCAGCCGGCGCAGCTCCGCCCGGAGCGCCTGGATCTCCCCGAACGGATCCCAACCACGTTCCCCGCCACGCACCGCGTCACCCATTACGCCGCTCCACCTCCCGTACCACCGTCACCGTGATGCCCTGTCGTCCGTGCCTCGTGCCCTGCGCCCTGCGCCTGGTCAACTCGGGTCCCCGACCCGGCGGCGCAGCCGGCTCTCTCCGGCGCGCGGGCGCAGCGAGGAGGACGCGTTGAGGTCGGCGTCCGGGTCCACCCCGACACCGAGCCGGTCCACCAGCTCGCCGCCGAGCCAGGCGCCGAGGGCCACCCCGCCGAGCGCGACGACCTCGATGGCGATCAACGCGCCGCCGGATCCCCGGTCGTCGGCCGCCATCCGGACCGCCCAGATCGCGCCGAAGAGCAGCAGCACCGCCACGTTGGCCGAGGCGTGTGCGACACCGACCCGCTTCGCCCGGGTACCGGCTGGCACCGCGAGCAGGTCGACCGCGCCGGCCACCACCGCCAGCACACCACCGATCAATCCGACCAGGATGTTCCAGAACGCCAGCTCACCCAGGACCTCCGGGCCGCCGGCCGCGTCGATCAGGTCGAAGATCACCGCGACCACGAAGAGGGCGATCGGAAACATCACCAGCATCGGATGTACCGGGTGACCCAGTACCTTGAACCGGCTCTCCATGGTCGCCTCCCAGCTAGGCGGATGCACCGTACGGAGAACGACCGGATGCGCCGGTCGGCTACGCTTCGGCACTGCTGAGTGCGGTACCCGGATCGACCGGGAGCAAACCTCACGCCCGGTCGGCCCACGGCAGCGGGTTCTTCCCGGCCCGTCTCATCGGGGGCGGGGACGGGTCCGCTGCCAGCTGCGACCGTCGGTGCTCAGCGCGGCCGAGCCGTCGCCGCCGGCCACCCAGAGCAGGCCGGCGGTGTGGCCCCCGGTCGGTGCGCCCGGCACCGACACGGTCTCTCCCCGGTCGAAGGTACGGCCGCCGTCCCGGCTCGCCCAGGCGGTGAACCCGCCGTCCGACCGCCGCTCACAGATCAGCAGCGCGCCCGCGGCGTTGACCGTGGCCGTCAGCGGCACCCGCCACGGCGCCCCGGCGGTCGCCCAGCTCACGCCGCCGTCCCGCGTCCGGTGGACCACGCCCGGCCCGAGCAGGTACGCCCGCCGCGCGTCGCCGGCCACCAGGAGCGGAGTGCCGCCCGTCGACGGCGGCTGACCCGCCGGCTCCCAGGTACGACCCCGGTCGGCGCTGCGCACCACCTCGGGTGCCTGGGTCTGCTGTGCCGAGGTGACGCGGTCCCCGACCGCCCAGAGCGTGCCGTCCGGAGTCGCCCGGAGCGCCCACACGTCGGGCAGCGGAAAATCCGGGGAACTCAACTGGTACAGGTCGCCGGTGACACGGTCGACGCTCTCCCGCCCCTCGCCGTACGGCTCGGCCTCCGCCGGCAGCACCTCGACGGCGTGCCGGCGGTCGTCCGCCCGCTGCCAGGTCACCCCGGCGTCGCGGCTCAGGTACCGCTGCCACTGCACCGTCGCGACGTAGAGGCTCGGTGTCAGCACCTGGTAGGAGCTGCTGACGGGGATGCCACAGTCCCGCCACTCGACCGGCCCCCGGTAGGGCGTCCAGGTCGTGCCGGCGTCGGTGCTGACGCTGACCGCCACCGCGCACTCGCTCCACTTCACCGCGACCACCGTGCGCGGGTCGGCCACCACCGTGCTGGTGAAGAAGGTTCCCTCGGCCCGGGCGTCCGCCGCCGGGACGCCGTCCCGGCCCTGGCCGCCCAGCACCGGCACGGCCACCGCGGCGCCGAGCGCGAGCCCTCCGACGGCGAGGGCGGACCCCAGCAGGCGGCGCCGCCGCGCGCGTCGCCCGGCCCGGAGAGCCAGGTCGGCCAGTGGCGGCTGCGTCGCGGCGTCGGCCACGGTGCGGGGATCGAAGGGGTACGTCGGCATCAGCTGCTCCCGGAACGCGCGAGGTCGGCAGGCTCGGTGAGGAGGGCGGCGAGCGCGGTACGGCCACGGGACAACCGCGACTTGACCGTGCCCACGGAGACGTCGAGGGTGCGGGCGACCTCGTCCACGGGCAGGTCGGCCAGATAGTGCAGGGCGAGCGCGTGCCGTTGACCGGCCGGCAGCTGACCCAGCGCGGTCATCAGCGCGACGTGCTCCGCGGAGGGGTCCGGCACCACGGGTGGCGGGCCGGTCCGGCGAAGCAGGGTGTCCAGGGTCCGGCGGCGCCGGTACCGGGTGCGGGCCAGGTTCACCGCGACCCGGCGCAGCCAGGACTCCGGGTTCTCCAGCTCCGCGAAGCGCCCCGGCACGCCCAGCGCCCGTACGAACGCCTCCTGCACCACCTCCTGCGCCTCGCTCAGGTCGCCGGTGACGGCGTACAGCTGGACGATCAACCGACGGAAGCTCGCGGCGTACACGTCGGCGACCGCGTTCCGATCCCTCACCCCGGGGCCCCTCTCCTCACCACTCCCACCAACGGGAGCGGCGAAAGGTTCCCGGGAATCGGAAACGGTCGGCCGGGCTTGTAGTCCCGGCCACGGACCCGGCAGAACGGGTGACCGGCCGGATCGGCGTACACCCGGAAGCCGGCGCGGCGCCCGGACGCCACGGCCGGTGCCGAGGTGTCCGGGCGCGCGACGGCCCGGCCGGGACGGCGGCGGCGGATCACCGCGACCCGCCCCGGCGCAGCAGGATGGTCAACACCTCCCTGCCGGCGCGGCGGCGGGCCGGGCTCGGCGCGAGCAGCGCGGTCAGGGCGGCGGTGGTGACGGTGCCGGCATAGAGCAGGCTCGCCACCCCGGCGGCCAGGGCACCATCGTGCACAGCGGACAGTAGAGACATCGGACGGGCACCTCCACAACCTTGTCGGTGAGGCAAGCCCGCCACACCGGCCGGTATCCGGCGATGTGCCCCCGCGCTACCGTACGAATATGCGCAGGCTACTGCGGGTGCACGAGTTTTCCGGACCGGATCCGGTCCGGACAACCTCCTACCAGGACGGACAGTCCCGGTGAGCGACCCGTTCCCGGCGGCGGCCCAGCTCGCCCGCGAGCTGAAGGCGCTGTACGAGACCGCCGGCAGGCCGCCCCTGGACGCCCTGGTACGGGCCGGCGGTGCCCGCCGGCCGCCGGTGAAGCTGACACCGCAGTCGCTGAGCGACTGGATCAACGGGAAGTCCGTCCCCAGCGGTGGGAGCAGGGCGGCGCTGCGGTTCCTCGTCGCTGAGTTGGAGACGTCGGCGCGGGGCGACGGCCACCGCCCGCACCACCTGGGCTGGTGGGAACGGCTGCGCGCCGAGGCGGAACGGGAGAAGAGCACCAACCGGGGCGCCCGCCCCCTCGACCCGGCCGCGCCGCTCCGCCCGACCGCCGCCGGCAACGAGCCGGCGGACCGGGGCAGGCCGACCGCCGCGCACCTCAAGAACCAGTGGTTCGACCTGGTCACGGTGGACACGTTGCGGTCAGCCGGGAACGGCCGGGCCGAGCGGTTCATCGCGAGAACGGCCAGGTGGTCCGATGTCGTCGGCGGCGAGAGCCCCGACAGCGGGTTCATCGAACGGGACCAGACGGGTGAGATCCTGAACCTGGCCCTGGAGAGCCTCGTGGCGAGGTCCCCACGGGAGAGCCTGCCCCTGTTGACCGTCACGGGCTCACCCGGGGCGGGCAAGACGACCCTGGTCAAGCGCGTTGCCGCCGAGCTGGTCGGGCAGGGCCGGTGCGTGGTGGCCGACTTCGGCACCAACCGGCGGCCGCTTCAGGAGCCTGACGTGGAGCACGTGATCGCGCGGCTCCTCGACGCCGCCGAGGCGTTCGGTCCGGTCCTGCTCCTGCTGGACGACCCGTTCAAGGACAACAGCGCCTTCGTCCACCTGCTCGAGAGGCTGGCCGCGGTGGACGCCGCAGGGTTCGCCGCGCTCGCGGCGAGTCCCACGCTGCTCTTCGACCGGCACGCCTGGAACATCCGCTACGGCATCGACTCGGAACACGTGGTGCTGCACGCGCCCACCGAGCGGGAGCGCCGTACCCTCGCGGCGCTCTACGGGCGTGATCCGGAACGCTACGCGGACCGGGCGGACGACCTTCTCGTCCTCACCCTGGAGGTCTCGTCGGGCCGGGACGTCCGGGAGATCGTCCGGCGGATGTGGGAGACGCTCAACGACGGCGAGGTCATCGATCCACGCCTCGCACCGCACCGACTGCCCTGGCTGGTCCGCGCCTACCTGCTCGTGGCGGCCCTGCACGCCGAGGACGTGCCGACGCCGGAGGAGGTGCTGCAACAGATCCTGGTGCACAGCAGTGGCCAGCGGGTCGACCCGGATGACATCAGGTTCGCCGTCACCCGGCTCGTCAGCAACGACGGTTGGCACATCTTCCAGATGGGCCGCCGCGCTGCCGGAGCGTTCATCACGACGGCGCACCCGAGCATCGCCCGCCTCGCCAACGAGATCCGGCCGGCCCAACCCTTCGACCCGCTGGCGTGGCTCTTCACCGCCGATCTGCTCGACGGCCGGGAGGCGCCGTGGGCGATTTCCGCGGTCCTGCTGTCGATCGCCACCACCGACCGGGAGCGGGCGCTCGGCCTCCTCGCCCGCTTGGCGGACGGCCTGACGAGCGGGCTGCTCAACCAGCGGGTCACCCTCGTCTCCATCGTGCACCTCGCCGTGCAGTTGGAGTCCGACGTACGGCTGCTGGACGCGCTGATCACGCCCATCAGGGATCTGCTGGTCGAGTTCCTCCGCGATCCTCGGGAGGCGAGCTGGCTGGCCCTGCAGATTCTGCAGTTGTACCACACCCGGCTCGGTCTGCCGGCTCTTGATGTGCCGGCGGACGAGCGTCTCGGTGTGTCGGCGGACGAGCCCGCCGGACCGAGGGAGATCCTGCTCCGGGCCGACTTCACCCTCGCGCCGGACCGCGCGCGCCTCATGTTCGACGCCGCGCGGGACGCACCCGAGGTGCGCTCGGCCATGCTGCAGAACCTGATGCGGCACCTGAGCCAGGGAGATCGTCGGGGAACCCTCTCCCCACTGATCAACACGGCGATCCACGCCTCGGGCAGGACGGCGCTCATCCCGTACCTCGGCCGGATCGTGGAGCACCTGGACCGGTACCCGTACGACGCGGTCCTCCGGCAGAAGGCTCTCGAAGTCGCCCTCGACGCGCCGGCCGACGCCCGGGCCGCCGTCGCGAAACTCGTCCGGGACACCCAGGCCTGGCTCGCCGAGCAACCGGAATCGACGTTGATCAGGACGATGTGGCTCCGCCTGACCCTCTCGTCCGGCGACGTCTACGACCGGCGCCGCGCGCGGGCCTCGTTGGCGCGTTGGCTGGCGGAGATGACGATCAGCCAGGCTGCGGTCATGCTCCAGAACCTGCTCGCCGCACCGTATCGGCGACGCCGCTTCCAGGCGACAGAGGCGCTGCTACGGGTGGCCGTGGACTACTGCCAGGAACATCTCGGCCAGACCCAGATTGCCCCGGTCGTCAGCGGGATCGTCCGGGCGTACAAATACCTCCTGCGGCGCCCCGACCGCGAGGCGGAGACGAACCGGCTGCTGGGCGAAGCCCATGATCTTGTCGCCCTGTACTACTGGGAGAACTTCGGCAAGGCCGGGCCGGCGCTGCCGTCGCCCCGCAGTCCGGCCCCAGATACTCGGGCCGCGGCTCGTTGCCCGCCCTGGCAAGGTGACCAAGGGCCGTGACTCGATGGAGGCGCGATGAAACAAACTATTTCCGGAATACTGGTCGGGAACGCCACCGATTGCCTCAGGAGAGCACGAGCCGCCGCCGACACGAACTTCCCGAACCAGGAGATTTCAGAGTGCATTGGCGCTCAGTTGATGATTGCCATGACCCTCGAAGGTACCGCCAACGAAATCGGCGATATCGCGTTCGGCCGAGCCTTTCTCGGTCACTTCGAACGGGCAAGCGTCGTGCTCAAATGGCACCTGTTATCCAGTTTGGATGGCCGACAACCCTTCGACTTGAGCAAAGAACCGCCACAAACAGTCCAATTGCTAATGCAGGTCCGCAATCAACTCGCACATCCGAAGGTGGAGAACTTTGGCGACGAGATCATGCTGCGGACCAGGACGGGAGATTTACTTCGCAACGTCAGCCTTGATCATAAGGTCCAAGACGGCGATCACATCATCTACGGCGCGGGTGAACTTCTGAGGAAGTTCAACTATCTCGACACCAAGGCACGGGTCGTTCGATCCCTGGAAGCCGTCGACGCACTCTGCGTGCATCTGTCCCTGAAAGGACTCCAATGGGTTTCTCACTCGCTCAAGCAAGCACGAGATTCGTGACAGGCAGCGACGCACGGCGGCGGCGGGGACGAAACTGCCCGCAGCGGGTTCTGCCGCTGCACTCGGGTAGGCAGGTTGTCGAGGGCGGGCTGGTTTTGCAGGACGAAGGGAAAGGAGCGAACGGACGGTCCCGCTGCCGATCGAAGCGGCGGGGACAACGCGGCGGGCCGGTCACCGACGTTCGACCCGGTGCCCACAAGCGGCGCAACCAGGTCAAACGCGGCTTCAACGAGACAGAACCTAGCGCGGTGGCGTGATCGCGAGCTTCTGACAGGTGTCATCGATCCGGAAGATCTGGCCTGGCGAGAAGAACTGCACAAAACCGGAACCCTGACCAGGGTTCTCGCACACGAGGTAACCGTGGTACCCGCCCGCCGAGAGACCCTGCACAAAGAGCTGGCCCAGATCCCATTCGCCCACCGTGCCGCCGTAGCAGATCACAGCACCGGGCGCCAGGACGAGCCGAATCTGCTTCGGGGTCTGGCTGGTGTTACACGGCCGGGCGTCGATCAGCACGCCGGGGGCCGACGGCTCCCCCACCTGCGGCGAGCCGGCGTACACCAACTCCGCTGACGCGGTCGCCTCGGCCGCCGATGCCTGCGCGGGTGACCCGGCCGCTATCGAACCGAAGATGACCGCGGTTGCCGCCAGAGCGGCGAGGACTCGTTTCCTGGCCATATGACCCTCCTGATCCGGGCAGACCCTTCGGTGTTCCGAAAGGCTCTGCCCATCTCAGCAGCCGGCGGCTTCATTCCGGCTTCAGCTCGTCCGGCGAAGGCCGGCCGGTCATGACCGATCTGCGAGTCGGCAGTCAATCCGGAGCGGGATCAACGCTGCCTGTGCGCCTCGGACCTTGTGGTCATGGTGGATGAACAGTCGCTTATGACTGGAGGTCGACCCGGGCCGCAGGCACATCCCGCAACGGTTGTCGCCACGCTCCACCCACAGGGGCCGGAGCGTCGGCTGCCGTTGCCACCGATCGTGGTGGAGTTGTTGCGCCGCATACATCTACAGACACCCCCCTTGGGGAGCTATTCAATCGTTAACTCGGGTCGCAATCTCCACTAAGGCCTAGCAAAGACGACCCGGTACCGATGCGCCGGATACAGGTCCGACAGCCCGTCCGATCCGGTGACGACCAGCAGCGGCACACCTTCGGGCACCTCGTACTCCCGCCGCTCCTGCGGGGTCGGGTTCCGCGCCGACACGGTCGAGCCCGGCTCGACGGTGATCAGCTCCGGATCGACGTGCTCGCGCACCACCACACCGTAACCGCGCGCCAACTCCGCCAGACCCTCATTGCGCAACTGCTGCAACGCGGCCCGCGCCGTCCTCGTCGCTACCCCGTACGTCTGCGCCAACGTTCCCTCAGACGGCAGCCGGCGGCCGGGTGGGATCTCCCCCGACGAGACCCGGGCGCGCAGAATGTCAGCCAAGTCCTGGTAGCCGACGGGCGCCCGGTTCGGGTAGATCACCGATGCAGGCTAGGTCCCTCCCAAGATCGGGCTACCTGGCTAGCTAGGTAGCTCCACTTCGCGGCCGGACTTCCACAGGTGCTCGACGTGGGCGGCGTACCGGTCGAACAGTCCCCCGTCCTGCCGGCGGCGCAGGTGCAGGGTGGGTGGGTCGTGGCCCGTCTGGTCCTCAAGGTGGGTGCAGACCAGCATGTCGTCATCGAAGCGCCACACCGACAGGGCGATGTGCCGATCCGAGTGCCGGGCGTCGACGGTCGCCGCGGCGCGTAGCTTCCGCAGCTCGTCGAGGGTGACCTGTATCCGCGTGGAGACGGCTACCAGGATGTGCGTGGAGTTGACTCGTCGGGCGGCGAGCCGGATGGAGACCGAGATGTTCGGCTCTGTCACTGATCATGTCACTGAGCGGGAGCGGCGCCGATCTTCCTGAGCGACGCACGTCTATGGAGACGACGACAGGGGCCCTGGTCAACGATTGTGACCAGGGCCCCTGTCTGTGCCGAGCCGCCTGACGGAATCGAACCGTCGACCTACGCATTACGAGTGCGTCGCTCTAGCCGACTGAGCTAAGGCGGCAACGCCGGCAAGTCTACGACACGCCCTGTGGGCCCGCCGCACCGGTTTCCCGGACACCGCCCGAGCCCCCGGGAGGCGCGTCACCCCGGCTCCACCGGCGTCGGGATCTCCGGACGAGGACCCTGGCGAAGCGTCGGGCGTCGGACAGCGACCCCGGGGCCGGCCGGCTAGGCTGCCATCGATGATCGAGGACGACCAGGCACGCCCCGCCGACAAGCAGACAGCGGTGGCCGGCGGTCCGGCGACGGCGACCGACCCGGAGCTGACCGGGCCACCCGGCCCCCCGGAGCGGAACGGGCCGAGCCCCGCCCGCCGTCCCCGCACCCCGGATCCTCGGGAGCTGGGCTTCACCCCGCAGCGTCCGGTGCCGTGGCTCGCGCCCCTCCTGCTGGTCAGCACCGGCCTGCGTACGCTACTGGCCCTGCTCTTCGGGGCGTACCTGGACAAACGGGAGCTGCAGAACTCGCTCCCCAGCGAGGTGCACCGGCAGGTGGGGCCGGACGGCGACCTCTGGCTGGACTACGTGGCCGACCTGGGTGACGGCTTCAACGCCACCTACACCGTCGCCTACCTGCTCTCCCGCGCCGAGTTGGAGGTCGACGGGACGCGGCTGCCCCGGGGCCAGATGCTGGTGATGGGCGGCGACCAGGTGTATCCGACCGCCAGCGGCGCGGCGTACGAGAACCGCTGCAAGGGCCCCTACCAGGCCGCCCTGCCCCAGCCGCCGGTCGACGGGACGGCACCGGCGCTCTACGCGGTCCCCGGCAACCACGACTGGTACGACGGCCTCACCGCGTTTCTGCGCCTGTTCGTACGCCGCCGCGACGACAGCATCGGCGGTTGGCACACCCCGCAGTCCCGGTCGTACTTCGCGGTGGAGCTGCCGGCGAACTGGTGGCTCTACGGCATCGACGGGCAGTCCGGGGCGTACCTCGACGACCCGCAGCTGATCTACTTCGAGAAGGCCGCCGAACGGCTCGACGCCGACTCCCGGGTGATCCTGGTCGTGCCGGAGCCGTCCTGGGTGAAGTCCGGGGACCACCCCGAGGCGTACGACGCGATCGACTACTTCATCCGTACCGTGGTCGCCCCGAGCGGCGCCCAGGTCCGGTTGCTGCTCTCCGGCGACCTGCACCACTACGCCCGCTACACCGGCCCGGACCGCGAGCTGATCACCTGCGGGGGCGGCGGCGCCTACCTCTTCCCGACGCACAAGCTGCCCGAGCGGATCCAGGTGCCACCGCCGGACACCCTGGTCCGCCGGTCCAGCCCGTCCAGGTCGTATGACCTGGCCGGCCGCTATCCGGAGGCCGAGCGGTCCCGGCGGTACGCCTGGGGCATCTTCCACCGGCTGCCCCGCCGCAACCCGGGCTTCGCCACCCTGCTCGGCGTCCTGCACACGATGCTGATGTTGACCATGGCCGGGGTGGCCCTGCCCCGGGTCGAGCCGACCGCGCAGCGGCTGTTCAGCATTCCGCTGGTGATCGTGCTGGCCGTCACGATGCTCGGCGCCGCGTTCTTCGCCAAGCCGCCGAGCGCGAACGGCAAACGGCACGTCCGGCACTGGATCCTGGGGGTCGGGCACGGGATCGCCCACGTCGCGCTCGCGGCGGGCGGCGCCTGGGCCTGGCTGCAACTGCCGTTCTGGGACGCGGCGTGGCCGATGCCCGCGGTGGCGGCGGCGGTCGTCTACGGCCCGGTGGCCGGCTTCGTCGCCAGCCAGCTCGTCGCGCTCTACCTGCTGGTCGCGGGGGCGTTCGGGGTCAACCTCAACGAACTCTTCGCCGGCCAGGGCATCGAGGACGCGAAGAGTTTCGTGCGGTTCCACATCGCCGCCGACGGGACGTTGACCGGTTACCCGGTGGCGGTGGACAGGATCTCGCGGCGCTGGCGGGCCGAGCCGGACGGCGCCCCGGACGACGCGTGGCTGAGCCCGGAGCAGGCGCCGCGGTTCCGCCTCGCCGAGGCCCCGTTCACCATCCGCTGAGCGGGGCGGTCGGACCGGCGGGTCAGCCGTACCGCTCGTCGTGGGCCTGGCGGGACCCGCAGACCGACGCGCGGCTGCACGAGGAGCGCGACCCGTCGGCGTCCAGCCGGACCACCACCGAATCGCGTGGGACGCTGTGCGCCACCACCCGCCCGGGACCGTCCTCGGTGGACACCCGGGCGCCGACCGCCGGCGCCGAGGCCTGAAATTGCTGGTACAGCGGATGTTCGTATTTGAGGCAACACATCAGCCGGCCGCACGCGCCGGAGATGCGCAGTGGGTTGAGCGGCAGTTCCTGGTCCTTGGCCATCCGGATGGTCACCGGCTCGAAGTCGGTCAGGAAGGTGGCGCAGCACAGGTCGCGTCCGCAGGAGCCGATGCCGCCCTGCACCCGGGCGGAGTCCCGGGCGGAGAGCTGGCGCAGCTCGACCCGGCAGTGCAGCGTCGCGCCCAGGTCGCGGACCAGCGAGCGGAAGTCGACCCGGTGCGGCGCGGTGAAGTAGATGGTGGTCCGCGCGCCGTTCGACCCGCCGCTGGCGTCAAGCACGTGGTCGACCGCGACCACCTTCATCGGCAGGCCGTGCTCGCGGATCAGCCGCTTGGCGGCCACCTTCGCCTCCGCCTTGCGCTTGCGCTGCGTCTCGTCGCGGCGCAGGTCCTGCTCGCCGGCCAGGCCCGCCAGCCGGGGAAAGCCGCTGGTGTCCTCGGTCACCCACTGCGCGGCCCAGACGCACTCGGCCACCTCGGTGCCCTCGTCGGTCGGGACGAGGACCCGGTCGCCGACGGCCGGCCGCAGGTCACCGGGGTCGAGGTAGTAGAGGCGGCCGTAACGGTTGAAGCTGACCGCGCACAGCATGCCCATTGCCTCACCCTACGACGGATCCGCGCCGAAGCGCAGTGGCGGGCGGCGGCGGCCGCTCAGCGCACTATCCGTCCGGCGTCGAACCGGGCCGGCGCGACCCGCGACGGCCGGTAGGCGACCTCGGCCAGTGCCGGGGCCCAGCGGCCGGGCAGCTCCGCCGCCTCCGCGTACGCCTCGGCGACGGTGGCGAGCACCCGGGCGCCGATCTCCGCGGCGGCCGGCGCCGCCGAGGTCGAGGCGGCCACCGGGCGCGGTGCCACCACCACCGTCACCGCCTCGGCGGAACCGAGCACGTCGCCGAGGGTACGGGCGAGGTCGCCCCGGGTACGGATGATCCACTCGGCGACCGCTTCCGCGTAGGCGGCGGTGGCGTGCACCCGCCCGGTCAGGCTCTCCGGCCCGTCGGCCAGGTACGCGTCGAGCCCACCGCACCGGGCGGCGAACGCCTCGGCGGCCGGCCCCTGCCAGGAGAGGTCGCCGGACAGCGCGAGGTGCGCCTCGTCGTACCCGCGCAGGGCCCGGCGGGTCGCGTCGCCGGCCTCGACCAGCGGTGCGGCCCGGAGCGCGAGCACCGCGTCGGCCGCGTCCCCGGGGAGGGTCCGGAGTCGGCGGAGCAGGGGCCAGATGCGGTGTCCGGTGGGCGCACCGGCGGCGGCGAGCACCGCGTCGACCCGCCCCAGCAGCTCGGTGGCCGGCGCGGCGAGCTGGTCGAGGGCGTCCATCACCGCTCCCTCGCCAGTCGGCCGGCCGCCCCGTCGTCGCTGTCGGCGTACGCCTGGTCGGCGGCGCGCACGGCGGCGGCGCCGTCGGCGAGCTGCTCGGCCGCCGCGGCCAGCTCCCGGGCCCGGTTGTCGAGCGCGGCCAGCCACTGCGCGTGCAGCGCCCGGCCCACTTCCCCGGGCAGTCCGGGGGCGTCGACGGTGAAGGCGCTGGCGGCCGGCCCCGCGTACGGCAGCCGGCGGGCGAGGTCGGAGAGCGTCCCGCTCGCGCCCTCCAGCCGGGCGGCGAGGTCCCGGAGGTCGTCCACTCAGGCCTCCGTCAGCCGGCGGTACGCGCCGAAGGTCTCCGTGTGCAGCTTTTCCCGCGCCCAGCGCGCCGCGTCCTCGGCGGCCATGATCGCGGCGCGTACCGAGCGGGCCACGTCGGTGCCGGTGCGGTGCTGTAGCGGCCCGAGGAACCGGACGTCGCTGATCGTGCCGTCGGCGGTCACGACCAGCTCGACCAGTCCGTCGGGCGACCGGACGGTGACCTCGACCCGCTGGACGGCGCGGTCGAACTCCGCCTGGAGCGACTCGATGCGGCGGTAGCGCTCGACCGCCTCCTCGATCCAGGCTTCGTCGATCTCCCGCGCCATCGGCAGGCCCTCCGTCTCCACCCGGTGCGGACACGATCACCGGATGTGCCGCCCTGGTTACGGCACCGAACCGTACCGGTCAACTCGCCCGAACAAAACCCTTTCCCCCAAGATCTCGGTGATCAGGGAGAAATTCGCGCGTGTCGTCGGCGCGCCGCGGTAACAGCTCCCTGATCAGCGTGATCATGCGGAGCGGGGTTGAGCAGCATCGATCCGGCGGTTCAGCCGCGCCAGAGGGCGAGCATCATCGCCTCGACGGCGATCCGTGGCTTGACGTTGGTCTCGATGGCCGTACGGCAGGAGAGCACCGCCTCCAGCCGGCGCAGCGTGCTCTCGGCCGTCCACTTCTCCGCCGCCGCGCCGGCCGTACGGGCCGCGTCGGTGTGCACGGGCGCCACCGGGGCGCGCAACGAGACCGTCAACACGTCCCGGTAGAAGCCGGCCAGGTCGACCAGTGCCCGGTCCAGCGCGTCGCGCTGCGCGCGGGTGGCCCGGGACTTCTGCCGCCGTTCCAGGTCCTTGAGCTGGCCGGCGGAGCCCCGGATCGCCCCGGACGCACCCCGACCGGTGCCACCGGCCCCGAGCGCCGTCTCCAGCGCGGCCCGCTCCGTCGCGTCGGACTCGGCCACCGCCGCCTCCGCCTCCGCCTCGGCCGCCTCGATCAGCGTCGACGCGGCGTCGAAGCAGGCGCCGACGCCGGTCAGCCGGCGCGGCAGGGCCAGCACCGCGTCCCGCCGCTTGCGCGCCTCCGGATCCCGGGCCAGCCGGCGGGCCCGCCCGACGTGCCCCTGCGCCGCCGCGGCCGCCCACCCCGCCACGTCCGCGGCGACACCGTCCCGGTCCCGCAGTACGGTCGCCACCGCCTCGGGCGACGGCTGACGCAACGTCAGCACCCGGCACCGGGAGCGGATCGTCACCGAGATGTCGTCGGGATGCGTCGACGGGGTGCAGAGCAGGAAGACGGTACGCGGTGGAGGCTCCTCGATCGCCTTCAGCAACGCGTTGCCGGCCGCCTCGGTGAGCCGGTCGGCGTCCTCGATGACCAGCACCTGCCAGCGCCCCCCGCTCGGCGTGCTCGCCGCCCGCAGCACCAGCGCCCGCATCTCGCCGACCCCGATGGAGAGCCCCTCCGGCACCACGAACCGGACGTCGGCGTGGGTGCCGGTCAGCGTCGTGTGGCAGCCGGCGCACTCCCCGCAGCCGGTGCCCCCCCGTACGCACTGCAGGGCCGCCGCGAAGGCCCGGGCCGCGACGGAACGCCCGGAGCCGGGTGGTCCGGTGAAGATCCAGGCGTGCGTCATCGCGGTGCCGGTGGCCACACCACCACCGCCGGACACCCCGGCCGCCGCAGCCGGATCGGCTTCCGGACCGGCCGCCGGACCGGCCCCTGGATTGGCCGCCAGGCCGGCCTCCGTCCGGATGATCTCGGCAGCCGCCACCGCCCGGCGCAGCGTCTCGACCGCCTCGGCCTGGCCGACCAGGTCGGCGAAGACGTCCGGCATCAGGATCGTCGCTCCAGTTCGAGCCCGCCCCGGGGACGTACCCCGCTCTCCGGGGAGGTCGTCGGGGCGGGGAGCGCGGTGTCGGTGTCGGATAACTCCGGTCGGGCCGGGCCGTCCGGTGCCGGCGGATCCGGGGCGGCGCCGGGATCGTCGGCGCCGTCCAGGTTCGCGTCGAAGTCGACGAGCATCGCGGTGACCCGCCGGGCGACGGCGGTGGTGATCTCCCCCGTCGGGCGCGCGGCGTCGAGCACCAGGTAACGCTTCGGGTCGGCCGAGGCGAGGTCCAGGAAGGCGTACCTGACCCGGTCGTGGAATTCGATCGACTCGGCCTCCAGCCGGTCCGGGGAACCGCCCCGGGTGACCGTACGGGCCAGGCCCGCGCGCGGCTCGATGTCGAGCAGGACCACCAGGTCGGGCTTGAGCCCGCCGGTGGCCCAGGAGGAGAGCCAGGAGACCTCCTCCACCGGCAGCGTACGGCCGGCTCCCTGGTACGCCAGCGACGAGTCGACGTACCGGTCGCTGATCACCACCGCGCCCCGGGCCAGCGCCGGCCGGACCACGGCGGCGACATGGTGCGCCCGGTCGGCCGCGTAGAGCAGCGCCTCGGCCCGGGGGGTCAGCGGTTCCGAGCCGAGCACCAACCCCCGGATCCGCGCGCCGACTCCGGTGGCGCCGGGCTCCCGGGTCACCACGACCTCGCGGCCCTGCTGCCGCAGTGCCTCGGCCAGCGCGTTGACCTGCGTCGACTTGCCGGCTCCCTCGCCACCCTCGAAGACCACGAAGACGCCGTTGGAGGTGAACGGCTCGGCCGGGAAGAGCGGGCGGCCCCGGATCGAGCCCCAGAGGTCGGGCAGTACCGGCACGCCCGGCTTGTCGTCCATCTGGCGGAACGCCTTGATCCCGGTGAGGATGCCGGCGAGCCCGGCGGCCAGCAGCAGCAGTCGGGTGGAGGAGACCGAGATCCCCTGGTCCGCGACGCGCAACTGCCAGGAACCGCCGACGCCGACCAGCAGGCTGCTCACCGAGATCGCCAGGATCAGCACCAGCCGGGTGCCGGTCTGCACGACGGCGAAGACCCGGCCGCGTACCTCGTCGGCGATCTCCCCGCCCAGCAGGGTGGTGCCGGCGAGGAAGGCCATGCCGGCACCGGCGCCGACCAGCACCGCGCCGAGGATCGCCATCGACAGGTGGATGGAGCCGGCGAGTACCAGCACCGAGGCGCTGGCCAGCACGATGCTCATGCCGAACCAGCGACGTCGGGACATCTCCCGGACGATCATCGGGCCGAGCCCGATGCCGAGCGACAGGCCCAGGAAGATCGACCCGAAGAGCAGGGAGAACGCCGCCTCACCGGCCGCGAGCGACTTGGTGAAGAAGTTCGCCGTACCGATGACCACGCCGCCGCCGGCGAACGCGCCGAAGATGCCGAGGACCAGGCCCCGGACCAGTGGGGTCTTGCCGATGAAGCGCCAACCGTCGACGAACTGCCGCAGCGCGCTCTGCTCGGCCCGCCGGGCCCGTTCCCCCCGGGGGCCCCGGCCGCTGATCTCCCGGATCCCGAAGAGCACCACCAGCGCGGTGGCCAGCCGGGTGAGCGAGTTGAAGTAGAGCGCCAGTTGGGCCGGCTCGGCCCAGCCCGGCGGCGGGCCGGCGGCGGCGGCCCGGATGCTGCGGTCCAGTCCGGCGGCGACGACCGCGGCCAGGATCGGAGTGAGCCCGTACGTGGTGATCAACGTAAGCTGGTTGGCCGTTTCCAGCCGGCTGCGCGGGATCAGGTTCGGGACCGCGGCCTCCTTGGCCGGGATCCAGATCAGGGTGATCGCCTCGATCAGGAAGGTGGCGACCGCCGCCCAGCCGACCACCAGCCCGCCGCCGACGTCCAGCAGGGCGGCCAGCGGGATCGAGGCGAAGAGCACGAAGCGCAGCAGGTCGCAGATGACCATGGTGTAGCGCCGGTCGAACCGGTCGGCCAGCACCCCGGCGACCGGACCGAGCAGCAGGGCGGGCAGCAGCCGGACCGCGATCACGCCACCGAACGCCAGGCCCTTCGCGGTGTCGCCGGTGACCTGCGAGGCGGCGAAGAGCGACGTGGCGAGCAGGCCCAGCCAGTCGCCGAACGAGGCCACGCCGAGCACCAGCCAGAGCCGGCGGAACGGGCGGATCCGCATCACCGACCGGAGCGCCTGGTAGCCGGAGCGGTCGACCGGGCTGGCCGGCGCCGTCGGCGTGGCCAGCGGCGTCGGCGGGTCGGGCGGCGGAGGCGGCCCGTCGGACGGGGCCGGCCGGCTGGACGCCGCCGGTGTACCGGACGACGCCGGGTCGCTGGGCGGCGGACCCGACGGCCGTTCGCCGCGCTCCGCACCGCTGCTGTTCGTGTCGATGGCCGTACCTCCGCGTGCCGGCCCATCGCTGGGCTCCCCCGACCACACTCTAATCGTGGGGCGGATCCGCCCCACCCCGACATTCCCCTGATCGGCAGCCTAGGGGCTGTGCCGGGGCCGCCGGGTGCCGGAATATGCGAGGCTGTTTCGCATTATCCCTCCGAGAGTTAGCGTGCTCGAATGACTACCGAACGCGACATGCTGCGCGACCGCCTGGACCGGGCCACCGCACACCTTGATCCGCCGTTCGCCGTGGTCGACCTGTTCGCCCTGGACGCCAACGCCGAAGCCCTGGCGGTATGCGCGGCCGGCAAGCCGGTCCGGGTGGCCAGCAAATCGGTACGCTGCCGCACGCTGCTGACCCGGGCGCTGCGCACCCCCGGCTGGCACGGGGTGATGGCGTACACGCTGGACGAGGCGATCTGGCTGGTCCGTACCGGCGTCACCGACGACGTGCTGCTCGGATATCCCACCTCGGACCGGCGGGCGCTGGCCGAACTCGCCGGGGACCCCGAACTGGCCGCCGCCGTCTGCCTGATGGTGGACAGCACCGACCAACTCGACCTGGTCGACTCGGTCGCGGCGCCGGGACAGCGCGCGGTGCTGCGGGTCTGCCTCGACCTGGACGCCTCCTGGCGTCCGCTGGCCGGCGCACTGCACGGGCGGCTGCACGTCGGGGTACGCCGGTCACCCGTGCACACGGCCGCCTCGGCCGGCGCGCTGGCCCGGGTGATCACCCGGCGGGCCGGCTTCCGGCTGGTGGGCCTGATGTCGTACGAGGCACAGATCGCGGGCCTCGGCGACGCCCCGCCCCGGCAGGCGGTACGCGGGGCGACGATCCGGCTGCTCCAGCAGCGGTCGTACCGCGAACTGGTGCGGCGGCGCGGCGCGGCGGTGGCGGCGGTACGCGAACACGCCGAGCTGGAGTTCGTCAACGGGGGCGGTACCGGCAGCACCGCCCTGACCGCGGCGGACCCGGCGGTGACCGAGATCACCGCCGGATCCGGCCTGTACGGGCCGGTGCTCTTCGACGCCTACCGGTCCTGGCGCCCCCGCCCGGCGGCGTTCTTCGCGCTGTCGGTGGTACGCCGGCCGGCCGCCGGGGTGGCGACCGTGCTCGGCGGCGGTTGGATCGCCTCCGGGGCGGCCGGCGCCAGCCGGCTGCCCACGCCGTGGCTGCCGGCCGGACTGCGACTGACCGCGACCGAGGGAGCCGGCGAGGTGCAGACCCCGCTGACCGGGCCGGCCGCCTCGGCGCTGCGCGTCGGCGACCGGGTCTGGTTCCGCCACGCCAAGGCGGGTGAGCTCGCCGAACACGTCGGCGAGCTGCACCTGGTCGAGGCGGACCGGGTGGTCGGGACCGCACCCAGCTACCGGGGCGAGGGCCGGACGTTCCTCTGACCGGCGACCGCGCCACCGCCACCCGGCCGGCACTCACCCGGCCGGGGGCGCGGCGGCGACACTCACCCGGCCGGCGCCCCGGCGGCGCTCACTCGGCCGAGGGCGCGGCGTCGACGTGCCGGTGCAGGTACTCGCGGATCAGCGCGGTGGCCTCGGCGAGCACCTGCTCGTCGCCGTCCGGGTCACGCCGGAAGGCGAGCTTGATCAGCGCGTCGGCGGCCTCCACCGCGATCTCCAGCGCGAACCGGAACCGGGGCGCGTCCGTGGTGCCGAACTGCTCGATCAGCACCCGGGCCAACTGCTCGGCGATGACCCCGTTGTTGTCGCGGTCCTCGTCCAGCAGATGGACGTCGACCACGTCGCCGAAGTGCAGGGTACGGAAGCCGGGAACGCTCCGGTGCATGGTGATGTACTCGTCGATCGCGGCGTCGACCCCGTCCCACCAGTGGGTCAGGTCGCCCCGCGAGAAGCGGCCGCTCAACCGCTCCAGGTACGCCTCCATGTTGCGCAGGGTCAACGCCTGCACGATCGCTCGCTTGTCCGGGAAGAACTGATAGACCGACCCGATGGCCACCCCGGCGCGCTCGGCGAGCAGGGTGGTGGTCAGCCCTTCGTAGCCGACCTCGTCGACTATCTCGGCGCAGGCGTCGAGCATGCGCTGGACCCGGGCGACGCTGCGGCCCTGCACCGGTACGCGGCGCAGTGGACCGGATGTGGCGGTTGACGTGGACACTCGTCGCCACTCCCTTTCGACGGGACGTAGATAGCTAGGCGTCGCGGTTTTCGAAACGCTACCCGGACTAACGAGCGGGGTGGATATGCGGTATTTACTCGCCGTAACGATCCTGATTTACTCCCCCTGACGCACCTTGATGTGAAGTCACTTCATGTTCATCCACGAAGATGGCACCCGGTAACCACGGACGCGGCGCCGAGGCGGCACCCCGACCCCACCCGGGCGCCGCGGTCAGGGGGTCAGATGAGCGGCCACGCCGCACCGCCCGGTGCGATCACCTCCTGGTCCAACTGGGCCGGCAACCAGCGCGCGAGTGGTGCCGCCCTCCGACCGTCGAGGGTAGACACGGTGGTCGAGGCGGTCCGGGCCGCGCGCGCCGCCGGCCGGCGGATCAAACCGGTCGGCAGCGGCCACTCCTTCACCGCGATCGCCCGGCCCGAGGACCAGTGGATGGACCTCACCGCGCTGGCCGGGCCGGTCACGGTCGACCCCGGGCGGCGGCTGGTGACCGTACCGGCCGGGATGTCGCTGCGCGCGCTCAACGACCTGCTGGCGACGCACCGGCTGGCCCTGGCCAACCTCGGCGACATCGATGCGCAGACGATCGCCGGCGCGATCTCCACCGGCACCCACGGCACCGGGGCCGGCTTCGGCTGCCTCTCCACCTTCGTGACCGGCCTGACCCTGGTCACCGGCACCGGCGAGCTGCTGCGCTGCTCCGCCGAGGAGCACCCGGACGTCTTCGCCGCCGCGCGCGTCGGCCTCGGCGCCCTCGGCGTGATCGTCGAGGTGACCCTGCGCTGCGTGGACGCCTTCGTGCTGCGCGCGGAGGAACGCCCGGCGCCGCTGGCCGGAGTCCTCGCCGAGCTGCCCGAGCTGATCGCCGGCAACGACCACTTCGAGTTCTACTGGTTCCCGTACACCGACCGGACGCAGGTCAAGATCAACAACCGGGTGGCGGACGACGACCGGCCGCTGCCCCGGTTCCGGGCCTGGCTGGACGACGACTTCCTGGCCAACTCGGTCTTCGGCGGGGCCTGCCGGCTCGGTCGGGCCGCCCCCACCCTGGTTCCCGCGATCAGCGCGGTCGCCGCCCGGGCACTGGGCGCCCGCACCTACACCGCCCGCTCCGACCGGGTCTTCTGCACCCCGCGCCGGGTCCGGTTCCAGGAGATGGAGTACGCGCTGCCCCGGGCCGCCCTGCCCGAGGCGCTGGCCGGGCTGCGCCGGGTGATCGGCGAACTGCCGTTCAGGGTGCTCTTCCCGGTCGAGGTGCGGTTCACCGCCCCCGACGACATCTGGCTGTCGCACGGCCACGGCCGCGAGTCGGCGTACGTCGCGATCCACCAGTACGTCGGGATGCCCGCGGAGCCGTACTTCCGGGCCTTCGAGCAGGTGGCGACGGAACTGGGCGGCCGGCCGCACTGGGGCAAGCTGCACTACCGGGACGCCGCGTCGCTGCGCCCCGGGTACCCCCGGTTCGCCGACTTCCTCGCGGTACGGGACCGGCTGGACCCGGACCGGGTCTTCGGCAACGCCCACACCGAGCGGGTGCTCGGCGGCTGATATCCGGCTGACCGGCGGGGTGGGTCCGGGGTATACCTGCTCCGGTGACCCCGGACGCGCCACGGATCCGCCCCTACTCCGACGCCGACCTGCCCCGACTGCAACGGACCTTCCAGGGCTGGATCGCCGAGGCCGGCCGGTGCGGGTACGACCACGTCGGCGAGCTGCCGCACCGGATCTACGAGAACCTGCGGGGCCGGCGGCCGGTCGGCGAGCTGGTCCAGCTCTGGGAGTCCGCCGGGGAGATCGTCGGCCTCGCCGTCAACCTGCGTTTCGGGGCCGCGTTCGACGTCTTCGCCGCTCCCGCCCTGCGCGGCACCGGCGCCGAGCTGGCGATGCTGCGGGTCGCGGCCGAGACGACGACCCGGCTGACGGCCGGCACCGAACCCTTCGTCCTGACCGACGTCTTCGACTGTGACACCGTACGGATCGACCTGCTCACCCGGCTCGGCTTCGTCCGCTTCCGCACCTGGGACGACGTCCGGGAACGTGACCTGGCCGGGCCGTTGCCCGCGCCCTCGGTGCCGCCGGGCTTCCTGGTCCGGGCCGCCCGGCCGGCCGACGCCGAGCGACTGGCCGTCGCCCGCAACCAGAGCTTCGGCGAGGACTGGACCGGGGAGCTCTACTCCTCGGCGGTGATGGCGAAACCCGGCTACGACCCGGAGCGGGAGATCGTCGCCGAGGCCCCGGACGGGCGGATCGCGGCCTTCGCCGTCTACTGGACCGACGACCGCAACCGGGTCGGCCACGTCGAGCCGGTCGGCACGCACCGGGAGTTCCAGCGACGCGGCCTGGCCCGCGCGGTCATGCTGGAGGCGATGTACCGGATGCGGGCCGCCGGCATGACCACGGTGACCCTCAACCACAACTCCGACAACCTGGCCGCCCGCCGGCTCTACGAGTCCCTCGGGTTCGCCAAGCGCCACGAGACGTACGGCTTCCGCCGGCCGCTGCCCGGCCGGGGAGAGTCAGCCGTCGGCTGACTCCCGGGCCGCCGCCTTCTTCGGCGCGGCCTTCTTCGCGGTCGTCTTCTTGGCGGTCGTCTTCTTCGCCGTCGTCTTCTTGGCCGGCCCGTCCGCCTCGGCGCCGGTCGCCTTCGCCGCCTTCTTCGCCGGAGCCTTCTTCGCGGTCGTCTTCTTGGCCGCCACCCGCTTGCGCGGAGCCGGCCCCTTGGCCCGCTTCTCGGCCAGCATCTCCGAGGCCTCCTCCAGGGTCAGCGCCTCCGGAGTCTGGGCGCGCCGCAGCGACGCGTTGGTCTCCCCGTCCGTGACGTACGGCCCGAACCGGCCGTCCTTGATCACCAGCGGCTTCTCGGTCAGCGGGTCGGGGCCCATCTCCCGCAGCGGTGGGGCCGCCGCCCGGCGCTGCCGGGCCTTCGGCGCCGCCAGCAGGGTCAGCGCCTCCTCCAGGGTGACGGTGAAGAGCTGGTCCTCGGACTCCAGCGACCGAAACTCGTCGCCGCGCTTCACGTACGGGCCGTAGCGACCGTTGGCGGCCAGCACCTCGCCGCCGTCCGGCGCCACCCCGACCACCCGGGGCAGGGTCAGCAGCCGCAGCGCGTCCGCCATCGACAGCGACTCGGGCGACTGCGAGCGCAGCAGCGAGGACTTGCGTTCGCCGCTGGCCACGTACGGACCGAACCGGCCCGACTTGAGCACGATCGGCTCGCCCGTCTCGGGGTGCTCGCCGAGCTTGCGCTCGCCGCTGCCGCCGAGGAACAGCTCGTGCACCTTCTCCGGGGTCAGCTCGTCCGGCGCGACGCCCTCCGGGATCGGGGCCCGGTCACCGGTGTTGCCGCCCTCCTCAGCGCCGCCCTCGCCCTCCGCGCCCTGCTCAGCGGCGTCCCGGGACTGGCCGTTCGGCTCCGCGCCCGGCAGCCCGCGCTGAAGGTACGGCCCGTACCGGCCGACCCGGACGACGACCTCGCGCCCCTCCTCGTCGAGGAAGAGCGGGATGGAGTTGACGCTGCGGGCGTCGATCTCGCTGAGGTTCTCGGTGACCATCTTCTTCAGGCCGCCCGAGCGGGCGACCGAGTCGTCGCCGGCCACGTCGCTGCCGAAGTAGAACGAGGTCAGGAAGTCCACCGCCGCGTGGTCACCGCCGGCGATCTCGTCCAGCTCGTTCTCCATCGCGGCCGTGAAGTTGTAGTCCACCAGGCTCGGGTAGTGCTGCTCCAGCAGCCCGACCACGGCGAACGCCAGGAAGGACGGGATCAGCGCCTGACCGCGCTTGAAGACGTACCCCCGGTCCTGGATGGTCTGCATGATCGACGCGTACGTCGACGGGCGGCCGATGCCCAGCTCCTCCAGCGACTTGACCAGCGACGCCTCGGTGTACCGGGACGGCGGCTGGGTGTGGTGCCCGGTCGCGGCCAGTTCCTCGGCGCTCAGCGGCTGGTCCTTGACCAGGTTCGGCAGTCGCCGCTCGGCGTCCTCGGCCTCGGCGTTCTCGTCGTCGGAGGACTCCACGTACGCCCGCAGGAAGCCCGGCTCGGTGATCGTCTTACCGGTGGCGCCGAAGTCCGCCTCCTCGCCGGAGGTGGAGACCGCGCGGATCCGCACCGACACGCTGGAGCCGACCGCGTCGGTCATCTGGGAGGCGATGGTCCGCCGCCAGATCAGCTCGTAGAGCCGGAACTCGTCGCCGGAGAGCTCGTTCGCCACCTCGCCCGGGGTACGGAAGTTGTCGCCCGCCGGCCGGATGGCCTCGTGCGCCTCCTGGGCGTTCTTGACCTTGCCGGTGTAGCGGCGTGGCTCCGGCGGCACGTTCCGCTCGCCGTACAGCTCGGCGATCTGCCGGCGGGCGGCGGCGATCGCCGTCTCCGACAGGTTCACCGAGTCGGTACGCATATAGGTGATGTAGCCGTTCTCGTACAGCCGCTGGGCGGTGCGCATCGTCTGCTGCGAGGAGAAGCGCAGCTTCCGGGCCGCCTCCTGCTGGATGGTGGAGGTGATGAACGGCGCGTACGGCCGGCGCCGGTAGGGCTTCTCGTCGACCCGGGTGACGGTGAAAGGCCGCCCGTCGAGCCGGGCGGCCAGTCCTCGGGCCCCGTCGGCGTCGAGGTGGGTGACGCCCGCCCCGGGACGCACCTGGCCGGTGGTGGGCTCGAAGTCCTTGCCGGTCGCGATCCGGTCCCCGTCCAGGGCGACCAGGGTGGCGTGGAAGCTGCGTGGCCCCTCGCTGCCGTTGCGCACCGCCAGGGTGGCCAGGATGTCCCAGTACTCCGCGCTGCGGAACGCCATCCGCTGCCGCTCGCGCTCCACCACGATCCGGGTCGCGACCGACTGCACCCGGCCGGCGGAGAGCCGGGGCATGACCTTCTTCCACAGCACCGGGGAGACCTCGTAGCCGTAGAGCCGGTCCAGGATCCGCCGGGCCTCCTGGGCGTCCACCAGGTCGCGGTCGATTTCCCGCGGGTTGGCCACCGCCGCCTGGATCGCCTGCCGGGTGATCTCGTGGAAGACCATCCGCTTGACCGGCACCTTGGGCTTGAGCGTCTCGACCAGGTGCCAGGCGATCGCCTCGCCCTCGCGGTCCTCGTCGGTGGCGAGGAAGACCTCGTCGACCTCCTTGGCCAGCTTGGTCAGCTTGCTGATCTGCTGCTTGCGGTCCGGGGAGACGACATAGAGCGCGGCGAAGCCGTTGTCGACGTCCACGCCGAGCCGGGCCCACGCCTCGCCCTTGTATTTGGCGGGCACGTCGGCGGCGTTGCGGGGCAGGTCACGGACGTGACCCAGGCTGGCCTCGACGACGTACCCCGGGCCGAGATAGCCCGAGATCGTCTTGGCCTTCGCCGGTGACTCGACGATGACCAGACGGGTGCTCCTGGCGTTGCTCGGCACGTCTCTCCCTGACCTCACTCCGGTGTTCCGCCCGCGGCCCGCGCTGGCCGCGCTCGGCGCCGACGGGGAATCCGCCCGTCGGTTGGCCGGATGTCCAACGTAACGCGCTGCCCGACTTCTGGGTTGCGCGGGCGGCCAAGAGCCCCGCCGCGCTGCGGTGACCTGGTGCGACAACCCGCCTCGGTGGGTCATGCCGGACGGCGACACCGTACACCGGCGGGCATTCGGTGCGGGGGTGGCCGGAGGGATCAGGCGGTCGGCGAGCCGTCGAGGTAGGGAGGATTGCGGCAAATCAGGCAGCACGCTGTCCAGGATGTGACACCGGTGCCCCCGGCCCCCGGGTCTGCCCGGGCGCCCTCCCCGACCGGTCCGGATCAGCTCGGCGCGGCCGGCCACTGGCTCGGCGGGGCGGCGGCGGGCCGGTCCCCCACCAGTTCCGCCAGCCGGGCCAGCCGCCGTCGCCCGGTGATCCGGTACGCCGGCCCGCCCGCCCCGGGGTCGAGCAGTACCGCCGGCAGCCCGATCGCGGCCAGTGCCGCCCCGACCTGCTCCCAGCCGCTCTCGTCGGAGGGATCGAGCCGGAGCACGAAGCCGAGCGGCTCGGGGCCACCCGCCGCGGCCGTCCAGAGCCGCAGTCGGGGACCGTTCAGGAAGAAGTTCAACGGCGGCCGCTTCACGGTGCCGCGCAGCCAGCTCGCCGCCAGCGGGGCGAGCAGGGTGGTGTACGAGGTGCTCACGCCGTGCCGCTCCTCCACCCGGCCGAGCCAGCTCGCCCGCAGGCCGCGACGGGCCAGCTCCGCCACCAGCACGTGCACCCGCCAGGCGGCGTCGACGACCATCGAGACCCGGGCGGTCCCGCCCATCCGGACCAGCTCGGCCGGCCCGGCGAGCAGCCCGGCCAGATCGGCCGGCGCCGGATCGGCGGCCTCGACACCGAACAGCGAGAGCTGCCGGGCGGATCTCCGGAGCGGCTGCGCCGGCTCGGACCCGCCACCACCCTCCGCCGGCGGATCAGGTGAGCCGGACGTACGCTCGCCGCCGCCCGCCGCCGGTTCGGCCGATCCGACCGGGCCGGGCGGCGTGGCTGGGGTGGGCGGCCTCAGCGACACTCCGGGACCTCGTCGAAGGCCTTCTTCAGCTCCACCGAGTCCAGTTGGCTGGTGTCCAGCGCGCTGGCGTCGTACTCCTTGTTCAGGGTCTCGACGGCAGCCCGGACACCGTCGTAGAAGGTCTTCGCCTGGCCGGTGCCGAGCTGCTCGATCGACTCGCTGGCCTTGCCGTACGCGTTCCGCACGGCGGTCAACTTCGCCAGGAAACCCCGGGAGACGGCCTCGCCCTTGTCCGTGTCCGGTACCCCGGCCGCCTGCACCCCCCTGCGGGCGGACTCGCTGGCGGCCTCCGCGCCGCGCAGCAGGCGGACCAGGTTCTCCTTGGCCTGCGCCGGGCTGGTCTGCGCGGTCATCTGCTGCTGGGTGCTCCGGGTCAGCGAGGCGATCTCGGCCCGCCACGGTGCCAGGGCCGCGCAGACGGCGGCGGCCCAGGCCTGCGGAGTCGGCCCCCCAGCACAGGCCCCGGCGAGTAACACGATGGTGCACAAAACCGCCGTTAACCTTCGGGCGGCTGCTGCGCGGGGCGTACGCATGCGTTGCAGCGTACGGGTTCGGCTTGAAATCGCGAGAGGGATAGTCGGCCCGGCGACCGTGCCCGCGACACCGGACCGCGCCGGCCCGGGGAACGGGCCGTCGGGCGGCGGGCCGGACCCGACCCGGTACGGGACGAGTCCGGCACCGCCGCCCATCGTTCAGGCGTTGACGGTCTGCGGCTTCTGGTCGGGGCTGCCGCCCGCACCGCCCGGGTCCCCGCCCGAGTCGGCCATGGCCACCGGCTTGCGCTTGCTGAAGATCACCGCGGCGACCACGACCAGGGTCGCGACGACCGCGATCGAGATCCGCAGCGGGGTGTTCCGGTCCTCACCCACGCTGTAGGCCACCACCGCGGGGGCGATCAGCAGCGAGACCAGGTTCATCACCTTGAGCAGCGGGTTGATCGCCGGCCCGGCGGTGTCCTTGAACGGGTCACCGACGGTGTCGCCGATCACCGTGGCCGCGTGGGCGTCGGAGCCCTTGCCGCCGTACGCGCCGTCCTCGACGAGCTTCTTGGCGTTGTCCCAGGCACCACCGGAGTTGGCCAGGAAGACCGCCATCAGCGTGCCCGCCCCGATCGCCCCGGCCAGGTACGCGGCCAGGGCACCCGGGCCGAGGCCGAAGCCGACCGCGATCGGGGCCAGGATGGCCAGCAGGCCGGGGGTCACCAGCTCGCGCTGCGCGTCCCGGGTGCAGATGTCCACGACCTTGCCGTACTCCGGCCGCTGGGTGCCGTCCATGATGCCGGGCAGCTCGCGGAACTGCCGGCGTACCTCCATCACGACCGCGCCGGCCGAGCGGGAGACCGCGTTGATGGCCAGCCCGGAGAAGAGGAAGACGACCGCGGCACCGATGATCAGCCCGACCAGGTTGCGCGGGTTGGAGACGTTCAGCGCCTGCAGGATCTCCCCGCCGACGTCCTGCACCCCGGCGGTGACGTACGCCGCGTTGAGGGTGTCGGTGTACGACCCGAACAGCGCGGTCGCGGCGAGCACCGCGGTCGCGATCGCGATGCCCTTGGTGATCGCCTTGGTGGTGTTGCCGACGGCGTCCAGCTCGGTGAGCGTACGGGAGCCGTGCTCGTCGATGTCACCGGACATCTCGGCGATGCCCTGCGCGTTGTCCGAGATCGGACCGAAGGTGTCCATCGCCACGATCACGCCGACGGTGGTGAGCAGGCCGGTGCCGGCCAGCGCGACCGCGAACAGGGAGAGCGTGATCGAGCTGCCGCCGAGCAGGAACGCCCCGAAGACACCGGCGCCGATGAGCAGCGCGGAGTAGACGGCCGACTCCAGGCCGACGCTGATGCCGGCGAGGATGACGGTGGCCGCACCAGTCTGCGAGCTCTTGCCGATGTCCTGCACGGGCCGGCGGTTGGTCTCGGTGAAGTAGCCGGTCAGCGCCTGGATGGCGGCGGCGAGCACGATGCCGATCAGCACCGCGCCGATCGCGACCACCCGCGGGTCGCCGTCCACGTCGGGCACCCCGCCGCCGAAGTCGGCGAAGTCACCGGGCAGGTAGGCCCAGGCGGCCGCCGAGACCAGGATCGCGGAGAGCCCCGCGGAGAGGTAGAACGCCCGGTTGATCGCGGTCAGGCCGGAGCGGTCCGAGACGCGCAGCCGGGTGATGAAGACCCCGACGATCGCGATGAGGACGCCGATGGCGGAGACGATCAGCGGGAAGACCAGGCCCTCCTCGCCGAACGCCGCCCGGCCCAGGATGAGGGCGGCGACCAGGGTGACGGCGTACGACTCGAAGAGGTCGGCCGCCATGCCGGCGCAGTCGCCGACGTTGTCGCCCACGTTGTCGGCGATGGTCGCCGCGTTGCGCGGGTCGTCCTCCGGGATGCCCTGTTCGACCTTGCCGACCAGGTCGGCGCCGACGTCGGCGGCCTTGGTGAAGATGCCGCCGCCGACCCGCATGAACATGGCCAGCAGGGCGGCACCGAAGCCGAAGCCCTCCAGCACGGTCGGCGCGTCGCCCTTGTAGAGCACGACGACCAGGGCCGCACCGAGCAGGCCCAGGCCGACGGTGAGGAAGCCGACCACGCCGCCGGTACGGAAGGCGATCTGCATCGCCTTCTCCCGGCCGCCCTCCCTCTCCCGGGCCGCCGCCGCCACCCGCAGGTTGGCGCGGGTGGCCAGCGCCATGCCGGCGCCACCGATGATCGCGCTGAACGCGGCACCCACCACGAAGAAGGCGGACCGGCCGAGCTTCACCAGGGTCTCGCTGCCCTCGGTCTCGTGCACGGGCAGCAGGAAGAGGAGCACCACGGCGATTACCACGAATATGCCGAGGGTCCTGAACTGGCGGATCAGATACGCCGAGGCGCCCTCCTGGACCGCACCGGCGATCTCCTGCATTCTGGTCGTGCCCCTGTCGGTGGCCAGCACCGCCTTGGTGAGGGCGAGGGCGAACCCGAGCGCCACCAGCGCGATGACCGCGGCGATGATGACGTACGTCAGGTTCCCACCGTCAAGGGACAGGCCGTCGGTGTCGACGGCCAAGTTCTGGGACATCTATGTCCTCCTGTACCGAACATCGCGCCGGCCGGCGGACGAACCGGCCAGACGTCTCCACGCGTGGAGTGACAACTCGCAAGCGTCCCCAACGGCCGTGGCCGTCAAACCGACGATGACCTGTCCCACAGGAGCGGGACCAGGGCACTTGCAGATAACCCCGGGTACTCTAGCGGCCCCTGGTGTTGGAGGTCACACAGAGGACCCACCATGTCGCGATGATCTTCGTCGCTGTGTTAGCACCGCTCGTCTGGTATCCGGCGGACCGCGCCGCGCCCCGGCGCTATCGACGGACCGGCCAGGCCATCCGGACCTCGGTGCCGATCCCCTCGTCCACGGGTCGCACCTGCAGGTCCTCCACGAAGCCGGCCAGCAGGGCGAAGCCGACGCCCACCGTCAGCGCCTCGTCGGTCAGGGACTCGTCGGCGAGTTCGTCCGGCGGCAACGCGGCGAGGCCGAGCCCGGTCTCGATCGGCGCCCGGTCGATCACCCGGACCGTGTACGTCTGCTGGTCGGACATCTCGACCTGCACCAGGTCGGGGAGGCTGTACTGGCGGTGCAGGGCGACCGCCCGCGCGCAGGCCTCGCCGATCGCCAGCCGTACCTCGTCGAGGAGTTCCTCCGCGACGCCGGCCCGGCGCGCCACCGCGACCCCGACCAACCGGGCGGTACGGACGTGCACCGGTGCGGGCGTGAACGCCAGCTTGACCGTCGCCATCGCTCGTCGTCCGTCGCCGCTACGCACCGGAACCGGACGGGTTCGCGGCGACCGCGGCGTCGACCGTGGGGTAGATCGGGAACACCTGGTCGAGGGCGGTGATCCGGAAGATCTTCAACAGCGGTTCCTTGTCACAGACCAGCCCGAAGGTGCCGCTGGCGGCGCGCAGCCGCTTGAGGGCGCCGACCAGCACACCGAGGCCGGTGGAGTCGAGGAAGTCCACCCGGCCGAGATCCACCACGACCCTGCGCGCCCCGCCGTCGACCAACTCGACGAGCCGTTCACGCAGCCGGGGGGCGGTGTAGACGTCCACCTCGCCGCCGACCTCCAGCACCGTGTGCTCACCGACGGCGCGGGTCGTCAGCGACAGTTCCATCAGTCCTCCTCTGACCGGCCCAGGAACGCTCCTGGGCATCTAACCACCGACCGGCGGCGGAATCGCATCGACCGGCGGCGCGGCGCAGCCCCACCCGCCACCCGGCCTTACCCACCACCCGGCTTTCCCACCCCCGCACACCAGTGCGAGAGTGCAGGACGTGACGTACGCAGCCACAGTATCGGCCGGTTCCGGGGCGGACCCGCCCCGCCGGCCCGCCGGGCCCCGGTCCGGCGAACTGCTGGACCGGCTGCGCGCCCGCACGCCCGGCGGACCGGCCGGCGACCCGGTCACCCACGTCGAGCGGGTACCCGCCCGCGCCGGGGTGACGGCACCCTGGCCGGAGTGGGTGCCGGAGCCGCTGCGCGCGGCACTCGCCCGGCAGGGGGTCGTCACGCCGTGGCGTCACCAGGCCGAGGCGGCCGGACACGCGTACGCGGGTCGGCACGTGGTGATCGCCACCGGCACCGCGTCGGGCAAGTCGCTGGCGTACCAGTTGCCCGCCCTGGCCACCCTGCTGGCCGACCCCCGCGCCACGGCGCTGTACCTGGCACCGACCAAGGCGCTCGCCGCCGACCAGCTGCGCGCCGTCGCCGGCCTGGACCTCGACGGGGTACGGCCGGCCTGTTACGACGGCGACACCCCGCGCGCCGAGCGGGACTGGATCCGCCAGCACTCCCGGTTCGTGCTGACCAACCCGGACATGCTGCACCACGGCATCCTGCCCGGCCACGCCCAGTGGTCCACCTTCCTGCGCCGGCTCGCCTTCGTGGTGGTCGACGAGTGCCACACCTACCGTGGGGTGTTCGGTTCGCACGTCGCGCACGTGCTCCGCCGGCTGCGCCGGCAGGCGGCCCGCTACCAGGGGGTCCCCCGGCAGGCCGGGCCCGGCTCCCGGCGCACCCCCGCCCCGCGCGGGGTGGCTCCCGCCGGGCCGTCCGACACCCCCGTCTTCGTGCTGGCCTCGGCGACCTCCGGGGATCCGGCCACCGCCGCCGAGCGGCTGACCGGGTTGCCGGTCACGGCGGTCACCGAGGACGCGTCGCCGCGCGGCGGGGTGACCTTCGCGCTCTGGGAACCACCGCTGCTGCCGACCGAGCCCGGCGCCGCCGAGTCCGTCGCGGGCCTGGACGCCGCACCGGTACGCCGGTCGGCGCTGCGGGAGACCGCCGACCTGCTCAGCGACGCGGTGGCCGGCGGGGTACGCACGCTGGCCTTCGTCCGGTCCCGGCGGGGCGCCGAGGTGATCGCGAGCAGTGCCCGGCGTTCCCTGGACGAGGCGGTACCCGGGCTCGGCGGCCGGGTCGCCGCGTACCGGGGCGGCTATCTGCGCGAGGAACGCCGGGCGCTGGAACGGGCGCTGCTCGACGGCGACCTGCTCGGGCTCGCCTCCACCAACGCGCTGGAACTCGGCGTCGACCTGGTCGGGCTCGACGCGGTGCTGATCTGCGGCTATCCCGGCACCCGCGCCTCGCTCTGGCAGCAGGCGGGTCGGGCCGGGCGCTCCGGGCAGGAGGCGCTCGCCGTGCTGGTGGCCCGGGACGACCCGCTGGACACCTATCTGGTGCACCATCCGGAGGCGCTGTTCGGCCGGCCGGTCGAGGCGACCGTGCTCGATCCGGCCAACCCGTACGTGCTCGGTCCGCAGCTGGCCTGCGCGGCGGCCGAGGCGCCGCTGACCGCCGCCGACCTGACGCTCTTCGGCGACGGGGCGAAGGAGGCGGTGGCCACGCTGGTGGCCGGGGGCGCGCTGCGGCAGCGCCCGACGGGCTGGTACTGGCGGCACACCGGGCGGCCCGAGGTGGACCTGCGTGGCACCGGCGGTTCACCGGTCAACGTGGTCGAGTCGTCGACCGGGCGGCTGCTCGGCACGGTGGACCCGGCCTCGTCGCACTTCCTGGTCCACCCGGGCGCGGTCCACCTGCACCAGGGCGTGTCGTACCTGGTGGACGAGTTGGACCTGACCGACGGGTGCGCGCTGGTACACGCCGAGGAGCCGGACTGGTCCACCCATCCCCGGGACGTCACGTCGCTCTCGGTGGTCTCGGTCCGGTCCTACACCGACGCCGGCCCGGTCGGGATGTTCCTCGGCGAGGTCGACGTGACCAGCCAGGTCGTGTCGTACCAGCGCCGGCGGATCGCCTCGGGCGAGGTGCTGGACACCCGGCCGCTGGACCTGCCGACCCGGGAGCTGCGTACGGTCGCGGTCTGGTTCACCGTCTCTCCCGAGTCGCTGGCCGCGGCCGGGGTCGAGGTGGCCGACGTGCCCGGTGCGCTGCATGCCGCCGAGCACGCGGCGATCGGGCTGCTGCCGCTGGTCGCCACCTGCGACCGCTGGGACATCGGCGGCCTCTCCACCGCGAACCATCCGGACACCGAGGCGCCGACGGTCTTCGTCTACGACGGCCACCCGGGTGGTGCGGGTTTCGCCGAGCGGGCGTACCGGGCGGCGGCGTCCTGGCTGACCGCGACCCGGGACGCGATCGCGGAGTGTGCCTGCGAGGCCGGCTGCCCGTCCTGTGTGCAGTCCCCGAAGTGCGGGAACGGCAACAACCCCCTGGCCAAGGCGGAGGCGGTACGGGTCCTGGAGGTCGTGCTGGCGAACCTTCCGGACGGGCCGCCGGCCAACGAGGCAGACAGATAGTCGGTATTGGCAGGCATAGATCTCGGACGATCCGGTTAAGTTAGTCTGGGAGCGCTTCCACGGATCCGTCTGAGGGGGAAATCGTGGCCGATACCATCGCCGAGACCGTCGAGCTTCTGTACAGCATCGACCAGGACCACCTCACCGTCGACCAGCAGATCGCACTCTCCCAGGCGTACGCGGCGCTGGCCCAGGCCGAACGCCTGGAGCAGATCCACCAGATGCTGCACAGCATCCACCAGGTACTCAACAGCTGGGTGGTGCGGCGGGCGACCGAGGGCGGCCTGCACTGAACCGGTTCAGCTGGCCTGCCGCTGCCCGGCCCCGCCGCTGCCCGGCCCCGCCCCGCCGCGGCCCGGCGCCGGGCCTTGCCCGCGCCGCCGTCGATTGACGGGACGACGGCGGAAGGCCGTCTGACGTACCGGCGCGGGCCGGGGCCGGCACGAGGCCGGCCCCGGTGCGGGCGTCAGCCGGAGACGGAGAAGCTGTTCGTGACGAAGTCACGCCCGCCGGCGGACGAGGTGATCTCGTAACCGAGCTGGACGTCGCCGATGGTGACGTCGCCGAACCAGCCTCGGTCGCGGATCCAGGTCGCTACGGCCCGGACGTCGACCGTCCCGGCGTTGGTGTTGCTGGTACGGATGAAGGAATAGACCTGGTTGGAGCCGTTCGAGCCCCGGTAGATGTCCCAGGTGTGGCCGCCGACCGCCGCGGTGACCTGGAAGCTGCCGAGCGGACCGACCGGCCCGTACTTGTTCATCCAGAGCATGATCTCGTGCGCGTGGTCGGACGACCAGATGTCGTACGAGGTGGTGAAGGCGACGCCGCTGGTCGGGACGGTGACGTTGAAGCTGGTGGTGACCGGGCCGAGCTGGCTGACCCGGCGGCCTATGTAGCGGGTGGCGTTCGGGTAGGACTTGATGCCCCCGGTGTTCGGGTGGTCGGCCCAGACACCCCAGTTGCTCGGCGAGTTGGCCCAGATGGTCTGCGACCCGTGGCCGGAGCCCCAGATGTTGTTGTAGAGCGTGTAGCCGCCACTGGACCAGGTGCCCCAACGGTCGCTGGAACTCCAGACGACGGCCTGGGCCGGAACGGCGGTGACGAGCAGGACGACGGCGAGCGCGAGGGCGCCGATCGCCAGGCGGGCGGTGCGCAGCATGATGACCTCCTGTGGACCCGGCGGGACGGTGCCGGGATAGCCCGGAGTCGAATCGCTTCGACTTCCGGGGCGGGGAGAATGCCGCGCGACATGGCTTCCGGGCAAACTTAGTTTTCCTTCTAAACAAAAGTCAAGAGATACCCGTCGATGCAGTCGGGCGCGGCGACGCACGTCGCCGGCAGCCGTGGCCCGCCCACCCCGGCGGGTTGACCTGAAGTTCGGTTGAAGGTGCAACCTCGTACGCATGGCGGACTCGATGCTCGACGAGGCGTACGAACGACTGCGGGAGACCGGCCCCGAGCGGGACGGCTGGCTGTCGAACCACGCACCGATGGCGGCGGAGGCGCTGGTACGGCACGGGCACGGGGAGGCCGTGCACCGCTGGCTGGACGCGTACGCGGATCGGCTGGAGGAGCGGCCCCGAGGGATCTGGCCGATCCCGGTGGACGAGTGGCGGGACCCGCTCGGTGACCCGACCCGGGCCGGCGACTGGCTGGACTACTTCGAGCGTGAGCTGGCCGCCGAGCCCTGGCGAACGGTACTCGCCCGCTGGTGGCCACGGCTGCTGCCCGGCATCGCCGCCGGGGCCACCCACGGCGTGATCCGGGTGGGGCACGCCGTGCGCGCGCTGCTCGACCAGGAGACCGCGCCACGGCTCGCCGAGTTCGGCCACGGGCTGGCGTACTGGGCCGCCCGGTGGCAGCCCCTCGCCCCGCCCGGCGCCGGACCGTACCGGAGCACCGACCCCCGGTCCGCCCTGGACGGGGTCCCCCTGGTTCCCGATCAGCGTTACGGGGCTCGGGCGCGCCTCGCCCAGCTCGCCGACCTGCCCGGCTGGCCGGCCGCCGCCGGTATGGTGCCGGGTCGGCCCGGGCAGGATGTGCCGATCCGTCTGGCGGCCATCGTGGACGCCGCCGTCGTCCGGTACGGCAGCCACGGATATGCCAGCCCGATCATGCTCGTGCACGCCGCGACCGCACCCAACGCGGTGCTGCGCACCCTGCCGGCGCTGCCGGTGACGTTGTGGGGCCCGAGCCTCGACGCCGCCTGGGCCGCGACGGCCGCTGTGACCGCCGCCTACGCTCCGGCCGAGCCGCGCTCCCGCCGCCCGGCGGACCCCGCCCCGCAGATTGACGAAGTGATGAGCCGGGCCGCGGACTCCGGTGACGCGCACGCGATCAAGTTCGTGGACACCGCCGTCGACGTGTACGCCCGGGGTGGCCGGCCGTCAGTGCTGGCGCTGGCCCTCTACTCGGTCGAACTGATCAACGGCGCCTGACGGCTACTCCTCGATGGCGCCACCGATCCGGCGCAGGTGCCGACGGAAGGTGTACGACGGATCGGCGGCACGCCGCCCGAGGTAGTCGTCGAAGGCGGTCTGCTGGCGCAGCGTCTCGCCCGCCCGGATCCGCTGGGCCTGTTCGCGTTCGACCTGCCAGATCCCGTGCGCCGTGGCCAGCACCTCCGCCGCCCGATCGGCGGGAACGAAGAGCACCCCGTCGTCGTCGCCGAAGACGACGTCCTCCGCGCGCACCAGGTGCGGACCGAACCGGGCCGAGACGAGCGCGTCGGGCTCCCGCTCGTCCAGCCGTACCGGACCGGGGGGATAGCTGCCGTAGCTGAAGACGGGCAGGCCGATCTCGACCAGTTCGGGCGTGTCCCGGTGCAGTCCCCAGATCACCAGTCCGGCCAGCCCGGTGGCGCCGGCCTCCAGCACCGCCAGGTCGCCGACACAGGCCTCGTCGGACCGCCCGCCGTTGTCGACGACCAGCACGTCACCCGGTTCGGCCCGGCCGTACGCCTCGAGGAAGACGTCCACGCTGCCGTAGTGGCGTACCGGCAGCGCCCGCCCCGCGATCCGCTGGCCGGCGCCGATCGACCTGATCCCGGCGGGTGCGGCGCGCAGCGGCACACCGGTGCGGAGGCAGGCGTCGGCCACCAGGGGTGTGGACAGGTCGGCGAAGGTCTTCAGCATCGTTCTTCCTCACTGGACCGCGCCGGGGTCGCCGGAATGCGGCGGTGCGGCGCGGTGCGGTCACCTTATCGATCCCGGAGGTTCCGCCGAGCGGCGCGCACTCAGCCCTCGGCCCGGACCGGCCCGGCTCGGGCGGTCGCGCTGGCGACCCTGCTCAGCCCCGGCAGCGGTACGACGGCGACCTCGACGGTGAGCTGAATGTCGAGGCCGTCCAGGGTGCACCCGCTGACCCGCGCGCTGTTCCCGGCGGCGATGGCCGAGGCGTGTGCGCAGGCCGCCGATGGTCCCTCCAGCGCATGGACGGCTCCGGCGAGCGCCCCGAGGTCGGCCGCGACCCGGGCCTGGTGTCGGGCCACCCGGGCGGCTCCGACCGCCGCCGCGCCGAGGCTGAACACGACCAGCACCAGCCCGATCGCCAGCAACCAGAGGGTGGCGCTGCCCCGGTCGCGAGGAGCGCGCCGTCGTCCCGCCCTGGCCCCGGAGAGCCCGCCTCCGGGCAGGCCGCGGTGGCGCACGGCCGGCCCGTCGTGGCGCACGGCCGGCCTGGCCTGGCCTGCGGCCCGCCCGTCGTGGCGCACGGCCCGCCCGTCGTGGCCTGCGGCCCGCCCGTCGTGGCGTGCGGGGTGACCGTCCTGGCCTGCGGGGCGCCGGTGCTTCCGTCCCGGCCCGCGATGACGCGGCCCGGCGCGGCGATCCCGCCTGCCGGGACCCTCACCCTGGCTGCGGCCCGGTCCGCGCGCCGGCGGCCCTGCCGCGCCGGGATCCCGCCCGGTCCCCGGGTGGCCGGTCACGACGCCGGCCCTGACGCACCGGGTTCCACCGCCGCCACCGCGGTCGCGCTCACCGTCAGCCGCGGCAGCCGGGCGCCGAGTGCCCGCACCGGTGCCCGTACGGTAGCGACCACCCGGTCACCGTCGGCGGCGACCGTCACCGTCGCACCGTCCGGGGCGGCCTCGGCACCGGCCGCTACCCCGGGCGCACCGCGGGAAGCGGCCAGAGCCGCCTCCCGCGCCGCGTCCACGCACTGCGCCTTCGTGGTCACCGCGGTCACGGCGGTGAGCCCGGCCAGCAGCAGCAACAGCAGCGCCGGCAGGCCGGCCGCCAACTCGGCGGTGAACGAGCCCCGGTCACGGTCGACCAACCGGCGCGGTCTCACCTCAGTGCCCGGTCGATCACGCCGGTCAACGCGGCCTGCACGTTGCCCGAGGTCAGCACCTTCAGCAGGATCCCGGCGAAGGCGACCGCGGCCAGGGTGCCGACGGCGTACTCCGCCGTGTTCATCCCCGCGTCGCCTCGTAACCGGGCGATCATTTTGCGCAGCATGGAGTTCCCTTCTCGATGATGGTCACAACACGTCGCCGAGTACGGCGACGATCACCGGCACCAGACCGGCGAGAATGAAGGCGGGCAGGAAACACAGGCCCAGCGGTAACACGATCAACACGCCGGCCCGGCGCGCCGCCGCCTCGGCCGCGGTGGCCCGGTCGGCGCGCAGGTCGTCGGCGAGCCGGGTCAGCGCCCCGGCCAGCGCGGCGCCGCTGGCCGAGGAGCGGACGGCGGCCAGGGTCAGGCGTTCGGCGCCGGGCACCGGGCCGAGCCGGCTCCAGGCCTCCTCCGGATCCCCGCCGAGCCGCAGGGTGCGACCGACCTCGGCCAGCCGCTCGCCCAGCGGCCCGGCGAGCGCGTCGGCCACGGCGGCGACGGCCCGGTCGACCGGTGCACCGGCCCGCAACGCCGCCGCCAGCAGGTCCGCCGCGAGCGGCAGGTCGGCGGCCTCGCGCAGCCGACGACGCCGGGTCGCCGCCGGTTCGAGCCGCCGCAGCAGCCGATCGAGGAGGACGCCGGTGAGCATCCCGACCAGTAATCCTGGCCAGCCGCCCAGCAGGATGCCCGCCGCCACACCGCCCAGTCCGGCGCCGAGCCGGATCGGGTCGAGCCTTCCTGACCCGGCCGGCCGCTGTCCGGGCGAACCGACCCTGGCCAGGCGGTACCGGGCACGTCGACGCGTCGGGGTGCGGACGCCGGCCACAACCAGGGCGACGCCGGCCAGAGTCGCGGCGACGAGGACGGGAAGGGACATCACGCCACTCCGGCGGTGGCCCGGTTGCCCGTCGGGCCACCGCTGAGCCGGTCCGCCCAGCCGAGGCCGGCGAGTTGCAGGACGATGGCGCCCACCGCGCACGCCGCGCCGATCGGGGTGTGCAGGAGGATCCGCAGCGGGTCGACCCCGATGCCGTAGCCCAGGGCGATCCCGCCGAGCGGCAGGCCGGCCAGCAGCCAGGCCGTGGCCCGGGCCCCGGCCGCCTGCGCCTCCGCCGCCGCGAGGCCACGGTCCATCGCCCGCGCATCCGCCTCGATCCGCTCCACCAGGTCGGCCAGGGGTGCGCCGGTCTCCTCGGCGAGTCGGGTCGCCGCCCGGGTCAACTCCGCGATCCGGCCGGCTCCGAGTGACGGTGCCGCGATCGGGGCCGGTCCGGCAGCGGAGTGGGCCAGCAGCGGCGGTGGGAGTCCGGCGCGCAGGTCGGCGGCGAGCGCACAGAGCTGATCCAGTTGGCGCCGGTGCTCCTGATCGGTCAGGACCCTGATCCGGCGCCGTACCACGCCCCGCGCGGCGAGTCCGGCGTACGCCCCCGCCGCGATCGCGGCGACCGGGCCACCGGCGAACGCCCCGAGGCACCCGCTCACGATGCCCACGACCAGGACGACCCGGCGGGGCCGGCGGGGCCGGGCGGAGAGGACCAGCGGGTCCGCCCACCGCCACCACCGGTGCTCCGGCGACACCTCCCGTCCGGCCCGGCCGACGGGCTCACCCGGCCGCACGTCCCGGCGTCCCTCCCGCCGCCCGCTGGGCAGCGCGAAAGCGTCCCGAGCCGGGTGGCCGGGGGTCAGCACCGCGCGTCGCCGGGCCCGGCGACGCGCGATCGGCCAGCCCAGCAGCATCCCCGCCGTGGCCAGGCAGGCGACCACCAGCCACCCGCCGGTCACGACCCCTCCCGTGGAGTTCCCCGCCGCACGGATGCCACCTCCGCCCCGGTTCCGGCGGTGTTGTGCAGCGGCGGCGGAACCGAAACGCCCCGCTCTGCGATCAGGGTGGCCAGGGCCGGTGCCGCCGGACCCGCCCCCCGGCCTCGTCGCCAGGCCGGTACGGCGGTGACCAGCCGGTCCGGCCCCGCCGGCAGCAGCAGACAGACGCTCTCCAGCACCCGGCCCTCGGTGCCGCGCCGAACCTGGAGCAGCACCTGCAGGGCGGCGGTGACCTGGGCGTGCAGGGCGGGTCGCGGCAGCCCACCGAGCAGTCCGAGCGCCTCCAGCCGGGCCGGTACGTCGGCCGGGGCGTTGGCGTGCAGGGTGCCGGCCCCACCCTCGTGCCCGGTGTTGAGTGCGCAGAGCAGGTCCACGACCTCTGCGCCCCGGCACTCCCCGACCACCAGCCGGTCCGGGCGCATCCGCAGCGCCTGCCGGACCAGGTCGCCGAGCCCGACCGCCCCGGCGCCCTCCACGTTGGACGTGCGGGCCTGTAGGCCGACCACGTGCGGGTGCACCGGTCGCAGCTCGGCGGCGTCCTCCACCAGCACGATCCGCTCGTTGGGCGGCACGAGCCCGAGCAGGGTGTTGAGCAGGGTGGTTTTTCCGGAGCCCGTACCGCCGATGACCAGGTAGGCCAGCCGGGCGGCGACGACCGCGGCGAGCAGTGCGGCGGCGGGGCGGGCCACGGTGCCGTGCCGGATCAGCTCGTCGAGGGTGAACGGGTGCTGCCGGAACGTACGCAGCGACAGGTAGGGCCCGGTCGTCGCCACCGGCGGCAGTACGGCGTGCAGGCGCGTCCCGTCCGGCAACCGCGCGTCGACGTACGGGCTGCCCTCGTCGAGCCGTCGACCGCAGGCGGCGGCGAGCCGCTGGGCGAGTCGGCGTACCTCGTCGGGGCCGCCCAGCGGGATCGGCACCGGGCAGAGACCCTGTCCCCGGTCGACCCAGACCTGCGCCCCGTTGACGAGTACGTCGGTGACCTCGGCATCGGCGAGCAACGGGGTGAGCGGGCCGGCGCCGACGAGGTCGTGGTGCACCCGGGTGGCCATCCGCAGCACCGTCGTGTCCCCGAGGACGGCGGTGCCGGGTTCGGCGCGTACGGCGGAGACGACGGCGGCGGGTGTCACCGTCGTACCGTCGGCGGCGAACCGGCGCCGGACCCGGGCGGCCAGGTCCTCGCTCATCCGGCCGCTTCCGCCGGGGCGCCGGTGGCGCCGGTGAGGTCGGTGACGATGCGCTGGCACAGGGCGGCGAGCGGCCCGCGCCCGCCGGCGGTGGGTGCCTCGCCGCGCTCCAGGCTCCGGCACAGGCCCGGCTCGGGGCGCAGTGTGCCGACCAGCGGCAGGTCCAGCGCGCGGGCGACCTCGCGGGCCTTGAGCCGTCCGGGCGCCGGCCCCCGGACGATGACGGAGAGGTTGACGCAGTGCATCGCGGCGACCGCCGCCACCCGGGCTGCGGCGGCGGTGGCCCGCAGCTCGGCCGGTACCAGCACGAATGCCTGGTCGGCGGCCTGCAACGCCAGTACGGACGCGTCGTCGAGGTGGCGGGGCAGGTCGACCACGACGATGTCCCGGCCACGGCGGCCGGCGTCCATCGTGGTCGCCATCGCCTCGGTGGGCAGCGCGAGCAGATCGCCGCGGTCCCAGGAGAGCATCACCAGGTCACCACGACTGGGCAGCGCGCGGACCAGAGCCGGCGGATCCACCCGGCCGTCGGCCTCGGTGAGCGCGGGCCAGCGCAGCCCTTCCAACTGTTCCCAGCCGAGGACCAGGTCCAGCCCGCCGCCGAGCGGGTCGGCGTCGACCAGGAGCGTGCGCAGGCCGAGCCGGGCGGCGGTGACGGCGAGCCCGCCGGCCAGCACACTGGCGCCGGCGCCGCCCCGGCCACCGATGACGGCGACGACCCGGGCGGGGCTGCTGCCCCCGGCCGAGCTGTCGGCGAACCGGTCGACCAGCCACGGCTCGGCCGCCGGCAGCATCGCGACGTGCTCGGCGCCGATCAGCTCGGCCAGCTCCCAGCCGGGGTCGCCGGGTTCGGCGTGGCCGACGAGGACCACCCGGGGTCGACGAGGCAGCCGCGCCCGCAGGCAGGGCTGGGCCTGGTCGGTGCCGACCAGCACGAGCGGCGCGGCGGCCCAGCGGGACCGGGCGGCAGCCGGATCGGTGGCCACCTCGACCTCGGTGCCACCGGCTGCGGCGAGCCGGAGCAGTTCGTCGAGCAGCTGATTGTCCGAGGTCACGACCAGCGGTAGGCGCGGTCCGACATGGACCGGGGTACGGGGTGGCATCACGTCCTCCAGGCGGTGGCTCGGCATCCTGCGGTGGCTCCGGTTACCGGCCCACCTTGGCGCCGACGCCGACCGCCGCCAATGCCCCGGAACGCCGCCTGTGGATAACTGACCTGGGTGTGGATAACTGCCACGCGAGGAGTCGATCTGCTATGTGGCGCGGGCGGACGGGCGCCGATTTCATCGACCGCCTACCCGGGCGATGACACACTCCGGTCCATGTCGAGCCTGGTCATCCCGGGTGGGGTTTCGCGCCGGGCGTCCGCTCGGAGGTCTGGACCCTCTGAGGCGGTGGGCAGCCCGGCAGCCCGGCGCGCGCGATGTCGCACCGTGGCTCCTGCCCCGACTTCCCTGACGGCAGCGGATTCCACCGGTACGCGGCGCGGCCCGGCCGGCCATATCCGGCGCCGGTCCGGGTACGCGTGCCGCGACACGTCCGCCAGCGCACCCGTGAACTGGAAGAGGAGGCCGTCATGGCGCAGTCCGTCAGCACCGTGGTCCTGGAGCCGGCCGCGCGGCAAGTCGCCCAGATGACCGCCAACCCGCCGTTCCCGTTCCAGCTCGGGCCCGAGCAGGGGCGCGCGAAGCTGGCCGAGTTGCAGTCCGGCGACATCCCCCGCCCGGAGGTGGACATCGAGGACATCAGTGTCTCGGGTGGCCCGTCCGGGCAGGTGCCGGTACGCATCGTCCGTCCCAGAGAGACCGGCGGTGACCAGGACGGCATGGACGGGAGCGGGCTGCGGGACCGGCTCCGCGCGGCGGCGCAGGGGATGATGCGGCCGAAGCGGACGGGGACGCTGCCGGTGGTGCTCTATCTCCACGGCGCCGGTTGGGTCTTCGGGGACTCGCACACCCACGACCGGCTGATCCGGGAACTCGCGGTCCAGTCGGGTTCGGCGATCGTCTTTCCGGAGTACAGCCGGTCGCCGGAGGCGCGGTACCCGACCGCACTGGAGGAGTGCTACGCGGTGGCGCAGTGGATCGCCGCCCAGGGCGCCGACCAGGGCCTCGACCCGTCCCGGATGGCGATCGCGGGTGACTCGGTGGGCGGCAACATGGCGACCGTGCTGACGATGATGTCCAAGCAGCGCAACGGTCCCCGCTTCCTGGAGCAGGTACTGCTCTACCCGGTCACCGACGCCAACTTCGACACCGGGTCCTACCGGGAGTTCGCTGAGGGCTACTACCTGAGCCGGGCCACCATGATGTGGTTCTGGGACCAGTACCTGCCCGACCAGTCCGCGCGGTCCAGCCCGATGGCCGCCCCGCTGCGGGCGAGCATCGACGAGCTTCGGGGGCTACCGCCCGCGCTCGTCACCACCAACGAGGCGGACGTGCTGCGCGACGAGGGCGAGGCGTACGCGGCGAAGCTGCGCCAGGCGGGCGTACCGGTGACGCACGTGCGCTACCAGGGCACGATCCACGACGTGGCGATGCTGGATTCGCTGGCCGGCACCCAGGCCGCGCAGGCGGTCACCGCCCAGGCCGCGATGACCCTGCGGCACGCCCTGCGGGCCGGCTGACCGCCCGCGCTTCCGTCTCGGTCACGTCCGGGCCGGAGCCGTCGGGCCTGGCCTCGGGGTTGCCGATTCCGCCGTACCGTCCCAGAACTCCCCGACGATCACGCGGACCTGCTCGGCGAGCGCCGTCATCAGTTCGTTCCGGGCGTCTGCCTCGCGGAGTCGGGCGTCCCGGGCCTGTCTGCGCCAGGCCTGGCGGGCCGCGTCGGAGCCTCCGCCCTGCTCCGGCTCGCGAGCGCTGGCGGCCTGCCGCTCCATCGCGTAGTGCACCTTCGTCAACCGCTCGTACCAGGCGTCGAACGTCGCCGCGACGGGCCGGGGAAAGTAGAGGCTGGCGGTGGACCTCGCCCGGGTGAGTTCCTCCTCCGGCAACCGAATCGGCTCCGCCGGAGGTGGACCGGACTCGGCGTCGCCGACGAGTTCGCTGGACTGCAGCACCAGCATGGAGATCTCCAGGTAGAAGGCTTCTAGCTTCTCTCGGTGGCGCTCCCGAGCGGCGAAGGTGACCCGCAACTCCTCGAGATGGAGGGCCTGCCTGGTGGCCTCTTGGGCGAGCCGCAACGCGTGCTGGTTGTTCTGCTCCGCGAGCGCCTCGGCCTGCTGCCTGCTCTGCCTGCCGGTGAGCCAGCCGAAGAGCAAGCCGCCGAAGCCGACTATGCCGCTGATCGCCGGAGTCCACCAGTCCGATGCCATGTCTACAGTGTCGGCCACAGCAGGACCGCGGACGCCATCGCCCGGAGCATGATGCCGACGAGCCGAGGATTGTCTAATCGGAAGCGCAAGCCACAGCTTTCCCGGCAGCTCCGCCCCGGCCGGCTAGCAGTGTGACTTCTCGGCGCTAACTGACCCATGGACCGCTGCCTGTGGCCAGCCCGAGGTGTCCGGACTGCTCGGCGCAGAGTACGGCGGTGCAAGTTCGCAGCACGTGGCAGTGGGGGTCCGCCAGGTCATTCGAGACTTCCGCAGGCAGGCCGTGGGGTCTCGTCGTCCGGTTACCGATGCGTGATTCGACAACGTCCGTTAGCGCCTGCTCAACGAGCGCAACGACAGGTTGCAGGATCGCAGGGCCGGCGGCGATGGTCGCGGTCGCGGCGGTGCTGTGCGTACTGCCGTCCTGGTCCACAACGCGGGCGCCGGCCTCCTGGGCGATGACGACGCCAGCGGCGGTGTCCCAGGGCTTGTTGGCCAGCATGACGAAGGCATCGACCCTGCCGTGCGCGAGCCAGGCCAGATCGATGGCGGCGGAGCCGATCATGCGGACGCGCTGCACTCGTTGGACCAGGTGATCGGTGATGGCCAGGCGTTGGGCGTTCTTCTGCTGGGCGCCGGCGCCAACCGCGTAATCACCGATGGCGACGACCGCATCCCTCAGGTCGGCCACCCGGCTCGCACGGATGCGTTCGCCGTCGGCATAAGCGCCTTGTCCCCTCGCTGCGGAGTACCGGTCGCCGAGGAAGGGCAGATCGATGATCCCGAGCACGGCGTGCTGGCGGTCGATGAGGCCGAGCGAGACCGCACACAGCGGCAAGCCGTGGATGAAGTTGACGGTCCCGTCGACCGGGTCCAGTGCCCATACGAGACCGTCGGTGCGGCCGCTGCTGCCCTCCTCCTCACCCAGGAACCCGATGTCGGGCGTCTTGGCAGCGAGATAGTCACGCACCCGCTGCTCGATGGCGTAGTCCACCTCGGAGGCCATGTCCCGGTCACCCTTGGCGGTGAGCACTCCCGGTTGCAGTGTGCGCATGAGGTCGCGGGCGATGTCCACGGCCTCGTGTGCGACAGGTAGCAGATCGCGGTAGTCGGTCATAGCTGGCGGCTGCGCTCCCACAGCGAGGTGAAGGTGGCGTCGAACACCGGGTACAGGCCGGACGTGGACGAGGTGCGTTCGATGACCATCGTGGGTGAGTCGACGCCCCTGGTCTGGGGCAGATAGTGCTGTGCGATGCACAACCGGTCGTCGATCAGCATGATGTTGACCCGGATGGTTTCGTCGTAGACGCCGATGGCCAGTCGTTCGCGGGCTTCGACCGGTAGTCGGTCGCGGATTCGTCGTATCAGGTTCTGCATGTTGAGTTCGGTGAGCGCGCTGAGGTGCCCTTCCGGGTAGTCGTCCTCCCGCTCCTGGCGCCTGATCGCCTCCCCGGCCGGGTCGAGAAAGAGGCAGCGGAGCCGGGCACCGTTGGTGAGGAGACTCAGCAGGTGGTTGTCGGCGTACTGCTGGCAGATCAGGTTGAGTGACAGGCCGGCGGCGCGGATGTCCCTGGCCGTATCGAAGAGCGCGTGGGGAGGTAGCTTGGCGGTGAACTCGGATCTGCTGGGGTAGATGGCGGTGACGTCGCAGTATTGGGCAAGGCCGTGCCGAACTGGCTGGGGACTGGCGTGGTGCCGCCGCCCGGCGGGGCCGGCGGCGGCGGTTCGCGTTCGCCGAGAAACAGCGTCATTCGGGCGCGGTTCGGCATGGCGAGACCGGCGGCGATCCGGGCGAGGACGTCAATGCTGGCGACCCGGCGCCCGCCGCTGATGATCTCACTGACCTGGGCCTGGCTGAGACCGGTGGCGAGGCCCAGGTGGGTTTGGCTGGCGCGGGTGGCCCGCTGGACCAGGCGGAACACCTGCGCGATGTCGCGGCCGGCCAGGGCTTCGAGCATGTCCGGGGCTTTCCACACCGCGTCGGGTACGGCGAACGGCACTGCTACTCGCCTGCCCACACGTGCCTCCTCCCCGCCGGGTGCGCACTCACCATATCCGCCAGCCGGATAGATCACGGCCGCTCTGCACCTGGTGCCGGGATAGAAGCAATCCACCGAAGTACCACTCGTTGTGATGGGTCGCTGCCACCGCGTCAACCACGATCGACTCATGGCTGACCACGTCGTGCCCACCCTTTCGTTCGACCCCGCCGATCCCCCGGCCCGCCCTCCACGGGGCTGCGAAAACCGACTGATGTGGCACCTGGCCCACCAGCTCTTCCGCGATCATCGACCCGACCGGGACGGCTTCTGCGTGACCTGTGTGCCGGGGCAGTTCTCCCCCTGCGTCGGCCGACACCTGGCCGACCGAGGGTTCCGGTCCGCCTGTGGCGCCTCCGACGCGATATCCACCCCAGGCGTCGGCACGGAACCGCCCCAATGACGCTCTAGTGGTCGTCGGCCGAGCCGTACGCCGTACGCTGACCTGCTGCCGTCGCTCGGCGGCGGCCGCACGGTCAGCCGCTGTTGTCCTGGCCCAATGGCCCGCCAACGGCGCGGTGGCCCGCGTTGTCCGGGCCGGCCCCGTCTGAACCAGTACGACCGTCGTCGACGTCATCGGTGCCGGCAGCGCGCGGGGAGCGCAGAGGCCGGGGCGACAGGCAACACCGATCCCGATGTTGTGTCAGACGGGGGCAATAGCATCCGTTGATCGAGGTCCACGCCCAACTGGTTGCCATCACCCAGGACCTACTGACACGCTGAGGGAGCATGATCGACGACGAGATCCGCGGCGACCTGTTCGACTTCCCCGTCGTGCTCCCGCCCCCCGGCGCACCCGTCCCGGACGGGCTGCCCGCCCGCTGGGCGGCGGTCGCCCGGGAAACGGACCCCGCCGCCCGCCGGGCCGCCGCCCTGTCCCGGTGGGAACCGGAGTTCCTGGCGATGGTGCCCCGGTTCGCCACCGCCCTGCGCGAACAGCTCGTCGACGTGCGCGTCGCCCGACACCGCGACGACGGAACCTGGGTGCTCGTCTACCCGCTGCGCACCGACTACGGCGTCCGCTGCTGGATCGGCCACGACCCCGACGCCGCCGGATCGGCCCGCCCCCAGCACTGGAAGCTGCTCCCCGAACCGGCCCGCCGCTTCCTCACCGGCACGCACGCCGGGTTCACCGACGGGCTCTTGAACGGCCTCATGGCACCGAAGTGGATGGACTCGTTCGCCCGCTGGGCCGAGATCGACGACGGCCCGATCCCCGGGTGGGACGGCACCGACGGCCGGATCTCCTCCACCGAACTGATCGTCGTGGCGACGGACGGCGGAGCACTTCACCTGTGCGTCTCCCCGCTGGCCCCACCCGGGGCGGCCGTGCTCGTCTACGAGGGCGACGTCTCCATCCGTCGTGACTTCGCCACCGAGCTGGACGAGGTGCTGTGCACTCGGCTGGAGTTCGGGTGACCGCCCGTCCGGCGTCGGATCCGCATCCCGCTTGTGCACCCCCGGCGGGCGCCTTCGCTGACGACCCGCTGACGCCGAGCCTGGGGCGGTGGCTCGACGGGCCACAACAGAGGAACCTTGACCAGGGTGAATACCCTTACCCCGAAAAGCGACGACCCCCGTCGGGGGGAGACGGGGGTCGTCCGGGGTTCGGCTCCGGGGGGGTCGAGCCGAACCCGCTCGGCGATCACGGGGGGTGCGACCGCCGAGGTCTACCGGTCACAGAGGATATGAAAGTGTTCCGTAACTACAAGCATGCCTGAGAGACCCTGTATACGTCGAGTGGCGTTTACTTCCACTCACCGCGAAAGTCTCGCCCCGCACTGTGACGGCGGTCACTCTTCGCCTGACCCGACGGTCAGGAACGAAGCGGCCGCCACGCGCCAAACGTGACCCCGCGCACCCGCTGACCATAGACCATCCGGCTAGACTTTCGCGCCGTGGGCCGAAGCGCCGCTTTTTTCGATCTCGACAAGACCGTCATCGCCAAGTCAAGCGCCCTGGCGTTCGGCCGACCGTTCTACCGGGACGGGCTGATCACCCGACGCGACGTGGTGAAGTCCGCGTACGCCCAGCTGATGTTCCGGCTCGGCGGCACCGACGAGCAGACCATGGCGCGTACCAGGGACTATCTGGCGGCGCTCTGCAAGGGATGGCCGGTCGACCAGGTCCGCCAGATCGTCGCGGAGACACTGCACGAGCTGATCAACCCCTATGTGTACGCCGAGGCGGCCGCGCTGATCGAGGAGCACCAGGCGGCCGGCCGGGACGTCGTACTCGTCTCCGCCTCCGGTGAGGAGATGGTCCGGCCGATCGGCGAGCTGCTCGGCGTCACCGACGTGATCGCGACCCGGATGGCGGTCGTCGACGGCCGCTACAGCGGCGAGGTGGAGTTCTACGCTGCCGGCCCGAGCAAGGTGGAGGCCGTCGGCGCCCTCGCCCAGGAGCGCGGCTACGACCTCGCCGAGTCGTACGCCTACTCCGACTCCGCCAGCGACCGGCCGCTGCTGGAGTGCGTCGGCCACCCGAGCGCCGTCAACCCGGACCGGGCGCTGCGCAAGCTGGCGACCGAGAACGCCTGGCCGATGCTGGAGTTCCGCCACCCGATCCCGCTGGGCCGCCGGCTGCGCGAACGACCCGCCGTCCCGGTCGCGGCGGCGGCCATCGGCGTCGGGGTCGGGGTCGCGATCGGCATCGCCTGGTACGGCCGCCACCGCCGGGCCCGGACGACGACGGCCTGACGCCCTGGGGTGTTAGGAGGGGGCCCTTCCTATACAAAAAGCGATAACAAGGGCCCCCTCCTTACCCCTCTAGCACTCACACCTCGTCGGCGATGGCTTCAAGGCGCTCGGCACCGATCTCGACCGCGCTGGCGTAGTGCCGCAGCCAGGAGCGGATCCCGTCCGGCGTGCCGGTGGCGAACGCGCCCGCCGCGCCGACGTACTCCGGTTCGCGTTCGAGGTGGCCCAGGTCGACCGCGACCAGCGCGCGCGGGTCGAAGCCGGTGGAGATCAGCGTGAGCCGGGCGGCGGCCCGGGCGACCACCCCGGACGGCCCGGCGAACGGGCGCAGCGCGAGCAGGTCGCCGTGGACGACGGCGGCGAGCACCAGCGGTGACACCCGGGTGCCGCCGGTGACCAGCCCGGCCAAGCCGTCCAGCCGGGCGCTGACCATCCAGAGGCCGCCCGGGGTCCCGCCACCGTCGGCGGGATCCGCGATCTGCGGCCGGCCCAGGGCCTCCTCCGGCACCACGCCCCGGGCGGCCAGCGTGTGCAGCCGGGCGAGCACCTGTCGCGGCGCCCGCGGCCACAGGTCGGCGAGCCCCGGCAGTTCTCCGGCGACCCGCAGCGCCCCCTGTACCACCGGGTCCGTGACCGTACCGTCACGGACCGCTTCCCGCTCGTGGGCGTACCCCTCAAGGGCGGCGCTGGCCACCGCGGACCGCAGGCCGACCTCGGCCGCGACCTGGCCACCCTGCCGCCGCAACGCGCGGTGCCGCAGCGCGGCGTCGACCCGCTCGCGGGCCCGCTGCACGGCGGGTGCGACGTCGGCGAGGTCGAGCAGCGGGGCGAGCGGGTCGGTGGTCACGGGTGTCACGCTAGTGGCCGGGCGGATCACCGGGACCGGCGAGCGCCCGGACGCACCCGTTCGGCGCGGCGGGCGACCTGAGCCGCGCGGACCCCTCGCACCAGGCCTGATGCGCCGATTAACCTCCTACGGAACGCCCGACCCGAACAGCAAGCGAATGAAAGTACGCCACGCGACGCCTGAGGAGCCCCCCACCATGAGCGAGACTCTGGCAAACCTGTTGCAGGAGACCCGGCAGTTTCCGCCGCCGGCCGAGCTGGCCGCCGCCGCCAACGTCACCGCCGCCGCCTACGACGAGGCCGCCGAGGACCGCCTGGCGTTCTGGGAACGGCAGGCCGGCCGGCTGGCCTGGGCGCGGGAGTGGGACCAGGTCCTCGACTGGTCCAACCCGCCGTTCGCGAAGTGGTTCGTGGGCGGGCAGCTCAACGTGGCGTACAACTGCCTGGACCGGCACGTCGAGGCGGGGCACGGCGACCGGGTCGCCATCCACTGGGAGGGCGAGCCGGGCGACAGCCGCTCGCTCACGTACGCCGACCTGCTGAGGTTGACCAGCCAGGCGGCGAACGCGCTGACCGACCTCGGTGTCGTCGCCGGGGACCGGGTCGCGATCTACCTGCCGATGATCCCGGAGGCGGCGGTCGCGATGCTCGCCTGCGCCCGGATCGGCGCCACCCACAGCGTGGTCTTCGGCGGCTTCTCCGCCGAGGCGCTGACCAACCGGATCCAGGACGCCAGCGCCAAGGTGGTGATCACCGCCGACGGCGGGTACCGGCGGGGCAAGCCGTCGGCGCTCAAGCCGACCGTCGACGAGGCGGTCGCCAAGTGCCCGACGATCGAGCGGGTGCTGGTGGTCCGGCGTACCGGGCAGGACGTGGCCTGGACCGACCGGGACCTCTGGTGGCACGAGACGGTGGAGACCGCCGCCGAGGAGCACACCGCGCAGCCGTTCGACGCCGAGCACCCGCTCTTCATCCTCTACACCAGCGGCACCACGGCCAAGCCGAAGGGGATCCTGCACACCACCGGCGGGTACCTGACCCAGGTCGCGTACACCCATCACGCGGTCTTCGACCTCAAACCGGAGACCGACGTCTACTGGTGCAGCGCCGACATCGGCTGGGTCACCGGGCACTCCTACATCGTGTACGGCCCGCTGGCCAACGGCGCCACCCAGCTCATGTACGAGGGCACCCCGGACACCCCGCACCGGGGCCGCTTCTGGGAGCTGGTGCAGAAGCACCGGGTGACCATCCTCTACACCGCCCCGACGCTGATCCGCACCATGATGAAGTGGGGCGAGGACATCCCGCACGAGTACGACCTCTCCTCGCTGCGCCTGCTCGGCAGCGTGGGCGAGCCGATCAACCCCGAGGCGTGGATGTGGTACCGGGAACACGTCGGCCGGGGCGGCTGCCCGGTCGTCGACACCTGGTGGCAGACCGAGACCGGCGCGATCATGATCTCGCCGCTGCCCGGGGTGACCGCGGCGAAGCCGGGCAGCGCGATGCGCCCGCTGCCGGGGATCAGTGCCGACGTGGTCGACGACCAGGGCCGGTCGGTGCCGGACGGCGGCGGCGGCTTCCTGGTGCTGCGCGAGCCGTGGCCGTCGATGCTGCGCACGATCTGGGGTGACGACGAGCGTTTCATCGACACCTACTGGTCCCGCTTCGAGGGGGTGTACTTCGCCGGGGACGGGGCGAAGAAGGACGACGACGGCGACCTGTGGCTGCTCGGCCGGGTCGACGACGTCATGCTGGTCTCGGGCCACAACATCTCCACCACGGAGGTGGAGTCGGCGCTGGTGTCGCACCCGTCGGTGGCCGAGGCGGCGGTGGTCGGCGCGACCGACCCGACGACGGGTCAGGCGATCGTCGCGTTCACCATCCCGCGCGGGCGCGTCGACAGCGAGGGCAAGGCCGGCGAGGCGCTCATCGCCGAGCTGCGCGAACACGTCTCGAAGAGCCTCGGGCCGATCGCCAAGCCGCGGCAGATCATGCTGGTGCCCGAGCTGCCGAAGACCCGCTCGGGCAAGATCATGCGTCGGTTGCTGCGCGACGTGGCGGAGAACCGTTCGCTGGGTGACGTCACCACGTTGCAGGACTCCTCGGTGATGGACATGATCTCCTCCGGGATGCAGGCCGGCAAGTCCGACGAGGACTGATCCGCGCGCACCTCTGCGCCGCGTCGCGACGGGCGGGCCCGACACCGGGCCCGCCCGTCGCCGTCTTCCAGGGTCTACCGGCGGGTCCGTGACCAGGCACCGGCGGCGCCGGCCGGTACGGTACGCATACAGCCGTGGCGGCGAATAGACGTACCAGCCGGTGACGCGGTTCCGCCGTAGCCGAACTGTGACGTTGCAGCAACCAGGAATCGGTGCCCGTTAGAACGTTTTCGCCCTGGTTAGACGTCATACGGACCGTCATGTTGGCACGTCAGCGACCCGTGACAGCGTTCCATCGATCTGCAAAGGTGGTGGTCGCGTCTGATGACAGTGCCCGCCAAGCGCCGGCATGTCCTGTAACACTTCCACAAAGGAGGAGGACCTTTGAGGAGACGAGTCACAGCCGGTCTGGCGAGTGCCACGGCCGTGCTGCTGGCGGCCGGCGCGGTCGCCGCGCCGGCGTCCGGGGCTCCGTCGGCACCCGCACCCCCCGCCGGGGAGCCGACGGGCGCGACCCACCGGGCCGACAACCTGCCCGACCCGCTCCAGGAGGAGCACCAGAAGGTCCGCAGGGAGGCCATCGCCGACCTGCTCTCCGGCAAGGCCAAGCTGCAGACCCGCAACGGGTCGAAGGTGATCCAGGTCAAGGCGGACCGGTTCGTCGAGTACCAGCAGCCCCCGAAGGTCGACCCGATCTTCACCATCCTGGTCGAGTTCGGCAACCAGAAGGACCCGCGCACGGGCGGCACCGACGGCCCCGTACGCAACCAGATCCCCGAGCGGGACCGGGTCTACGACGGCAGCCCGACCGACGACAACAGCACCATCTGGAAGCCGGACTTCAACCGGCAGTCCTACCTCGACCTGTTCTACGCCGAGGGCAAGGAGTCGATGCGCGACTTCTACCTGAAGCAGTCCGGTGGCCGTTACACGGTCGGCGGCGACGTCAGCGACTGGGTCAAGGTCCCGTTCAACGAGGCCCGCTACGGCAGTAACGAGATCCAGGAGCGGGACGGCTACTGGGCCTTCGTCAAGGACACCGCCACCGCCTGGTACGACTCCCAGGTCGCCGCGGGCAAGAGCCAGGCGGAGATCAGGCAGTACCTCAACCAGTTCGACGTCTGGGACCGGTACGACTTCGACGGTGACGGCAACTTCAACGAGGCGGACGGCTACGTCGACCACTTCCAGGCGGTACACGCCGGGGAGGGCGAGGAGGCCGGCGGCGGTGCGCAGGGCGCGGACGCCATCTGGTCGCACCGCTGGGGTGCCTTCACCGACCTCGCCGGCTCGGCCGGGCCGGAGGGCAACAAGTCCGGCGGCGTGCAGATCGGCGACACCGGGCTGTGGATCCGTGACTACACCACGGAGCCGGAGAACGGCGGCCTGGGCGTCTTCGCCCACGAGTACGGCCACGACCTCGGCCTGCCCGACCTGTACGACACGCAGGGCGGGGACAACGGGGTCGGCTTCTGGAGCCTGATGGCCTCGGGCTCCTGGCTGAACCACGGCGGGCAGGACATCGGCTCGACCCCGGGTTACATGGACCCCTGGTCGAAGCTCTACCTGGGCTGGCTGAACTACTCCACGATCGACTGGGACAGCGGCACCACCTACGCGACCCTCGGTGCGGCCGGAGACACCGACGGCCTCGCCCAGGCGGCCGTGGTGAACCTGCCCGACCAGGAGGTCACCATCTCGCTCAACAAGCCCTTCGAGGGCGAACGCGAGTGGTGGAGCGGCACCGGTGACAACCTCAACAACACGCTGACCCGGCAGCTCGACCTGACCGGCGCCACCTCGGCGGCGGTCAACGCCAAGGCGTGGTACCGGACCGAGGAGAACTTCGACTACCTCTTCGCCGAGGTGTCGACGGACGGCGGGTCCACCTGGACCAGGTTGACCCACCCGCTGATCGACGAGCCCACGCCCGGCGGGCAGCCCGAGACGGGCATCGACGGCTCCTCCGGTGACTGGATCGACCTGAACTACGACCTGTCCGCGTACGCCGGGCAGACGATCCAGTTCCGGTACCGCTACCAGAGCGACGGCGGTACCAACCTGGCCGGTGCGTTCTTCGACAACATCTCGCTGGTCAAGGACGGCACCGCGGTCTGGACCGACGGGGCGGAGTCGGAGTCGGCGGAGTGGACGGCGCGGGGCTTCACCCGCTCCACCGGTTCGTACTCGGAGATGCGGCCGCGGTTCTACATCGCGGAGTACCGGACCTACTACGGGTACGACAAGACCCTGGAGACCGGGCCGTACAACTTCGGTTGGACCAGCACCAAGCCGGACTTCGTGGAGCGGTTCAAGAACCACCAGGGCCTGCTCGTCTGGTACGTGAACTACGCGTACGAGGACAACGACACGATCGTCCACCCGGGCTACGGCCTGAACCTGCCCGTCGACGTCCGGCCCGGCCCGATCACGGTCCCCGGGCAGGGCAACGTCACCAACCGGCGGACCAGCTACGACGCCACGTTCAGCAAGTTCACCAAGCCGGCGCAGACGTTCCACCTGAACGGTGTGCCGACCACGGTGCCGAAGCTGAACCCGGTGCCGGTGTTCACCGACGCACAGCCGGACCGCTACTGGTCGGCGGCGAACCCGATGAACTCGGTGAAGGTGGCAGGTACCGGCACCAGGATCGAGCTTCTGCTGGAGAACCGCCTGATCAGCGACCTCGCGATCATCAAGGTCAGCAACTGATCCGGTAGCACCACCCGCACCACGTCGGGGCCGGGAGCGCGCTACGCTCCCGGCCCCGACCGTGTTCCCGCCCCAGCTCCCGCTCCCGGGAGATCGTCGGCCCGCGGATCAGAGCGACGCCAGGTCCAGCCAGCCGTAGTCGTGCCCGCAGGGCGGGCCGGCCGCGATGCCCAGCCGCCGGTCGTCCAGGTCCATCAGCACCGAGTAGACCGTCTCGGAGCGCTCCGGCGGCGGACAGCGCTCGTCGACGTGCCGGCAGATGCTGTACGGCCGGCTGGCGTGGTCCCGGAACAGCGCCGTCAGGTCGGTTTCGTCCACCGACCGCCGCGCGGCCCGCTCGGCGAGCAGCCGGCGGGCCCGCGCCGAACGGAACAGCGAGGAGCCGCCCCAGTCCTTGGCGGTGTCGTGCACCGGCAGCCCCGTCTCCAGGTGGTTCGCGTGGCTGAGCAGGCCGTCCACCGGATGCGCCCAGCCGACGTCGCCGGGGACCAGTTCGAGGTCGATCAGCTCGCCGCCGGCCGGCGCGGCCTGACCGACCAGCAGGTTGATGGAGCTGTTCCGGGGGGTCCGGCAGGCCGCCTGCAACGCCGTCGCCAGGCTGTCCGCCTCCAGCACCGCCCGCAGCAGCACGTGGTACGGCACGCCGGGGGCGGCGCCGTCGCCGGGCAGCCCGTCCCGGTCGCAGCCGAGCATGTTCACGCAGACCCCGACGCCCGCCGAGTTGAGGCCGGTCTTGGCGAGCATGCCCGCCTCGGCGAGGGTCAGCACCGTCAGCCCACGCTCGTCGGTGGTGGCGAGCAGCACCATCACCTCCCGCTGGTCGGGATGCCAGTCCCAGTTCTGCCCGAGCAGCAGGTGGCCACCGCCGGTGTGCGTACCGAGCACGCCGACCGAGGTGCAGGCCCCCGCGTCGGCGTCCGGCCGGGCGCCCCCGTCGATCCCTGCGCGGGTGGCGGCGCCGGCCCCGGGCTGGCCGTAGAGCAGTTCGGTCCGGGCGTTCAACGCGTAGATCTCGCCGAGACCCACCCCGGCGCCCTCGGCGAGCCCGTCCAGCAGCGCGGCGACCCGGGGATGGTGGCGCAGGGTGGCGGCGCGGAACGCCAGCCCCGCCGCCCGTACGGCGTCGGCGGCCAGTCCGGCCTCGTCACGGAACCGTCGCAGGTAGAAGTCGAGGTTGGCCAGGATCAGTTCCCCGGCGGCGGCACCGTAGCCGAGCCCGCACTCCCGGGGCCGGCCCCGTACCCGGATCAGTGGCAGCGGCAGCTCGGACGGGCTGGTCGGGGCGGCGGCATCCATCGCTGTACGGTAACCGGACCCGGTAGCGGTACGCCGCCGCGCGCTGACCCTCGGCTCAGCGGTACCCGTACTCGCGGCTCCGACGCTCGGTGACATCCCGGACAGTCCCCTGATCCGCCCCGTGCCGGGGGCTCGGCCGGCGCCGTTGCCCCTAGGCTGGCCCCATGAGCCAGTGCAGGAAGCGGAACGGCCAGCTCAGCGAGGCGGGACATGAGTGACCGGCGGGAGGGGGGCCGGCGGCCCGTCGAGGAGTCCTGCGTTCTGGTGGACGGGCCGTGGCAGCACCGTTTCGTCGGCGCCAACGGCAGCCGGTTCCACGTCGTCGAGGCGGGCAGCGGCCCACTGGTGCTGTTCCTGCACGGTTTCCCCGAGTTCTGGTGGGCCTGGCACGACATGCTGCCGGCCGTGGCCGACGCGGGCTACCGGGCCGTCGCGGTGGACCTGCGCGGTTACGGCGCGAGCGACAAGCCACCCCGGGGGTACGACGGGTACACGCTCGCGGCCGACGTGGCCGGCCTGATCCGGGCGCTCGGCGAACGCTCGGCGGTGGTGGTCGGCGCGGGCGCCGGCGGCATGATCGGCTGGACGGCGGCGGCCTTCCACCCGGCTCTGGTACGCCGGCTGGTGGTCCTGGCGGCACCGCACCCGCTGCGGCTGCGGGCCGGCATCTTCGCCGACCCGCGCGGGCAGTTCGCGGCGGCCACTCCGACGCTGAGGTTCCAGATCCCCCGCTACGAGCACGTGCTGACCCGGGACAACGCGGTGCTCGTCCGGCAGTTCCTGGCCCGCTGGGGCAGCCCCCGATGGGTGTCCGGTCCCGCCTTCGACGACTACGCGACCCGCTGCCAGGAGGCGATGCGCATCCCGCAGGCGGCGTTCTGCGCGATGGAGGCCTACCGGTGGGCGTTCCGCTCGGTGCTGCGCCTGCACGGTTACCGGTTCGTCCGGCTGCTGCAGCAGCCGCTGGTCACGCCGACGCTGCAACTGCACGGTGCGCTCGACCGGGCGGCGCTGCCGCGTACCGCACAGGGCTCCGGCCGCTACGTCGTCGCCCCGTACGAGTGGCGCCTGCTGGACGATGTCGGCCACTTCCCGCACGTCGAGGCGCCGGACCTGGTGCTGGGCGAGATCCTGCGCTGGGTGAAGTCCTGATGCGTACCGGCCCACGGTGCCGCGGCGCGGGTCAGACGCGGCGTTCGCGCAGGTCGGTGACCTCGGCGGCCGGCGCCCAGCCCTGGTAGACCCCGAAGTCGAACGCCTCCAGGCCCAGTGACAGGGCGACCGGGGCGCGCCCGCCGGTGTATTCCAGCCGCAGCCAGTTGTCGTGCTGGGCCAGCACGATGAACGGCTGCCCCTGCCAGGAGCAGCGGGTGCGGACGTAGACCAGCTCCTCGACCTCGGCCTCCGGCACCACCCGGACGAACCGTCCCGGGCGCACCTCCTCGAAGCCGTCCGCCGGCTCCGAGGAGTAGAGCCGTACCTCGTCGCCGGCGGGGCTCGCCTCGTACTCGCGCCCGTGCCACAGGGCGACGTACCCGTCCCGCATCAGTCCTCCCCGACCCGGCGCCAGGTCGGCACGTCGCAGTCGAGGGTGGCGACGAGCTGCTCGGTGCCGTCGACGCCGACGCGCCAGAGCTGCGCGCCGTGCGGCAGCCGGATGCTGTCCACTTTGAACTCCGCGACCACGTCGCTGCTCTCCCCCGGCGCGAACCCGTTGCCCCGGAAGGGCGGCCGCTCGATCACCCAGCCCTCCATCGCCCGCATGGCGGGCTCGTTCTGCCCGCCGTAGGGGATGCGGTAGAGGCTGGGTCGGTGGGCGGGCCAGCGGAGCAGGTAGATCTCGTCGGCGTCGGGCGAGAACGGGGAGCCGGCGTGCCCGAGCCCGAGCGCGGCGTGGAGCTTGGCCGGCGTACGCAGGTGGGCCACCTCGGAGGCGCGCTGCACGAAGCCGGACACCCGGTCGTAGCCCCGCTCCAGGTAGTAGGCGAGCTGGCTGGGCGCGATGGCCTTCTGCATGACCGTCGGCCGTTCCGGGTCCTCCCGGGCCGGCGCGTACGTCGATCGGGGCGCCTCCTCGGCGGGCGCCGCCGCCGGTTGCTCACCGGGGTCCGCGTCGTCGCCGAGGCCCATCTCGGCGGCCCAGTTCGCCAGCGCGACGATCTGTCCGCCGGGCAGCTTCGCACCGACCGGGGTGCCCGGGTTGACCGCGAACGACCAGGCGTCGTCCGGCCAGCGGCGGATCAACTGGGCGAACTTGACCGACAGTGTCTCCATGGTGACCGGAAGGTGGTCCGCGAGCCGTTCGGGTGAGGTGAACGCCACCAGGTAGGTCTCCCCGTCGAGCTTCTCCGTACGCCATTCGAACCCGTCACCACCGGGGCGGGCGCCCGGGGCGGAGTTCGGCGCGATCGGCAGGAGCACGGTGGCCAGCAGCAGCGTCGAGAGGAAGGTCTCGGTGCTCCCCTCGCCGGCCGCGTCCAGCAGTCCCCGCTCGACGTCGTTGGCCGGGACGAAGTCCGGCGGCGGGCGCAGCGGCGGACCCGAATCGGCCATCCCGGAATCCGGGGACGTCGACCCGGACGCCACCCGGGCGGCCTCGTCGGCCGCGCGCGGGGCGGCCGGGGGCGGCTCGGGGGCACGCGGAGCGGCCGGGGGCGGCTCGGGGGCACGCGAAGCGGCCGGGGGCGGCTCGGCGGAGAGCGGCCCGCCTCGATCGGGATCGGGGATGCGGGGCGTGCCGGGCCGCGGCCCGGTCGGTAGCGGAGCGGTGACGGCCGCGTCGAGCAGGGCGGCGGCGCCCGGGCCGAGCCCGACGTCCACCGTGATCGGATCCCGCCCGGCGGCCGTGATCGGATCCCGCCCGGAGGCGTCGTCCGCGGACCACGAGCCGCCCGGTCGGTCCGGGATCGGGGTGAAGAGGGACGGTTCGGGGGGTGCGGCCGGCCGCACCGGGGCCGGCATCTCGGGGGGCCCGGTGCGGAAGGAGAAGGTGTCCTCCTCGGCCGACCGGCCCGACGCCGCACGCCAGGCCGGCGGGGCCTCGTCCGCCGCCGGAGCCGACCGCTCGGCCGTCATGGCGCCCCGCCACTGGCCGTCAACCACGGCCGGGCGCTCGGGCTCGCCCCCGCCCGACCGGTCGAAGCCCGCCCCGCCGGACGACTCGAAGGCCGGCGCGGCCGGCGACTCGAAGGTGGCCGAAGACTCGAAGGCCGGCGCGGCAGCGGACTCGAAAGCGGTCGAGGACTGGACACCAGCCGACGACTGGAAACCGGTCGAGGATTCGAAACCGGTCGAGGATTCGAAGGCCGCTCCGGCCGGCCGCCGCGAGTCGGACGGGCCGGACGGACCGGCCGGGCGCTGGCCCGGTGGGGACGGGCTGCCGCCGTTGGCACCGTTCGACCGGTCGGGCCGGCTCCGACTCGCCGGAGTCATCCAGCCGGCCGGGCCCTCGCCGGAGGTCGGGCCGTCGACGTCGTCGTGCCCGACGGCGAACCCGGAGATCACCGCGTCCGCCGGGACCGTACCCGGATCGGCCGGCGACGCGGATCGGCCGGGCGAGACCGGGGCGGCGGGCCGGACGGGTGGTGGCTCCGGGGCGGCCGGCGCCGGGCCGGGCCGCCCGGGGGACGGTTCGGGACGTCGGGGTACCGAAGCGGTGGCGCGGGCCCGCGCCGCCCGCTCGACCTGTTCCAGTCGGGCCCGGGCCCCAATGCCCCGGCCGGGGAGCCGCACGTCGCCACGGGAGAGCTGGGACACGAACCAGGCGGGAAGATAGCCCTCGATCGGCAGTCCCGGATTGACCGCGAGCCACCACTCCAGGTTGGGCCAGCCGGCGGCCAGTTCGGGGTACGGCGAGCGCCGGGTGGAACCGGCATTTTCGGCCAGGCAGGCGTGCAGGGCGGCCAGCGAGGTGAAGGCGAGTACGTGCGTCCGGCCGCCGGTGGTCCAGGTGCCCCAGCCCATCGGCGCACGGCCGGCCAGCGCTTCGGCCGAGACCGGCAGCAGGAGCTCGGTGCGGGCCAGGATGCGGAAGTAAAGTTCCTGGTCACCGGCGCGCAACGCGTCCCGCATCGCGACCTCGGCCTCGGTGGCCGGCTCCCATTCGGTCACGGCCACCTCCCCTCCGCCGTACAGGCCACAAGCATCGCGTACAACCTACAAGGTAGGCACATGATCACAATGCTCACCCGGCGGCGGATGCCGCGACCGGCAACGCACCGATAGCATCCGGTGGGCGGACCCGGACCGATGGGTGGCCGACACCACACAGGCGGACCGAACCGATTCGGAGGCGGCGATGGCTGGCCGGAGAGTACGACGCACCCTCGTGGGCGCCCTCGTCGCGGCGTCGGTGCTGCCGACCATCGCCGGACCGGCCGCCGCGGCCGCGGTACCGCGCACCGGTCTGGCCCTGCCCGGCTGCACCAGCACTCCGGCCCCCGTGGAGCCGGTCAAGGCGATGCCCTGGGCGCAGCAGCGGTACGCCCCGGAGCGGCTGGCGCCGCTGGCCACCGGGGAGGGGGTGACCGTCGCGGTCATCGATTCCGGGGTCGACAAGACGCACGTCCAGATGAGGGGCCGGGTGGCCCGGGGCGCCGACTTCCTCGACGCCGGCCTCGACGGCACCCGGGACTGCCAGGGTCACGGCACGGGCGTGGCGAGCATCATCGCGGCCACCCCGCGCAACGGCATCGGGTTCCACGGCCTCGCGCCGAAGGCGAAGATCCTGCCGGTCCGGGTCAGCGAGCAGCTGATCATCGAGGGTGAGCAGTCGGGCGAGACGGTCACCGCCGCGGAGTTCGCGCAGGCGATCCGCTGGGCGGTGGACAACGGCGCCGACGTGATCAACATGTCCGTCGTGCTCTACGAGGACAACCCCGCGGTCCGTTCGGCGACCGCGTACGCCGTCGCCGAGGACATCGTCGTGGTGGCCGCCGCCGGCAACCTGCACGAAGAGGGCGATCCTCGGCCCTATCCCGCCGCCTACGACGGAGTGATCGGGGTCGGCGCGGTCGGGCAGGACGGCGTGGTCGCGCCCTTCTCCCAGCGCGGCGACTACGTCGACCTGGTCGCACCCGGCGGGAAGGTGCTGGCCGCGGTCCCGGAACAGGGACACAAGGAGGAGGACGGCACCAGCTACGCGGCGCCGTTCGTGGCGGGCACCGCCGCCCTCATCCGCGACTACCAGCCGGACCTGTCCGCGGCGGAGGTGGCCGCCCGGCTCGTCGCGACGGCCGACCCGGCCGCGGGCAACCGGCGCCAGGACTACGGCGCCGGAGTGCTCAACCCGTACCGGGCGGTCACCGACACCGCGGCACCGGCCCGGCGGCAGCCGGCCGGTGGGCTGCCGGCCGAGGAGGTCGACCCGGTCGCGGTGGCCCGCGCCGAACGGCGCTCGGTGGCCCAGGAACGGGCCCTCTGGGTCGCCGGGGTGGCCGGCACCGTCGCCGGACTTGCGCTGCTGCTGGCCACGGTGCTGCCACAGGGCATGCGCCGCCGGTGGCGTCCCGCCGGCCCGGCGTGATCCGGCCCGGCACACTCCGAGCCGGGGACGGGACGACACGCGGATGCCCCGGTTCGCGACGCGCAGCGCGGCGATCCCGGGGCATCCGGCGTGGTGCTGACCAGCCCTACTGGAACAGGCTGGTGTTCTTCTTCTCCGTGCTGAGGTAGTCGGACGAGGACTCGTCCAGCGCCGTCTTGATCTCGCGCAGCATGTTCTGCAGGTCCTGCGAGGCCTGGCGCCACTTCGCCTGGCGCACCTCGTACGCCTCCTTGGCCTCACCACCCCAGGTGGAAACCAGCGGAGCCGCGTCCCGCTCAAGCTGGTCGAGCTGCGAGTCGAGCGTGTTCAGCGCCTTCTGAATGTCCGCGCTGGCCTGCTGCAACGCAGGGAAACTGACGACAAGAAGGCCGTCACCCATCGGATCTCCCTCCCCAGAGGAATCAGAGCGGCAGCGAGATGCCGCGGTTGGTGGAAGCTACCCGGCTCGACGCCTCGCTGTCGGACGCGTCGTACTGCTGACCCGAGGTGCGGATCGCGGTCGCCGTCTCCCGCAGCGCGCGGTGGATAGCGTCCTGGTCCTGCCTCCACTGCTGCTTGACGGTCTCGAACGAACGACCACCAGCACCGCGCCACGCGGTCTGGAGCACCTCAAGCTGACTCATGAGGCTGCTGAGCATGCCCTGCAGCGACTGGTCGACCTGCTCGAACTTCTGAGCAGTCTGCTGCATCACCGCAGCTTCTGCTTGCGTCTGGGACACCCCGGACGTCACCCCGCTCCCTAACTCGTCACCACTTCCGGGAGGCCCACTGTGGACAACCCGGGTCGTCTCCGCCCCCTGCGCGGGTCACGGCACGTCAGGTCAATAACCCTCGTCGCTGACGGTAGCGGGCCGGAGCAAGCCTTGGTAGCCCCTTTCGTCCACGCTGTGGACGAGTCCCGGCCGGTACCGGCTCCACCGGACGCCACGCACGACCGCCGATGTCCGGAGGAACCGGGCAGTCGGTCCACCGGCCACGCCACGTCACGACTCAATCCTGCACCGCCGCCCGCCGGGCCGCCGCGGGATCCAGCGCGGCACCGTCCGGCACCAACGCCACCAGACTCGCCGCGATCCGGACCGGCTTGACGTTGCCGTACCCCAGGGTCGCCAGCACCTGGGTGTTCATCACGGGATGACGCCGGCCCAGGTCGGTGATGATGGAGAGGGCGCCACCACTCGCCCCCGGCGCCGCGGCGGCCTCGACCACCGCGCCCCGGCCGGGGGTCACCAGCACGTGGTCGGCCAGCCCGCCCCCCTGCGGCGAGCGGGCGGTGGTGCCGGCGACACCGGACAGGTCCGGCAGGCTCGCCCCGGTCCTGACCTCGCGTACGCCACCGTTCTCGGCGGCGTCGGCACAGACCACGTTCCCCTCGGCGGTGGCCAGGTCGGGGATGCTCTCCGGCGCCGCGGCCTCGTCGTCGGGCACCGGCGACGCCACCTTGTCGATGGCCGCGTACCGCGCCAGGGTCATCTCGGTGGGATCGTCCTGCCGCAGGTCGGCGAGCAACAGGCTGGCCTGCAACTCGGTGATGTTCGCCAGACCGTCGCGCCGGGCGACAACGTACTGGCCACCGCCGCCGCCGACCCGCTCGACCAGGAACACCTCACCGATCTCGGCCCCCTGCACCGCCTCGGACGGCTCCCCCTGGTCGGCGATCGGGATACGGGCCAGGTCGGCCCCGGCGGGCAGCGCGTTGAGCAGCGCCGGCGCCACTGCCACCGGCCGGGCACTGTTCCAGGTCAACGCGTTGAGCACCAGTGTCCGGTCCCGGATCAGATGCCGCCGGTTCTGCCAGATCAGATAGAGGCTCTGGTCCGGGTGCTGGGCGAGCAGTCCCTGTTCGCCCAGCGCCCGTCCGCCGTCGGCCTTCTCGCCGATCAGCAGGGCGGACTGGGCCGGCTGCGGGCCGCTGCCCGCGCGGGGGGCGGAGCAGACCGTCCACGGGTCGGCGTTGAGCCGGTTCGCCGGGGCCAGCGACTCCGGGGCGTCGGGGATGCCGAGCGGTACGCCGCGCGGCGCGCCCTCCAGCGACTTGCGGGACACCGACACCGTCTTGGGCTGCGGGTTGTCGACGATCAGCAGCGCGGACGCGTAGTTGAGGACGAGGTGCAGCTTCTCCTCGTAGTAGACGTACTGCGCGCCGGACTCCTTCTCGACGATCACCACCTTCGGGTCTTTCCACTTGGTGGCACCACCGCCGACGAACAGCCCGTACACGACGGAGCCGCCGATCAGGATCAGGGCGATCAGCACGCTGGCCAGCGTGGCGCCGGCCGCCCGCCGGAACGGCGACTGCGCGGGATCGGTCTCCCGCTGCACGAGTGCGCCCACCACCCGCTGGACCATGAACTGGTACGAATGCAACTGGTCCTGCCGCGATGGCATACGGGCCCCCTTCCCGGTTGGTCCGGCCCATACGATAGGCCCCTGAGCGAATCGCGGGGGGCGGGCCTACGGCGGCGCCCATCCAGGGGAGGCTATCGCGGTGACCGTAACTGCGGCGGACAACACGACCCGGTCCGGCGGGACCGGCAGCCGGCTCGACTGGTCGGCGCCGGCGCCACTGCCGGCATCGTCCACTCCGTCCCGTTCCGGCCTGCGCGGGGTCCGGGCGGGCCAGATCGTGCTGGCCCAGGTGGCGGTGGCACTGGTCCTCGCGGCGACCGGGCAGGGTCCACTGGCGCTGGTCGGCGCGGTGCTGCTCGCGATCGGGCTGGTGGTGCTCTCCTGGCTGCGCCTGCGCAGGCGCTGGGCCTTCGAGTGGATCGGCATCGGCCTGCGCTACTCCGGTCGCCGCCGCACGTCGCCCGCCAACGCCACCCCGGAGGCCCTGCTCGACCTGGTGAACCCGGGCGCCACCGTGCTGCCGACCGACCTGGCCGGCGACGCGGCGTCGCTGATCAGCGACGCCTACGGGCTGACCGCCGTACTCGAACTGGGTGACCAGGTCGGCATGCTGACGGACGCACCGCAGTCGCTGCTCTCGCCGGCCGCCCTGCTGCCGGCGGCGAGCGCGGAGACCCCGCCGATGCGCATCCAGCTGCTGCTGACCGGTGCCCCCGCTCCCACGCTCAACGCCGGCGGCGGCACGCCGGCCACCTCCTACCGGCAGCTCACCGACGGCCGGTTGCTCGGCTACGAGCGGGCGCTGCTCGCCGTCCGGGTGCTGCGCGCCGACGGCTGGTCCGATGAGGACCTTCGCCGCGCCCTCTCCAGCGCCGTCCGGAAGGTGCGCCGGCGGCTCGCCCCGGTGCCGACGCGGGCGCTGGGCGAACGCGCCGCACTCGGCGTACTGGCGGAGACGGCCCACCACGACGGCGTCCAGCCGGGCCGCGAGAGCTGGGGCGGCGTGCAGTTCGGCGGGTTGCTGCAGGCGAGCTTCCGGCTGCGCCGCTGGCCCGACCTGCGTACGGAGACCGGCCGGCGCTTCGTGCCCCGGCTGCTGGCGTTGCCGGCCACCGCGACCACCGTCTCGGTCAGCGCGGGACCGTGGCGGGGCGCCAACACCGACAGCATCGGGGTGGACGTGACCGTACGCCTCGCCGCCAACGGTCCCCAGGCACTGTCGGCGGCGGTACAGGCCCTGCGGCGACTGCTCGCCGCCGAGCACGCCCACGTACGCCGGATGGACGGCGAGCAGCTCGACGGCCTCGCCACCACCCTGCCGCTGGGCATCCTCGGCGCCGGCCCGACCGCGCCGACGCCGGCCACCGTGCTGCCGGTGTCGTCCGTGGACTCGCTGGACCTGCCGATCGGTTCGGCCGGTCTGATGATCGGCGCCAACCGGCACGGCTCGGCGGTGGTCGCCCGGCTGTTCCGCGCCGAGACGACCCGGGTGGTGCTGATCGGTGGCGTCCGCGCGGCGCAGCTCGTCGCGCTGCGGGCGATGGCCCTCGGCGCGCGGATCGTGGTGCAGACCGCCCGGCCGCGCGCCTGGGAGCCCTTCGTCCGGGGCGCCAGCGCGCCGGGCGAGACGATCGCGGTCATCCCACCGGGACGGCCGGTCGGCGGCCCGCCCGGCACCCAGCTGCACCCGCTGCTGGTCGTGGTCGACGTCGGGCCGGTGGCGGCCGACACCCAGCCCGGTCCGGGCTGGCAGGCCAGCCTGGTGGTACGCGACGAGCTGGCCGCCGTCGACGTGGACGTGGTCTCCCGGGCCGACCTGGTGGTGTTGCAGCCGCTGCGCCCCAACGAGGCCCAGCTCGCCGGGATGGCGCTCGGGCTGGGTGACTCGGCCGAGTGGCTGACCCGGATCCGGGAGGACATGGTCGGGGTGATCAACCGGCGGGTCCTGCGCTGGGCGCTGCTCTCGGCCACCCCGATCGAGTCGCAGCTCATCGGCCCACCCGGCCGCTACTGACCGACGAGCACGGCCGCGCACCCGGGCCGGCGAACACAGGCGCCACCCCAGCCGGCGAGCACGGCCGCTCACCCGGGGCCGGCGAGCGAGGCCGGTCGCCCGGCGGGCCGGGATCTCCGGGGCGGCCGAGGGCTGGGCACCAACCGGACGTTCTGGCACGATCCCCCGCATGGGTTTCCTGAAGGGCATTCTGGTCCGGCTGGTCTGCACGGCGCTGGCCTTCTGGCTCGCGACGCTGCTCATCCCCGGCATCACCCTGGCCACCGACTCGCCGGGCGAGGCGGTGACCACCCTGGTCCTGGTCGCCGCGATCTTCGGGCTGGTCAACGCGGTGCTCCAGCCGATCATCAAGACGGTCGGCTGCGGGCTGTACCTGGTGACGCTGGGTCTGATCGCGCTGGTGGTCAACGCGCTGCTCTTCCTGCTCACCGGCTGGATCGCCGAGCAACTGGAGCTGCCGTTCCTCCTCGACGGGTTCTGGCCGGCGGCGGTGCTCGGCGCGCTCCTCGTCGGCGTGGTCACCTGGCTGCTGGGCCTGGTCCTGGACCGGGACTGAGCGGCGGACCCCGGGCCGGGACCGGGCCGACCCAGGGCCGACCGGAACGCGGGGGCGATCCACTTCCCGGGAATTGGCCCCGGGCGGACGGCGGGTCCGCGGATAACGTCACGGGGTGCTAGTCATCACGCGATTCGACGGCTACCTGCTGTCCAGCGATCCCCGGCGGCTGGATGTGGACCGGGTGCACCACTGGCTCTCCACCGACGCGTACTGGGCGCTCGGGCGCTCCCGTGAGCTGATGCGGCGGGCCATCGAGGGCTCCTCGGTCTACGGGGTGTACCGGCCGGGCGACGAGGACCAGGTGGCGTTCGCCCGGGTCGTGACCGACGGGGCAACCTTCGCCTGGCTCTGTGACGTCTACGTCGATCCGGCGGAGCGGGGACGGGGGCTGGCCCGCTGGATGGTCGCGGCCATCCGTGACGACCTGACCGGCCGGGGCGTACGCCGGCTGCTGCTCGCCACCTGGGACGCGCACCCGGTGTACGCGACGGCCGGTTTCACCCCGCTGGCCGTACCGGCCAACTGGATGGAGCTGGACCTGCGGGAACTTCCGGTGACACCGCTCACGGGAAAGGGGTCTGACCCGGGCGGGCACCTTACGGTGGAGACATGAGCCAGGTGCGGCGCGGATACCTCTACGGGCTCGGCGCGTACACGCTGTGGGGTTTCTTCCCGCTCTACATCAAGCTGCTCCGCCCGGCCGGCCCGATCGAGATCCTGGCCCACCGGGTGCTCTGGTCGGTCGTCTTCGTCGCCCTCGTGCTCGCCGTGGCCCGCAACTGGACGTTCCTCCGGGGGCTGCGCCGCCGGCCGGCCGCGCTGGCCGGCATCGTCCTCGCCGCCGCCCTGATCGCGGTCAACTGGGGCACCTACATCTACGGCGTCAACTCCGACCGGGTAATCGAAACGTCGCTGGGTTACTTCATCAACCCGCTCGGCGTGGTGCTGCTGGGCGTCACCGTGCTGCACGAGCGGCTGCGCGCCGCGCAGTGGGTGGCGCTCGGCATCGGCGGCCTGGCCGTGGCGGTGCTGGCCGTCGACTACGGCCGGCTGCCGTACATCGCGCTCACCCTGGCGGTGAGCTTCGGCGGGTACAGCCTGGTGAAGAAGCAGCTCGGCCTGCCGGCCGCGGAGGGCATGTTCGTCGAGTCCGCGGTGCTGGCGCTGCCGGCGCTCGGCTATCTCGGCTGGCTCGTCTGGCGGGGCGACTCGACCTTCGGGCAGGTCTCGGTCGGCCACACCCTGCTGCTGGCGCTGGCCGGTGCGGCGACCGCCATCCCGCTGATGCTCTTCGCCGGGGCGGCCAACCGGCTCTCGCTGACCGCGCTGGGGATGTTGCAGTACCTCGCGCCGATCCTGCAGTTCGGCTTCGGCGTACTCGTCTTCCACGAGCCGATGCCGCCGGCGCGGCTGGCCGGGTTCGCGCTGGTCTGGCTGGCCCTGGTGGTCTTCACGGTGGACGCGATCCGCAACGTCCGCCGGTCCCGGGCCGCCGCGCTGCTCGCCGCCACCCCGGAGCCGGCCGCCGCCACCGCCGCCCGCTGACCGCAGCCGGCCGGGCTCAGCCACCGACGGCGGGTCCGTCCGGCTCCGGCCCGGTCTCGGCGGTACGCCCCGCCGCCGGTGGGCGGGCGGCACCGGTGCCCGGATCGATCTCCGAGGAGGGCGGCACGTTCGGTTCGGGCGCCCCCGGCACGGTGGGCCCGAAGCGCCACAGGTGCCCCAGGTTGTGCCGACGTACCGTCATCTCCTCGGCGACGTTCATCGCGACGGTCAGCGCGAGCAGCACCAGGACCACCACCAGGGCCGGGAGCAGCACCCCGAAGGGCAGGAAGGCCAGGCAGGCACTCCGTCACGATACGTGAGAGATTGACTCCGGTACGTCAGGCACGCCGCTCCGGCGGCCGATCGCGCCGGCCGCCTCGTCGTACAGCTCCTCCAGCAGGGCGGTCTGCTTCCGCAGGTCGAAGTGGGCCGCCACGTGCCGTCGCGCCTGGTCGCCGAGCCGGGTCCGCAGCGCGTCGTCGGTCAGCAACTGCCGGATGTGCCGGGCCAGCGCCGCCCGGTCGCCCTCCGCGCCGAGCAGCCCGGTCTCGCCGTGCACCACCCCTTCCGGGATGCCGCTGTGCCGGGTCGAGACCGTCGGTAGGCCGAGGCTGGCCGCCTCCAGGATGGTGGTCGGCAACCCCTCGGAGTCCCCGTCGGACGCCGTCTTGGAGGGGGAGACGAAGATCCGCGACTCGGCCATGCTCCGCCGCACGACCGCCGGCTCCTGTACACCCAGGAACGTCGCGTCCAGGCCCAGCGCCGCGGCCCGCTCCCGCATCGGCGCCTCCAGCGGCCCGGTACCGATGAAGAGGAGCCGTGGCCGGGGTTGCCCCAGCGTGCCGACCGCCTCGACGAGGTCGTCGATCCCCTTCTTCTCCACGAAGCGGCCGACGAAGAGGACGTCCCAGCGCTTCGGCGTCGGCGCCGGGGCGGGCGGGACCGTCACCCCGATGTGGTGCACGCGCACCTTGGCCGGATCCGCGCCGAGCGCGATCGCCTGCTGCCGGATGAACTCGGAGACCGCGATGACGAGCGTCGCCCGCTCGAAGGCGGTACGCAGGTTCCGTCGGTAACGGATGCCACGGATGCCGGCCGCCTTCGGTTCCCGCGTCACGTCGTACCCGTGCAGGGTGATCACCAGTGGGACGCCGAGCCGCTCGGCCGCGCGGCTGACGAGCCACCCGTCGCCGCCGAAATGCGCGTGGACGACGGCCGGGCGCAATTGCGTCAGGAGCCGGACGAGTGCCGTCGACCGGCCGGTCAACCGGTGCCGGAGAAAGGCGAGCCGGCCCCGCGCGCCGTCGGGATAGGCGATGACGTCGGAGTCCAGGGCGAGAAACGACTCGGTCTTGGTGGCGCCCACAAAGGACGGCCGCCACCGGGTGAGCGCGTCGCCCTGATTACGGATGAACGTCTCGGACGCGAGCAGAAGTGCACTGCGCCAGATCACGACCGCCCTACCGTCGGACATCGCGGCATTTCATCGGTGGTTCGATCCTTTCGACGACCCGGCGCCGGCCCCGGCCACCCCGGCAGCGGAGCGACCTGCCCCGGCCGGCGTACCCGGGCGGCCGGCGGTGCGGCGTGGCCGCCTCAGGACCCGGTCCCGCAGACTACGCCGCAACCCCGGCGGGATCAGCCAGATCTGCGCGAACGTCAGGTAGTCGAGCGCACCCGGCCGGCCGTGCTGTCGGACCTCGCGCAGCACCGTCCGGCACACCCGCAGGCTGCGGGTCGGCGCCGCCATCGAGCTGATCACGCTCGTGCCGAGCGCCGCGTACGCCCGGGGCGTCATCAGCGGCCGGCTCCGCCGGAACCACTCCAACTGCTCCTGCCAGGAGGTGTCGAATGTGACCCTCGGCCGGTCCTCGTCCTGGTGCCAGAGCACCAGCGGCTCGGCGGAGATGATCAGGTCGACGTCGTCGTGGCTGAGCGCCCGCAGGGTCCAGTCGAGTTCCTGCAACCGGCGCAGCCCGACGGTGAACGGGACCCGGCGCAGCAGCTCGGTCGGGGCCATGATCGTGGAGGTCTGAATGAAGCCGTCGCCGTGGAACAGGCCACGTCGGACCGTCAGGTACTCGCTCAGCGGCTCGTCGGCGTCCGGCAGCCGGCGCGGTATGACGAACTCGGCGCGCGGCGTGCGGTTGATCAGGCGGGTGGCGATGATCGGCATCCGGACCCGGGCGCCGTGCGCCAGGTCGAGCTGCACCGCCAGCTTGTCGGGCAGCCACTCGTCGTCGTCGTCGAGCAGTGCGGTCCAGTCGGCGCGCGCCTCGCGGACGCCGACGTTGCGGGCGTTCGGCGCCCCGCCCTTCTCCGGCAGCACCACCACGCGCAGCCGGGCGTCGTCGATCGCCGCCAGCGCCGCGCTGGTCGCCTCGTCCGGTCCGTCGACCACGACGATGACCTCGATGTCGTCGACGGTCTGCGCCAGGGCGCTCCGTACGGCCCGGGTCACCAGGTCCGGCCGGGAATGGGTGGGAATCACCACGCTGACGTCAGGTGAATAGGACATGAAGACCTGCTAACTCAGTCGTGAAGACGAGGCTGTCCTGCCGGAGGCGCATCGGCGGAAAGACTATTAGCCGAGCGGGACTCGCGGGTTAATTCAGGGCGGCGAATACCCGTACAACAAGGAAGCGGCAGCCTGCCGGAGGGTGTCCGGAGGTTTCGGTCCGAAAGTGGCGCACACCATTGCCGTACACTCGCCGGGAATCGAACGAACCCCGGTCGAAAAAGTCGGAGAACCGAATCTCGATGAGTACGCCCGACGTCAGCGTGGTGGTGCCGGTCTACAACACCATGCCGTACCTGACCCGGTGCCTGACCTCGCTGGTCGAGCAGACCATCGGCCTGCACCGGATGCAGGTCGTCGCGGTGGACGACGGCTCGACCGACCGCAGCGGTGAGGAGCTGGACCGGTTCGCCGCGCGCTATCCGGGCGTCTTCACCGTCATCCACCAGGCCAACTCGGGTGGTCCCGCGGGCCCCTGCAACCGGGGGCTGGACGCCGCCACCGGCCGGTACGTCTTCTTCGTCGGCGCCGACGACCACCTGGGCCGGGAGGCGCTGGACCGGCTGGTCGGCGCGGCCGACGACTACGGCTCGGACGTGGTCCTGGGCAAGGTGGTCGGGGTCAACAGCCGCCACATCTACCAGGACATCTTCGCGCGCAACGAGATCGACGTCGACCTCTTCGACTCGCCACTGCCCCGGTCGCTGGCCAACACCAAGCTGTTCCGCCGGGAGATGCTCCAGCGGCACGGCATCCGCTACCCGGAGGACCTGCCGATCGGCAGCGACCTGCCGTTCACCCTGGAGGCGTGCTACCGGGCGAGGCGCATCTCGGTGCTGGCCGACTACGAGTTCTACTACGCCGTACGGCGGTTCAGCGCCACCAACATCACCTACCTGAGCCGGCACGTGGAGCGGCTGCGCACCGTCGAGGCGAACCTGGCGTTCGTGGCGAAGCTGATCGAGCCCGGCAAGCACCGGGACGCGGTGTTGCTGCGCCGCTTCGACCACGAGGTGGCCAAGCTCGTCGAGGACGACCTGCTCCACCTCGACCGGGAGACCCAGCGGCTCGTGCACGAGGGCGTCGGCCGGCTGGTGGCCGACCACCTCAGCGCCGACATCGCCGCCCAGTTGAACGCCGAGACCCGCATCCGGCTGGCGCTGACCCGCGACGGCGCCCTCGACGACCTCCTCGCCGCGATCCGGCAGGACGCGGAGACCGGGGTGCCGGCGACGGTGGTGGAGGGCGGCCGGCGGTACGCGGGCTACCCGGGCTTCCGCGCCCCCGGGCGGCACCTGCCGGACTCCTGCTTCGAGGTGACCGGCGCGCCGGACTGGGCGGCGAAACTCGACGCCACCGCGCTGGCCTGGGAGACCGACGAGCGGGGTGAGCGGGTGCTGAGCATTACCGCGCACACGCCGGTGCCGGACCTCGCCGCGCTGGGCGTCGACCCGCTCACCGTGAGCGCGGAGGAGATCCCCGCCGACGTGCTGGTCGTCGCGCAGGGCACGGCCGGCACCACCGTACGGATCAGGTTCCGGGCCGCGGACCTGCTCGCCGGCAGCGACGCGACCGGCCAGCGCCGGGCGGTCTCGGCCCAGCCGGGTCCGTTCGACCCGGCCCGTGCGGTCGGTGCCGGCAACGCCACCGGCGCGGCGGGCGCCGCCGCGCTCCGGGCGCCGGGGCTGCACCGGCCGGTCCCGCTGATGCGCCGGCGCGGCGCCCGGCTCTACGTGCTCGTCCCGACCCGGGACGAGTCCGGCCGGCTGATGATCTCGGTGGTGCCGGTCACCCCGAACCGGGTCACCGCCCGGCTGCGCGGGATGCTCCGCCGCCGCTAGCGCGGCCTGGCGGGGAGGGTGGCCGCCGTTCGCAAGGTTGTCACCCGGAACCGGTGCGCGCGGCCAGCCCGTCGAGCAGGTACGTCAGCCCGCGCCGGAAGGTGTCGTCCCAGTCCCGGTCGTCGAGGTGGCCGCTGGCGACCAGGGCGGGATAGCGGTCCGCCTGGGCGGCCAGATGCTCCCGGGCCGCTGGTCCGGAGTCCGTGTCCTCCGGTCGCGCCGACGCGAGCGTGACCGCCGAGCCGATCACGTAGTTGGCCAGCCCGTGGGTCGCGGCGCCGAGGTCCGGCTCCACCAGTCCGCTCCGGCGCAGCGCCGAGACCAGGAACTCGGTCCGGGCCAGCACGTTCGGGCCGAGCATCGGCCGGCCCAGCAGCGCCGCCGACCAGGGGTGACGCAGCATCGCGGCCCGCCAGCCGAGGAGCAGCGTCTCGACGTCCGCGCGCCAGTCCCCGGCTGACCCGGCCTCCCCGGTCGGCAGCTCCACCTCGCCGAAGATGTGGTCCAGCGCCAGGTCGAGCACGTCGTCCTTGGTGGCGACGTGCCAGTAGAGCGTGGTCGAACCGGCGTCGAGCCGCTCGGCCAGCCGCCGCATGGTCAGCCCGGTGACCCCCTCGGCGTCGAGCAGTTCCACCGCCGCCGCGACGATCCGGTCCCGGCTCAGCGGCGGGCCGGTGCGGGCGGGACGTCCGGGCCGGAGCCATACGCCTGACATGGGACGGAGTCTAGTATGACGATCGGGCTCTAGAACGTTGTTCTAGTATCCGGTACGTTGTTCTAGAGCCCGGAGGTCGCGATGGCACACATCGAGGTCAAGCACCTGAGCTATCTGCTCCCGGACGGGCGCCCGCTCCTCGACGACGTCTCGTTCCGGGTCGGCGAGGGCGCCACCGCCGCCCTGGTCGGGCCGAACGGCGCCGGCAAGACCACCCTGCTGCGCCTGATCGCCGGGGACCTGGCGCCCTCGGGCGGCGAGATCGTCAGCACGGGTGGGCTCGGGGTGATGCGCCAGTTCATCGGTTCGGTCCGCGATCACCGCACCGTCGGCGACCTGCTGCTCTCGGTGGCGCCGGAGCGGATCCGGCGGGCCGCAGCCGCGCTGGCGCGGGCGGAACGCGCCCTCGGTGTCCAGGACGACGAGCCGACCCAGCTCGGCTACGCGCACGCGGTCACCGAGTACGTCGAGGCCGGCGGCTACGACCTGGCGGTGGTCTGGGACGCGGTGACCACTGCCGCCCTGGGTGTGCCGTACGACCGGGCGGCCGGCCGGGGCGTCAACTGCCTCTCCGGGGGCGAGCAGAAACGCCTGGTCCTGGAGGCGCTGCTGCGCGGGCCGGACCGGGTGCTGTTGCTCGACGAACCCGACAACTACCTCGACGTACCGGGCAAGCAGTGGTTGGAACGCCAGCTCGCGGCGGGCACCAAGACCGTGCTGCTGGTCTCGCACGACCGACAGCTCCTCGCCGGGGCAGCCGACCGGATCGTCACGGTCGAGGACCGCCAGGTCTGGGTGCACGGCTCCGGCTTCGCCAGCTATCCGGCCGCCCGGCGGGACCGGATCGACCGGCTGGACGAGCGCCGGCGGCAGTGGGACGAGGAGCGCGCCCGGCTCCGTCACCTGGTGCACACCGCCCGGCAGGGCGCCGCCCGCAACGACGCGCTCGCCTCGGCGTACCGGGCGGCGCAGAGTCGGCTGGCCCGGTTCGAGGCGGCCGGACCACCCACCCGGCCGCCGAAGGAGCAGAACGTGCGGGTCCGGCTGCGCGGTGGGCGTACCGGAAAACAGGCGCTGATCTGCCGCGAGCTGGAGCTGACCGGCCTGATGCGACCATTCGACCTGGAGGTCTGGTACGGCGAGCGGGTCGCCGTGCTCGGCTCGAACGGCTCGGGCAAGTCCCAGTTCCTCAGGCTGCTGGCCGAGGCCGGCACGCCGGCGGAGCAGCGCACCGTGCCGCACCGGGGCGAGGTGCGGCTCGGCGCCCGCGTCCTACCCGGGCTCTTCACCCAGACCCACGCCCGCCCGGACCTGCACGACCGCACCCCGGCCGAGATCCTGATCCGCGACCATGCGCTGGTCCGGGACGACGCGATGGCCGCCCTGGCCCGCTACGAGATCGCACCCGCGCACAGCCAGCCGTTCCAGACCCTCTCCGGTGGCCAGCAGGCCCGGTTGCAGATCCTGCTCCTCGAACTCGCCGGGGCCACCCTGCTGCTGCTGGACGAACCGACCGACAACCTCGACCTGGCCAGCGCCGACGCCCTGCAACGCGGCCTGGCGGAGTTCGCCGGCACCGTGCTCACGGTGACCCATGACCGCTGGTTCGCCGCGCACACCGACCGGTATCTGCTCTTCTCCGCCGACGGACAGGTCCGGGAGACCGACGAGCCGGTCTGGACGGAGGGCCGGGTGGCACGGCCCCGCTGACCCGCGGCGGCCGGGACCGGGGGCGGCCGAGGGCGGGGCGGCGGCGCTGAAGTGATGTCGCGATCGAGCGTGATGCCTCTGGGTCATATGTATGTCTCAGAGGCATCACCCTCGATCGGCAACCCGGTCCGTCGGGGCGACGAGCAGGAGAGATCATCCAGAGCGGAGCCTTGACATCACTGCGCGTAACCCGATGAGGGTCTGGATTGGACCAATCAGGCTCATCCGGCGGATAGGGGGACGCGGTGCTGAAGGACCGGGGATCGACCGTACCCAGACGGCAGCTCGGCCGGTATCTCAAGCTGGCCCGGGAGGAGGCCGGGATCAGCCTGGAACCGCGGCGCGGACCCTGGAGTGGTCGCGGGCCCGGATGTACCGGATCGAGCGGGGCGAAACCGTCGTGCGCAGCCATGACGTCGAGGCGATGTGCCGGCTCTACGGCGTCTCGGACCAGATGAGCGACGTGCTGTTCAGCCTCGCCCGGGCGTCCAAGGCGACCGGCTGGTGGCGATCGTCGAGGAGTCGGTGCTGCGCCGGCCGATCGCCGACGAGGACGCCTGGCTGGCCCAGCTCGCCCACCTGGCGAACGTCAACCGGCTCCCCTCGGTCAGCGTCCGGGTGCTGCCCACGGCGGCGGGGCTGAACTGGGCCGCGAACGCACCCTCGTTCAACATCTTCGAGTTTCCGGCGGTCGGCACCCGACCGCCGGAGCCGACCACCATCTACAGCGAGAACATGACCGGGGCGATCTACCTGGACAAGCCGGCCGAACTCGCGGCCTACCATGAGATATGGCGGCGGCTCGATGAGCTGGCGCTGGGCCAGGAGGCGTCGGAGGATCTGATCGGCGCCATCATCCGGGAGAGGGTCGATGACTGAGCTGACCGGCGGGACGTGGCGGAAGAGCAGCCGCAGTGGCGAGGGCGACTGCGTCGAGGTGGCCGCCGACCTGCCCGACGCGGTCGGGGTACGGGACAGCAAGGACCCGGCCGGGCCGGCGCTGCTCTTCACCTCCGCCGCGTGGCGGGCCTTCCTCGCCACCCCGCCCGGGCGGTAGACCGGGGCCGCTTCCGCGAGCTGCCCGGCCGCTTCCACGAGCTGCCCGGCCGCTTCCACGAGCTGCCGGGCCGCGTTTGCGAGCTGCCGGGCCGCGTTTGCGAGCTGCCGGGCCGCGCTTGCGAGCTGCCGGGCGGTCAGGAGCCGTCGCGGGCCGGTTGGTCCCGCCACGGCACCGGCTGCGGGATCCGCTGCCACCACCACCGCGCCGGGTCCGTCGACACGGCCGACGCGTCACCCAGCTCCGCCGCCAACGCCGCGCCCTCGTCGTCCTCGGTCAGCGTCACGAACCGCTGGTCGATCTCGCCGAGCGCCACCGCGAACGGCACCCGCACCGGCTCGGGCAACGTCTGACCCGCCCGGACCAGCTCGTCACGCAGTGCCATACCGTCCCGGTAGTACTCCGCCGGGTACCACCCGTCCGGCGGCCATCCGGCCGCGAGCCGGGCCACCATGCCCTCCCAGGCGCCGAGCCGGTTGTGGGCGAGCCACGTCGCCTTCTCCACGTCGGATACGCCCGGCGCGCTCACGCTCGCCGGCAACCAGGGCCGCAACAGCGCCGCAACCCCGTCGCTGATCGGCGTGGGCATGGGGTGTTCGTGGATCACCTCCGGTATCGCGGCCAGCGGCAGGCCGGGCAACGCCGCCACCGGGTGCTCGACCGCGTCGATCCGGTACACCGGCTCCTCGTCCGGGCCGTCGTCGTAGATCCGAGCCCGGGTGCGACGACCGTCCGGGCCGACCAGCCAGTACGCGCTCGGCCGCGACTCCTCGCCCGGGTAGGCCACCACCGTCCGCAGGTGCTGGGCCAGCCCCGTCGCGAGGTCAGACTCGGCCGGCTGCGGGGCGATCGCCTCGGTGAGGTAGATGTCCAGGTGCCAGTGCAGCTCACCGAGGCGGGGCGAGACAGTGCAGATGACGGGGGCCGACCAGTTACGGTCGGTCTCGTCCTCGTCGCCGATGTCGACCGCCTCGACCGGCAGCGACAGCAGCGCGGCCAACGCCGCCACGAGCCGGTCCCGGCGCAGTTCGCCGTAGATCAGGAGGTAGTAGGTCACGGCTCGTACGTCCCGTCGTAAATTTCCTTCGCCTTCGCGACCGCATCCGGGTTGTTCACGAAGCGCGGGTGCATGGTCAATTGTTGCGCCTGCGAAAGGTCACCGCCGGCCTTGGCGATCTCCTTGAGTGCCGCGTACTCGTTGCCGGTCAGCTTTGCCATGCCTTCACCGGAGACCGGGAAGACGGTCCCGGACGACTCGACCCCGTACGAGCGGCCGTTGACGTGGTACTGCTGCCTCTCCGTGTCCCAGGTCGCGTTCCCGGCGGCGATCTGCGCGACGTCGTCCCGCGCCACGTTCTCGTAGCCGCGCAGGTACACGGTGCTGGGGTCCTTGACCGCACCGCTGCGCGCACCGGACACGGTGTGCCGCGGATGGGGCATCCGGAGTTCCCTGCCCCGCGCCGGACCGGGCACGTCGTCCCCGCCCCGGAAGGACTGCCGGCCGCGCCCGCTCCCGGAACCGGTCCCGGACGACTGGCCGCCACCACCCTGGCGGCCCCGCCGCGCGACCTCCCCGACGTCGTCCTGGGCCCTGGCCACGTTCGCCGGCACGCCACCGGAACGACCACGCTGCCGCGGGACGTTCCCGCCGTCGCCGCTTCCGCCGTCGCCGTCGCCACCCCGTGGCTTTCCCGTCATGGTCGCCCTTCAGCCGATCGGATCGGTCGTACCACCTGCCAGCGGCCGGCGGTCACCAGGCTTCGACGTGCTGGCCGGCCGCAGTCTATGCATACGCGACCAGCCCGGCCACGCCGCCGGCAGCCGCGCTCACCGCCCGTCCGCGACGACGCCCCGGCCGCGATCATGGTCATTGAGCCACCAACCTACGATGAGCCGAGGCGTCGACGGGAGGTGGGAACGTGGCGATCGGCATGCAGCCCGGCGGGGGCGGCATCCTGGACCCCGACGGGGCCATGGAGCACCTGTCGGCGTGGAAGGGACAGATCGACCGGCTGGCGGCGGACACCAGGGCGATGAGCGACCGCCTCGACCAGTTGCGGGTGACCGCGACCGACGACAACGGACTGGCCCAGGTCACCATCGACCACACCGGCGCCCTGGTCGACCTGCGGCTCACCCCCCGGATCCAGCGGGTCGCGCCCGAGGCCGTGTCCAGGGCGATCATGAACACGATCCAGGGGGCCCGGAAGAAGGCGGCCGACCGCGCACGGGAGATCATCGCGGAGACCGTGGGCGTCGACTCCCCGGCGGCCCGGACCATCGCGGAGCGGGTCGACCAGCAGCTCCGTGGCGTCGAGCGCGGGACCGTGCAGACCGACCGCGATCCGTACCGGTGGTGAGGGAAGCGTGAGCAACGGCTACGACGTCGAGGTGGGGCAGATCCGGTCGCACGCCGGGAACCTCGAGGACCTGGCGGAGCGCTTCGGCGCGGTCAAGGGCGCCAGCGCACACATCACCCAGAACGACGCCGCGTACGGGCAGTTGTGCGGCTGGATCTCCGGGCTGCTGGAGGGCCGGCACGTCCGGCAGGACGAGCTGATCGCCTACGTCGCCGAGAACCTCTCGCTGGCCGCCGGCAACCTGCGCGCCGCCGCCGACAACTACGAGAACACCGACCTGCGGGCCGCCGACGCGTTCGACCGGCTCCGCGGACGTTCCCCGGACGGTCTGGCGCGATGACCGACACGTCGCTCGTCGCCGGGGTCACCTCCACCCGGGAGGCCTGGACCGGCGCCTCGCTCGCCGACGGCGTGGAGGATCTGGTCGACGCCATCCGCAGCGAGGGATGGGTCGACGACCTGCTGGCCGGTGGGACGTTCGCCCTGGACGTCGTCGCCAGCGCCCTGGACCCGTTCAGCGCGCTGCTGGCCAACGGGCTCGGCTGGGCGATGGAGTACTTCGAGCCGTTGCGCTCGATCCTCGACGACCTCGCCGGCATGCCGGACGTGGTCGCCTCACACGCGGCCACCTGGGAGAACATGGCCGGCGAGTTGCAGCGCATGTCCGCGGATCTGCAATCGCGCGTCACCGGAGACCTGGCCGGCTGGCGGGGTGACGCCGCCGAGGCGTACCGGAGCATGATGGCCTGCAACGTCGATGCCCTCGGCGGGCTCGGCGGGATCTCGACGGCGATGGCGGCGGCCACCCAGGCGGCGGGAAACCTGGTGGCGTTCACCCGGGACATCGTGCGCGACCTCATCGCCGACCTGGTGGCCCGGGTGATCGTGTGGGCCGTCGAGGCGATCTTCGTCGTGACGATCCCGGTGGTCGCCGCGCAGATCACGGCGGCGGTCGTCAAGTGGGCCGCCCGCATCGTCACCTACATCGGCGCCCTGGTCACCAGCCTGACCAACCTTGCCCGGCTGCTCGGTTAGCCGGCCGGGTAGACCCGGGTCTCGGCGGCCTTGACGGCGGCCCACAGCGGTTGGCCCGGTGCCAGCCGGAGCTGCGCGGCGGCGGCCGGGGTGACGTCGGCGGCCACCCCGATCGGGCCGGTGAGCTGCACCCGCAGGTTGTCACCGTGCCGCTGGATGCCGCTGATCGTGGCCGGCCAGCTGTTGCGGGGGCTGCCGTCGGGGCGGCCCGGATGCAACGCCACGGCCGAGGGCGGGAACGCGACGAAGACGTCCCCGCGCAACGGCTCGGCGACGGTGACGGCGAAACCGTCGGCGAGCAGGACCCGGCGGCCGTCGGCCCGCCCCCGGTAGAGGTTGAGCCCGACGAGCCGGGCCACGTAGTCGGTACGGGGCTGCGCGGTGATGGTCGCGGCGTCGCCCGCCTGCACGACCCGGCCGTGCTCGACGATGACCAGCCGGTCGGCCAGCACGAGGGCGTCCAGCGGATCGTGGGTGACCAGCAGCGTGGCCCCGGCATGTGCGGCGAGGTGGTGCTGGAGCTGGACCCGGGTGTCCAGCCGGGTCCGGGCGTCCAGCGCGGCGAGCGGCTCGTCCAGCAGCAGCAGCGCCGGGTCGACCGCCAGGGCGCGGGCCAGCGCGACCCGTTGGGCCTGACCGCCGGAGAGCTGCCGTGGTTTGCGGCGGGCGTGTTCCGCCAGCCCCATCCGGTCCAGCCAGCCGGCGGCCCGCTCCCGGGCCCGCCGCCGGTCCAGCCCCTGCCGGCGGGGACCGAACGCCACGTTGTCCAGCACGCTGAGGTGGGGGAAGAGCAGGTAGTCCTGGAACACCACGCCGATCGGCCGCCGTTCGGCGGGCGTCCACACTCGATGGCCGGGCCGGTCGAGATCCCGGCCGGCCAGGGTGAGATGCCCGGCGGAGAGCGGAATCAGCCCGGCCAGGGTACGCAGTGCGGTCGTCTTGCCGGCACCGTTCGGCCCGAGCAGCGCGACGACCTCGCCCGGGTCGATCACCAGCGGCAGGTCGAGCCGGAACGTGCCCCGCTCCACCAGCAGGTGGGCGTCGAGCAGCGGGCCGCCGACCCCGGCCCCGGCGCCGGCCACGGACAGGTCGGCGGTCACGAGTTGCCGATCCAGCGGTCGCGGAGGCTGGCGAGGATCACCACGGAGACGGTGAGCAGGATCAGGCTGAGCACGATCGCCGCCTCCAGATCGGTCTCCAGCGCCAGGTAGACGGCGAGCGGCATGGTCTGGGTACGCCCCGGGAAGTTGCCGGCGAAGGTGATCGTCGCGCCGAACTCGCCCAGCGCGCGGGCCCAGCAGAGCACCGCCCCGGCGGCGATTCCGGGCGCCACGAGCGGCAGCGTGACGTGGGTGAAGGTGGTCCACCGGCCGGCGCCGAGGGTGGCGGCGGCCTCCTCGTAGCGGGTGTCCGCACCGCGCAGCGCCCCCTCCACCGCGATGATCAGGAAGGGCATCGCCACGAACGCCTCGGCGAGCACCACACCGGCGGTGGTGAACGGCAGGGTGACCCCGAAGGTCGCGTCGAGCCAGGAGCCGAGCAGCCCCCGGCGGCCGAAGACCAGCAGCAGGGCGACCCCGCCGACCACCGGGGGCAGCACCAGCGGGACGGTGACCAGGGCCCGTACGAGTCGGCGGCCAGGGAACTCGACCCGGGCCAGCAGCCAGGCCAGCGGTACGCCGAGGACCAGGCAGAGCAGGGTGGCGAGGCTGGCGGTCTGCAGCGACAGCCGCAGCGCGGTGAGCACACCCGGCTCGGCGAGCCGCTGTGGCAGCGTCGTCCACGGTGTACGGGCCAGCAGCCCGACCAGCGGCAGCACCAGGAAAAGCAGCCCGAGGCCGGCGGGCACCAGCAGCGCGACCGGCGGCCGGCTGGTGCCGCCACGTCGCCGGGTGGTTCGTCCGGGCGACCGGGGCACCGTCACGGGGTCTGGAAACCGGCCGATGTGAGCACGCTCCGGCCTGCGTCGGAGAACACGTAGCCGACGAAGGCCCGCGCGGCGGCGGGGTTGGGCGCGTCGCGCAGCACCACGATCGGATAGTCGTTGACCGCCCCGGCCGACTCGGGGAACTCGATCCCGTCCACGTCGGCCGCGGCGGCTTTCGCGTCGGTCCGGTAGACCAGTGCGGCGTCCACCTCGCCCAGCCGCACCTTGGCCAGGGCCGCCTTGACGTCCTGCTCCAGGGTGACGGGGCTGAGGGGCACCTTCGCGGTGTCGAGGGCCCGCTTGGCCGCCGCCCCGCAGGGCACCTGCTCGGCGCAGAGCGCGACCTTGACCCCGGGCCGGGCCAGGTCGGCGAGGCCGGCCACCCGGTCCGGATTCCCCTTCGGTACGGCGATGACGAGCTGGTTGCGGACGAAGGCCCTCGGGCTGCCGTCGGCGTTGCCGGCGTCGGTGACGGTGGTCATGTTCGCCGGTGCGGCGGCGGCGAAGACGTCCGCCGGGGCGCCCTGGTTGATCTGGTTGGCCAACGCGGAGCTGCCGGCGAAGCTGAACGTCACCTTCACCCCGGGGTTGGCCGCCTCGAAGTCCCTGCCGAGCTGGGTGAAGGACTCGGTCAGCGACGCGGCGGCGAACACCGTGACGGTGCCGGTGACACCCGGGCCGCCGCTGCCCGACCGAGGGCCGGAGGCGTCGTCGCCACAGCCGGCCGGCCCCAGCACGGCCAGCGCGGCGAGCGCGGCCAGGGTGAGGCGCTTCCGTCCTGCGGTCACGAGCCGGTCCTCCCTCTGCTTCCGGTGGTCGCCGCCGGCTTCTCCACCACAACGGTCGTCGACTTGATCACCGCGATCGCCACCGAGCCCACCCGCAGGTCGAGTTCGTCGACCGCCTCCCGGCTCATCAGCGACACCACCCGGAACGGGCCGGCCTGGATGTCCACCTGGGCCATCACGGTGTCCTTGACCACGGCGGTGACGATGCCGCGCAGTCGGTTGCGCGCCGAGGAGGCGTCCGAGCCGTCCTCCGGCTGGGACGCCTGCGCCCGCAGGAAGGCGGCCAGATCCGTCCCGTCGATGACCCGGTGTCCCTGCCCGTCCCGACCGGCGGCCAGCCGACCCGCGTCGATCCACCGGCGCATCGTGTCCGGGCTGACCCCGACCAGCTCCGCCGCCTCACCGATCCGAAACACCGTCACGTCGGTCACGATAGCTGCCGCAAATGCAGCATGGAAGCCGTCGATCGGGCTGCATCGGCGGCGATATTCCCTTTTGTGGCTGGCAACTGCATGATTGAGTCATGGCTGACGGACCGTTGCCCGTACCGACGGGGCAGACCCTGACCGGGGCGCAGGCCCGCCGGTGGACGCTGGTCCTCGACCACCTCGTCGGCGCCCTGCCGGCCGGGGCGCCGTCCGTGCTGGTCGACGGCGCACAACCGCACGCGGCCACGGTCGCCGACCGCCTCGCCGAAGCCCTGCGGAGCATCGGTCGCCCCTGCACCCGGCTCTCCGACCGGGCGCCGCTGGCCGACGAGGACAACTGGCACGCCGCCCGTACGCCCGACACCGTCGCCCTGGCCGACGGCGCCCGCTGGCGCGCGCACCCGCCGGGCGGCGACTGGGACGTGGTGATCTGGTTGCGCACCCGACCCGGGGGCGGCGGGCGCGACGACGGCGCCGACATCGTCATCGACCTGCACCACCCGGCCTGGCCGGTGCTCCGCCACGTCGCCGACCGGCTCGCGCCGCCCGACCAGTGGTACGTCAGCGAGTCCCAGGCGTTCTTCGCGGTCCGCGCCGCCACCTGGGACACCCGGTTCGGCGACGACCTGCCGGCGTACGCGTCGGCGGTCGCCGCCGCGAACCTGCCCGCCGGCGGCGTCGTCGTCGACGTCGGCTGCGGCACCGGCCGCGCGCTGCCCGCGCTCCGCGACGCCGTCGGCCCGGACGGCACGGTGCTCGGCCTCGACCTCACCCCGGAGATGCTGGACGCCGCCCACGGGCACGCCGCACGGGCGGCCGCGACCCTGCTCCTGGGCAACGTCCGGCAACTGCCCCTCGCCGACTCCGCCGTCGACGCGGTCTTCGCCGCCGGGCTGCTCAGCCACCTGCCCGACGCCGAGGAGGCCCTCCGTGAACTGGCCCGGATCACCCGCCCCGGCGGCCGGCTGGTGCTGTTCCACCCCGCCGGCCGGGCCGCCCTCGCCGCCCGGCACGGCCGCGCCCTACGGCCCGACGAGCCCCTCAGCGAGGCACCGCTGCGCCACTCGACCGCGCGGACCGGATGGCGGCTGACCGGTTACGACGACGCGGCACACCGGTTCCTCGCCCTGGCGACCCGGTACGGACCTGACACCGCGCCCCCGCCACTCGACTAGCACCCGCAGCGACAACCGCAGCCAGCGACGGCGGCCGCGCCAGGCCGGGAACGGACCGCGACGACGACCGGCCGGACAGCGGTCCTCCGATCGGGCTCGGTCGACGGGGCCGGCGGGCTGCGTCGAAGCCGAGGACACCGGCCGCGCGGGGTCTGTCGTTCTCCGGAGCTACGCTCGGGGTGCGCGGGACGGAAGCGGAGGGACCTCGGATGGGCCTTCTCGACAGGCTACGCATCGCAGACTGCCTGGTCTGTCGGAAGCGCGCCTGGGGCACCCGGCATGGCGTGGACGTCGACGCCGACTTCGCCCGGAGACTGCTGAAGCTGCTCGGATCGCCGGAAGCGGAAACCGACATCCCGTCGGTCCCTCTGTACGGGACGCGGAAATGGCTGGTCCACTCTGCCTGTTGGGACGCGCACGCCGAGCAGATGCAACTGGTTCTCCGCGAACGGTACGCGGAGGACCGGCAGCGGGCCGTGGCGGAGGCGGCGGCTGAGCAGGCTCGTCCACCGTCCAGGCTTGACCGGATGGCCGTGGCCGCCGGGGTCGAGATCACCGCCGGCATGTCGAAACAGGACGTGGTGCGTCTGCTCGGCGAGCCGGTCTCCGGAACCAGCCTCCGGGATTATCTGGCCGCGCAACATTCGGTGCGCTCGCTCGGCGGGCGTCCCGGCAATGTCGCGTTCTGGTTCTTCGACGTCCTTCCCGCACCCGGGCGGGTGCTGCGGATCGCCTTCGGCGGCGGACGGGTTCTCGGCATAAAGGAGGTCGACTGGCCTGGGTAGGCGGTCCCGCTGCCGATTGGCGTACCCGGAGATGCTCTCCGCTGTCCGGCCGGGCAGCCCCGGTCACGGCACGTCGTAGGCGAGCAGCGGGGTGTCGTCGTACCGGATGAGTTCCAGCCGGAGCAGTTCCGAGCGGCTGAACCGGGTCGCCCCGGTGAAGGTGACGTCGTCACCGGGTGCGGCCACCCACGACCCCACCTGCTCCGTCGCCCCGTTCGGGCCGTGGGCCACCAGCCGGAAGGTGTACGCCTTCGCGTAGTCGGCGGTCTTGCGGTACTGGCACTTCATGGTCACCTCGGTCCCCCAGGTGGTGCCGTTGAAGCCGATCTCGGCGGTCACCGGGACGGCCCCGGCGACCGGCTGCATGGTGGCCATCCGCACCTCGACACCGGTGCCGGGGTCCTCACCCGGCGGCAGCCGGGTCGCGCCGAGCCCGACGACCACGGCCAGCCCGGCAGCGGCCAGGGTCACCCCGGCGAGCCGGAACCGGCCGGTCAACCGCTCCCGGCGCCGGCTGGCCCGGGCCGCGTCGACCAGCTTCGGCAGCCGCGATTCGGCGGTCGGCGGCGCGGCGACCCGCTCCAGCCCGGCCGGGTCGAGGCGGCCGAGCAACCCGGGCAGGACGGCGATCTCGGCGACCGCCTCCCGGCAGGCCGGACAGCCGGCGAGGTGCCGCTCGTACGCGGCGCGCTCGGCGGGGGAGAGGGCGCCCAGCACGTACGCGCCATCGTCGTGGGCGTGGTCACACCGCATCACCCGGTCACCCCCATCTCCGCCAGTACCAACCGTAGGGATCGCAGCGCGTAATGGGTCCGCGACTTCACCGTGCCCGGCGGTACGCCCAGCCGCACCGCCGCCTCGGCCACCGACCGGCCCTGGTAGAAGCACTCGACCAGCACCTCGCGGTGCGGGGGCGAGAGCCGGGCCAGCGCCTCCGCCACCGTCCACGCCTCCACCGCGCGGTCCGCCTCGTCGACCACCTGGGGCGGCTCGGGCAGCTCGTCCGTGACCACCTCGCCCACCCGGGCGCTGCGTCGGCGCCAGGCGTCGATGGCGAGGTTGCGGGCGATGGTGAACAGCCAGGCCCGTACCGAACCCCGGTGCGGATCCAGCGCCTCCGGGTGCCGCCACGCCCGCAGCAGGGTCTCCTGCACCAGGTCCTCGGCCCGCTGCCGGTCGCCGTTGACCAGCCGCAGGGCGTGCGCGAGAAGCGCGTCGGCGTGCTCGTCGTGCATGGCGCGCAGTAGTTGGGCGTCCTGATCGCTGATGGCGGTCCCTCCGGTCCCGGTCCCGTCCGGCTGGTCGAGTCCGTGAGCTGCTGATTCTCCCGGCCTTCCCGTCGCCTCCCTCGCAGGGTGTTACGCACCCGCCGCCCGGACGGTTCACCCGGCCGGCGGTTCACCCGGCCGGCGGTCCGCCCGAGCCCGGGACGCCGGCCGGGCGATGGGCACCTCAGCCGTCCGGTCGGCAACCGTCCCGGGCTGCCGGAGTTCAATCTCCGTTCACCGTGCGGCCGGGCCCCGCTCATGGCGTCCTCCTAGCGTCCGGCAGGCATCCGCCCGCATCCCGTACGTCTGTTCGCGGGCTCGGGCGGGCACCCCGACAGCAAGGAGGCTCCATCTCCATGAGCGAGCGACCCCGCCTGCTCCCCCTGCTCGGCCCCGCGGGCCACGGCGGGCGCAGCGCGATGACCTGTGTCTACCGGTGCGGCAACGCCTGCGACCACCCGGTTCCGAACTCCTCCGACAACCCGTACTTCGGTGACGTCGTCAGCACCGAGGTGACCCGGCGCGGGGTGGTCCGTGCCGGCGCGGTCGGCGCCCTGGTGCTCGGCTTCGGCGGCGCCGCGGCCGGCGCCCTCGCCGGCGCACCGGCGCTGGCCGCACCGGGCGGTGCCGGGAGTGTGCCGGCGGTGCCCGAGGTCGACAGCTTCACCCCGGCCCGGTCCGGTGCCGGCAACGGAGCCCTGACCTTCAAGCCGATCCCGCCGAACAAGCTCGACAGCCTCGTCGTGCCGAACGGGTACGACCACTCGGTGGTGATCCGCTGGGGCGACCCGGTGCTGCCGGACGCACCCGAGCTGGACGTGCACCGGCAGAGCGCGGCGAAGCAGTCGAAGCAGTTCGGCTACAACAACGACTTCGTCGGCGTGCTCCCGCTGGACCGCAGGGGTGAGCGGGCCCTGCTGGTGGTGAACCACGAGTACACCAACGAGAACCTGATGTTCCCGGACTTCACCAGCCTGGACGCGCTGAGCGTGGAGCAGATCCGCACCGCGATGGCGGCGCACGGGCTCTCGGTGGTGGAGCTGGAGCGGGTCGGCGGGACCGGGCAGTGGGCGCCGGTGCGCAAGGGACGGCTGCCGTACAACCGGCGGATCACCGCCCTGGCCACCCGGTTCGAGTTCACCGGGCCGGCGGCCGGCTCCGCCTGGCTGAAGACCGCCGCCGACCCGCGCGGCCGGGTCGCGATCGGCACGCTGAACAACTGCGCCGGCGGGGTCACCCCGTGGGGCACGGTCCTGAGCGGCGAGGAGAACTTCAACCAGTACTTCGTCGGCGCGGACGCCGCCCCGGAGACACTCAAGCCGAAGCTGGCCCGGTACGGCATCACCACCACCGCCCGCTACCCCGCCGACAGCCGCAAGTGGGAGCGGGCCGACGAGCGCTTCGACCTGGCCAAGCACCCCAACGAGGCGCACCGGTTCGGGTGGATCGTCGAGGTGGACCCGTTCGACCCGGAGAGCACCCCGCGCAAGCACACCGCGCTGGGCCGGTTCAAGCACGAGGGCGCCAACGTCATCGTGGCCCGGGACGGCCGGGTCGTCGCGTACATGGGCGACGACGAGCGGTTCGACTACCTCTACAAGTTCGTGTCGGACAAGAAGTTCATCAAGGGCGACTCCTGGACGGCGCGGAAGAACAACCTGACGCTGCTGGAGTCCGGCACCCTCTACGTCGCCAAGCTCGACTACACCAGCGCCGACGAGATCGACGGCTCGGGCAAGGTACCGGCCGACGGCGCGTTCAACGGCCGGGGCAGGTGGATCAAGCTGGTCCGGGGCAACGTCTCGTACGTGCCCGGGATGACCGCGGCGGACGTACTCACCTTCACCCGGCTCGCCGGTGACGCGGTCGGGGCGACCAAGATGGACCGCCCCGAGGACGTCGAGCCGAGCCAGCTCACCGGCAAGGTCTACGTGGCGTTGACCAACAACACCAACCGGGGTGTCGGGACCAACCCGAAGCCGGACGAGGCGAACCCGCGTACCAACAACAAGCACGGGCACGTGCTGGAGCTGGTCGAGGACCGGGCCGACAACACCTCGGAGACGTTCGCCTGGTCGGTGCCGATCGTCTGCGGCGACCCGGCGGACGCGTCCACCTTCTTCGCCGGGTACGACAAGAGCAAGGTCTCGCCGATCTCCTGCCCGGACAACGTGGCGTTCGACGGTTCGGGGAACCTCTGGATCTCCACCGACGGCAACGCGCTGGGCAGCAACGACGGCCTCTTCGCCACCGCTGTGGAGGGGCCCGAGCGGGGGCACCTGAAGCAGTTCCTCACCGTCCCGCTCGGCGCGGAGACCTGCGGGCCGTTCGTCACCACGGACAACCGGTCGGTCTTCGTCGCCGTACAGCACCCGGGTGAGATCGACGGCGCCTCGCTGGAGAACCCGGCCAGCAACTGGCCCGACGGTGACTTCGCCAAGCCGGGCGTGGTCTGCACCTGGCGGCTCGACGGGGGCGTCGTCGGCAGCTGAGCCGGCCGCCGGTGCCCAGCGGGCCCGCCCCGGTGCCCGCTGGGCACCGGGGCGGGCGCGCCTGCTGTGCGGCGGCCTGAGTGGCGCCGGACGGCACGTGTGGTCTCCTGCCACCCTGGACCGGGTGGCAGGAGACCACCGTCGGCTCAGACCTCGGTGGCCAGCCCGTCGGCGACCGAGCGGGCCACCGACAACAGCTTGGCCCGGACCACCCGGGCCGAGGTCATCATCTCGGCGGCCGGCAGCGCGCAGGCGAGCACCACCCGGCGCTCCATGTCCTTGTCCGGGGTGACCAGCACCGCCGCGCACGCCACCCCCTGCCGGAACTGGCCCAGCTCCAGCTGCATGCCGCGCCGGTCCCCGGCCGCCAGGTCCGCCTCGAACGCGTCGGCGGCGACCAGGGTCGCCGAGGTGAACGGCCGCATGCCGTACTCGCGCAGGTAGCGGAACCGCTGTTCGGGGGTGAGGGTGGCGAGCAGCGCCTTGCCCAGCGCGGTGGCGTGCGCCCCCTCGTCGAAGCCGGGGACCAGATCCTCCAGGTACGGCGACCGCGGCCCCTCGGCCAGCGCGGTGATCGCCACCTGCCCGCCGACGAACCGGCCCAGGTAGTGGCTGTAGCCGGTGTCCGAGGCGGCCCGCCGCAGCGACTCGCCCACCGCGGGCGGACCCCGGAACGCGGTCACCAGTTCCCGGTACCGGTCGGCCACCTCCAATCCGACGATGTACGTGCCGTCCTCGCGCCTGATCACATAACCCTCGTACGCGAGCGTGCGGACCAGGTGGTAGGTCGTGGCCACAGTCAACTCGCAACGCCGGGCTATCTGCTTTACGGTCAGCCCCTTCGGTGCCCGTCCGACCGCTTCGAGCACGCGTAGTGCACGCGACACGCTGCGGATCAGGTCCGAAGGTTCCGCCAGGGGGTCGCGCACAACCACCTCCGCCGCTGGGGACTTACACAATATGAAAAACCGGGCGCCTGCGAAATGCCCGTTCGGATCGAGGATGCCAGATCTACGGCGACCGTGTGTGCAGCCACCGACACGATGGGTTCATACGTGTGGCTCGCGTAGGCTCGTCTCAAATGGCCGATTTCCCCCTCATCAGTCCGCCACCCGTAACCTCCGACCTCCCCGCTCGTAGGCCCGGTCGCACCGTCGCCGGCGCCACCGCCACCACCATCGCCTGTGTCCTGCCGGTCTTCCTGGTCGGCGGGCTCGCCGTCCAGCTCGGTGCCGAACTGCGGTTCTCCCCCGCCGGGCTCGGGCTCGCCGTCGCCGTCTACTTCGGCGTCAGCGCGCTCGCCTCCGTCCCGTCCGGCGCGCTCGTCGAACGGTACGGGCCGGCGCGCACCGCCCGCGCCGGGATCCTGCTCGCCGCCGCCACCATGCTCGCCATCGCCGTCCTGGCCCGCTCGTACGCCGCCCTGGTGGGCCTGCTGGCGGTCGGCGCGGGCGCCAACGCGCTCGGCCAGCTCGCCAGCAACACCGCGCTGGCCCGGGGCGTACCGGCCGGGCGGCAGGGCCTCTCGTTCGGGCTCAAGCAGGCGGCGATCCCGATGGCCACGCTGCTCGCCGGCGCCGCCGTACCCACGGTGGCGCTCACCGCCGGCTGGCGCTGGGCCTTCGTCATCGCCGCCGGACTGGCGCTGGCCACCCTGCCGCTGGTGCCGCCCGATTCGGCGCCCGGTGGCCGGGAGACCGGGCGGCAGGCCCGACGAGCCAGCGGGGCGCTGGTGGTGCTCGGCGCCGCCGCCACGTTGGCGGCCGGCGGCGCGAACGCGCTCGGTACCTTCGTGGTCGACTCGGCGGCCGTCCGTGGTCTCTCCCCGGCGCTCGCCGGGCTGGTCCTGACCTTCGGCGGCACGCTCTGCGTCTTCGGCCGGGTCGGGGCCGGCTGGTGGGCCGACCGCCGCACCGGCGGGTACGTCGGGATCATCGCCGGCATGCTGGTGGTCGGCGCCGGCGGGCTGGGCCTGCTCACCCTCTCCGGCCCGGTGCCGCTGGTGGTCGGGGTGACGCTCGGCTTCGGCATCGGCTGGGCCTGGCCCGGGCTGCTGAACCTCGCGGTCGTCCGGCTGCACCCGCAGGCGCCGGCGGCCGCCACCTCGATCACCCAGACCGGCGTGTACCTGGGCGGCTGCCTCGGCCCGCTCGGGTTCGGCACCGTCGCCGCACACATCGGCTATCCGACCATGTGGACGGCGGCGGCCGGAGCGCTGCTCGGCGCGGCCGGGCTGATGCTGGTCGGCCGCCGGATGCTGCTCCGCAACCGGAACCCCGCGCCCGCCCCCGCCGCGCTCGGCCGTCCGAGCGGCGCTGGGTCGAGCGGTTAGGCGGGGGCCCTTCCTATACAGAAAGCGATAAGAAGGGGCCCTTCCTTACCGCTCAGCCGGTGCGGTCGGCGATGAAGTCGCAGAGCGACTCCAGGGCCCGGCGCGGGGCGCCGTCGGGCAGCGGCCTGAGCCGGGCCCGTGCCTCCTCGGCGTAGCTGCGCACCGTCTCCCGGGCCCGCTTCAGGGCCGGTGACTCCCGCAGCAGGCCGAGCGCCTCGGCGTGCAGGGCGTCGTCGGTGACCGGGCCGGCGGCGAGGATCTCGCGCAGCCGTACGGAGGCGGCGTCGCCGTCGTCCGAGCCGAGCGCGTAGAGCACCGGCAGCGTCGGCACCCCCTCCCGCAGGTCGGTGCCGGGGGTCTTGCCGGACTGCACCGAGTCGGAGGCGATGTCGAGCAGGTCGTCGGAGAGCTGGAACGCGACCCCGATCGTCTCGCCGTACCCGGCCAGCGCCTCGGTGTCGGCGGCGGAGGCGCCGCCGAACATGCCACCGAAGCGAGCCGAGGTGGCGATCAGCGAACCGGTCTTCTCGGCGATGACGTGCAGATAGTGCGCGACCGGGTCGTCACCGGCGCGCGGTCCGACGGTCTCGGCGATCTGGCCGTGGACCAGCCGGGCAAAGGTGCGGGCCTGCAACCGGACCGCCTCGGTGCCGAGGTCGGCGGCGATGTCCGCGGCGCGGGCGAAGAGGTAGTCGCCGACCAGGATCGCCACCGAGTTGGTCCAGCGCGAGTTGGCGCTCTGCGCCCCCCGGCGCACCGGCGCCTCGTCCATCACGTCGTCGTGGTAGAGCGTCGCCAGGTGGGTGAGCTCCATCACCACCGCCGCCGGCACCACCTGCGGCGCGGTCGGATCACCGAACTGCGCGCCGAGGGCGACCAGCACCGGCCGGAACCGCTTCCCGCCGGCCTCCACCAGGTGCCGCGCCGCCTCGGTCACCAGCGGGTCGGCGCTCGCGACGCTCGCCCGCAACTGCGTCTCCACGCGGGCCAGCACCGCACCCACCGACGCCTCTACCCGGGCATCGACGAAGTCGAGCCCGAGCGCCGTCATTCCGTCAGCCGTTCCCCCCACGCCTTCAACCATGCCACACCCATCGGGCATCCCCTGGTGGGGGGCGGCTGGCCACGGACGGGCCAGCCGAGGCGGTGGTCATCGGACGAATTCGGCGGCGCCGTTGGCCAGATCCAGCAGCGGAGCCGGAGCGACGCCGAGCACCAGCGTGGCCAGTACGCCGATCATCAGCGCCGCGGAGGTCAGCCCACCCGGCAGCGAGACGGTCGGGGTGGACTCACCCGGCTCGGAGAGCCACATCATCACCACCACCCGCAGGTACGGGAAGGCGAGGATCATGCTGGTCAGCACGCCGGCGATGACGAGCCAGACCTGCCCCTGGTCCAGTGCCGCGCCGAACACCGCGAACTTACTGGTGAACCCGCTGGTCACCGGGATACCGGCGAAGGCCAGCAGGAGGAAGGTGAAGATCCCGGCGTAGAGCGGGGAGCGGCGGCCCAGCCCGGCCCACCGGGACAGGTGGGTCGCCTCGCCGTCCGCGTCCCGCACCAGCGTCACCACGGCGAAGGCGGCGAGCACCGTGAAGCCGTACGCGACGAGGTAGAACATCGTGCTGGACAGGCCGTCCCGGGACAGCACCAGGGCGCCGACCAGCAGGTAGCCGGCGTTCGCCACCGACGAGTACGCGAGCAGCCGCTTGATGTCCGTCTGGGTGACCGCGAGCACCGCTCCGACCAGCATGGTCAGCACCGCGACCGTGCCGAGCACCGGGGTGAAGTCCCAGCTCGCACCCGAGAAGGCCACGTGCAGTACCCGGAGCAGGCCGCCGAAGGCCGCCACCTTCGTGCAGGCGGCCATGAAACCGGTGATCGGCGTCGGCGCGCCCTGGTAGACGTCCGGGGTCCAGACGTGGAACGGCGCTGCCGCGATCTTGAAGAGCAGGCCGATGGAGAGCAGGGCCAGGCCGGCGAGGAGCAGCACCGGGCTCATCGACGAGTCCATCACGGCGTCCCGGATGGTGCCGAAGTCGACACCGGCGGCCTGCCCCTCCGGCAACCCGGCGGTGAAGCCGTAGATCAGCGCCATGCCGAAGAGGAAGAACGCCGAGGCGTACGACCCGAGCAGGAAGTACTTGAGCGCCGCCTCCTGGCTGAGCAGCCGCCGCCGGCGGGCCAGCGCGCAGAGCAGGTAGAGCGGCAGCGAGAACGCCTCCAGCGCGATGAACATCATCAACAGGTCGTTCGCGGCGACGAAGAGGAGCATGCCGGAGATGGCGAAGAGCGTCAGCGGGTAGACCTCGGTCGCCCCACCCCGGTCGTTCGCCTGCCGCTGGTCCTCCTCGGAGCCGACGGTGACCGCGGCCGCCGCCACGAACGCACCGCCGCGCTGCACCGAACGCTCGCCGATCAGCAGCAGCGACATCCCGGCGAGCACCAGGATCGCGCCCTGCAGGAAGAGGGCCGGTCCGTCGACCGCGACCGCCGAGCCGGCGGTCACCAGCCGGTCCTGCGCGTTCAGGACCACCATGACCAGCGCAGCGGCCACGGCGAGCAGGCCGAGGACGAGCTGCACCAGGTGCCGGCGCGCCCGGGGTACGAACGCCTCGACCAGGATCCCCAGGCAGGAGGCGCCGAAGAGGATCAGGATCGGCGCGAGCGCCGCGTAGTCGATGGCCGGGAGCTTGAGATCCGTCATCGGACCTTCCTTACGTGCGCGACTGGGGGCCGGTTCACCGGTGTGCCTCCTGGACGGTGCCCACCGTCGGCGCCGGATCCTGCGTACCGAGGTCCTGCTCCATGGTGGCCTGGACGGCGGGGTTGATGACGTCGATGACCGGCTTCGGGTAGAAGCCGAGCAGCAGCAGCAGCGCGATCAGCGGGGCGACCACGACCTTCTCCCGCACCGACAGGTCCCGCCGCATCCCCTCCACCCCGGCCAGCGCCGGGTTGAGGGTGCCCTGGGTGGTGCGCTGCACCATCCAGAGCACGTACGCGGCGGCCAGGATGATGCCGACGGTGGAGATGATCGCGACCGGCTTGTTCACCGTGAAGGTGCCGATCAGCACCAGGAACTCGGAGACGAACGGCGCGGTGCCGGGCAGCGCGAGCGAGGCCAGACCGGCGAAGAAGAGCACCCCGGCCAGCAGCGGTACCAGCTTGCCGGCCCCGCCGAAGTCGCTGATCAGCGCGGAGCCGCGCCGGGCCACCAGCATGCCGACCACCAGGAAGAGCAGGCCGGTGGCGAGGCCGTGGTTGACCATGTAGAGCACCGCGCCGGTGCCGGCCTGGGTGGTGAAGGCGAAGAGGCCGACGCCGATGAAACCGAAGTGCGCGATCGAGGTGTAGGAGACCAGTCGCTTGAGGTCGTTCTGCCCCACGGCCAGCAGCGCCGCGTAGATGATGCCGATGACCGCGAGCCCGATCGCCCAGGGGGCGAACCACTTCGACGCCTCCGGGAACAGCGGCAGGCAGTAGCGCAGGATGCCGAAGGTACCGACCTTGTCCAGCACGCCGACCAGCAGCGCGGCGGCACCGGCCGGGGCCGCCCCACCGGCGTCCGGCAGCCAGGTGTGGAACGGGAAGAACGGCGCCTTGATCGCGAAGGCGAGGAAGAAGCCGAGGAAGAGCCAGCGCTCGGTGCCGGTGGAGATGTCGATCTGGGTCAGCGCCTGCCAGTCGAAGGTCTTGCCGCCGACCACCCAGAGCCCGATCACCGCGGCCAGCATGAACAGGCCACCGACCAGCGAGTAGAGGAAGAACTTCACCGCCGCGTACTGCCGCTGGTGGCCGCCGTAGCTGCCGATCAGGAAGTACATCGGGACGAGCATGACCTCGAAGAACACGTAGAACAGGAAGACGTCGGCGGCGGCGAAGACGCCGATCATCGTGCACTCGAGGAAGAGCAGCAGCGCGAAGTAGACCGGCACGGAACGCTTGGACGACTCGGCGTCGTGCCAGGAGGCCAGGATCACCAACGGCACCAGCACGGCGATCAGCATCAGCATCACCAGGGCGATGCCGTCCGCGGCGAAGGTGAAGTTCACCCCCCAGCGCGGGATCCAGGAGTACGACTCGCGCAGTTGCAGCCGGTCGCCGCCGGCCTCGAACGCGATCCACATGAAGACGCTGAGCACCAGCACCGCCAGCGACCAGCCGAGCGCGATGCGCTTGGCCAGCTCGCCCCGGCTCGCCGGCATGAAGGCCACCACCAGCGCACCGACCAGCGGTGCGACGATGAGCACGGAGAGGAAGGGGAAGTCGGACATTATTCGGCCTTACCTCCGTCGTCGGTGCCCGGTCGGCTCAGGCAGCCCGGTTGGTCGAACCCGCTCACACCAGCCACCCCATCTGAACCGCCAGGAACGCCGCCATGACCAGCACGGCGCCGGTCAGCATCGACATCGCGTACGAGCGGACGAAGCCGGTCTGGAGCCGGCGGAGTCGGCCGGATCCGCCACCGACCGCGGCGGCGAGCCCGTTGACCAGCCCGTCGACGCCCCGGTTGTCCAGGTAGACCAGCGCCCGGGTGAGGAAGACGCCGGGCTTCTCGAAGACCGCCTCGTTGAACGCGTCGGTGTAGAGGTTGCGGCGGGCCGCCCGGACCAGCGCTCCGGCCGGCTGCTCCTGCGGGGCGGTGCCGGCCCGGAACAGCAGCCAGGCCAGTCCGGCGCCGAGCACGGTGACCACGATGGAGAGCACCGTGATCGCGGTGTGCGAGAGCACGCCGTGCGCCTCGCCCTCGGCCACCGGCAGGGTCGGGGTCAGCCACTCCGGTACCGAGGTCGCCATCAGGCCACCGGCGGCGATCGAGCCGACCGCCAGCAGGACCAGTGGCACCGTCATGATCTTCGGCGACTCGTGCGGGTGCTCGATGTCGTCGGTCCACCGCTTCGGCCCGTGGAAGGTGAGCACGAAGAGCCGGGTCATGTAGAAGGCGGTCAGCCCGGCGCCGAGCAGCGCCGCCCCGCCGTACAGCCACGCGGTCCAGCCGTGCCGCTCGAACGCGGCGGCGATGATCGGCTCCTTGGAGAAGTAGCCGCTCAGCGGCGGGATGCCGATGATCGCCAGCCAGCCGGTGGCGAAGGTGAGCCAGGTGATCCGCATGTACTTGGACAGCCCGCCGAACCGGCGGATGTCGACCTGGTCCTTCATGCCGTGCATCACCGAGCCGGCACCGAGGAACATGTTCGCCTTGAAGAAGCCGTGCGCGAGCAGGTGCACGATGGCCAGCGCGTACGCTCCGCCGCCGAGCCCGACGCCGAGGAACATGTAACCGATCTGGCTGACCGTGGACCAGGCCAGCACCCGCTTGATGTCGTCCTTGGCGGCGCCGATGATGCAGCCCATCAGCAGGGTGAGCGCGCCGACGCTGACCACCACGGTCTGCAGGGTGGGGTCGAGCGAGAAGATCGGGTTGGACCGGGCGATCAGGTAGACGCCGGCGGTCACCATCGTGGCGGCGTGGATCAGCGCCGACACCGGGGTCGGGCCCTCCATCGCGTCCGGCAACCAGGCCTGCAACGGGAACTGACCGGACTTGCCGGCCGCGCCGAGCAGGAGCAGCAGGCCCATCGCCAGCACGGTGCCGCCGGCCAGCGCACCGGCGCCGTTGAACACGTCGGCGTACTGGGTGCTGCCCAGGGTGGCGAACATGATGAAGATCGCGATGGCCAGGCCGGCGTCGCCGACCCGGTTCATCAGGAACGCTTTCTTGCCCGCGGTGGCCGCGCTCGGCCGGTCGGTCCAGAAGGAGATCAGCAGGTACGACGCCAGGCCGACGCCCTCCCAGCCGACGTAGAGCATCACGTAGTTGTTGCCGAGCACCAGCAGCAGCATCGCGGCGACGAAGAGGTTGAAGTACGCGAAGAACCGTCGACGGCCCGCGTCGTGCTCCATGTAGCCGACCGCGTACACGTGGATCAGGAAGCCCACACCCGTGATCAGCAGTACGAAGACCGCCGCCAGCGGGTCGAAGAGCAGCCCGAAGTCGACGTGCAGGTTGCCGACCGCGATGAAGTCCCAGAGGCTCAGCTCGGCCGAGCGGTTCTCCAGCCCGCGGAGCTGGAGGAAGTAGGTCAGGCCGAGGACGAAGATGACCCCGACGCTGGCCACGCCGAGCCAGTGTCCCCACCGGTCGGCCCGCCGGCCGAGCAGCAGGAGGATCGCCGCGCTGGCCAGCGGGATGGCCACCAGCAGCCACACGCTGCCCAGCAATCCCGTGGCCTGGGCGTACTCCACAGTCTGTTCCACTGGTGGGCCCCTCTTAGTACTTCAACAGGTTGGCGTCGTCGACGCTCGCCGAGCGCCGAGTCCGGAAGATCGTCATGATGATGGCCAGCCCGACCACGACCTCGGCGGCGGCCACCACCATGACGAAGAACGCCATGATCTGACCGTTCAGGTCGCCGTTGATCCGGCTGAACGTGACCAACGCGAGGTTGGCCGCGTTGAGCATCAGCTCGATGCACATGAAGAGGACGATCGCGTTGCGCCGGACGAGCACCCCGACCGCGCCGATGGTGAAGAGCACCGAGGCGAGGATCAGGTAGTGGTTCGGCGTCACCGAGAAGAAGTCCGACATCTATTTCTCCGTCCCCTTCAGCGCGGTCTCCGAGTCGCTGAGTTCGCGCTGCGGCAGGATCTGCGGAACGCTCCGCTCGGTCAGGCCGCCGTCGGGCAGCCGGGCCGGCGTGGCGACCGAGCTGGAGGTGGCGTACACCCCGGGGCCGGGCTTGGGGCCCGGGTAGTTGCCGGGCCGGAACCGGGCCCGCATCGTCGCCGGCTGGTCCATCCGGTCCTGCTTGCGCCGCTCGATGTGCGCCAGCACCATCGCGCCGACCGCAGCGGTGATCAGCAGCGCCGAGGTGATCTCGAAGGCGAAGACGTACCGGGTGAAGAGCAGCGCGGCGATGCCCTGCACGTTGCCGCCGGCGTTGGCCTGCTCCAGGCCGACCGCGTCGGCCTGGCCGAGCGCCCGCCAGAGGCCGGTGGCGACGAGCGCGCCGAAGCCGAGCCCGAGCAGGATCGCCGCCACCCGCTGCCCGCGCAGCGTCTCGATCAGCGAGTCGGAGGCGTCCCGGCCGACCAGCATGAGCACGAAGAGGAACAGCATCATGATGGCGCCGGTGTAGACGATGATCTGCACCATGCCGATGAACGGCCCGGCCTGGAGGACGTAGAAGACGCCCAGGCAGAGCATGGTCAGCACCAGCCAGAGCGCCGAGTGCACCGCGTTGCGCGCCAGCACCATGCCGAACGCGCCGAGCAGCGCCAGCGGGGCCAGGATCCAGAAGGTGACCTGCTCCCCGCCGGTCACCCCACCGGCGGCGGCCAGAACCGTCTCTGTCGTCATGACGCCTTCTCCCCGGCGGCCGCCGTCTCGGCCGCCGCTCCCGAGCCGTCGGTCGCGTCATTGTCCGACCAGGGCGCCCGCTCGGCGCCGGCCGAGGTGCCCGGGTTGGTCAGCGCGCCGACGTAGTAGTCCTTCTCCGTGTCGCCGAGCCGCATCGGGTGCGGCGGCTGCTCCATCCCCGGCAGCAGCGGCGCGAGCAGCTGCTCCTTGGTGAAGATCAGATCCTGCCGGTTGTCCCGGGCCAGCTCGTACTCGTTGCTCATGGTGAGCGAGCGGGTCGGGCAGGCCTCGATGCAGAGCCCGCAGAAGATGCAGCGGGCGTAGTTGATCTGGTACGTGCTGGCGTACCGCTCACCGGGCGAGAAGCGCTGCTCGTCGGTGTTGTCGCCGCCCTCGACGTAGATCGCGTCGGCCGGGCAGGCCCAGGCGCACAGCTCGCAGCCGATGCACTTCTCCAGCCCGTCCGGGTGCCGGTTCAGGATGTGCCGCCCGTGGTAGCGCGGGGCGGAGACCGGCGGCTTGAACGGGTAGTCGGTGGTGACGACCTTCTTGAACATGTGCGAGAAGGTGACCCCGAAACCCTTGAAAGAACCGGTGATCGCGCCCACGTCACACCTCCCTCTCGTCGTGACCGGCACCGACGTTGGCCGGTTGGCCGGCACCGATGCCGGTGTCCACGTGCTCCGGCTGGCCGGCGCCCACGTTGGCGGGCTCCCGCTCGGCGATCGTCCGCTTGATCCGTGGACTCGGCGGGACCTGGAGATCCATCGGCGGCACCGGGAAGCTGCCGGCCGGCCGCCGGTCCATCCGTTCCTGGAGCGAGCGCCGGGGCGGCTGCTTCTTGGTGGGCCAGGCCAGCGTCAGGATCAGTACGACCAGCACCGCGCCGCTGATGATCCAGGCACGCGTCCCGGTGGCGACGTCCTGCTTCTGGAGGGTGCGGATGCCGGCCAGCAGCAGGATCCAGACCAGGTTGATCGGCAGCAGCACCTTCCAGCCCAGCCGCATGAACTGGTCGTAGCGGAGCCGGGGCAGCGTGCCGCGCAGCCACACGAAGACGAAGACCAGCAGCAGCACCTTGCCGAAGAACCAGAGCATCGGCCACCAGCCGGAGTTGGCGCCCTCCCAGATGGTGATCGGCCAGGGGGCCCGCCATCCGCCGAGGAAGAGCGTCGTGGTGACCGCCGACATGGTCACCATGGCGACGTACTCGGAGAGCATGAAGAGCGCGAACTTCAGCGAGCTGTACTCCGTCATGAAGCCCGCGACCAGCTCGGACTCGGCCTCGGGCAGGTCGAACGGCGCCCGGTTGGTCTCACCGACGGTGGAGATGAAGAAGATGATGAAGCTGGGCAGCAGCAGGATCGCGTACCAGCCGGGGGCCGGCAGGTCGAAGAGCCCGAAGAAGCTCAACCGGGTGCCGTCGGCCTGGGCGCTGACGATCCCGCTGGTCGACATCGTGCCGGCGGTCATGAAGACCGCGACGATGCTCAGACCCATCGCGACCTCGTACGAGATCATCTGTGCGCTCGACCGCAGACCGCCGAGCAGCGGGTACGTCGAACCGGACGCCCAGCCGCCGAGCACGATGCCGTAGACGCCCATGGAGGAGCAGGCCAGCAGCACGAGTACGGCCACCGACACGTCGGTGACCTGGAGCGGGGTCCGGTGGCCGAAGATGCTCACCATCGGGCCGAACGGCACCACCGACAGTGCGGTGACCGCGCAGATCGTCGAGATGGTGGGGGCGAAGAAGTAGACGACCTTGTCCGCCGCCTTCGGCAGGATGTCCTCCTTGAAGGCCATCTTCAGACCGTCGGCGAGGGTCTGCAGCAGACCGAACGGGCCGATCTGGTTGAGGCCGGGGCGCTGGGCCATCCGGGCCACCACCCGCCGCTCGAACCAGACGCCCAGCAGGGTCGCCAGCACCGCGAAGACGAAGGCGAACACGATCTTGATGAGGACCAGCCACCAAGGATCCTTGCCGAAGTCCTGCAGCGTCGGATCCTGGGCCAGGTGAATGACGTTCATCGGGTACCCCCAGCGCTGTTGAGCAGCGGGCCCGGGCGGTCGGCCGCGTCGGCGGCGACCGGTCCGGTCGACCCGGCGGTCAGCCGTACGACCGCGCCCGAGGTGACCCCGAGGCCGCGCCGCACGGTCGCACCGGGCGAGTTGGTGGGCAGCCAGACGACGTCGTCCGGCATGTCGGTGATCTCCGCCGGCAGGGTCAGCGCCCCCCGGTCCGTGCCGACCGTGACCGCCTCGCCGTCGGCCACGCCGAGCGCCTCGGCGGTCGCCTTGCCGATCCGGACCACCGACGGCCGTGCCGTACCCCCGAGGTGCGGGTCTCCCTCGGTCAGCGTGCCGTTGTCGATGAGCTGGTGCCAGGTGGCCAGGATCGCCTCGCCCGCACCCGGCCGCACCGGCTCGGCCGGCTCGACCGCCGGGGTGGCCGGCCGGTTGGCCCGGGTGGGGGGCAGCGTGCCCAGCTCCCGGCGGACGTTGTTCACGTCGCCGGTGCCGAGCTGGACGTCGAGCTGCGCGGCGAGCGCGTCGAGCACCCGGCCGTCGGCCATCGACGCCGTGTTGAAGACCGCCTCGAAGGTGCGCAGCCGGCCCTCCCAGTCCAGGAAGCTGCCGGCCTTCTCCGACACCGGGGCGACCGGGAAGACCACGTCGGCGCGGCGGGTGACCGCGCTGTGCCGCAGCTCCAGGCTGACCAGGAAGGGCACCGTCGCCAGCGCCTCCTCGGCGAGCCGGGGGTCGGCCAGGTCGCCCGGGTCCACCCCGGCCACCACCAGCGCACCGATCGCGCCGGACGCGGCGGCGGCGAGGATGCCCTCGGTGTCCCGGCCGGTCTGGCTCGGGATGACCCCGGCCGCCAGGTCCCAGGCGCCGGCCAGCTCGGCCCGGGCCGCCGGGTCGGTCACCGCCCGCCCGCCCGGCAGCAGGTTGGGCAGGCAACCGGCGTCGACCGCGCCGCGGTCCCCGGCACGCCGCGGCACCCAGGCCAGCTTCGCGCCGGTACGGTCGGCCAGCTCGGCCGCCGCGGAGAGCCCGCCCGGTACGCTCGCCAGCCGCTCGCCGACCAGCAGCACCGCGCCCGGCTGCCGCAGCGCCTCGGCGACCGTCGCGTTCCCGGCCAGCAGCCGGGCCTCGTCGCCCGGAGCGGCGGTCAGCACCGTCGCGCCGAGCTTGGCCAGGCTCCGGGTCACGAACGGCGCCAGGGCCAGCACCTTCAGCCCGCGCTTGGAGTGCGCCTTGCGCAGCCGGAGGAAGAGGATCGGGCACTCCTCCTCGGGCTCCAGCCCGACGACCACCACCGCCGGCGCCCGCTCGACGTCCGCGTAGGTCACCTCGGTCGTCCCGGCCACCGTGCTGGCCAGGAACTGGGTCTCCTCCGCGCTGACCGGGCGGGCCCGGAAGTCGATGTCGTTGGTGTGCAGGGCGACCCGGGCGAACTTCGCGTACGCGTACGCGTCCTCGACGGTGAGCCGCCCGCCGGTCAGTACGCCGACGCCGTGCGCGCCGTCCCGGGCGTCCCGCAGCCCGTCGGCCGCGTACGCCAGCGCCTCGCTCCAGGACGCCTCGCGCAGCTCACCGCTGCGGCGGTCCCGGATCAGCGGGGTGGTGATCCGCTCGTTGGAGGCGGTGTAGCGGAAGCCCCACCGGCCCTTGTCGCAGTTCCACTCCTCGTTCACCGCCGGGTCGTCGCCGGCGAGCCGGCGCATCACCTTGCCGCGCCGGTGGTCGGTGCGCTGGGCGCAGCCGGCCGAGCAGTGCTCGCAGACGCTCGGGGTGGAGACCAGGTCGAACGGGCGGGCCCGGAAGCGGTACTGCGCGCCGGTCAGCGCGCCCACCGGGCAGATCTGCACCGTGTTGCCGGAGAAGTACGAGTTGAACGGGACGTCGCCCTCGCCCTCGGCCCCGGCCCCGTCGCCGCCGTAGACCTCGTCGCGGTAGACGTTGATCTCCTCGGCGCTGGACCGGCCCATCAGGTCGATGAACTTGTCGCCGGCGATCTCCTCGGAGAACCGGGTGCAGCGCTGGCAGAGCACGCAGCGTTCCCGGTCCAGCAGCACCTGGCTGGAGATCTCGACCGGCTTCTCGTACTCCCGCTTGTGCTCGTGGAAGCGGGTGTCGGTGCGGCCGGTGGACATCGCCTGGTTCTGCAGGGGGCACTCGCCGCCCTTGTCGCACATCGGGCAGTCGAGCGGATGGTTGACCAGCAGCAGTTCCATGATCCCCTGCTGCGCCTTCTTGGCGACCGGGGAGGTGAGCTGGGTCCGGACCACCATGCCGTCGGCGACCGTCTGGGTGCAGGAGGCGACCGGCTTGCGCTGCCCCTCCACGTCCACCAGGCACTGCCGGCAGGCGCCGGCCGGGGCCAGCAGCGGGTGGTCGCAGAACCGCGGGATCTCGATCCCCAACTGCTCGGCGACCCGGATCAGCAGCGCGCCCTTGGGCGCCGTCACCTCGATGCCGTCGATGGTGAGCGTGACGGTGTCCGTCTGCTTGGCAACATCAGTCATCAGAGCCGCCTTCCATTCGCGACTGCGGGACTCGCAAGCTCGTTCCTCGCGCTCATCAGTGAGCTCCAACCAGCTGCTTCTCCGACAGCTTCGGCGCCGTACGGCCCTCGATGTAGTCGAGGTAGTCCTGCTTGAAGTACTGCAGCGAGGAGGTCACCGGGCTGGTCGCGCCGTCGCCGAGGCCGCAGAAGGAGCGGCCGAGGATGTTGTCGCAGGTGTCCAGCAGGGTGTCGAGGTCCTCGTGGGTGCCCTGACCGGCCAGGATCCGCCGGTAGACCCGGACCATCCAGTAGTTGCCCTCCCGGCACGGGGTGCACTTGCCGCACGACTCGTGGTGGTAGAACTCCAGCCACCGGTACGTCGCGTAGACCGGGCAGTCCTGGTCGGAGAAGATCTGGGTGGCGGTGGTGCCGAGGATCGACCCGGCCGCCGCCACTCCCTCGAAGTCCAGCGGCACGTCGAGGTGCTCCGCGGTGAGCAGCGGGGTCGAGGAGCCGCCCGGCGTCCAGAACCGCAGGTTGTGACCCGGCTGCATGCCGCCGGCCAGCTCGATCAGCTCCCGCAGCGTGATGCCGAGGCCGCACTCGTACTGCCCCGGGTTGGCGATCCGGCCGGAGAGCGAGTAGATCATCGGCCCGGAGGACTTCTCCGTGCCCATGGTCTTCCACCAGGCCGCCCCGCCGAGCACGATGTACGGCACGCTGGCGATGGTGCCGACGTTGTTGACCACGGTCGGGCAGGCGTACAGGCCGTGGGTCGCCGGGAACGGCGGGCGCAGCCGGGGCTGGCCCCGGAACCCCTCCAGCGAGTCCAGCAGCGCCGTCTCCTCGCCGCAGATGTACGCCCCGGCGCCGCTGTGCACCACCAGCTCCAGGTCGTAGCCGGTGCCGAGGATGTCGGTGCCGAGGTAACCGGCCCGGTACGCCTCCTCGACGGCGTTGCGCAGCCGGCGGGCGGCGTGCACCGCCTCGCCCCGGATGTAGATGTAGGCGCGGTTGGCCCGGATCGCGTACGAGGCGATGATGACCCCCTCGACCAGCGAGTGCGGGTCGTGGGTCATCAGCGGCAGGTCCTTGCAGGTGCCCGGCTCGCCCTCGTCGGCGTTGACCACCAGGTAGTGCGGCTTGCCGTCGCCCTGGGGGATGAAGCCCCACTTGAGACCGGTGGGGAAGCCCGCGCCGCCCCGGCCGCGCAGGCCGGAGTCCTTGATGAGCTGGATCAGGTCGTCCGGGTGCGCGGCGAGCGCCTTGCGCAGCGCGGCGTACCCGTCCAACCGCTGGTAGACGTCGAGCCGCCAGGCGTCCGGCGACAGCCAGCGCTTGGTGAGCACCGGGGTCAGCTTCTCCAGCGTCTCCCGCCGAGGCGTGGTGGTCACTGCTCAGTCCCCTCTTCGCTCGCGACTGCGGGGCTCGCCGGCCCGCCGCTCGCGGCAGCCTTCAGCGACCGCTCCTGCGCGTCCGCGCCGTCCCCGGCCGGCTTGCCGTCGCCGGCCGGCCGGTTGGCGGCCGCACCGGCCGCCTCGGCTGCGGGGGCGTCACCCTGGCCCGGCGGTACGTCCGCGCTCGGCGTCTTCGTGCCGGGCGCGTCCGGCACCGGGGTCCTGGCGTCCGGGTTGCGGGTCTCGGCCGTACGCACCTGCGGCGATTTGTCGTCGGGGCCCTTCACGTCCGGCGCGGTGCTGCCGGTGGCGGCGGCCGGCCTGGCGCTGGCCGGCGCCGGCTTGTCGCCGCCGTCGCGGCTGCCGATCGGGGTGTTCGGGTCGAAGCCGGCCACCGAGACGCTGTGTTGCTGCGCCAGGCGCAGCCCGGCCAGCGTCGGGTCGCCGGCCAGTCCGTCGGCCACCGCCTCGGCCCGCGGGTCGGCGAAGCCGGCGAGCTGGAACGACATCTCCTTGAGGGTGCAGAGCCGGGCGCCCCGGCTGGGCTGCGGCCGGCCCCCGCCCCGCAGCTCGTTGACGACGGCGACCGCGGTGTCCGGGTCGACCTGGTCGAAGAAGTCGTAGTTGACGGTCATCACCGGGCCGTAGTCGCAGGCGGCCAGGCACTCGGCGTGCTCCAGCGTGATGGTGCCGTCCGGCGTGGTCTCGTCGTGCCCGACGCCGAGGTGCTCGGTCAGGGTGTCGTACACCTGCTGCCCGCCGAGCACGTTGCACATGGTGTTGGTGCAGACGCTGACCAGCCAGTCGCCGGTGGGCCGGCGCTTGTACATGGTGTAGAAGGTGGCCACCGCGCCGACCTGCGCCTTGTTCAGGCCCAGGGTCTCGGCGCAGAACTCGACGCCGGCCGGGGAGACGTACCCCTCCTCGGACTGTACGAGGTGCAGCAGCGGCAGCAGCGCCGAGCGGGAGCGGTCCGCCGGGTAGCGGGCGATGATCTCCTGCGCCCGCTCCGACAGCTTCGCCGCCAGGTCGGCGGTCCGCGCCGTACCGTCGCGCTGGACCGGCACGTTGCCGGGCCGGGCTGCCGAGCCGTTGAACTGAGTCTCGGTCATTTAGCGATCACACCCACCCATCACCGGGTCCAGCGACGCCCCGCCGGCGATCACGTCCGCGATCAGGCCGCCCTCGGCCATCGCGGGCAGAGCCTGGAGGTTGACGAAGCTCGGGTCGCGGTAGTGCACCCGGTACGGCCGGGTGCCCCCGTCTGAGACGGCGTGCACGCCCAGCTCGCCGCGGGGCGACTCGATGCCGACGTAGACCTGGCCCGGCGGGACCCGGAAGCCCTCCGTCACCAGCTTGAAGTGGTGGATCAGCGACTCCATCGACTGACCCATGATCTTCGCGACGTGCTCCAGGGAGTTGCCCATCCCGTCGACGCCGATGGCGAGCTGCGCCGGCCAGGCGATCTTCCTGTCGGCGACCATGACCGGGCCGGGCCGGAGCCGGTCCAGCGCCTGCTCGACGATCTTCAGGGACTCCCGCATCTCGGCCATCCGGACGAGGTAGCGGCCCCACACGTCGCCGCTCTCCGTGGTCGGCACGTCGAACTCGTAGTTCTCGTAGCCGCAGTACGGCATGGTCTTGCGCAGGTCCCAGGCGAGTCCGGCCGAGCGGAGCACCGGACCGGTCACGCCGAGCGCCAGGCAGCCGGTCACGTCGAGGACCGCCACGTCCTTGGTCCGCTCCAGCCAGATCGGCTGGCCGGAGAGCATGTCCTCGTACTGCTTCAGGCGCTTCGGCAGCAGCGTCAGGAACTCGCGGATCTTGACGATCGCCTCGTCCGGCACGTCCTGGGCGACCCCGCCCGGTCGGACGTACGCGTGGTTCATCCGCAGCCCGGTGATCAGCTCGAAGATCTCCAGGACGTACTCGCGCTCCCGGAAGCCGTAGAGCATCACGTTGACCGCGCCGAGTTCCATCGCCGTGGTGGCGATCCAGACCAGGTGCGAGGAGATCCGGTTGAGCTCCATCATCAGTACCCGGATGGTGGTGGCCCGCTCGGTCACCTGGTCGGTGATGCCGAGCAGCTTCTCCACCGCCATGCTGTACGCCGTCTCGTTGAACAGCGGCGAGAGGTAGTCCATCCGGGTGACGAAGGTGCTGCCCTGGACCCAGTTGCGGTACTCGAGGTTCTTCTCGATCCCGGTGTGCAGGTAGCCGACCACCGCCCGCGCCTCGCGGACGGTCTCGCCCTCCAGCTCCAGGATCAGCCGGAGCACGCCGTGCGTGGACGGGTGCTGCGGACCCATGTTGACGATGATCCGCTCGTCGTTGATCGGGTCGTGCCCGCTGACGACCTGGTCCCAGTCGCCGCCGGTGACGGTGAAGACCCGTCCCTCGGTGGTCTCCCGGGACTCCGCGTAGCTCGGAGTGGGGGAAGTCGGATTCGTCGAGGTGCTCATTGGTACGTCCTCCGCTGGTCCGGCGGTGGGATCTCGGCGCCCTTGTACTCGACCGGCACGCCGCCGAGCGGGTAGTCCTTGCGCTGGGGGTGCCCCTCCCAGTCGTCCGGCATCAGGACCCGGGTGAGGCTGGGGTGGCCGTCGAAGACGACGCCGAACATGTCGTACGTCTCCCGCTCCTGCCAGTCGGCGGTCGGGTAGACGGCGGTGACGCTGGGCAGCCGGGGCTCCTCGGCGGTGACCGCGACCTCCAGCCGGAGCTGCCGCCGGTAGGTCAGCGAGGTGAGGTGGTAGACCACGTGCAGCCGCCGCTCGTCGCTGCCGAGGTAGTCCACACCGGACACCGACGAGCAGAGTTCGAAGCGGAGCGCGGCGTCGTCGCGCAGCACCTGGCAGACCTCGGCGATCCGCTCCGGCCGGACGTGCAGGGTCAGCTCGCCCCGGTCGACCACGACCTTCTCGATCGCGTCGGCGAAGCCCGGGTACGCCTCCTCCAGCGCGTCGCGGACCTCGTCGAAGTAGCCGCCGTACGGCCGGGGGCTGTCCACCACCGCGACCCGCTGCCGGACGAGACCGCCGAAGCCGGAGGTGTCGCCGCTGCCGTGGTTGCCGAACAGCCCGCGCCCGGCGGCGGTGGCCGGCGGGTACTCGGCGGGTGCCCCGCTGGTCGCGCCGACCGGCGGGCGGGCCACCGGCACGCCGCCGCCCGGGCGCTCGCTGGTCTGGTTGGGCACGCCGGGGCCGTTCGGCTCCGCCGGCCCGCCGTTGCCGGCCGCCCCGCCGTTGCTGCTGGCCCCGCCGTTGTTGCTGGTCACCGGCCGGTCCCCCCTACCAGGTGGTTCTGCGCCTTCATCCAGTTCTCGATGCGGAGCTGCTCCTCGCGGCCCTCGGCCACCGCCCGGGTCCACTCGGCCCGGCGGGCCTTGTCGTTGCGGTACGACGAGGGCATGGAGCCGGGCGCCACCAGCGGCATGTCACCGCGGGCGCGGCGCGCCTCCAGCATCTTGCGGCCATTGGGGCCGAGCGGCTCGTGGCCGATCTTCTCGCGCAGCTTCAGGATCGCGTCGATCAGCATCTCCGGGCGGGGCGGGCAGCCGGGAAGGTACATGTCCACCGGCACGATGTGGTCGACGCCCTGCACGATCGCGTAGTTGTTGAACATCCCGCCGCTGCTGGCGCAGACGCCCATCGAGATCACCCAGCGCGGCTCGGCCATCTGGTCGTAGATCTGGCGCAGCACCGGCGCCATCTTCTGGCTGACCCGGCCGGCCACGATCATCAGGTCGGCCTGCCGGGGCGAGGCGCGGAAGACCTCCATGCCCCACCGGCCGAGGTCGTAGTGGGCGCCGCCGGCGGCCATCATCTCGATGGCGCAGCAGGCGAGGCCGAAGGTGGCCCCCCAGAACGACGACTTGCGGGACCAGTTGACCACCTTCTCCACCGAGGTGAGCAGGATGCCGGCCGGGAGCTTCTCCTCGATACCCATCTGACGTCCTCCCTCAGTCCCAGTCCAGTCCGCCGCGCCGCCACACGTAGGCGTACGCGATGAAGACCGCGACGATGAACAGCACCATCTCCACGAAGCCGAAGAGCCCGAGCATGTCGAAGTTGACCGCCCACGGGTACAGGAAGATGATCTCGATGTCGAAGACGATGAAGAGCATCGCCGTCAGGTAGAACTTGATCGGGAACCGGCCGCCGCCCACCGGTTGCGGGCTCGGTTCGATGCCGCACTCGTACGCCTCGAGCTTGGCCTTGTTGTAGCGCCGGGGGCCGGCGAGGCGGGCGGAGGCGACGGAGAACAGCGCGAACCCCGCGGCGAGGGCCAGGAGCCCGATGATGGGTACGTACGGCGAGAGCGACATCGTTTTCTCCTGCTCGTCCTTCCCTGCCCTCGGTCAAATCCAAATTCACACTATTCACAGTCCGTCGGGCACCGGTGCCCGGGGTACCGCCGAAGCCCGCGTACGGGCCGGGTCCGGCCTCACACGGCCGGAGCCACCTTCGTCATCGCGTTGATCACCCGGTCCATCGCGTCCCCGCCGCGCGGGTCGGTCAGGTTGGCCAGGAGCTTGAGTACGAACCGCATCAGCATCGGGTGTGGCATGCCGTGCTTGGTGGCGACCCGCATCACCTGCGGATTGCCGATCATCTTCACGAAGATGTTGCCGAGCCGGTAGTAGCCGCCGAAGCGGTTCTTCAGCTCGGCCGGGTACGCGGCCAGCGCCCGCTCCCGCTCCACGCCGGCCGGCCGGGCCAGCGCCTGCACCATCACCTCGGCGGCCAGCTCGCCCGACTCCATCGCGTACGCGATGCCCTCGCCGTTGAACGGGTTGACCATGCCGCCGGAGTCGCCGACCAGCAGCACCCCCCGGGTGTAGTGCGGCACCCGGTTGAAGCCCATCGGCAGTGCCGCGCCGAGGATCGGGCCGTCGGCGTTGACCTGGTCGGTCATGCCCCACTCCGGCGGGGTGTTGGCGAGCCAGTCGAGCAGGAGGCGGCGGTAGTTGGTCTTGCCGAACGCCGCCGAGGAGTTCAGCGCGCCCAGCCCGACGTTGACCCGGCCGTCGCCCATGCCGAAGATCCAGCCGTACCCGGGCAGCAGCTTGTCGGGGTTCTCCTTGCTGCGCAGCTCCAGCCAGGACTCCAGGTAGTTGTCGTCGTGCTTGGCCGGGGAGCGGTAGTAGCGGCGCACCGCGACGCCGATCGGCCGGTCCTCGCGCTTGGCCAGGCCGAGCGCGAGCGGGAGCCGGCCGGAGACTCCGTCGGCCGCCACCACCAGCGGCGCGTGGAAGGTGACCGGGGCCCGGTCGGGGCCGGTCTCGGCGGTGACCCCGATGGACCGGCCGGCGTCGTCGAGCACCGGGCCGGTGACGGTGACCCCGGTGCGCAGCACGGCGCCCGCCTCGACCGCGCGGTTGGCGAGCAGGTCGTCGAAGTCGAGCCGGGTGCGGACCAGCCCGTAGTTCGGGAAGCTGGCCAGCTCGGGCCAGTCGAGTTCGAGGCGTACGCCGCCGCCGATGACCCGGAGTCCCTTGTTGTGCAGCCAGCCGGCCTCGGGCGAGGTGTCGACGCCAAGCTTGACGAGCTGCTTGACCGCGCGCGGGGTGAGACCGTCGCCGCAGACCTTCTCCCGGGGGAACTCGGTCTTCTCCAGCAGCAGCACCCGTACGCCGTGGCGGGCCAGGTGATAGGCGGTGGTCGATCCTCCGGGGCCGGCGCCCACGACGATGACGTCGGCGTCGTTCTCGATCGCCGTCATCCGCGCCTCCCCTTCCGACGCTCGTGAAATGCTTCACAAGCATGGTCCGGGAGGATTCTAAGACCGCGAAACGGCCGGCCACGGGTTAGGTGGACCTAACTTGCCGAGGTAGGCGCGCCGGCTACCTTCCACGGTCCTTCGGAAGGCGGAAATCAGCCGGGATCCTCGCCGCTGCGCTGGGTCGGCCGACGCTCGATCGGTCCCGGCGTGACCGGTCCGGGCTCGGCCGGGTGCGGATCGGACGGCGCCGGCTCGGCGGGGTGCGGCTCCGCCGGATGCGGCTCGGGCGGGTGCGGGTCGGGCGGCCCCGGTCGGGGCGGATGGAGTTCCCCCGGACGGGGTTGGACCGGATGCGGTTCGGCGGGGTGCGGCTCCGCCGGATGCGGCTCGCCGGGCTCCGGCCGGGCCGGTCGCGGCTCGACCGGGAAGGTGTCCGCCGTTCGGGTACCGGGTCCGGTGGCCGGCGCCAGGGGGTCCCGTTGGCCGTCCACGGCGTCCGACCAGATGCGGTCCTCCTCGTCCGGCGGCGGTTCCCGCAGCGTCCCGTCGGTGACCCGGTCGAGCGCGGCGAGCACGTCGGCGACCACCGTCCGCACGGCCACCGGGTCCGGTCCGGCCAGCTCCCGGAGTTGGGCGATCAGCTCGGCCCGCTCCGGGTCGGTCCCGGCCGCGTCCTCCGCGCTCCGCCCCTCGCCGTCGGCCTGCCGGTCTGCCCCCGTCATGGGCGCAGCCTACGGGCTCAGACGGTCCTTTGCGGATCAAACGGACTAAAGACATTTAAAACAAGAAACTTCATGAGCGTACGGCCCGGTGCAGCGCGACGACGCCGCCGGTCAGGTTCCGCCAGGCCACCCGCTCCCAGCCGGCGGCGGCGATCCGGCCCGCCAGCCCCGCCTGGTCCGGCCAGGCCCGGATCGACTCGGCCAGGTAGACGTACGCGTCCGGGTTGCTGGCCACCGCCCGGGCCACCGACGGCAGCGAACGCATCAGGTAGGAGAGGTAGACGGTGCGGAACACCGGATTGGTCGGGGTGCTGAACTCGCAGACCACCAACCGGCCACCGGGCCGGGTCACCCGGGCCATCTCCCGCAGCGCCGCCTCGGTGTCCACCACGTTGCGCAGGGCCAGCGAGATGGTGACCGCGTCGAAGGCGGCGTCCGGGAACGGCAGCCGCAGCGCGTCACCGGCCAGCAGCGGCACCTCGGGGCGTACCCGCCGGCCGGCCCGGAGCATGCCGATGGAGAGGTCCAGCCCGACCGCGTACGCCCCGGAGGTGGCCAGTTCGGCGGTGGAGACCCCGGTGCCGGCGCCGACGTCGAGGACCCGCTGACCCGCCCGCAGTCCGAGGGCCGCCCGGGTGGCCCGGCGCCACCCCCGGTCCTGCCCGAAGGAGATGACGGTGTTGGTCAGGTCGTACCGCGAGGCCACCTGGTCGAACATCGCCGCGACCTCGTGGGGCTGCTTGTCCAGGCTGGCGCGGGGTCCGGTCGGAGTACGGGTCACGCTGGCCAAGTCTGCCAGTCAGCCGAGCCCCGCCCCGCCCCGGCCCGGCCGCCCCGTCCTCAGTGCCGGTACGGGCTGCCGGCCGCCGAGCCGCGCCGCCGGGCCCATCGCCACAGCACGCCGCCGAGGGCCGTACCGGCCAGGCCCACGCCGGCCAGGAGGGTGGCCGGTCCCCCGGTCGCCGGGAGCACCCCGCCGTCGCCCTCCTGCCCCGCGCCGGTGGTGTCTCCGCCGGTGGCCGCCGCCCCGCCGCCCGGGGTCGGACCCGCGCCGGCCTGCTCCGCCGGACCGGGACCGTCATCGGGCTGCGCCGGACCGGGTCCGTCATCGGGCTCCGCCGGCCCGGGTGCGCCGTCCGGTGGGGCGGTCCCGTGCTCCCCGGTGGCGCCTGCCCCCGGGGCGGCGCTCGGGCCCGGAGCCGCGCTGGGCCCGCTCGGCCCACCGGGCGGCGCGGCGGCGGTCGCCGCCAGCGGAACGTTCGCCGGGCTGTCCGGCACCGGGTCGCGGCCGGCGTGCGACACCGCCACGGTCAACCGCCCGACGACGCCGGTCGTACCGGCCACCCAGGCGAGGACGGCGACCAGGCGTGCCGACCGGCCGGGGAGCAGTTCGGGCAGCGGACACTCGCCGGCGAAGGGCACCACCAGCGACGGCCCGGCGGTCGGGCTCTTTACCGGTTCGGGGCGGGCACAGAACCGCACGCTGCGCGGGTCGACCGCCTCGCTGTCCACCTCGCCGGCGAAGCGGAGGCGTACGCCGCGGGCCACCGCCGGGCCCCGGTTGGAGACCGTCGCGGTCACCAGGCGCTGTCGTCCGGTGGTGTCCGACGGGGACGCGCCGAGCCGGGCCACGAGGTCGGCCGGGCCGGCGGGGGCCGTCGGCCGGGTGAGGCCGCCGCCCGCGAGCGCGGGTGGGGCCGCCGCGAGGCCCATCAGGACGCACGCGACCGCCGCCAGCGGTATCTGTGTTCGCACGACTGCGCACTGTAGTCAATCGCGGGCGGCTCCGCCGGGACACACCGTGGGCGAGGTGGTTGTCCACCTCGCCCACGATGCCGTGCGTTATGTGAACGGCCCTCACGGACCGATAGAGGACGACCGTTGGTTGATCGGGTCGTACGACGGGGGACGCTATCGGTTCCCCGCGCCGTACAGCGCCCTCTTGATCCAACCGTTATGACCGGCCGACCGGGTACAGACACCAAGAATGTCCTGGTAGATGGCGCTTTTCGGCGGCAACTCGCGGGGCCACCGGCGCAACGGCCGAAATGATCGACCACCTCGCCCACCCCCGGGTGTCCACCCCGCCCAGACCACCTGGCCCGAATGGAGGAGGGGGCACGAAAGCGCCCCTCCCGATCGCTTCTGCGACAGGAAGGGGCCCTTCTTAACGCTTCAGAGCGGTATCAGCGGGCCTCGACCAGCGGGAGTGCCCGGCCGACGCCGCCGCCCGGCAGCGCGATCGAGGAGAAGTGCGAGACCACCCGGTCGTCGGTCGGATCGTCCGCCGGGGTGTGGTGCACCGCGAGATGCCGGTAGAGCGTGTCCCGCTGGGCCGGGATCCGACCGGCCGAACGGATCATCCAGATCAGTTCGTGCAGGTTGGAGCGGTGCCGCGCGCCGGCCGAGGAAATCACGTTCTCCTCCAGCATGATCGAGCCGAGGTCGTCCACCCCCATGTGCAGGGCGAGCTGGCCGACGTCCTTGCCCGTGGTCAGCCAGGATGCCTGCAGGTGCGGCACGGTCTCGAAGAAGAGCCGGGCGACCGCGATCAGCCGCAGGTACTCCAGCCTGGTCGCCTGGGTGCGGCCCTTCAGGTGGTTGTTCTCCGGCTGGTACGTCCACGGGATGAAGGCCCGGAAGCCCCGGGTGCGATCCTGCACGTCCCGGATCATCCGCAGGTGCTCGATCCGCTCGGCGTTGGTCTCGCCGGTCCCCATCATCATGGTCGCGGTCGACTCGATGCCCTGCCGGTGGGCGAGCTCCATGACCTCCAGCCAACGCGCGCCGGACTCCTTGAGCGGCGCGATCGCCTTACGGGGCCGCTCGGGCAGCATCTCCGCGCCCGCACCCGCGATCGAGTCGAGTCCGGCCGCCTTGATCCGGCTGATCGCCTCGTCCAGGCTGACCCCGGAGACCTTGGCCATGTGCAGAATCTCACTCGGGCCGATCGAGTGGATCGCGAGCTGCGGGTACGCCCGCTTGACCGAGGAGAAGAGCTCCTCGTAGTACTCGACGCCGTAGTCGGGGTGGTGGCCGCCCTGCAACATCACCTGGGTGGCGCCCAGTTCGACCGCCTCGCCGCAGCGGCGCAGGATCTCCTCCGTCGGGTGGGTCCAGCCCTCGCGGTGCTTCGGGGCGCGGAAGAAGGCGCAGAACTTGCACGCCGTCACGCAGACGTTGGTGTAGTTGATGTTGCGGTCGATCAGGTACGTGACGATGTTGTCCGGGTAACGGCGGCGGCGTACCGCGTCGGCCGCCTCGCCCAGCGGGTGGAAGGGCGCCTCGGTGTAGAGCAGCAGGGCCTCCTCGGGCGTGATCCGCCCGCCGTCCGCGCCGCGCTGCAGGATGTCGTCGATCTCCCGGCTCACCATGGATTCGAGGGTACGCCGGGGCTTTCCGCCGGGTGGTGGCCCCGGGGGCGGTACCGCGGTCATCCGCGTCACGCGACCGAGAACGTCACCGTCGCGGTGTAGACACCGGCGACCGCCGACAGGGGAACCCGGACGGAAACGACCGGGTTCCAGGTCGCGGCGTTGTCGCCGGCGCCGCCGGTGAGGGTGTACGCGGTACGCCCGACGTCGAGGGTGCCGTCGTGGACGTCCCCGTTCAGTTGGCCGGGAGGGAATCCGGTCACCGCCGTACCCGGGCTCACACCGATGTCCCCGTTGATCACGCTGGCTCCGGCGTTGGTGACCGTGGTGCCGGCGAGGACCGCGAAGTCCGCCGCACTGCCGAGCGGTACCGGCGGCGTGGCCGCGCTCGCGCTGGGCGTCGCGGCCACGCCGACCAGGACGGTCGACACGCACACCAGGGTCAGGGCGGAAGCCGTCCGGACCGACCTGCCGATCCGGTGGGAGACGCCCGCGCGGCAAAAGGTCGCCATCGACATAAGCGCCCAGAACTCCCAAAAGGCTCCGGGCCGGTACGACCGGCGCGAGTCAGGTGGTGCAGCTTCCGTTGTCCGGGTTGACGCACTTGGCCCGGCTCCACACCGTCTCGAAGTTGCCGTGGAAGTCGTTCCAGACCGTCGGGTGCTCGATCTTGACCAGCGTCTCGTCGTGGTCGGTCAACGCGGGATCGGTGATGTTGTGCGAGCCGGTGAAGACGACACTGCGCCCGGCCACCCCGGCGAAGGTCCCCCGGATGACGATGTTCTTGGAGTGCAGTGTGACCACCCGGCCGTCGTAGTTGCTGGTTTCGGCGTCGTGGTACTTCTTCAGCGAGACGTTCGGCTGCCCGTTCAGGGTGGCGTACGCGGTGCTGCCCATCGAGCCGTAGACGACCCGCACCCGGCAGCCGAGCCGGCCGATCCGGCGCAGTTCGGCGGCGACCTCCGGGCGGGCGTCGGTGAACTGCGCGTGCGCCACGTCCACCGAGCAGCCGCTCTCGTACGCGTTCACCTCGGCCAGCCGGTTGGCCAGGGTGTCGCTGCCGGCCCGGGGCGAGTGGTAGACGGTGACCGCGGTGGTCGGCGACTTGTAGTAGCCGTTGGCGGTGTTGAAGTAGTCGTTGTTCTTGCGCTGCGCCCGCATGTCGTTGAAGTACGCGGTGAAGTGGTCGTACAGCTCGTAGTCCTCGTGCACGACCAGGGCGCTGTTGAAGAGGTTGTTCTGGGTGAAGGTCAGGTTCTGCGAGCTGACGAAGACCACCCGCTTCATCGTCCCGCTGGTGGAGAACGTGAAGACCTTGTTGTGGTTGATCGAGTTACTCCTGTTGCCGATGCAGGCCGTCGAGCCGGCCACCGCCGATCCCCCGCCGCAGATCACCAGGTCGTCCAGGTTGGCCGAACGCAGTACCGCCATCGCCGCGTTGTCCGCGCCGGTGTTCACCCCGCCGCCGGTCTCGTCGAGCACCACCCGGACGATCACTCCCCGGGCGGCCGCCCGCTTCAGCGCCTCGGCCACCACCGGCGAACTCCAGCTGTACATCAGACCGCGGATGTAGCCGCCGGCCGGCGCCCCGTCGGCGAGCCGGACCAGCTCGTCCTCGATCGTCCGGTCCCGGGTGCCGTCCTCGGCCGGGACGTTGAACCTGGCGTACGCGGAGAACGGGTCGGCGGCGGCGCTCGACGGCTGGGCCGCCGCCACCGGCGGGGTCGGCAGCGTCGTGGCCAGCAGCCCGACCGCCGCGCAGGAGGCCAGCCCGACTCGGAGCTGGGTACGACGCACTCGGAGCATCCTCATGCCCCCTTGTTAGTGCAGAACCTTCGACGAATCAACCAACTTCGAAGGATCTTTTCACATGGCCGAGCGAGGCAGGGGCGTGGCGGGCTTGTCGGGGGTGGGGTCGCTGGAAGGCGACCCGCCGGCAGTGGTGCGAGGAGAACGGCTGCTACAGGCAGGGCAAGACGTGTGCCGAGCAGTACGGCGCCCGGTACGACGACAAGCCAGCACGACGGCCGGCGCGGAAGGGTGACGAGTAGCAGCGTGCATGGGTCAATCCATCTCGGTGATGCGCCGCAGGTCGTCATCTGTCGGTGTGGCCGTCGGGCGCAGAATCGTCGCCGACGGCGGGACGTACGGGTCGCCGATCGCGTCCAGCCACCCGCCGGACAGGCGAGCCCGTTCACAGTTCGGCAGCCCGCACGGCCGGCATCCGTCCACGGTGCGCGGCCAGTGCGCGCGCAACACCTGCCGCGCGACGACGGTGACCGCCTGGCGCCGGTCGTCGCCGTCGACCAACTGGTCGGAGATGGCGACCCACAGCGCCCATTCGACCGTGGGGCACCAGTAGCCCCGGCAGCCGATACAGGCGTGACCGTCGGCATGGGTCCGTAGCGACGCCCAGGCCCAATCGATGGCCAGGCCGGGCGGTCCCTCGGGCATCATCGCCCCGGTCCACGCACGCGTACCCACCGGCGGCCGTCGCGCCGGAAGTCCCGCACCCGCGCGCGGCGCCGGATCCAGCGGCGTACCCGCGTCAGCATCGCCCCTCCGCCCCGTGCCGCCCGGGATCCCGGATCGCCGAGCGGCACTCTCAACCTGAGCCGGCGCCGGCCCGGGGCGGGATCCGGGGGAAGGTCTGCCCCGGGCCGGCCGGGCGCTCGGGTTGCAGGCGGTCGTACATCCGCCCAGCGCGCGCCCTGCTCGTAGCCTTTCCGGCGCAGCGGGTGATGGACAGCGTGTCCGTGTCCGCGCTACCGATGTGCGGACAGGTTGCGGACAGCGGCCGTGATCTGCGCGGCGAGTGGCCGAGAGCCGGTCGCGGTGGCGATGTCGCGAGCGCGGTCGAGAGCGTCCTGCGCGGCGGGCTGGTCACCGGCGAGCGTCAGCGCCTGACCAAGCTGGACGATGTGCCGGCCGTGCCAGTCCGATCCCCGCGACTCCGGCGGGGTGGCCGCGACGCCAGCGGCGAGCAGTTCGACGGCCCGGGTCGCGTGTCGCCGGTCCGTCTCGGCCAGATGCCGCAGGGTGATGCCTTCTTGGATGGCAAAGAAGCTGTCCGTGTACCAGTAGCCGGACGGCGGTAGGTCGTCCTGGGACTGTTCGGCCGCAAGGTCGCGCAGCTCGCTCAGCAGCGGCAGCACCTCGGCCGCGTCGGCGCCTGCCGTCGCCAGTCCGCGGGCGCTCTGCCCGGCGCAGTACGCGCGTAGTCCCGGATAGACGCCCGGGTCCCGGCTGGCCGCGAGGGATAGGCCGATCATGTCGCCGGTCCGGCCCTGCCCTTCGGCGAGATGCGCGCGGAAGCTGAGCGCGGTCGCGACCATGTCTCGGTTGTCGACCTCGGTGGCCAGCTCCAGGGCGCGGGCGAGCCAGCGGGCCGCCGCCTGGTCCTGGCCGGCGGCGATGTGCAGCCAGCCGGCGAACTGGGTCCACTGCGACGCCAAGTCGACCAGCCGGGGCCTCAGCGTGCAGCGTGCCTCGCCGACCAGTCCGGTCACGAGGCCGAGCTGTGCACGCACCGGGCCGAGCACGGCGACCGATCCCACGGCATCCTCAAGCCGGCGTTGCGCGGCGAGTAGGTCGGTCAGTGCGTCCAGTGTCGGCCCATCGACCCGGCGCGGATGCTGGACGACGTAGGCCAGGCGCTCGGCGCTCTCCGGCGGCGGTCCTGCCTCGCGGACCATCGCGGCAAGATGACCACCTGCGTTGAGCGCCCGATCGAGGTGGGCGGCGGTCGCTACGGTGGGCCGCCGCCGGCCGGTCTCCAAGTCGTGGATCTGTGTCTTGCTGGTTAGGCCGGCCGAGGCCAGTTCGCGGACGCTCAGGCCGCGCTCTTCGCGCAGACGGCGCAGCTCGGGGCCGAATCGTGGATCAACCGCCAGAGGTCGCGGCATTTGCACTCCCAGATAGGGCTGGGGTGGTGGCGGCCGCCGGGCCCTATCCCGGGGCCGCCACTTCGGACGGTACACCGGCGTTTTGCCGGGTAGAGCCCCATGCCACGCATGTCTATCCCGGTTCTTCTGTCGATCATCGCCATCGATATGAGTGCTGCGTCGCTGCTGTGGCAGGTGGTCTCGTGGAAGCGCAGCGGCCCTGTAGTGACCGTGACCGCAGTGCAGGCTCTCGTCACAGTCGACATGAGTGGTCAGTGGTTCACCAGCGTGACCGCCCGGAACACGGGCAGGTCGCCGATCACGGTCACCGGCTGGGAGTTCAGGATGCCCGGCGGCGGTTCGGTGGTCTCGACACGGACCGTCAGGTGGTCAACGCCACTGCCGTACCGCCTGGAGGCCGGGGCTGAGGGTACGTGGTTCATGGTCACCGACGGCGTTCAGGAGACCTGTGCCAAGCGCGGCGCCAGGTACCAGGATCTCCGGGCTTCGTGAACCTTGCCGACGGGCGCACAGTCACGGCGCCCCGGCGTGGCATCGGCCTGGCCTAGCCAGGAGTGGAGCCGGGTCCAAGGCCAGGTTTGACCTGGTCAGCTAGTTGTACTGCCCAGGGAGGTTGGTCAACCTGGTGATGGGCGGTTTGCCGCCGGTGGCGGTGTGGGGTCGGTGGTGATTGTAGTGATGGAGCCAGGCGGGTAGGGCTACGCGGCGGGCGTGCTCCGAGCTGTAGAAGCGTCGTAGTGCCCAGCCGTTGGTCATGGTGCGGTGAAACCGTTCCACCTTGCCGTTGGTCTGGGGCCGGTAGGGGCGGGTCTTCTTCGGCTTGATGCCAAGTTGGTGGCACGCGTCGCGCCAGGCGTGTGACTTGTAGGCCGAGCCGTTGTCGCTTAGGACGCGTTCGATGGTGACGCCGCGCTCGGTGAACCAGGCCACGGCGTTGCGTAGCACGTCGATCGCCGTGGCGGCGGTCTCGTTGTCGCGAATCTCGGCGTAGGCGACGCGGGAGTGATCGTCGACGACGGTGTGCACGAACGCCGTGCCGATGTTCGGTGCGTGGCGGGTGTTACGGACGCCGGTGCGCCGGGCGGTGGCTTGGCGGTGGCGCTCGCCCTGGGCGCGGCCGACGTATCGCCAGCCACCACCGTCGGGGACGTTGCCGTACTTCTTGACGTCGACGTGCAGCATCGCGCCGGGCCGGTCGTGTTCGTAGCGGCGGATCGGCTCGCCGGTGGCGCGGTCGATGTGTGACAGGCGGTTGATCCGGCAGCGGGTCAGCACGGCGTGCACGGTCGAGGCCGGCATCGCCAACTGGCCGGCGATCTGCACTGGTCCAAGCCGCTGTTTCCATCGCAGGTGCACGATCTTGCGCACCACCGGCTGGGCCGTCTTGGTCGGGCTGCGCTGAGGGCGTGAGGACCGATCCGTCATTGCGGCCGCACCATGCTCGGCATACCGCACGGCCCAGCGTTTCGCAGTCGGCCAGGACACGTCATAGCGTTCCGCGGCACGGGCGACCGACCAGCCCTCGTCCACGATCAGACGCGCCAGGCGAAGACGTGCGCGGGGAGTCAGAGCGGCGTTAGCGTGGGACACGAAGGCCTCCTGTTGGCGGAGCGGTTCCTAGACAGCTCCACTCCACAACCGGAGGCCTTCGTCATCACGTCTATCTACGTCGTGTCGTCACACAACCTCGACCAACGTGCCTGGTCAGTACAGCTAGTTGGCGCCGAACCGATACCGTACCCACGTGACCCACGAGCGTGACCGACGTCTGCCCTGGCTGCTGACCGGCTGCGTGGCGTGCGGCCTAGCCGCTTTCGTGTTCCTGGCCTTCGTGGTGTCGATGACGTACAACCCGACCCCGGGTCGGGAACCGCCGAAGGTTACCGATTGGATGCAGGGCTGGGGCAGCATCGCCGGAGTCCTGGCCGGCGTCGCTGCGGCTGTCGCAGCTGCCTGGCTGCTGATGCACGAGCGCCAGCAGGCCCGGGAGGCTCAGGAGCAGTTGCGGGCAGAGCGGGCAGAGGTTGCGTTGCGGCCGGTCCGGAACATCTTCACCAGTCCACCTTCGGTGCGCGTTGAGGCAGACGGGGCGGGCCGAGTAGAGGTCTACGTCTGGAACCTCGGGTTGAGGCCGCTCTTGGACATTGGCGTGGTGGTCTCGGCTCCTCGGAAGGGATTCGTGGTGCTGAACCGTGAGGAGATCCTGCCTCCCAAGGAATCGCGACCCATGTCGCTCCTCGTACCGCGTGGCGGTCTCATGGGATTGACCGAGGGGAACGCGAGAAGGGCGGAGGTTACTGTTTCGTACTCCGAACTCACGGGCGAGCGGTGGCGCCGAGTCAACAACGGCGAGCCGGAAAGGCTGCCTAAGCAGCAATTTGGAGGTCCGGTCGATCCGTCGTGAACTGACGGTCACTGCGCAGCCCGGTGCTTTCCCCGGCCCCGGTTCCGTACCCGCCGGCCGATCCGGAGTCGTTTTCCGGTCTGCCGGCACCAGCGGCACGGCTGCGACACCTTCCCGCGGCGGTGTGTCTTGTGGTCGCCGGCCGGCCGGCCGGCGGTGCCCGTGGCCCTTACAGCACCAGCAGTCCCGCATCGGCCAGACCCAGCAGCGCAGGGCAATCCGCCGGCACCCCCGATCGGGATGTGCGGGCCGCCGCGCCGGGTCACTCACCCGCCACCGGGCCCCGGTCCACCTCTTCCAGCGGGCTTCCCCCGGAGCCGGCCACGTGGCGGTGCCGGAACATCTCCTCCATCCCGGCGACCCCGGCCACGAGCAGGAGCAGGAGCCCGAGCGCGGCCAGGGCCGGCAGCAGGGGCGCCAGCGGCAGCAGACCGAGGCAGGCGGCGGCCACGCCGACCCGTCGCCAGGCGATCTTCCGGTGGATCCGCCAGTGGGTGTAGGCGAAGGTGCCCAGGAAGAGGGCGCAGCCGCCGAAGAGCCGGTTCGTCTCGGCGCTCGACAGCGGCTCGACCGGCGCCGTCACCACGTCGGCCACGCCGTCGGCGATCACGATGATCGCCAGGCTGAACAGCAGGTGCGCGTAGATCAGGATCGCCACCCGCAGGCGCGCCTGGTCCTCGGCCTGCTCCAGCGCCCCCCGGAAGGCCTGCACGCCGTAGCCGAAGTACGTCCACCAGAGCGAGGAGGCCAGGGCGTACCCGGCGGCCATGGCAAGCACCCGGACGCTCGTCAGCGGTTCGCCGACGGCCGCCGCCCCGACCTGGATCACGGACTCGCCGAGCACGATGATGATCAACAGTCCGTAGCGGTGCGTGTAGTGCCGTGGCTGCACCCGGATCGCCCGTACCGTTCGGCGGGCCAGCCAGGGACTCGCCACGTCGATCACGGCGGCGACCGTCCAGAGCGCGATCCGGGCCTTGCCCTCCGACAGGGCACCGGCCAGCAGCAGCGGGGCGGTCACCACCACCACCCCGTGCGGGCTGAGGAGGAAGGCCCGCCAGAGGGGGAGACCTCGCAGCGTGACGACGCCCAGCAGGATCCGGGAGCTCAGGGCGGCGCAGACGAAGAGCAGACCGTGATCCCCGTACGCGGCGGGAATGGTCATGGCCAGCAGCAGGCTGCCGAAGCCGAGCGCGAGGATCACGATCCGGCCCGACGGCCTGCTGACGTCCTGCTGGTCGGTGTAGAGGCCGGCCCCGCCCCATATCCAGTAGATCGTGACGAAGAGGATCACGACCTTGCCGACCCCGGCCCAGCCGTGAATGTCGGCCAGCACGTGGGAGAACTGGCTGAGCGCGAACACGAAGGCCAGGTCGAAGAAGAGCTCCTCCCAGGTCACACTCTTGTTGTCCGGCTGCCGAGGTGACACCGTCACACCATATCGAGGCGGTGACCAGGGAAAATCCACTTCGGCCGGCACCCGGGGCAATTCGATGGCGGCCCGCTGCCCGGCGCCGCTAGGGTGCGTCGGTGCCCCTGCACCCCGACCCCGAGGCCCCGACCGAGACGCTGCTGCACGCCGATGACGACACCCCACTCGCCCGGCTCTGCCTGCGCGACGACGGCTCCGTCGCCGCCGACGTCCGGCCGCTGCCCGGGGTGGCCCCGGGCGATGTCGCCGGGCAGGCACGCCGGGACCTCGCCGGGCTCCGGCTGGAGACCGCACACGGCGGCCTGGGGGCGGCCCTGGTGGCGGGTGGCCTCACCGTCCTGCGGGCCGCCACCGAGATGCGGCACGACCTGACCGACCTGCCGGCGCCGCCCGCGCTGCCCGTCGGGTGGTCGCTGGCCGCCGCCGGCTGGGACAGCGACCTCGCCGAGGCGTGCGCCGCGGCGTACGGCCCGGACCACCCCGAGGGCCCCTGGCGGGCCGACGACACCCGGGAGATCCGGGCGATGTTCGAGGCCGCCGATCCGGTACCACCGCTGAGCGGCGCGTCGGCCCGGGTGGTCGGTCCCGACGGGCGCAGCGCCGGTCACGTCCTCTGCGCCGGCCCGGTGCCGTGGACCGACGACACCTGCGGTTGGATCCTCAACCTGGCGGTGGCGCCGTACGCCCAGCACAACGGGCTCGGCCGGGCACTCCTGACGCACGCCCTGCGGGGCACCCGCGCGGCCGGGCTGCCGACGCTCGGCCTCCAGGTGGCGGACCGCAACCCCGCCCAGCGGATGTACGACGACGCCGGATTCCGCCCCGTGACCCGGGTGCTCGCCGTCCGCCTGCCCGGCTGAGGCGTCCACCGCCTCCCGGTGTGGCCCGCCGGGCCGGACGCCTCAGCCGTCGTAGTCGACGACCAGGGTGTCGGTCAGCGGGCTGGACTGGCAGGTCAGCACGTACCCGGCGGCCACCTCGTCCGGCTCCAGCGCGTAGTTGCGGGCCATCGACACCTCGCCGGAGACGACCCTCGCCCGGCAGGTCGAGCAGACCCCACCCTTGCAGGCGTACGGCAGCTCCGCGCGGACCCTCAGCGCGGCGTCGAGCACCCGTTCGTCGCGGCCCATCCGGAAACTCGACGTCCGGCCGTCCAGCCGGATCGTCACCTCGCTGCCGGCCGCCGTCGCGGTCGGCCGCACCGGCGGCGCAGGCGGCGCGTCCACATGGAACAGTTCCGCCCGTACCGCCTCCGCCGGCACCCCCCGGGCGGCGAGCACGTCCTTCGCGTCCAGGACCATCCCGTACGGGCCGCAGAGGAACCATTCGTCGATCCGCTCGGCCGGCACGATGGTGTCGAGCAGCCGGCCGAGCCGGTCGGCGTCGACGCGGCCGGAGAGCAGCGGCGACTCGCCGGGCTCCCGGGACAGCACGTGCACCAGGTGCAGCCGCTGCGGGTACCGGTCCTTCAGGTCCGCCAGCTCCTCCACGAACATCACCGTCCGGGCGTACCGGTTGCCGTACACCAGGGTGAACGTGCTGGCCGGCTCGACGGCCAGGGCGGTCGCGGCGAGCGCCAGCACGGGGGTGATGCCCGACCCGGCGACCACCGCGGCGTAGTGCCGGACCCGGTCCGGGGCGAAGTCCGTGCTGAAGTGCCCGAGCGGCGGCAGCACGTCGACGGCGTCCCCGGCCCGCAACGCGCCGACCGCGAACGTGGAGAAGGCGCCGCCGGCCACCTCCCGCACCCCGATCCGCAACCGGCCGGTCGCGGCCAGCTCCGCCGGGTTCGAGCAGATCGAGTACGACCGGCGCACCTCCACCGGCGCCTCGGCCCCGCCCTGCGCGAACCGGCGCACGGTGAGGTGCTGCCCGGCCCGGAAGGCGAAGGTGTCACGCAGCTCGACCGGCACCTCGAAGGTGATCGCCACCGCGTCGTCGGTCAGCCGGTCGACCGCGCGTACCGGCAGCGGGTGGAAGACCGGGCGGCGGCGTACCGGCCGGGTGATCGTCACGCTCACAGCGCCCTCAGGTGGTCGAAGGGTTCCCGGCAGGCCCGGCAGCGCCAGAGCGCCTTGCAGGCCGTGGAGCCGAACCGGCTGACCTGCTCGGTGTCGGCCGCCCCGCACTGCGGGCAGCGTACGGTCAGGGTCAGCGCGACCGGGCCGCTGGCGCCGGTGGCGGGACCGGGCGGGGCGATGCCGGCGGCGGCCAGCTTGGCCCGGCCGGACTCGGAGATCCAGTCGGTGCTCCACGCCGGGGCGTAGACGGTGACCACCTCGGCACCGGGATGCCCGGCGGCGGCCAGCGCGGCCCGGACGTCGGCGCGGATCACGTCCATCGCCGGGCAGCCGGTGTAGGTCGGCGTGATGGTCACGGTCACCCGGCCGGTCTCCGGGTCGCGGGTCACATCGCGCAGGATGCCCAGCTCGTCGATGGTGAGCACCCGCAACTCCGGGTCCACCACCCCGGCCGCGGCCTGCCGGGCGCTCACCATGCCGACCTTCCGATCGCGACTGCGGGGCTTGGTCGCTGCGCTCCCGCACTCCTCGCGCTCACCATCGCGCACCGGGATGGGCGCGGTGCAGCACCTGCATCTCGGCGAGCAGATAGGACAGGTGCTCGGTGTGCAGCCCGCTGCGGCCGCCGGCCGGCGCCCATCCGTCCGCCGGGCGGTCCAGCGTCGCCGCCGCGAGCACCGGCTCCACGGTGGAGAGAAAGGCGCCGCGCAGCCCGGCCGGGTCGACCGGCGCGGCCGGGTCGGCGGCGAAGAGCTCGTGGGTGTACGGCCAGATCTCGTCGACCGCGGCCTGCATCCTCCGGTGCGACTCGGCGGTGCCGTCGCCGAGCCGTACCGTCCACTGTCGGGCGTGGTCGAGGTGGTAGGCGACCTCCTTGCGCGCCTTCCCGGCGATGGCGGCGAGCCGGCTGTCGGGGCAGCCGCTCAGCGCGACGTAGAGCGGGAGCTGGTAGGCCGAGAGGAAGAGCAGCTTCGCCATGGTGACCGCGAAGTCGCCGTTGGGCAGCTCGACGAGCAGGCAGTTGCGGAACTCCCGGTCGTCCCGCAGGTACGCCAGCGCGTCCTCGTCCCGGCCGGCCCCTTCGCGCTCCCCCGCGTAGGCGAGCAGCAGGCGGGCGGCGCCGAGCTGGTCCAGGGCGATGTTGGCCAGCGCGACGTCCTCCTCCATCTCGGGTGCGACGGTCGCCCACTCGGCGAGCCGCTGCGCGGCGATCAGCGCGTCGTCGCCGAGTGCGAGCAGATGGTCCACTGTGGCGCTCACAGGTGCGCCACCCCGTCCGGCACCTCGTAGAAGGTCGGGTGCCGGTAGACCTTGTCCGCGGCGGGGTCGAAGAAGGCGTCCTTCTCGTCCGGGCTGGACGCGGTGATCGCCGAGGCGGGGACGACCCAGATCGACACCCCCTCCTGCCGGCGGGTGTAGAGGTCGCGGGCGTTGCGCAGGGCCAACTCGGCGTCGGGCGCGTGCAGGCTGCCGACGTGGCTGTGCGACAACCCGCGCCGGGCCCGGACGAAGACCTCCCAGAGCGGCGAATCCCGCCGCTGGACCTGCCGGTCGCCGGATCCGCCGACGTCGCTCATGCCGCCACCTCCGCGACCCGGGCTCCCGCGCCCGCGTCCACCCGTCCGGCAGCCCGGTCACCGGCCCGCTTCGCCGCGTACGCTGCGGCGGCCTCCCGGACCCACGCGCCGTCGGCGTGCGCCTTCCGGCGGTGTTCGATCCGCTGCCGGTTGCACGGGCCCTGGCCGGAGATCACCCGCATCAGCTCGGCGTAGTCCGGCTGGGTGAAGTCGTACGCCTGGCGCTGCTCGTTCCAGCGCAGGTCCGGGTCGGGCAGCCGCAGTCCGAGCGCCTCGACCTGCTGGACGCACATGTCGACGAAGCGCTGCCGCAGCTCGTCGTTGGAGAACCGCTTGATCTTCCAGGCCATCGACTGCTGGGAGTGCGTCGAGTCGGTGTCCGGCGGGCCGAACATGGCCAGCGACGGATACCACCAGCGGTCCACCGCGTCCTGGGCCATGGCCCGCTGCGCGGGGGTGCCGTGCGCGAGCGTGTGCAGGATCTCGTAGCCCTGCCGCTGGTGGAAGGACTCCTCCTTGCAGACCCGGATCATCGCCCGGGCGTACGGCCCGTAGGAGCAGCGGCAGAGCGGCACCTGGTTGACGATCGCGGCGCCGTCCACCAGCCAGCCGATCGCACCGACGTCCGCCCAGCTCAGGGTGGGGTAGTTGAAGATCGAGCTGTATTTCTGCCGTCCGCTGAGCAGCAGCTCGACCAGCTCGTCCCGGCTGATGCCCAGGGTCTCGGCGGCGGCGTAGAGGTAGAGGCCGTGCCCGGCCTCGTCCTGCACCTTCGCGAGCAGGATCGCCTTGCGCTTGAGCGAGGGCGCGCGACTGATCCAGTTGCCCTCCGGCTGCATCCCGATGATCTCCGAGTGCGCGTGCTGGGCGATCTGCCGGATCAGGGTCTTCCGGTAGGCGTCGGGCATCCAGTCCCGCGGTTCGATCTTCTGATCCGCCTGGACCAGTGCGGTGAAGTAGTCGAGTGGATCGCCGTCGGCGCCCCGGCCCGCCGCCGGATCGGGACGTCCGCGGGTGGCGGCGTCACGCAACGCCACCTCCGCCGCTTCGACCTGATCGAGCAGCCCGCCGGCCGGTCCGTCATCCGGGCCCGGAAAGTCACTTCCGTACACGGGGTAAGTGTTACAGCTCAGGGGGTGCCAAACCAAGGGGTGTAAGAGTCCGTACCCGACCCGAAACCTGAGACGCGCTCGGAGCTGGGCGAACGCACCCCACCCAAATGTCCGCACTGATGGGTGAATGAGCCGGGTCACACCGGCACCTTTATTGCGTATCTAATGGCAGATATAGGGCTATATCCGGGCGACAACTACTAGATCAGCTCCCCTCGGCATCTGGCGCATCGGGCCAGGGCACGTAAACTTCTCCCGGTCGGTCCTACCGCCTCCCCCGGTAGGGCTGGGCGCGGAGCACGCCGGTGTGGGGCCTGCGAGTCGCGCCGAGCAACACCCCGAAACGGCATTCCCGCAGTACGCCAGTGCCCTGGAAACAGCGGCCCCCCGGCCCTCACCCTTGGAGCCCGTCTCCTCATGCGTCCCCGTCTGATCATGGCGTTCGCCATCGCGACAGTCGTGCTTGGCGGCATGCTGCTCGTACCCGCCGCGTACGCCCGGCTGGCCAACCCCGGCGCCCCGTCCTCGTCGGACGAGACACCCGCCGGCAGCACGCCAGCCGCCCCGCCACCACCCACCCTGGCCGCCGCGCCGGTCACGATGAGCGGGGTCGACGGCTTCTTCTCCTGGGCGCTGCTCGACCGGAAGACGGGGAAGATCTCCGGCGCCAGGAACATGTCGGCGACCAACTCCACCGAGTCGATGATCAAGGTCTGGCTGGCGTCGGACTACCTGCGCCAGTTCGGCCCCAAGCAGCCACCGGAAAACGGGCTGCGGATGGCCAGCACCGCGATCCGGAACAGCAACGACGACGCGGCGAACTTCCTCTACGCCAGGGCCGGCGGAGAAGTGACCCTCGAACGCCTGGTCAAGATGTGCAAGCTCAGCGACACCCACAGCGTCAGTCCCGGTGGTGGCCGCGTCTGGTGGAGCTACACCGCGATGTCCGCCCGCGACGCGGTACGGATGGGCGAGTGCATCAAGGACGGCACCGCCGCCGGACCGAAGTGGACGAAGTGGGTGCTGACCGAGATGAGCAAGGTGCAGGGAAGCACCGCCAAGAAGGACCAGGGGCTCCGGCAGGGCGGCGGCCGCTGGGGCATCATCGACGGCCTGCCGAAGGAGATCACGGCGCAGGGTCCGGTGAGCATCAAGAACGGCTGGACCCTGATCAACGCTGACGGGAAGTGGCACCTGAACTGCCTGGCCATCACCGACAAGTGGGTGCTCTCGGTGCTGACCCGCTACTCCGGGAGGAAGGGCCTCGACTTCGGCGCCGGCGTCTGCGCCAGCGTCGCCACCCAACTGGTCACCGTGCAGCCCGGGGCCGCGCTGAAGATCCCGCAACCGATCAGCACGAAGTCCGGCGACAACGACACGGAGACGACCTGATGGCGGGCTCGCGCGGCCACGCCGCCAACTCCAACCGCTCGACGCTGCTGCGCCTGACCCTCGTCTCCGTGGTACTGCTGGTGCTGGTGCTCGTCGCGCTCCGGCTGCTGCCCGGGTCGCCCTTCGCGCACTCCGCCGCCGCCGAGTGGGGCAACCCGCCGGCCGGGGGCGGGCGGCCCGCGCCGGCCGGCGAACCGACCCCGAGCCCGACACCCAGTCCGGAGCCGCCGCCGCTGTCGGTGGCCCCCACGGACGTGACGGTCGACACGGACGGCTGGTGGAACTGGGCCCTGCTCGACACCCGGACCGGCGAGATCTCCGGGTCCGACAACATGGACGAGACCAACCCGACCGCCTCGATGATCAAGGCGTGGATCGGAGCGGACTTCCTGCGCCGTGCTGCCGAGCAGGGCGACGCCCCGAGCGACACCCGGATGAACCAGGTCAGCATCATGATCCGGGACAGCGACAACAACGCGGCCCAGACGCTCTACGAGGTCAACGGCGGTACGGCGTCGATCAAGCGGCTGATCAGCATCTGCGACCTGACCGACAGCAGCCCGGCCGCCGACGGCGGCTGGAGCCGCACCGCGCTGTCGGCCCGGGACGCCGCCCGGCTGGGTGCCTGCATCGCCGACGGGCGGGCGGCCGGTCCGAAGTGGACCACGTGGCTGCTCGACGAGATGCGCCAGGTACGGGGGGTCGGCAACTTCGGCATCCGCAAGGCCTTCCCGGCCGCGGAGCAGAAGGAGATCGCGATCAAGAACGGCTGGGTGGACCGGACCCGCGAGCAGAAGTACACCGTCAACTGCCTCGCGATCGGCGACGGCTGGACGATGGCCGTCGAGACCCGCTACGACATCAGCCTCGGCTACACGCACGGGGCGAAGATCTGCGAGAACGTGGCCCGGCAGCTCCGTACGGACTGATCCGGTCGGGCCCCCGGCGCCGTCCGTGCCGGGGAGCCTGACCGGCGCGACTCAGACGGCGAAGAAGGCGGGGCCGTCCGGCGGCAACGGCGGAGTGGCGCCGAGCGTGACGGCCCGGCCGGCGAACTCCCGCAGCCCCGCCACCTGGCGCTCACCCAGCGAGAAGTCCAGCGCCCGGAAGTACGTGGCCAGCGTCGCCGCGTCGAACGTCTCCCAGCGGGCCGCCGCCTCGGCCACCTCGTCCAGCTCGGCCAGGCAGAGGTCCCGGGAGCGCAGGAAGGCCTCGTGCACCTCCTTGACCAGACCCGGGTGTTCGGCGGCGAAGTCCCGGCGTACCGCCCAGACGGCGAAGACCATCGGCAGCCCGGTCCACTCGCGCCAGGCCTGCCCGAGGTCGGTCACCGCCAGCCCGCGCCGGGGCGCCTCGTAGAGCGCGCGGAGCGCCACGTCACCGATCAGTACGCCGGCGTCGGCCTCCAGCAGCATCTGGGTCAGGTCCGGCGGACAGGTGAAGTACTCGGGATCCACCCGGTACCGCTCGGCGAGCAGGAGCTGCGCGAGCAGTACCCCGGTCCGGGAGGTGGAGCCGAGCGCGACCTTGGCCCCGCCGAGCTCGTCCAGCGGGCGGGTGGAGACGATGTTGACCGAGAGCACCGGCCCGTCGCTGCCGACCGCCAGGTCCGGCAGGAGCAGCAGCTCGTCGGCGTGCCGGAGGTATTCGACCAGCGAGATCGGGCCGATGTCGAGGTCGCCGGCGACCAGCGCCGCGTTCAACCGGTCCGGGGCGTCCTTGTGCAGGTCGACGTCGATCAGCGCGCCGGAGCGCATCAGGCCCCAGTAGATCGGCAGACAGTTGAGGAACTGGATATGGCCTACCCGGGGTCGCCGTAGCTCGGTCATGATCCGACCGTAACCGGCGGATCGGACGCCCGCTCAGGCGGCCGGGACGGAAGTGGCCAATGCCGCACCCTCCGGCCCGGTCACCGGACCGGCGCGCCGCTCCCGGCGGGCCGCCCGGAGCACGATCGGCGTCACCGCGAGGACCACGGCCAACCCGGCCAGACCGGTGACGGCGACCAGCGGGCGCGGCGCGAACCGGGCCAGCAGCACGCCACCGACCAGGAAGCCGAACATTCCGGCCCCCTGGTTCGCGGCGCCCTGTGCCGCGAAGGCCCGGCCCCGCTCGGCGGGCGGCACCCGGTTGGTCAGCACCAGGTTGCTGAACACGTTGAGCCCGCCGTTGGCCACGCCGCCGATCAGCCAGAGCGGCAGCAGCCAGCCGGCGGCGGGCACGACGGCGCCGAGCGCGACGGCCAGGCAGGCGAGGCCGAGCAGCACCAGCACGCCCTGGGCCAGCGCGCCGTCGTCGCGGGCCCGCCGGGCGGTCCGGGCCAGCAGCCCGGCACCGATCAGCATGCCCAGGATCCAGGCGGTGCTCACCAGGCCGAACATGGTCGTCGAGGCGTGCAGGGTCTCCCGTACGTAGAACACCTCGATCACGTTGACCGCGCCCACCCCGGCGATGGTGCCGGCGACGGCGACCACCATCGTCCAGAGCAGCGGGTCCCGGCGCAGCCGCCAGCCGGCGGCCGGCCGGATTCCGGCCACGGCGGCGGGCGTCACCGGTGCCGGGCCGGGTGGCCTGGTCGAGGCCGTCGTCCGCCGCCCGCCCCGACGGGTACGCAGCAGCAGCCCCGCCGCGACCAGGGCGAGGTAGCTGGCGGCGTCGATCAGCAGCGGTACCCGTACCCCGAACTGGCCGACCAGCAGCCCGGCCAGCCCCGGTGCGAGCAGCATGCCCAGCAGCGCCGCGGTCTGGTTGAGCGCGCTGGCCCGGGGCAGGTCCACCCGGCGCACCATCTCGGGCAGCAGTGCGGCGAGGGTCGGCTGGGTCACCGCCAGGCCGCAGGCGAGCAGCGCGACGAACACCAGGATCACGTCGACCCGCTCGGCGTACGCCAGGACGACGCAGCAGCCGGCCTGGGCTCCTCCGGCCCCGACGAGCAGGGTTCGGCTGTCCATCCGGTCGGCCAGCCGCCCGGTCAGCGGCGCGAGCAGCACCAGCGGGAGGGCCGCGGCCAGCATCACGCCGGAGACGGCGATCCCGCCGGCCCCCGCCGACTGCAACGCGAGCGCCAGGGAGATGGCGGCGAGATAGTCGCCGCAGGCCGATACGGCCCGGGCGCCGGCGGTGAGGTAGACGTCGCGCCAGCGGGACGTCGGCAGCACGGCATCCACAGTTGTGAAGGACATACTTCGAAAGTATTCCTTCACAACTGCCGGCGCAACCCCTCGTCACTCCATCGGCACCGCCGCGTAGTGCACCGCCACCGGCCGCGCCCCCTCCGGCGGATCGGCACGCTCCCGGCGCAGGTACGGCTGCATGAGGGCCCGGACCGCGTCGTTCAGCGCGGTCAGCTCCGCCGCGGTGAGCAGCAGGGTCTGGCCGCTGATCCGCGCCGCCTCCGTCCACTCCTTCGACTCGTCCCGGGACCGGTACACCCAGTCGCGGACCCGTTCGAGATCGCGGGCGAGGTAGACCTCGATCAGGGTCTCCTCCGCGGCCCGCGCCTCCGCGGACGCGTCCGGCCCGATCTCGACACCCCAGGAACGGACCGTGCTCCGCCAGAGCCGTTCGCGGGCGTCACCCCGGCTCGGCGCCTGCTCGACCAGGCCGTACCGGGCCAACTCCCGCAGGTGGTAGCTGGTCGCACTCGGCGAGAGCCCGACGATCTCGGCGCACTCGGTGGCCGTGACCGCCGCGCCGGTCGTGGTCAGATGCTCCATGATCTCCAGCCGGGCCGGGTGCGCCAACGCCCGCATCACCTGCGGGTCGCTGATCATCATCGGGCGCTGGTCGGCGGTCGGCTCCTCGCTCATCCGCCCATGATCCCGCCCTTCCCCCGGTCCCGCTCCAACCCCGTCCCCCGGCGCGGCACGGCGCGACGATCGCCGACGAGCCCGGTCACCGCCCGACCGCTCGGCGCAGACCGTCTCCATCAGGAACTCGACCACCGGGGCGCGCCGTAATTCGGTGGAGGCGGGGTGGGCGGGCGAGTAGGCTTCTTTCCCCTGCCGACGGCCGCGGTGAGCACGCACCGCAGCGGACGTCCCGCGCCGGGGTCGGCCAACCGACCCCCGGACACGCGAGCAGACGGACATCACACCGCACCGAGGACCCGCAGATGACCGTGCCCGCACCCGATCTCGCCACCGACCTCGCCAGCGAACGCGCCCACCTGGCCGCCTCCCGGACCGCGCTGCGCCGGATGCGCGAGCACGCCGAGGCGCTCTTCAGCACCGGCCAGGACGTGGCGGGCGACGCGTACGCCGCCGAGACCCTCGGCCGTACGCTCTCCCGCCGGGTCGCCGAACTCGCCGACGACCCGAGCACGCCGCTCTTCTTCGGCCGGCTGGAGTTCGCCGACGGCGACCACCACATCGGCCGCCGCCACGTCACCGACCCCGTCGGCGAGCCGATGGTGCTGGACTGGCGGGCACCGCTCTCCCGGTCGTTCTACCGGGCCAGCGTCCGGGACCCGCAGGGCGTCGCCGTACGGCGCCGCTTCGGCTTCAACGGCGGCGAGCTGACCAGCTTCGAGGACGAGCACCTCGACCGGGGCGAGGAACTGGGCCGGGCCAGCCGGATCCTCACCGCCGAGATCGAGCGCCCCCGGGTCGGGCCGATGCGCGACATCGTCGCCACCATCCAGCCGGAACAGGACGAGCTGGTCCGCGCCGACCTGGCCGACTCGATCTGCGTACAGGGCGCCCCGGGCACCGGCAAGACGGCCGTCGGGCTGCACCGGGCCGCGTACCTGCTCTACCTGCACCGGGAGCGGCTGCGCCGCAGCGGCGTACTCGTGATCGGGCCCAACCGGGCCTTCCTGTCGTACATCTCGGCAGTGCTGCCGGCACTCGGCGAGGTCGAGGTGGCCCAGGCCACGGTGGAGGACCTGGTCACCTCGGCGACGTACCGGCCGGGCGCGGGCGGCCAGTCCGGCGCGCCGCCGCTGCCGGTACGCGGCGCGGACGACCCGGCGACGGCCACCCTGAAGCACGACGCACGGATGGCCGAGGTGCTGCGCCGGGCCCTGACCGGGCAACTCCGGGAGCCGGTGGAGCCGATCGTCGTCTCCGACGGCTCGTTCCGGTGGCGGATCTCCACGGAGGCGCTGCGCCGGGTGATCGAGGAGGCCCGGGGGGAGGGACTGCCCTACGGCACCGGGCGGGAGCGGGTCCGGGCCCGGGTGGTGAGCCTGCTGCAACGCCAGGCCGAGGCGCGCCGGGCCGAGTCGCCCGGGGACGCCTGGCTGCGCCGGATGGACCGGTCGAAGCCGGTGACCGAGTTCCTCGACCGGTGCTGGCCGGCAGTCACCCCGGAGGGGCTGGTGCACCGCCTGCTCGCCGACCCGCAGGAGTTGGCGGTGGCCGCCGCCGGCCTGCTCACCGAGGCCGAGCAGGCCCTGCTGACCTGGCCCAGGCCACCCCGTACGGCGAAGGCGGCCCGGTGGAGCGCGGCGGACGCCGTACTCCTCGACGAGGCGGCCGGCCTGCTCGAACGCGTACCCAGCTTCGGGCACGTGGTGGTGGACGAGGCGCAGGACCTCTCCCCGATGCAGTGCCGCGCGGTCGCCCGGCGCAGCGAGCACGGCTCGATCACGCTCCTCGGCGACCTGGCCCAGGGCACCGCGCCGTGGGCCGCCACCGACTGGCGGGAGTCGCTGCGCCACCTCGGCAAGCCGGACGCGGCGGTGGTGCCGCTGACCATCGGGTTCCGGGTCCCGGCCGCGGTGGTCGCGTTCGCCAACCGGCTGCTGCCGGCGCTCGCCGTGGACGTACCGCCGGCCGAGTCGCTGCGCTCCGACGGCGCACTCGACATCCGTACCGTGGAGGACCTGGCCGGGGCGGCGGTGGCCGAGGTGCGCGCGGCGCTGACGTACGACGGCTCGGTGGCGGTGATCGCGGCCGACGCGGCGGTGGACGCCCTGCGCACCGCGCTCGCCGCCGCCGGCTTCGCGACCGCGACTCCCGACGAGGTCGAGACCACGGCGCGGGTCACGGTCGTGCCGGCCACCCTGGCGAAGGGCCTGGAGTACGACCACGTCATCGTCGTGGAGCCGGCCGCGATCGTGGCGGCGGAGCCGCGTGGGCTGCACCGCCTCTACGTGGTGCTGACCCGGGCGGTCTCCCGGCTCGGCGTGCTGCACACCGAGCCGCTTCCCGCCCCGCTGGGCTGACCGGCGCACCTCAGCCCCGGCGATATTCCAGGTGCCAATAGGTGCGAATACGGCGCACCGAGCGCGGCTCGCCGAAATCATGCTCAGAGACAGCGCGTTTCCCGATCCGGAAGGACGGACCAGACCATGGCCAAGACCTGGCTCATCACCGGCAGCTCCCGGGGCCTCGGATGGGAGCTGAGCAGGGCCGTCCTCGACAACGGCGACACCCTGGTGGCCACCGCCCGGCAGCCCGAGCAGCTCGCCGAACTCGTCGACCGGTACGGCGACCAGGTACGGGCGGTCCAGCTCGACGTCACCGACCCGCATGCCGCCCGCGCCGCGGTGCAGACCGCGCTGGACACCTTCGGCCGGCTGGACGTGGTCGCCAACAACGCCGGCTACGCCGACAGCGCCCCGATCGAGGAGACCCCGGAGGAGGACTTCCGGGCCCAGGTCGAGACGAACCTCTTCGGGGTCGTCAACGTCACCCGGGCGGCGCTGCCGGTGCTGCGTACCCAGCGGTCCGGGCACTTTCTGCAGTTCTCCTCCATCGGCGGCCGGGTCGGCGGTACGCCGGGACTCGCCGCGTACCAGACCGCGAAGTTCGGCGTCGAGGGCTTCTCGGAGGCGCTGAACAGCGAGGTCAAGCCCTTCGGCGTCAAGGTCACCATCATCGAGCCGGGCGCCTTCCGCACCGACTGGGGCGGCTCGTCGATGCGGATGGCCGAGGTCAGCGAGGACTACCGGCAGACCGTCGGACGCGTCCACGACTACCGTCGCGAGGTGGCCGGAAAGCAGGCCGGCGACCCCGCCCGGGCGGCGAAGGTGATCCTCGACGTCGTCGCCCTGCCCGCGCCGCCGCTGCGGCTGCTGCTCGGCTCCGACGCCCTGCAACTCGCCGAGCAGGCGTCCCGGCAGCGCGCCCAGGAAACCTCCGCGTGGGCCGACGTGAGCCGGAGCACCGACTACGACAACGCGGTCGACGTCCGGCTGACCACCGTCGCCGACCTGCTCGCCCCGCAGGGTCGCTAGCGTCCCTGCGGACGAGGTCAGCCGCGAGGTGGAACCGGAAGTGGGACCGGCCGGCCCGGGTCCGCCGCACCGGCGAGCGCCGGTTCATCACCGGGAGGGACGTTTCTCCCCGCCGTACCCGACATGATGCGGGGAAGGGACCACTGTCCAACGGGGAGGACCCATGCACGCATTCCGTCCGCACCAGTCTCGACGCGACTTCCTCCGTACCGCCGTGGGGTCGACCGTGGCGCTGACCGCCCTCGCCGCCGGCGCGGCCCCGGCGGCGGCCGGCCCGTTCGGCCGGAGCCTCGCCCCGGCCGGCGCCGGCAACCTGCCCGACGAGGCGCTGCGGGCGGCCCTCGCGGCGATCACCGACGCCGGCATGCCGGGCGTCTTCGCCGAGGTACGCGACGGCCGCGCCACCTGGCGGGGCGCCAGCGGGGTGGCCGACGTGGCCACCGGCCGGCCGATGCGGCCCGACTTCCGGCAGCGGGTCGGCAGCATCACCAAGACCTTCGTGTCGACGGCGCTGCTCCAGCTCGTCGGCGAGGGCCGGCTCTCACTCGACGCGCCGCTGCGGCGCTACCTGCCGGCGCTCGCCCCGGACGGGGTGACCGTCCGGATGCTGCTCAGCCACACCAGCGGGATCAGCGACTACGACCACGTCCTCTTCGCCACCCTCGAGGGCATCGAGAAGTACCGGCACACCACCGTCCGGCCGCTCGAACTCGCCCGGATCGGACTGTCCCAGCCGCCGACCAATCCCCCCGGCGGCCCGTACGCCTACTCCAACACCAACTTCGTGCTGGCCGGGCTGCTCCTGGAACGGCTCACCGGTCGACCGGCCGCCCGGGAGATCAGCCGGCGCATCCTGCGTCCGCTCGGCCTGCGGGACACGTACTTCCCGGGTACGGCGACCCGGATCGAGGGGCCGCACTCGCTCGGGTACGTCCCCTGGGTCGACGCCACCCTGCGCGACTTCAGCGTCTACAACATGTCCTGGGCCTGGATGGCCGGCGAACTCGTCTCCACCACCGCCGACCTGAACCGGTTCTACCGGGCCCTGTTGGGCGGCCGGTTGTTGCGGCCGGCCGAGCTGGCGCAGATGCGCCGGACCGTACCGGTCGATCCCACCCAGCCGGACGGCATGCGGTACGGGCTCGCCCTGTACAGCCTGCCGCTGCCCGGTGTCCTCGGCTGGGGGCACGACGGCGTCGTCCTCGGGTACCAGACGATGTCCCTGCACTCGGCGGACGGCCGGCGCCAGGTCACCGTCGCGCTCAACGCCAGCCACTACGGGATCCCGGGGCAGCCCGATCCGATCGCCGCCGCGATGATCCAGTTCCTGATCCTCGCGCTCGGCGGGACGGCCGGTACGGCGGCGGCCCGGTCCGGTGCGCCGTCGAGCTGGCGACCGCTCACCCCGGCGCCGGGCCGGACGGCGCTCGGCGTACCCGGGTCGGGGGCGTTGGCGCGGTGAGGGGCGCGCGCTGACGGAGGGCCGGTCGGTTGACCGGCCCTCGTCCTTTCCGTCGACCAACGGCCTCGACTTTGCGTTGTAAAGTACTTTGTGTGTCCGGGAACTTTGAGCACGTAGGAATTGACGACGACGAGCGCCCACCGGCCGACCCGGCCGCGGCGCTGCGCATGATCGCCGAGCAGCAGGCCGAAGCGGCCCGCCGACTCAGTCCGAACATGCTCTTCTACTACTGGCCGTGGGGATTCGCCTGGCTGATCGGGTTCGGGCTGCTCTTCCTCCGCTTCGGGCCCGACGGCCGGGTCCTCGTGGCGCTGCCCGACTGGCTGCCGCTGACCGCCCTCTTCGTCCTCCTGGTGACCGCCGCCGCGGTCTCCGGCGCCGCCAGCGCCCGGGTCTACGGCCAGATCACCGGCGACTCGAACCGCCGCGGCGCGTGGTACGGCCTGGCCTGGGGGCTCGGCTTCAGCAGCCTCGGCGCCACGCTCGGCCAGGTCAGCGACCATCTGCCGGAGGATCTCGCCGGTCTGCTCTGGGCCGGCGCCATGGTCGGGCTCACCGGGGTCCTGCACCTGGCCGGCGGCGCCATCTGGCTCGACCGCAACCTCTTCCGACTCGGCATCTGGATCAGCGTCATCAACATCATCGGGGTCATCGCCGGACCGGGCTGGCACGCACTGGTCGTCTCGGTCGCCGGTGGCGGCGGGATGCTGGTGGCCGGCGTGGTCATCGAGACCCGGCGGCGCCGGCGGCCGGAGACCCGGTGAGCGCACCGCCGGAGCTCGACCCGGTGATCCACGCCCAGGCCCGGCTCCGGGTCATGGCCACCCTCGCCACCCTCGCCGACTGCGACCGGATCACCTTCCCCCGGCTTCAGGACATCCTGCAGATGACCGCCGGCAACCTCTCGGTCCACCTGCGCAAGCTCGAAGACGCCGGCTACGTCGAGATCGTCAAGACCCACCACGGCCGCACCCCGGCCACCCTCGTGGGGCTGACCACCCGGGGCCGGCTCGCGTTCGAGGAGTACACCTCGGCGGTACGCGCGCTGCTCGATCCCGTCCCGACCACCGAACCCCCCGCACCGACCCGGGAGCAGCCATGATCCTCGCCCGCGCCGTCCAGGCCACCCGCCGGTACGGCGACGTCACCGCCCTCGACCACGTCGACCTCGACCTGCCCGCCGGGGAGCTGGTCGGCCTGCTCGGCCCGAACGGCGCCGGCAAGAGCACCCTGCTCAACCTGCTGGTCGGGCTGCGCCGGGTCAGCTCCGGCCGGGTGGAGCTGTTCGGCGGCGACCCCCGCGACCCGGCGCACCGCCGGCAGATCGGGGTCACCCCGCAGGAGACCGGCCTGCCGCCCACCCTGCGGGTCGGCGAGGTGGTCGACTTCGTCTCCGCGCACTACGCCGACCCGGTGCCCCGGGCCGAACTGCTCGGCCGGTTCGGCCTCGACGACCTGGTACGCCGGCAGACCGGCGGCCTCTCCGGCGGCCAGAAGCGCCGGCTGGCCGTGGCGCTGGCCTTCGTCGGCCGGCCCCGACTGGTCTTCCTGGACGAGCCGACCACCGGGCTGGACGTCACCGCCCGGCGGGAGCTGTGGGACGGCGTCCGACAGTTCCACGACGAGGGCGGCACGGTGCTGCTGACCAGCCACTACCTGGAGGAGATCGAGGCGCTCGCCCGGCGGGTGGTGGTGCTCGGCCAGGGCCGGGTGCTGGCCGACGACAGCGTGTCGGCGATCCGCGACCTGGTCGGCGTACGCCGGGTCAGCCTGGTCGCCCCCGACCTGCCGGCGCTGCCCGGGGTGCGGGGCGTGGAGCGGGTCGACGGGGTGACCCACCTCGTCACCACCGACGCCGACCAGTTGGTCCGGGACCTGGTGGCCAGCGGTGCCGCCTTCTCCGGCCTGGAGATCCGGCCGGCCTCGCTGGAGGACGCCTTCCTGGCCATCACCGCCGACACCGGCGCCGCCACCGGCCCGCGCCCCGACGCCGTCAGCGCCGGCGCCCCCCGACCCGTCGACGCCTGAGGAGGCCGACCGTGCGACTCGCGCTCGTACATGCCCGGTTCCAGTTGCTGGAGACCGTCCGGATCCCGATCGCCCTGGTCGGCAGCGCCTTCTTCCCGGCCGCGTCGATGCTGTTCTTCGTGGTCCCGTTCAGCGGCGACGACCCGGTGGTGGCCACCTACGCCACCGCCTCGATGGTCACCTTCGCGGTGATGAGCACCAACATCTTTCAGTACGGCATCGGGGTGGCCGAGGACCGCGCCCAGCCCTGGGACCCGTACCTGCGGACGCTGCCCGCCGGGGCCGCACCGCGCTTCGCCGGGCGGGTGCTCGCCGGCCTGGTGCTGACCCTGCTGTCGCTGATCCCGGTGGTGGTGATCGCGGCGGTGGCGACCGAGGCCCGGCTCAGCGGCCCGGCGTTCCTGGCCGCGCTCGGCACGATCCTCGTGGTCGCGGTGCCGTTCACCCTGATGGGGTTGGCGATCGGCTACTCGCTGCCGAGCAAGGCCGCGATCGTGGTCGCCCAGGTGGTCTTCTTCCCGCTCGCGTTCGGCGGCGGCCTGCTCTTCCCGCCCGGCAGCTCGCCCGGGTTCATCGAGGCGGTCGCCCCCTACCTGCCGACCCGGGGCGCGGTGGAGCTGATGTGGGCGGCGGTCGGGGACTTCTCCGTCGACCCGACCGCGCTGGTCATGCTCGGCGTCTGGGTCGTGGCGCTGGCCGGTGTGGCCGGCTGGGCGTACCGGCGCGACGAGGGCCGGCGGTTCAGCTGACCGGTGCCGGTGCCGGCGTCTCCGCGGGCTGCCGGGTGCGCACGGCCCACCGGGTCAGCGCCGGCACCGGCGCCACGGCGAGCAGGAAGAGCGCGCCGACCGCTAGCCAGCCCAGGGCGTGCCCGGTGCCGAGGGCGAGGGTGAAGACGGCCGGCCCGACGATCTGCACGGCGGCCGTCGCCGACTCGGCCACCCCCTGGTAGGCGCCCCGGGCCTCCTCGCGCATCAGCGGCACGGAGAGTCCCCAGGCGGCCGAGACGTACCCGAGTTCGCCGGCCAGGTGCAGCAGCGCGGCGGCGACCACCACCGCCACCGCCACCGTCCCGCCCCCGCCGGCGGTGGTGGCGAGCAGGGCGCAACTCGCGGCCAGCACCACCCCGGACCAGACCGTCGTCCGGGCGGCGGCGGCCGGGGTGCGGGCCAGCCGGGTGGCGGGCACCTGTCCGGCGGCGATCCCGAGCGAGCTGATCACGACCACGGCGCCGCTGAGCGCCAGCGGCAGCGAGGTGTGCCCGGATATCCAGAGTGGAAGCCCGGTGGAGAGCATCGCCCAGCAGAGCGAGAGCAGCGCGGTGGTCCCGACCACCGAGGCGTACGGCAGGTCGCGCAGCACCGCGCGGACGCGCGGCCGGCCGGCGGCGGTCGGGAGCGTCGCCGGGGCCGGCACCGTGGCGGTGAGCACGGCGAGCACCAGGAAGGTCAGCACATTGCTGACGATCGCCAGCAGGTAGCCGGCCGGGCGGTCGGCGGTGAGCACCAGCGCGCCGAGCCCGGCCCCGACGGCGTTCCCGACGTGCTGGACGACCCGCTGCTGTGCCAGGGCGCGTACCCGGGCGATGTTGTCGCTGACCAGCGCCGCCACCAGCGCGGTCCGCACCGCGCTGGCGCCGTTGGCCAGGGCCACGAAGCCGACCGTGGCGACCAGGAACGGCAGCAGGCCGCCGCCGAGCAGGTAACCGGCCATCGCGGCGGCCCGTACCACGGTGATCGCGACCAGGACCCCGCGCGGACCGCGCCGGTCGGCCAGCGCCCCGAGCGGTACGGCGGCGGCCAGCCCGCAGGCGGCGGCGAGCGCCATGGCCAGCCCGACGGTGGCGCCGGAGAGCCCCCGCTCCCGGGTGAAGTAGATCGCCCAGATGGTGAACCACATCCCGTCGCCGAGCGCGGAGATGCCCCGCCCCCAGAGCAGTCGGCCGAGTCCCGGCACCGCCACCACCACCATTCACAGCTCGATGAATGGTCACCGTAACGGCGCTCCGGGGCGCACGCAACCACGGTTCAGGAGTTCATGAATGGTGCTAACCTGGCTGGCATGAGCGACGACCCGGTGCTGACCGCCGCCACCGCGCTGGCCCGGGAGCTGGCCGACCCGGTCCGGCTCACCGCGCTCCAGCTACTGGCGAGCGAGGGTCCACACACGGCGAGCCGGCTCGCCGAGGCGCTCGCGGTGAGCGCGCCCCGACTCGGCAACCACCTGGCACGGCTGCGCGAGGCGGGCCTGGTCACCGTCGAGCACACCGGCCGGCACGCGGTCTACCGGGTGGCCGACGCCGGCCTCGGCGAGGTGCTGAACGCCCTGTTCGGCTACGCCGGCGGCACCGCGCCGGGCACCCGTCGACCCCGCGCGTCGGCGCCGGCCGACATCGCCCACACCTGCTACGACCACGCCGCCGGGCTGCTCGGGGTACGCCTGCTCGGCACGCTCGTCGAGCGGGGCGCCGTACGCGCGCCGGACGGCCGTACCGACGAACTGGCCCTCGGCCCCGACCCGACGGCCCTGGTCGACCTCGGCGTCGATCCGTCCACCGTGGCCACCGGCCGGCGCAGGCCCGCGGTGGCCTGCCTCGACCGCACGTACCGGCTCCCGCATCTCGGCGGGGAGCTGGGCCGGGCCATCCTGGACGCACTGCTGCGCGACGGCGCGGTCGAGCGGACGCCGGGCGGCCGGACCCTGACCGTCACCCCGGCCGGCGCGGCCCGGCTCGCCGCCCTGCTGCCCGGCTTCACCTGTTAGGAGGGGGCCCTTCCTATACAAAAAGCGATAAGCGGGGGCCCTTCCTTACTACCGTGGGGCGCGGATCGGGACCACCAGCGGGCCATGCTCGCCGTCGATCACCCGTACCCGGGCGTGGTAGTGCGTCGCCAGCAGTTCGTCGGTGAGCACCGCCCGCGGCGGGCCGTCGGCGACCACCCGGCCGCCGGCCATCAGCACCAGCCGGTCGGCGTACTCGCCGGCGACCGAGAGGTCGTGCATGGTGGCCAGCACGGTCAGGCCGTGGTCCGCGCGCAACTCGTCGACCAGTTCCAGCACCTCCTGCTGGTGGCCGATGTCCAGCGCGCTGGTCGGCTCGTCCAGCAGGAGCAGCGGGGCGCCCTGGGCCAGCGCCCGGGCCAGGAAGACCCGCTGCCGTTCGCCGCCGGAGAGCGTCGCCAGTGGCCGGTCCGCGAAGCCCGCCAGGTCCAACCGGTCCAGTACGTCGTACGCCACCGCCACGTCGGCGGCCGACTCCCGGCCCAGCGGCGGAATGTACGGGGTGCGGCCGAGCAGGACGTAGTCGACGACCGCCATCCCGGCCGGTACGACCGGGGACTGGGCCACCGTCGCCACGATCCGGGCCCGGTCCCGCCGCCGCAGCCGGCCGATCGGCGTACCGAGGAGCGAGACCGTGCCCTCGGTCGGCGCCAGCAGTCCGCCGGCCACCCGGAGCAGGGTGGACTTGCCGGCGCCGTTCGGGCCGATCACGGTCACCCACTCGCCCCGGCCGATCGACAACCCGACCCCGGCCAGGATCGGCGCCCCGCCGAGCGTGACCTTGAGCCCGGCCAGCTCGACGGCGGGTGGGACCGTCACCGGTGCCAGCCTTCCGTTCGTGACTGCGGGGCTCGCAAACCCGGCTCACTCCTCGCACTCACACTGCCACCCGCTTGGTGGTGCGGAGGATCAGCGCGAAGAACGGGCCGCCGAGCAGCGCGGTGACCACGCCGATCGGGATCTCGGCCGGCGCTGACACCGTACGGGCGGCCAGGTCGGTCAGGGTCAGGAAGGCGGCGCCGAAGAGCACCGAGAGCGGCAGGATCGCCCGGTAGCTCGCCCCGGCCAGCATCCGTACGGTGTGCGGGACGATGATGCCGACGAAGCCGATCAGCCCGGAGACCGAGACGGCGGCGGCGGCGCCCAGCGAGGCGGCGGCGATCAGCAGCAGCCGGGAGCGCTGCGGGTGCAGGCCGAGGCTGGTGGCCTCGTCGTCGCCGACCGCCAGTACGTCGAGTTCGCGCCGGTGCAGCAGCACCACGATCGCGGTCAGCACCGCGTACGGCAGCATCAGCAGCACGTCGTGCCAGCCGGCGGTCGCGAGCCGGCCGAGCATCCAGGAGTAGACCTCCTGGATGCTCTCCGAGTTGCGTTGCAGCAGGTAGGTCTGGCCGGCGGCAAGGAAGGCGGAGACCGCGACGCCGGCCAGGATCAGCGTCGCCGGCGAGCGGTCCCGGCCCCCGGCCGCGCCGAGCAGGTACGTCAGCAGCACCGCCCCGATCGCGCCGACGAAGGCGGCGAGCGGGACGGAGAAGGGCAGCCGTACGGTGACGTCGGCTCCGGTGACGCCCCGGGCGACGATCACGGCGGTGACCGCGAGGCCGGCTCCGGCGGCCACCCCGAGCAGGTGCGGGTCGGCCAGCGGATTGCGGAACACGCCCTGGTAGGCGGCGCCGGAGAGGGCCAGCATCCCGCCGACGAGCAGGCCGAGCACCACCCGGGGCAGCCGCAGCTCGGTGACGATCGCGATCTCCCGCTCGTTCAGCCCACTGTGCAGGTGCACCCCGGGCAGGAGGTTGAGCAGTTCCACCGCGACGCTGCCCGGGGGCAGGCTGACCGGCCCGAACGCGATTCCGGCGATCGCGGCGACCAGCGCGGTGGCGAAGCCGATGACCAACCAGCGTTTGCGCAGTCCCGCCGGCCGGCCGGGCGGTACGCCCCGGGTGCCCGCACCGGTTTCGGCGGGGCGCCCGGGACGTACGGATGGACGTGCTTTGCTCAAGCGGGGACCTTGACCACCGCGTCGACGATCGCCCGGAGCAGCTCGACCACGCGCGGGCCCCAGCGGGAGGCGACGTCGTCGTCGAGGGCGACGATCTGGTTGTTCTTCACCGCGGTCATCCCGGCCCAGCCGCTGCGCGCCTTCACCGTCTCGGCGGACTGCTTGCAGCACTTCGTGTCGGCGAGGAAGACCAGATCCGGATCGGCCTTGATCAGCGCCTCCTCGGCGAGCTGCGGATAGCCGCCCTTGGAACCGTCGGCGTCCGCCGGGTCGGCGACGTTCTCCAGACCGGCGATGGTGAAGAGCGAACCGACGAAGGTCCGGCTGGTCGCCGTGTAGTACTCCGGCCCGAGTTCGTAGAAGTAGCTCGGCTTCGTCGGCCGTTGCGGCACCTCGGCGATCAGCCTGGCGACGTCGCCCTTCATCCGCTGGACCACGTCGGCCGCCTCGTCCGGGTGCCCGGTGAGCGTTCCCAGGTCGGTGAGCTGCCGGTACGTGTCGTCGAGCGTCTTCGCGGCCGGGGCCAGGTAGTGCGGGATCCTGAGCTGGGTGAGCTGGTCCACGATCTTGTTGAGGTCGTTGGTCAGCACCACCAGGTCGGGGTTCTTCGCGGCGATCGCCTCGGCGTTCGGGGTGAACGCGGAGAGGTCGCTCTTCGGCGCTTCCGCCGGGTAGTTGGAGTTGTCGTCCGCCGCGCTGACCTGCGGGCCCGCCCCGATCGCGAAGAGCATCTCGGTCGCGCTCGGCCCCAGCACGACGATCTTCTCGGGCCGCTTGTCGAGCGTGAGCGAGCCCACCGTGACCGGGTAGGTAGCGCCACCGTCGGCACCGACGGTGGGATCGTCGGCGGTGTCGGTCGCGCAGGCCCCGAGGGCCAGCGCGGCCACCGTCAGCACGGCGGCGAAAACCCTGGGCGTACGTCTGGACATCGGTCCTCCTGTCGGTCGAGGTCTGGTGCTCCGCCGACAGGTGGTTGGCCCCGCCCACGGGGCGCCCTTCCTCGAAGGCGCTTTCCGCGACCGCGCCGCAGGCGACCTGGCTCGTCCTCGGTCCGGTTACGCCGTACGGGGTGACGGCGTGCGGGGAGGCATCACAGTTGCGGGACAGCACCGGTTTCGCACCGGCTTCGCTGCGGGGTGGTCGGGGGAAACCGTAGCGCACCCGTACCGTCACCCGGCATGGGCCGTCCGCTGGGTCCGGGACGTTCCCGCTGCTCACGAACGCGGTTGACGCCGGAGAATCGGCCGGGTGACGCGGCACGAGTGCGGGTCGACGGGCCGATGTCCCCGTGGGTTCGACGGGCGGGCGAGACGTGGCGCGGGCCGGTGGATGCCGACCCGCGCTGGCGAAAGGGGGGATTCGCCGCGACCGTGTGCGGTCAGATCGCGATGTTGCTTATCGAGGCGATGCAGGCGACCACACCGCCGCGGGCGTCGTTCACGGTGGCGGTGAGTCGGTACCCGCTGTCGACGAGGTCGACCCGTACGCGCCGCGAGTCGTACATTTCCCGGTAGAGCTTGCTGAGGTCGCCGTCACCGCTCACCAGACGCATGTTCGTACCGTTGTCGTTGGTGTACGGGACGGCGAACATGTGCGCGAACTTGAGGGTCGAGTTCGCCGTGGCCGAGGTGAAGACCATGACACCTTCCGCGCCACGGAATCCGTTGTTGCGGTCGGCGAAGTACACCCCGCACCAGACCACGTTGTCCTCGACGCCCTCGCCGAAGTACAAACGCTGCTTCAGTTGCACCAGGGGCGAGTCGAGGTTGCCGTCGGAATGGTCCTCCATGAAGTCGGCCATCTCGCCGTGCTCCATGTGAAGGTCGCCGCCGGCCTGCCAATTGTTGACCACGAAGTTCTGATCGGTGTTGTTGACGACGAACCCGAGGATCTTTTGGGGTTCTCGAACACCAGATACAGCAGCAGCGCGATCAGCACGGCCGCCACGGCCGTGATGACCGTCTTGATACCGATGCTCAGAACGCCACTACGCATGGCGGCGAGCAGGGCCTGCCCGGCGCGCAGTGCCTTGACCGTGGCGACACCCGCCGGCACACCGACGGCGACGACGGCTCCGGCGGCCATCTCGGCGACCAGCACGCCGACACCGGTGGCGTTCGCCATGTTCTCGAAGCGCTTGGTCAGATTGAAGACGTACGTCTTGAGCGTGTCCCCCTCATAGGTCATGAGGATTTGCGCGTTGCGTTCGGTGACGCTGAAGTTGGGTTCGGTGTCGATTGTGTCGGCGACCCGGTCGCTGCCCAGTAGCCGGCGGATGTTCTCGTCGTCGGCCGGGTCGGTGGTGTCATTGACGAAGTCCGGGAACCGCTGCTGGTGCGCCCGGTCGATGATTGCCTCGGCCAGGGCCTGCGCGGCGGTCCTGCGCTTGGCCCGTTCGCTGAGTGCGGGCGAGGTCAGGATCGGTGCGAGATCGACGCCGAACTGCGTCCGCAGGTTGGCGCAGATACCGAGCGCGAACTCTCGGGGCGACGTGTTGGGGTATTCGACGAGCGGTTGCACTGTGGCTCCCATCGGGGGGTGGTGGTGGGACCGCGAATTGCCGACGAAGTCTATGGGCGGCAGCATCGGAGAGGCACCGCATGTCGAGTAAGCGACATCGATGACAAATAATGGATATCCGACCGACCCGGGTCTGTCAGGCCCTATGGTCGCCCGGCCGTACGGCGTCGGTCAGGGCCTCGGCGAACTCGGCGGGGCACTCCAGTGGCGTGAAGTGGCCGACGCCGTCGACGTGCCGCAACTCGGCGTCGGCGAAGAACTCGTCGATCCGGTCCGCCCAGGCGCGCGGGAACAGCGGGTCGAGTTCCGGCCAGAGCACCGTCGTGGGCACCGCGAGCCGGTCCTCCGGTCGGGGGGCCCGCTCCGCCAGTGATCTGGCGACCGCGCCGGCGCCGCCCCGGTACCAGCCGATGGCGGCGGTGAACGCGCCCGGCTCGGCGTACATCGAGACGAGGTGGTCGAGGTGCTCGACGGTCAGCTCGAAGTCGGGGCCCGACCAGTGCGACCAGAAGTGCCGCAGGTACGCCCGCACGCCCTCGGGCTTGCCGTCGATCAGCCGCTCCGCGAGGTCGAGCTGGTGGAACGACTGGTACCAGAACTCCCGCTGGGCTTGCGCGCCGAGGATCCGGTCCCCGACGCCGGGCAGGGGCGGTGAGATCACCAGGGCGCGGACGAGGTCCGGTCTGGTCCTCGCGACGGTCTGGGCGATCCGGCTGCCGATGTCGTACCCGCCGAGGACGGCCTGACCGAGTCCGAGTTCCTCGATCAGGCCGACGACGCTGCGCGCCTGCGCGTCGGCGTCGTACTGGCTGGCCGGGTCGGCGGGGTGCTTGTCGGACTCGCCGAAACCGCGCAGGTCCGGGACCACGACCTCCGCCGAGGACGACAGCCGCGCGACGACCTCGCGGTAGTCGGTGCGGTCGCCGGGCCAGCCGTGCAGCAGCACCACGACCGGGCCGCTACCGGTCCGGTCGTACGCGAGCCGGAACCCGTCGACGGGGAGCGTCTTCTGCACCGAGGGTGTATTTCCACGACGGCGGGCACTCACACCCTCGTCGCCGGTCGATGTTGGGCGATTCGCTAACCCGGGGCCGGTGCCTGATCGGGCGTTCTATCCCCGGCCAACCGGGGGTGGCGGCTACGGCCGGTGGGTCAGCTCGCCGACGAACGCCCGCCACGCCTCGGGCGCGAACGCAAGGGTGCCGCCGTCACGGTCCTTGCTGTCCCGGACCAGCACCCGCCCCGGCAGGTTGTCCGCGACCTCCACACAGTCGCCACCGTGGTCGGCACTGCGGCTGCTCTTTCGCCAGTTGGGCTCGGTCATCACAGCTCACCCGCCAGCTTTTCGATCATTGCCGGAGAACCCGCGACGAACGCCCGCCACGAGTCGGACGCAAACGTAAGGGTGCCGCCGGCCCGGTCCTTGCTGTCCCGGACCAACACCCGCCCCGGCAGGTTGTCCGCGACCTCGACACAGTTGCCACCGCTGTCGCCGCTGCGGCTGCTCTTCCGCCAGTTCGGCTCGGTCATCACAGCTCACCCGCCAGCTTCTCGATCATTGCCAGGGAGATGTGCTCGGGCATCGCCGCGCCGAGCACCGCGTCCCACTTGCGCTGCATCATATCGACCATGTCCGGTCGGTCCACCGGTTGACCGGCCGCCGCATTTTCCAGGTAGACGACCACGTCACCCTCGGGCAGGGTGGCCAACACAAAGCCTCCGGCAATGCCCGGATACGCCCCCGCGTCGGCCGGGATGACATGCAGGCTGATGTTGGGCTGCCCGCCAAGGTCGCGCAGGTGCGCGAGTTGCGCCCGGGCCACCTCCCGGCCACCGATCAACCGGCGCAGCGCGAACTCGTCGATGACCGCGATGAACCGCTTGGGACGCTCGCCGGTCAGCAACACCTGTCGGTCGAGCCGAGCGGCGACCAGCCGAGCCACCTCGTCGGGCCCGTGCAGTCCGCCGGCCGAAATGATCGCCCGGGCGTAATCCTCGGTCTGCAGGATGCCCGGAATGATCGAGGACTCGAACGTTCGCAACACATTCGCTCGCTCCTCGGTGCGGCGCCAGGGCGCGAACCAGGCGGGCGACTTCTCCCGGTTGGCCGACTCCAGCAGTTCGGCGAGGAGGCCGCCGGTGCCGAGTGCCTCGTCCGTGTCGGTCGCGAAGTCCATCGTGGGGCGACGCCGGCCGGTCTCGATCGCCGCGATGGTCGACGGACTGTAGTTGATCATCGCGCCCAGCTTCTCCTGCGAAACCTGCGCGCTGGCCCGGGCCGCCTTGAGGGCGCGGATCCACATATCCATGTTCATGTACTTACCTTTCATGTAAGCACTCGAATGCTCTACGTGATGCGCTCCGGGCATTCTGCCGTCCGGCGGGCGGATCGTCCAGATTGGAAGGAGGCGGAACCACCGGCAGAAAAAAGGCGGTCTCCCGCCGCTCCGGGGTGGAGCGGCGGGAGACCGCGCAACAGGTGAGAGAGGTCAGGAACTGGTGATCGTCACGTTGTCGACGGCCGCCTCCACCAGGCTCGCCCCGGAGGCGTCGACGGCCTCCACCAGGATCCGCACCGACTGGCCGGCGTACGCGGAGAGATTGGCGTTGGCCACCGCCCAGGCGCCGTTGCGGTTGCTGGCCGCCCCGGCCTGGCTGAACACGGCCGTGGTGCCGCCGTTGTGCACCACGCTCACCCGCAGGTAGTCGGCGGACGAGGCGTTGGAGCCGTGCGCGAGATACCACGCCAGGGAGAGCGTGAGCGTCCCGCTGGCCGGCAGCGTGATCGCCGGTGACCGGGCACTGGTCACCCCGCCGTCCACGTCGTAGTCACCCGCCGCGGTGCCGGCCAGCCGCCCGGTCACCAGGTCGTTACTGCCGGCGTACGGGGCGAGCTGCTTCGCGCCGCTGGAGGTGGTGGCCTGCGCCGTACCCCGCTCGAAGGCCCCGGAGGTCGCGGTGTCCGCCGTCGACGGGTTGACGGTCCAGCCGGTCGCGGTCTCGAAGGTGTCCGACCAGACCATGGTGCCGCCGCCAGTGCCGCAGTACTGCGACTGCTTGCCGATCGCCCGGTACGGGCAGTCGGCGTACTCGCTGAGGATCAGCACCGCCTCCCGGTTGCGGGAGGTCTGCGCCGGGATCACCTCGTCCGGCGGGTAGAAGCCGCCGCCGCCGGCCGAGCCCGGGTACATCTCGAAGGTGTACGCGAAGATGTTGTGGGTCGCCCACATCCAGTCGATGCTGTCCCCGTCGGTGATGTAGAGGTCGCTGGACTGCTCCGGGGTGTAGCCGTTGGTGGCCGCCATCTGCTGGCCCAGGGTCCGGAACGTCGCCTCCTGGTCGGCGTTCAGCCCGGCCGCGGTGTTCGCCGTGGTGTAGCCGTACGGCCAGAGCACCAGCTCGGAGTAGGTGTGGAAGTCGATGTTGGCCTTGATCTGCTGGGTACCGCCGACCACCCGGCTGTTGACGAAGTCGCGCAGCCGTGCCGTCTCCGGCGCCGAGAACGCCGACGGGCCCCGGTAGGTCTCCGATGAGGTCGAGCCGGAGGAGCCGCCGCAGCAACCCCAGTTGTAGCCCCAGTTCCGGTTGAGGTCGGTGCCGACGTTGGACGACCCGCTGTTCGGCTGCCGGTTCTTCCGCCAGGACCGGTACGAGCCGGTGGCGATGTCGTACTCGCTGCCGTCCGGGTTGACCGTCGGGACGATCCAGATCTCCCGGGTGTTGACGATGTTGGTGACCCGGGAGTCGGAGCCGTAGCCGTCGGTGAAGAGGTTCAGCAGGTAGATCGCCATCTCCACGGTCAGGTGCTCCCGGGCGTGCTGCTGGGAGTTGAACAGGATCTCCGGTTCGCTCTCGTCGGTGCCGACGTTGTCGGAGATCTTGATGACCGGCAGGTCGCGGCCCTCGTACGACGTCCCGATGCTCGACTTCCGGGCGATGCCCGGGTGGTCGGCGACCACCTGGTTGATCACCGCGTTCAGTTCGGCGTAGTTGTGGTACGCGGAGTCGGCCGACGGGAAGTCGAGAACGCCCGGCCCGCCCCGGTCCGGTGGCGCCGGTACGGCCTCCACGGTGAAGCCGAGCGCGGTGATCGCCTTCACCTCGGCTCCGGTGGCACGGACGTGCAGCACGCCGTGCTCGACGTACTCGATGGCGGCGCCGGTCCGGGCCACCGCGTTCCGGTCGTCCAGGGTGCGTGGCCCACGTACCCGGTATTCGACGGCGGCGGTGTCGGCGGCCTCGACGCCGGCGGTGTCGGGTCGGGCCTGGACGGCGACCGGGCCGGTCAGGGCCGCGGCGAGCCCGACCACGGCGGTGGTCACGACCACCGCCGCCCGGGACGTGAAGGTGCGCAAGGGCATTGAAGACCTCCTGGGGGTGGGGAGGATCCCGCTGGTAGTGCACACTGCACCACCCGTCGCATGGTCATAGCAATATCGATCAGGCTCGTTTACATGCCAGACCGGTCGTCCCGCCGGCAAAGATTTTCCTACTCGACAGGTCTGGCGAAAGTTGTCGCCGGACGGAATAGTGACGGCAGGACCGACCTTCGTCCCCGCGGAGCTTCGATGGCCAGACCCCCGACCGGCCGGCGCGCGTTCACCGTCGCCGGCATCACCGCACTCGCGCTGCTCGCCTCCGGCACCCCGGCGACGGCGACCACCTCCGGGAAGGCCGGCAACCGACCGGTGACCCACGACGAGCAGATCACCTACCAGGACTGGTCCGGCTACTCCGACTGGCGCCGCGGCACCCACGCCGGCACCATCGCGGTCCCGGGCGCGGGCATCACGATGCTGCGGCCGGCCGGCACCACCGAGTACGCCGACCCGCACACCGGCACCACCCGCACCTGGTCGTACGCCACCTGGACCTCGCCGGTCACCGCGGTCGGGTTCGACGCCAGCGAGCTGGTCGCGTCCTGGAACGCCGACACCCCGGCCGGCACCTGGATCCAGATCGAACTCCAGGGCACCTACAACACCGGCGACCAGACCCCGTGGTACGTCATGGGCCGCTGGGCCTCCGGCGACCAGGACATCCGGCGGACCAGCGTCGACCGCCAGGGCGACCCCTGGTCCACGATCTGGACCGACACGTTCTCGATCGACGACGTGGCGAACGAGGTGCTGCTGCGCGCGTACCAGTTCCGGCTGACCCTCTACCGGACGCCGGACACCCTGCGCTCACCCCGGGTCCGGATGCTCGGCGCGATGAGCTCGCTGGTGCCCGACCGGTTCACCGTCACACCGAGCGCCGGCCGGATCGCCTGGGGCAGGGAGTTGGCGGTACCGACCTACTCGCAGAACGTGCACGCCGGCCACTACCCCGAATACAACGGCGGCGGCCAGGCCTGGTGCTCACCCACCTCCACCGAGATGGTGGTCGAGTACTGGGGCCGCAGACCGTCGGCCGAGGACACCGCCTGGGTCAACCCCGACTATCCGGACCCGACGGTCAACCACGCCGCCCGGATGGTCTACGACTACGCGTACGAAGGCGCCGGCAACTGGCCGTTCAACACCGCGTACGCCGGCTCGTTCCCCGGACTCGACGCGCAGGTCACCCGGCTGCACTCGCTCGACGAGCTGGAACACTTCATCAGGGCCGGCATCCCCGTGGTGACCAGCCAGTCGTTCCTGGCCGAGGAGCTGGACGGGGCCAACTACGGCACCTCCGGGCACCTCTTCGTGGTCGTCGGCTTCACCGCCGAGGGCGACGTGGTGGTCAACGACCCCGCCTCGTCCAGCAACGACGTGGTGCGCAACGTCTACTCGCGCGAGCAGTTCGAGCAGATCTGGCTGCGTACCAAGCGGATCAACGCCAGCGGTGGCGTCTCCGGCGGGTCGGGCGGCATCGCGTACCTGATCAAGCCGTGGTGGAAGCCCTGGCCGAAGGTGCCCGGCTCCACCAACTGGTAAGGCTGCCTGGGGAGGCCCACCGGCCCCGTGACCCGGTCAACGACGCCCGGGTACGGGGCCGGTGTCGTGCCGGCCCCCGCACCCCGGGCGGTTCAGCGCGGGTCGGACGCGCCGTCCGGGGTGGCCGGTCCGGCGGAGTCGTCCTCCCCGGCCAGCGCGGAGCGCAGCCGCTGCTTCTCGGTCCGGCGCCGCTCCGCCGCGCCGGCAAGCTGCTGGGCCATCTCGTCGCGCCAGCCCCGGAGCAGGAAGAACGCCAGCGCGGCGGAGAACGCCACCGCCAGCATCAGCTTGAGGAAGATGTTCGCGTCGACCGGCCAGAGCGCCAGGGCGACCACCACGAACAGCCCGATCCGGCCCAGCGTGTACTTCACGGCGGGACTCATGTATCCATCTCCGATCAGCCCGTACGGCCGGCGAGCCACCGGACGCCGACAAACCAGATCACCGCGTACACCCCGGCGAAGACGGCGGCGGCCAGCGCACCGGAGAGCAGCGGCGGAAGCCCGGCCGCCAGCCCGGCGACGAGCAGCCCGGCCGTGATGCCGACCGCCGCGCCCACCACCGCCCCGGCGATCCGCGCCGGCCCCCGCTCGGCGGCCCGGAACTCCTCCACGAAGACCCAGGCCGGCAGGATCACCGCCAGCCACCCGTTCGCCCGGCCGAACGTGCCGGCACCGATGAGCGCGAACGCCCAGTCGAAGACCAGCAGGGCCAGCACCCCGACGACCACCCCGGCCAGGACCAGCCCGACCAGTTCGGCCAGGGACACGATCCGCCCCTCGGCGTCCCGCCGCGGAAAGCTGCTACCGGTGCTCTGCTCGCTCATGACGTGTCGAGGGTACGTGAGCCGGGGCGGAGCACTCAGGCCCACACCCGCTGCGGCTCGGCGCGGCGCTGCGCCAGCGACGGCGGCGCGTCGTACTCGCGTACCACCGCGTACCGGGCGTCCCGTTCCACCGGCCGGAAACCGGCGTCCCAGATCAGCTCCACCAGCTCCTCGCGCCGCGTCGCGACCGGCGCCGGCTCGGGGGCGCCCCGCTCGGCGGGCGGGTCTTCGACGGCCGTCTCCGCCAGGTCGTCCACCCCGAAGTTCAGCGCGAGCTGCGCGACCGGCCCGTACGTCCCACGGAGGGCCCGCAGGTGCGGCACGTTGTCGAGGAGCAGCCGGGACACCGCGAAGTTCTTCAGCGACTCGACCGGGGCGACCGGCGCGCCGCCGGAGTCGGGCCGGTGGCGCAACGGGACGAAGACGTCGAAGCCGCCCGTGTCGTCCTGGAGTTCCCGCAGCCGCAGCAGGTGGTCCACCCGGTGCCGAGGCTCCTCGACGTGGCCGTACCGCATCGTGGCCGGGGTACGCAGCCCTCGGCCGTGCGCCAGGCGATGGATACCCGACCAGTCCGCCCACCCGCCGTCCGCCCCGACGAGGTGCCGGCGCACCTCCGGGTCGAAGATCTCCGCCCCGCCGCCGGTCAGCGCGTCCAGCCCGGCGGCGACCAGTTCGTCGAGCAACTCGTCGGCCGGCCGGCCGGTCGCCCGCTCGAACCGGTGCAGGTCCACCGCGCTGACCCCGGTCACCCGTACGGCCGGCAGCGCCTCCCGCAGCCCGCGCAGGACCCGCAGGTGCCGCTCCCAGGAACGGGTCGGCGCGGCGACGTCGAGGCGCAGGTGGACGACCTCGCCGTCCGGCAGCTCACCGACCTGGCGCACCGCCTCCGCCACCGTCTCCTCCGCCGAGTCCCGGTCGGTGACGTCGAGGTGCCGCTCCACGCCGAACAGGACCCGGTCGCCGTGCTCCCCGGTACGCCGGTGGTGCGCCAACCGGCCGAGCCAGACCAGGTCGTCGCTGTCGTACAGCGCCTCGCCGTCGGCCCTGTCCAGCCGCTCACCGGCGTACACCTTCGCTTCCAGCTCACGTCCGCGCCCGGCGTCCATGGCCAGCCACCTCCCCTTCGCGGCGATCACCGCGAGCTTACGTGGGGCGCGTCTTCATCTTCTTCTCAGCGTCTCGTTACCCCCCACGGATCGACATCCCCCTGACATTGAGGTAAGACAAAGTAGGACGCGATTGACCAGTAGAGGCGATACCACGTGAGCGATCTCCGCTCGCGGGTCGGACGCCGGGCGGGGAGCGGCATGGCCACCAGCAGACAGGGACGACCGGCGGTACAGGACGGCACGGTTTCGCCGGTGCTGCGTCCGTTGCTCTGGTCCGCCCTGGTCGGCGCGGCTGTCGCGGCGGCGCTCGCCAGCCCCGTCTACGCCGATCCACCGCTGCCCAACACCGTGCCGGACGTCGGCGTACGCCCGCAGCCCGTCGGTGTCGGCACGGGCTTCCCGACCACCGCCCCGTCGAACAACTTCCCGGTGACAAGCCTGGTCAACGGCCCCCTCGCGACCCAGATCTACACCCTGGAAACCGAGGTCGCCACCCTCGGCGAGCAGTTGCTGAAGCTGCGGCAGGAGCGGGACGACCTCGCCGCCAAGGTGACCGCCGCCGACGCCGCCCGGGTGAAGGCGCGCGCGGACGTGGTCGCGGCGCAGACCGCCGCCGACTCCGCGGCGGCGCACGCGTTCAAGGACGCCGCCGGGCTGCCCCCCGGTGCGTTCGGCTCCGACCTGCACAGCCTCGACATGCTCGGCCGCATCCAGCGCGGCGAGGAGCACAACCGGGACACCACCCTCGCCGGCCGCGAGGTCGTCCGGGCCCGGGACGCGGAGCGCGCCGCCGAGTCCGCGTACCAGCTGGCCCTCACCCAGTCGCGGCAGAAGACCGAGGAGTTCGCGGCGGCGGAGAAGAAGTACAAGGGGCGGACCGCCGCCCTGGTGACGCTGAAGCGCAACAACGTGGATCAGCTCGCCGCGATCGAGCGCGAGCGGGAGGCCCAGGAGCAGCGCCTCGGCGACCTGATCGGCACCGACGCCATCGCCGGCATGGTGGCCAACCCCAAGGCGATCGGCGCGGTGCGCTACGCGCTCGCCCAGCGGGGCGACCCCTACCTCTGGGCCGCCGAGGGTCCGAACCGGTTCGACTGCTCGGGCCTGATGTGGGCGGCCTACCGCACCCAGGGCAAGACCCTGCCCCGGGTGTCCCGGGACCAGTACCGGGGCACCCGCGGCATGAGCGTCGCCCGGGAGGCCCTGCTCCCCGGTGACCTCATCTTCTTCGCCTCCGGCGCCTCCTGGACCACCATCCACCACGTCGGGATGTACATCGGCGGCGGCAAGATGGTGCACTCCCCGACCACCGGTGACGTGGTGAAGGTCTCGACCGTCTGGTGGTCCCGCTTCTACGCGGCGACCCGGGTGTTCCCCGCCGTACCGGCGCCGAAGCCGCCGACGCCGCCGGCACCACCGACGACCCGGCCACCGACGACGACCCCGCCGCAGACCCCCCGGCCACCGGTCACCGGGGCACCGAGCACGGCCCCCACCAAGCCGCCGGTGACACCGTCGCCGCCGGTCTCCCCGTCACCGCCGGCCTCGCCGTCACCGTCGGCCAGCGCCACCTCGAAGCCGCCGGCGGACCCGACGCCCGAGGAGCCGGACGAGACCCCGTCGGCGACACCCGGTGGTGGCCAGCCGAGCGCCACCCGGTCGAGCGCCACGCCGAGTGGCAGCGCCGGCAGCGGCGACTGACCCGACGGGTTACCGGCGGGTGCGCGCTCGTGCCCGGATGTGGCACGGTGAGGGTTGAACACTTCCGGCCCGGCCCATCCCGGACCGGGCGCGGGCGCGGGAGGCAACGATGGACGAGTCGAAGGTCAGGCCGAGCGGCGAGCCCGAGGCATCGGGTTCCGCCGGCTTGACCAGCCCCGACGAGCTGGCCACTCCCGACGGTACGGCCGGTCCGGCGCCAGGCGGGGACGACGCTGAGCACGAACTGTCCGCCTTACCGCCGCCACCCCCGGTCGGTACAGCCCTGCCGGCGGAGCCGGTCGAGGAGCTGCCCGAGGCGTACGAACTGCCTCCGCCACCTCCGGCCGGTGCACTGTGGCCCGATCTCTCGTCGACCGCGCCGGCCGATCCGCCCGCTGCGCCAACGGCAGCCGAGGCGGGCAGCGCCGAACCCGACGCGGCGGAACCGGCGACAGCGGAACCGGCGGCGGCCGACCCAGCCTTGGCCGAACCGGCGGCAGACGAAGCCGGCGCAGCCGAACCGGCGGTAGAAGCCGGCGCCGCCGGACCGGTGGCCGACGCCGCCGTCGAACCGGTAGCCGACAGCGTCGCACCGGACGCCGACGCCCCCGCCGAACCGTTGGCCCAAGCCAGTACCGGCGAGTCGGTGGCCGACGCCCATGCCGCCGAACCGGTGGCCGACGCCGCCGGTACCGGGGAGCCGGTGGCGGCTGAAGCGGCAGCCGAGGAGTCGGGCGCACCCGAACCTGCCGCCGAAGCCGGCGCGCACGAGCCCGCAGCGGACGAAGCGCACGCATCCGAGCCCGTGCCGGCCGGGTCGGCGGCGGAGGCGGCGAACGCGTCCGAACCCGCCGTCGACGGGGCGGTGGCGGCCGCCGCCTCGGCCCAGGTGCCGTCCGCCCGGGGACGGGCCGTGATTCCGGCGACCGCCACCCCGGACCCCGCCGAGCTGGCCGCCATGCCGGCCACCTCCGGCGGCCGTACCTACCGGGCCGGTGAACTCGCCGGTTCCGCCGCCGCGCCCGCTCCGGCCGTCCCCCCGTTGCAGCGCCGTCAGCCGAAGGTGCCGGCCCTCGACTCGCCGTGGTCGGCCTTTGCGAACGCGGTCGCCTCGCCCGAGCGCCCGTCGTCCGGGCCGCCCGCCGCGTCCACGACCCCCGGATCCTCGGCACCGGCCACCGCGCAGGCGCCGGCCGGCACCGACCTGCCGTCCCGAGCCGGCACCGACCTCCCGTCGCGGGCCGGCACCGAGCCGCCCGCGTACACGATTCCGCCGCAGCGGAGTGCCCCGCGCGCGGAGTCCATCGGTCCGACCCGGGCCAGCGCCGCCGTACCGGGAATCTCACCGGTGCTGCCGGGCGAGGCCGCCGCCGTCGCGGCGGCGTCCGGCCGGGCCAGGATCTACCGGGCCGGGGAGTCCACGCCGGGCGACCCTCCGCCCGCCCCGCCGGCGCCGGAGCCGGTGCAGCCGCCCCAGCCGGTCGAACCGCCGAAACCGCCGGTACCGGATCCGCCGCATCCCGGACCGGCGCCGACGCCGTTCCCCAATCCGATACCGCCCGGACCCGGCCCGATACCGCCCGGACCCGGCCCGATACCGCCCGGACCCGGCCCGATACCGCCCGGACCCGGCCCGATACTGCCGGGACCGCTGCCGACGACGTACTCGGCCGGGTCGTCGGCGCCGATGCTCGCCCCGCCGCCCACCAGCGGCCCACCCGCCGCGCCCACCGGCCTGCGACCGGCCGCGACCCCGTCCTCGGTGGTGGTGCCGGCGCCCGCCCTGCCCGCCTGGCCACCGTCGACGGACCCCATGGCACTGAGCGGTCCCCGGGCGCCGGCCGGCTCGGCGGCGCCGGCCGCCCCGCCGGAATCTGGCGCCCACCACGTCTTCGGTTCCCCGCCCGGCACCGGGCCGGCGGGCTACTCCATCCCCTCGGCCGAGCCGGGTCCGGGTAACTCCCCGGCACCCGTCCGCTTTCCGTCGTCATCGACCGAATCCGCCGTCCCGGCCGGACCTCCGGCACTCGGCCGCGCCCCGGGCTACCCGGACCGGACCCGCGACCAGCATCCGGAGGGCACCCTGTACGGGGGGCCGGAGGGGCACCTCACGATCGCGATGCCGGGCAACGCGGCGGTGGAGAACTCGGGTTCACTGACCGGTCACATCCTCGCCCAGGGCTGGACGGACGCCCCGGCGAAGCGGCAGACCGACACCACCAAGGTGCTGATCATGCTCCTGGCCGGCCTGGGTATCCTCGTCGCGGTGGGGCTCGCGGTGATCTTCATCGCCGGGGACGCATTCACCAGCCTCTTCGACGGCCTGCTGAGCGGCTGAGCGACCCCGCCGGTACGCCCCGGCGGGGGGTGAGCCTGCCCACTGGCGTGCGCGGCGGAGTGGCGGCCGACGCCGCCCCCCGTACACTGATAGGGATTGTTGACCTGGCGCGGACCACCGCGCCCCTGGGCGATCTTGCGGGCGAATCGACGACGACAGCGTCGCGGCGGGCCATCGCGAAGATGCGCCCCGCTTGAGAGGTTCTCTTTGACGACCGTTGCTGATCCCAGCATGTTTCCATCCGTATTCGAAGGCCGATCCGTTCCGGAGAACGCCGTCGAATCGAGCAACACCCCCGATACACCCGCGCAGGACGTTTCCATTGCGGATTCTGTTACCGCTGCGCACCCTGTCGCCGATGGGGAAACTGTTTCCCCCGCCGACACCGCAGCGGCCCCGGTGGCCGAGCCCACCGGCGAGGCGGCGGACTTCAGCGCTCTCGGCGTGCCCCGGCAACTGGTCCGGGCGCTGAGCCGGGAGGGCATCACCACCCCGTTCGAGATCCAGCGGGCCACCGTGCCGGACGCGCTCGCCGGCCGGGACGTCCTCGGCCGTGGCCAGACCGGTTCCGGCAAGACCCTGGCCTTCGGCCTGGCCGTGCTGGCCCGGATGGCCGCCGCCCCGAAGGCCCGGCCGCTGCACCCCCGGGCCCTGATCCTGGTACCGACCCGCGAGCTCGCGATGCAGGTCAACGATGCCCTGATGCCGCTCGGCCGGGCGGTCGGGGTGTTCCTGAAGACGGCGGTCGGCGGGGTGCCCTACGACCGCCAGATCGACTCGCTGCGCCGTGGGGTCGAGATCATCGTGGCCACGCCGGGCCGGCTCGGTGACCTGATCCAACGGGGCGTGTGCAGCCTCGACGACATCGAGGTCACCGTCCTGGACGAGGCCGACCAGATGGCCGACATGGGCTTCCTGCCCGACGTCACCGAGCTGCTCGCGAAGACCCCCAGCGGCACCCAGCGGCTGCTCTTCTCCGCGACCCTGGACGGCGACGTCGACATGCTCGTCCGGCGGTTCCTGACCGATCCGGTCACCCACTCGACGGCGCCGGCCACCGCGGCGGTGTCCACGATGGACCACCACATGCTGTTGATCCCGCCGCACGACAAGTTCGCGGTGGCGGCCTCGATCGCGGCCCGGCAGGGCCGGACCATGATGTTCGCGCGTACCCAGATGGGGGTCGACCGGCTGGTCGAGCAGCTCGCGGCCGTCGGCGTCCGGGCCGGCGCGCTGCACGGCGGCAAGACCCAGCGGGTACGGACCCGCACGCTCGCCGAGTTCAAGGAGGGCCGGGTGAATGTCCTGGTCGCCACGGACGTGGCGGCACGGGGCATCCACGTCGACGGGGTCTCCCTGGTGGTGCACATCGACCCGCCGAAGGACCCGAAGGACTACCTGCACCGGGCCGGCCGTACCGCCCGGGCCGGGGAGTCCGGGGCGGTGGCCACCCTGGTCCTGCCGAAGCAGCGGCGGACCACCCTGGCGATGATGCAGAAGGCCGGCGTCGCGCCCGCCGAGACCCGGGTACGCCTCGGTGACCCGGCCCTGGCCGAGGTCACCGGCGCCCGGGAGCCCAGCGGGGTGCCCGTCGTCGAGGAACCGGCCCGCAGGTCCGACCGCCCGCGCACCGAGCGGCGCTACGGAGACCGCCCCCAGGGCGAGCGGCGCTACGCCGACCGGCCCCAGGGCGAACGCCGCTACGCCGACCGGCCCCAGGGCGGCGAGCCCCGGTACGCCGACCGGCGCGGTGCCGAGCAGGGTGACCGGGCCGAGCGGCCCACCGAGTGGCGGGGCGCCGGGCTCCGGCACGACGCACCCCGCTCCCGCGACGGACGGCCGGGCTGGGACCGCTCCCGTAGCGGACGCACCCGCGACGACCGCCGCCCCACCCCGACACACTGATCCGCTGACCTGATCATGGAGTTGTCGTCGACCCCGACGACAACTCCATGATCAACAGGGGTCGACGCCCGTCGGATGTCACCGGGCACCGGTAACGTCGGGACATGCCGAGATCCTTGTTCTGGGTGCGTACGGACGTCGCCGGCGCCGATCATGCGCTCGTCGACGACCGCCGGGGGCTGGCCGCCCGAGGCGTGGCCCTGGCCGTCGATCCCATCCCCTACTCCTGCCGTTACGAGCTGCGCACGGACGAGAACTGGTCGACGGTGCGGCTGGAGGTCAACTGCGAGGGCTCCGGCTGGCTGCGTACGCTCCGGTTGGAACGCGCCGCCGGCCGTTGGCGCGCGAGCACCGGCGAGCAGGGTGACCTCGACGCGGCGCTGACCGCCGCCGGCAAGCGCCCGGTCGGCCTGCCCGGCACGGACGAGCCGGAACGGCTCGCGGACGCGGTCGACGTCGACCTCGGCGGCTCGCCGCTGTTCAACACCCTCCCGGTACACCGCCTCCGGCTCCGCGACGCCGTACCCGGCACGAAGTACCCGATCACGACGGTCTGGGTGCTGGTGCCCAGCCTCCGGGTGGTGCCGTCGGAACAGGTCTACACCGTCCTCGACGGCGGCAACGTCGGCTTCGCCAGCGGCGACTTCACCGCCGACCTCACCCTGGACGCCGACGGCTACGTCCTGCTGTACCCCGGGCTGGCCGAGCGGACCGACCGGCCGGCCTGAACCGGCCCGGCTACCCCGCCCACCCGCCACCGGCGAGGAAGCGCTCCACCGTGGACAGGTGCGGGGCGAGGTCCAGGCCGCGGGCGGCGACCCACTCGTCGGAATAGTAGGTGTCCGTGTAGCGCTCGCCGGCGTCGCAGAGCAGCGTCACCACCGATCCGGTACGGCCGGCGGCGCGCATCTGCGCGATCAGGCCGAACGCTCCCCAGAGGTTGGTGCCGGTCGACCCGCCGACCCGCCGGCCGAGTACGGCGCAGGCGGCCCGCATCGCCGCCAGCGAGGCCGCGTCCGGCACCCGGACCATCCGGTCCACCACGGCCGGCTGGAAGGACGCCTCCACCTTGGGTCGTCCGATCCCCTCGATCCGGGAGGCGTCGCCGGTGGTGATCGACCAGTCGGCTGCCGTCCAGGCGGGATAGAACGCGGAGTGTTCCGGGTCAACGACGCAGAGCTTGGTCGGCAGGCGCCGGTAGCGGATGTACCGGCCGATCGTCGCGCTGGTGCCGCCGGTGCCGGCACCGACCACGATCCAGTCCGGGACGGGGTGCCGTTCCAGGGCGAGTTGGGCGTAGATCGACTCGGCGATGTTGTTGTTCCCGCGCCAATCGGTGGCGCGCTCCGCGTACGTGAACTGGTCCATGAAGTGTCCGCCCAGGTCCTCGGCCAGCCACCGGGCCTCGACCACGACGGTGGACGGATCCTCGACCAGGTGGCACTTGCCGCCCTGGAACTCGATCTGCGCGATCTTCTCCGGTGACGTGGTCGACGGCATGACGGCGATGAACGGCACGCCGAGCATCCGGGCGAAGTACGCCTCGGAGACGGCGGTCGAGCCCGACGAGGCCTCCACAATGGTGGTACGCGGCCCGATCCACCCGTTGCAGAGCCCGTAGAGGAACAGCGACCGGGCCAGCCGGTGCTTGAGCGAGCCGGTCGGGTGCACCGACTCGTCCTTCAGGTAGAGATCGACGCCCCACTCCCGGGGCAGCGGGAAGGGCAGCAGATGCGTGTCGGCGGACCGGTTCGCGTCGGCCTCCACGGCGGCGATCGCCGCGGTCACCCACCCGCGGTCGGCTTCGTCGCACCGGTCCAGATGTTCCATGACCAGCAACGTAGCAAGTCCGCCCGGTGCACCTGCCGGTCAGGATCCCGGGTCGGTCGTCAGCGGCTGGGGGCGGTTCTCCCACTTGGTGGAGAGCGCGACCCCGGTCCGGGTCGAGGCGACCCCGGCGGTGCGGTTCAGCCGCAGGATCAACTGCTCCAACTCGGCAATTGTGCCGACTCGCGCCTTGAGCAGGAATGACTCGACACCGGCCATGAAGTAGCAGGATTCGATTTCGGGCATGCCCCGGATCGCCTCGAGTACGTCGTCGGTGTCGCCGCCCGAGTCCTGCACGAGCCCGATCAGCGCGGTCACCCCGAGTCCGATCGCCTCCGGCTCCACGTCGGCCCGGTATCCCCGGATGACACCGCTCGCCTCCAGCTTGCCGACCCGCTCGTGCACCGCCGGCGACGAGAGGCCGACCTGGCGGGCGAGCTCGGCGTACGAGAGGCGGGCGTTGCCGCGCAGCAGCTCGACGAGGCTCAGGTCGATGGCGTCCACGAACTCCGACCCTAGCCCGGCCGCCGGAAGGCACCCGCAGCGGTAGCAGCATTGTTGGTGGCAAAGCGCTTAAATGCCGTAAATCTTGTCGCCTAACCTCCCACAGAGTGCGTTTTCGCGTTTGCCGGACACGGCACTCTGGCGGTGTTGTAATTGCCGTACGTCCCTATACGAAGGCTCTGGCAAGCATGTGTTAAGGGGACGGTCCTACCAGTCCGGGGGCTTCGTCGACGCGAGGAGGGGGCTGTGGACACTGGAGATCGTCTGCTGACGCCGGGCGAGGTGGCAGCACTCTTCCGCGTCGATCCAAAGACCGTCACACGCTGGGCCGCGGCCGGGCGTATCGGTAGCATCCGGACACCCGGTGGGCACCGCCGCTTCCGCGAGTCGGAGGTACGCGCACTGCTCGAGGGCGAGGGCATGCTCGACGAGGTCGATGACAACATCGCGAACCGTCCACGCAACAACGGCCCCGCCACCCCGAGTGGTCCCGGGCCGGCGGGCGTGGGCAACGCCGGGCTGCACTGAGCCGACGCCGGGTCGCAGCACCCCTCGGGGCACGGCGTGCCCCCGGTCCTCGCGGGACCGCACGCGGGGGCCGCGACCCGGGCGGATCAGCCACGGTCGGCGCGGAGTTCACCGGACCAGCGCCGGAACAGCGAGTGCGGCACACCGAGCGCGTCAAGCACCTTGCCGGCCACGAAGTCGACCAGTTGGGCCGCTGACGCGGCGGCGCCGGCACCGTAGAAGCCGGGGCTCGCCGGCAGCACCACCGCCCCGGCGTCGTGCAGCGTGATCAGGTGCTCCAGGTGGCTGCGGGTGACCGGGGTCTCCCTCGGCACCACCACCACGGGGCGGCGCTCCTTCAGGTTCACCTCGGCGGCGCGCTGCAACAGGTCCTTCGACAGCCCGATCGCGATGCCGGCGCAGGCCGCCGTACTCGCCGGCACCACCGCCATGCCCCGGGTCGGGTACGAACCGCTGCTCGGCCCGGCGGCGACATCCCCGGCCGGCCAGTGCACGACATCGGCGCCGGCCAGGTCCCGCCCCAGCCAGGCGGAGAGGTCGTCCCTCCAGTGCCCGTCCCGGAACGGGCGGCCGGTCTCGTCCAGGACCGTCAGCCGGGCCGCCCGGGAGACGACCAGATCCACCGCCTCCCCCGCGTCCAGCAGCCCGCCGAGCACGGCGACCGCGTACGGCGTACCGGAGGCTCCGGAGACGCCAACCACCCACGGCCTTCTCATGTCCACAGCCTGCCCCATCCCGCCGGCCCGGTGCCCGCCGGCCCGGTGCCCGCCGCCCCTCGGACCGCCCGATCCGGACGCCCGCGCCTACCCCTGGCCAAACGGGCAAAAAGTGGAATGATTCTCGGGTGTCAGGGGAGCAGGGGACTCACCGGCGGGAGGCGGGCGTGGACGGCGACCGGTCATGGCTGGCCCGGCTCGACTGCCCGATCCCGCCCCGCATCTCCCCGCACGTGGACGACGCCCAGGAGTGGCTGGTCGACTGGACCGGACGCTTCACCGCGCCGCTCGGTGCCGACACCCGTGACCGGACCGCACGCGGCGTCTTCGCCCGGTACGCGGCCCGGCTCTATCCGGAGGCCAGCGCCACCGACCTGCGGGTGATCGGGGCCCTCTTCACCTGGTTCTTCATGTTCGACGACGCCTCCGACACCCCCGGCCAGCCCCGGCCGGTCGCGGCGGGCGCCCTGCGGGACGGCGTGCTGCGGCTGCTCCGCGACGGGGTCGAGGCGCAGACCGAGGAGTTGCGGGGCCCGTTGCGCGGGATGCTGGTAGACGCCTGGCAGGTGCTCCGGCAGCGGATGGCGCCGCCCTCGCGGGCCCGGTTCACCGACGCGGTGGCGCACTACCTGGAAGGGCTGCTGACGGAGGTGGGCAACAAGGCCGCCGGCCGGACGCCGAGCGTCGCCGAGTACGTGCCGCTGCGCCGGGCGACCTCCGCGGCGTACGTCTCGTACACGCTGATCGAGTTCACCACCGGGCGGCCGCTGCCGGACGCGGTCTACCACCACCCGGCGGTACGCGAACTCGCCGCCGCCGGCAACGACCTGCTCTCCTGGTTCAACGACCTGCTCTCCCTGGACTGGGACGTGACCACCTCCGGCGGGCACAACCTGGTGCTGGCGGTCGCCGCCGAGCAGGGGCTGCCGGTGGCGGCGGCCGTCGACGTGGTGGTCACCCGGTGGCAGGAGCGGATGCGGCAGTTCGTCCAGCTGCGGGCCGAGCTGCCGTCGTTCGGGCCGGCGCTGGACGACCCGCTCCGGCACCACCTCGACGGCGTGGCCAACTCGGTACGCGGCACGATCGACTGGTCCCTGGAGAGCGCCCGCTACCTGCGCCTCGGCCGCACCTTCACCGGCCAGGGCTGACCGAAGTCGCGGGGCCGGCGCTCGACAGGTGTACGGCGGCCTGTAGAGCTGCCCCGTCTGTGCGCCCACGCTCCGGCGGACCGCGCTCCGGCGGACCGCTCCGGGCAGAGCGCTCCGGGCGTGCCGCTCCGGGCGTGCCGCGGACCGGCCCACCGCCGCACCGCCTGCCCCGTCTGTGCGCCCAGGTCTACAGCTCGCAGCGGGTCTACCGGTCGCGCCCAGGTCTACAGCTCGCGGGGCGCGAGGTCTGGAGGATGTCCATCCGGCCGTCGGCGCTGCCGGCCGGACGCGTCCGAGGGAGGTCAGGCCCGGAGGTGGAACCGGAAGACCAGGTCCAGCAGGGCGAAGACGAAGAGCGCGATCCCGACGAAGCCGTTGGCGGTGAAGAACGCCCGGTTGACCCGGGACAGGTCGGCCGGGGTGACCACCACGTGCTGGTAGCCGAAGGCGACCGCGGTCAGCGCCAGCCCGACCCACCAGGGCCAGCCCAGCCCCACCAGCTCGCCGTACCAGATGAACAGCAGGAACGTCACCACGTGGGCGACGGTCGAGGCGTGCAGCGCGAACCGCAGCCCGTACCGGGCGGGAACGCTGCGTACCCCGATCCGCCGGTCGACCTCGGCGTCCTGGCAGGCGTAGATCAGGTCGAAGCCGCCGATCCACAACCCGACCGCGAAGCCCAGCAGCCAGGCCGGGCCGGAGCCGGCGAAGGTGCCGGTGACGGCGAGCCAGGCGCCGACCGGGCCGACCGCCTGGGCCAGCGCCAGGACCGCGTGCGGCCAGTCGGTGAACCGCTTGGCGTACGGGTAGACGACCAGCGGCACCACGGCCAGCGGGGCGAGGACCAGGCAGAGCGGGTTGAGCGCCGCCGCCGCGGCGAGGAAGACCACCAGGGCGACGACCGCTCCGGTCCAGGCCGTCCGCACGCTCACCGCCCCGGTCACCAGTTCCCGCCCGGCCGTACGCGGATTCCGCGCGTCGATCCGCCGGTCGATGATCCGGTTCGCCGCCATCGCGAAGGTACGGGCACCGACCATGGCGATCGTGATCAGCAGCAGGTCCAGCCAGCGCACCCGGCCGCCGTTGAGCTGCATGGCGGTGAGCGCCGAGAGGTAGGCGAACGGCAGCGCGAAGACCGAGTGCTCGATCGCGACCAGCCGGAGGAAGGAGCTGACCCGCCCCGGCGACTGCACGGCGGCCGTCATGAGATGCCGTACTCCTTCCAGCGCTTGTCGACCAGGGAACGGATCTCCGGTGACATGGTCATCTCCTCGGGCCAGCCTCGGGTGTAGCCCTCGGTGGGGAGTTTGCGGGTCGCGTCGACCCCGGCCTTGCCGCCCCAGAACTGCTGGTACGACGAGTGGTCGAGGTGGTCCACCGGCCCCTCGGTCAGCAGCAGGTCGCGGGCGTAGTCGACGTTGCCGAAGGCCCGCCAGGCCACCTCGGCGTAGTCGTGCACGTCGCAGTCCTCGTCGACCACCACGATCAACTTGGAGAGCGAGAGCAGGTGGGCGCCCCAGATCGCGTTCATCACCTTCTGGGCGTGCTTCGGGTAGCGCTTCCGGATCGAGACGATCACGCAGTTGTGGAAGACGCCGACCGCCGGCAGGTCGTAGTCGACGATGTCCGGGATCAGCAGCTTGAGCAGCGGCAGAAAGATCCGCTCGGTGGCCTTACCGAGGCCGTGGTCCTCCTGCGGCGGCTGGGAGGTGATGATCGAGTGGTAGACCGGGTCCCGTTGGGTGGTCATCGCCTCGATGTGCAGCACCGGGAACGGCTCGACCGGGGTGTAGAAGCCGGTGTGGTCCCCGAACGGGCCCTCGGGCAGCCGCTCGCCCGGTTCGAGATAGCCCTCCAGCACGATCTGCGCGTGCGCGGGCACCTGGAGCGGCACGGTCAGGCAGTCGACCATCTCCACCCGCTCGCCGCGCAGGAAACCGGCGAAGAGGTATTCGTCGATGTCGCCGGGGAGTGGTGCGGAGGCGGCGTAGCTGACCACCGGGTCGCAGCCGATCGCGATCGCCACGGGCAGCCGCTGGCCGAGGCGCTCCGCGACCGCGTGGTGCGCCGTGGAGTCCTTGTGGATCTGCCAGTGCATGCCGAGGGTGTTCCGCGAGTGCTGCTGGAGCCGGTACAGCCCGAGGTTGCGCTTGCCGGTCTCCGGGTGCTTGGTGTGGGTGAGCCCGTAGTTGTGGAAGATGCCGCCGTCACCGGGCCAGACCTGGAGGCCGGGCAGCCGGTTGAGGTCGACGTCGGCGCCCCGGTAGACCACCTGCTGGCACGGGGCGGTCTTCACCTTCCTCGGCGGCACCGACTTGAGCTGGAGCACCTTGCCGAGGCCCTCGCGGATGCCGGACCAGCCGACCGGCAGCTCCGGCTTGACCAGGGCGCCGATCCGGTCGCCGATCTCGTCCAGCCGCTCCACGCCCAGCGCCATCGCCATCCGCCGGTCGGTGCCGAACAGGTTGATCGCGACCGGCATCTCACCCCGGGTGGGTCGCTCGAAGAGCAGCGCCGGCCCGTTCGCCCGGACCGTCCGGGTGACCACCTCGCTGATCTCCAGCGTCGGGTCGACCGGTACGGAGACCCGCCGCAACTCCCCGGCCCGCTCCAGCGCGCCGAGGAACGCCCTGAGATCGTCGTACGGGAATCCACGAGCCGCCATGGCCGCTAGTCTGTCGCACCGGCGGGACCACCGACCAAGCCGGGTCCCCCCACCGTGACGCCGAGCCCATCGCCCGACGCTCCCAGCAGTCCCACGCCGAGAGCTGGGTCAGTCGAGCCCGCCGTAGGAGTGCAGGCCCTCGAAGAAGATGTTCACGCCGTACAGGTTCATCTGCATGGTCAGGAAGCCGATCACGGCGATCCAGGTCGCCACCGGGCGCCGCACGCTGGGCGTGGCCCGGGCGTGCAGGTAGCCGGCGTAGACCACCCAGGAGATGAAGGCCCAGATCTCCTTCGGGTCCCACCCCCAGTAGCGGCCCCAGGCGGCCTCCGCCCAGACCGCACCGGCCATCACCGCGAAGGTGTAGATCGGGAACGCGAAGGCGTGCAGCCGGAAGGTCAACCGCTCCAGACTCGCGGCGGCCGGCACCCGCGCCCCGAGCGTGTACGGGAAGCTGCGCCTGCCCCGCTCGTAGCCGTCGCGGATCAGGTACATCACCGCGGGCACCGCACCCAGCAGCAGGATGCCGGAGGAGGTCGCGATCGTCGCCACGTGCACGACGAACCAGTACGAGTCCAGCGCCGGCACCAGCGGCACGATCGGCACGTAGAGCACCAGGCCGGCGACGGCCAGCAGCAGCACCATGGCGAGCGCGACGAAGAGCCCCAGATGCCGGATCGCCGGCCGCCGGTGCAGCATCAACAGCCAGGCCACCGTGCCGACGAAGGTGACGGTCAGCAGGTACTCGTACATGTTGCCCCACGGCATGCGGACGGCCGCGACGCCACGGGTGACCAGCACCCCGAGGTGGATCACGGCCGCCAGCGCGGTGAACAGCACCGCCGCCCGGCCGGCGAGCGCGGCCCGGGGCGAACCGACCCCGTCCACCGGCGCCCCCGCATCCGGCCCGTCCCGCTTCGTGCCGGGGGCCGGCCCGGATCCGGCGGCCACGCCGGCGCCGACCAGCACCCGTTCCCGGTCGGGCCGGGCCGCCGCCCGACCGACCACGCTGCGGGCGCCGAAGGCGTACTCGGCGGCGTGGCAGATCATCGCGAGCAGGTATCCGAGGATCGCGAACACCAGTAACTGGTCGGACAGCGCGGCCATCAGTCGGCCCCCTCCTCCGCCGCCGCACCGCGTCGCGCGGCGGCGACGAGCTGGTCGAACTCGTCGGCGAATCCCGGATAGTCGGTGCGTGGCAGCCCACCGGCCTCAATCAAGCTACTACGACCCGTCGTGGATTGTCCGGGCGGGGCCGGGACCAGGCGGAACCAGACCCGACGACGCCGGCCGAAGAGCGAGAGCATCAGCCCGACCAGCAGGATCCCCGAGCTGGCCAGCACGATCCGTTCGCCCGGGTCGTAGCGGACCGAGATCGTCACGTACTGCCGGGTGCCGAGGAACTCCACCGTCGTACCGTCGTCGAGCGTCCACTTCTCACCCAGCCGCAACAGCCGGGCCTCGCCGACCTGCTTGAGCTTGCCGGCGCTCACCTGCCGCTGGTCGAGCCGGTAGACCGAACCGGGGATTCCGGCGTCCCGCCCCAGGTTGCCCCGGTAGGGCACCAGCAGCACCGCCGGGGAGCGCTCGGCCGGATATTCCGACCGGACGAACGGCGGGTTCTGCGGTGCCGTCGGGAAGTAGAGGCCCTCGAAGGCGACCTGGAGGTCCGGGTTGCGGGCCCCGGTCACCGGATCGAGGTTCACGTCCGGGAAGTCGGCGACTCCCTCGCTGGTCAGGTTGCCGTCCATGGTCAGGAAGGCCGGCTCGTCGACCTGGGAGTGACCGTTCCGGTCGGTGTAGCGGATCATCGGCGCGTAACCGTGGCCGAGCAGGTAGACGCTCGCCCCGTCCAACCGCAGCGGCGAGTTGACCGAGAAGTCGGCCCGGTACGTCGCCCGGTCGCCCTCGGTCACCAGCGCCTCCGTCCGGAACGACTTCGGCTGCCCGGAGGGGAGGAACGTGGCGTGGAAGTCGGCCAGTTCCAGGCAGAACGGCGGCAGGTCCCCGCCGTCGACCCGCTGCCCCAGCCGGGACTCGCTGTACTGCTGGAGGTTGTTGCAGAACGCGTGGTCCGGGCCGGCGATCAGCAGCCGGTTGCCGTGCCAGCCGTACCACGAGCCGAGGCCGACCCCGAGCAGCACGCCGATCAGCGAGAAGTGGAAGAGGAGGTTGCCGGTCTCCTTCAGGTGGCCCTTCTCGGCCGAGACCGCGCCGTCCCGGACCGCCACCCGCCACCGCCGCCTGCGCAGCATCGCCGCGATCGCGTCGAGGTCACCGTCGTGGTCGGGCAGCGTGGCATGCCGGGGCAGCCGGTCCAACCGCCTCGGCGCCGCCGGCGGCGCCGACCGCACCGCCCGGAAATGGTCGCGCAGCCGCGGCACGATGCAGCCGATGAGCGAGGTGAAGAGGAGTACGTAGATCGCCGAGAACCACGGCGAGGCGTACGCGTCGAAGCCGCCGATGCGGTCCAGCAGCGGGAAGAGGTCGGGATGCTCCCGGGCGAAGGCGTTGACGTTCTCGATGTTGATGTCCCGCTGCGGCAGCACCGAGCCGGGGATCGCGGCGACGGCGAGCAGGAAGAGCAGGATCAGCGCCGTACGCATGCTGGTGAGCTGCCGCCACGAGTTGCGCAGCAGGGCCAGCGGTGCCGGCGTACGCCGGGACGGGCCGGAGCCGGGCGCCCGGACCTCGGGCCCGGCGTCCGTCCGGTCCTCGACGGTGGACATCAGATGCTCACCTCGCCGACGCCGAAGGTGGTCTGCAACCAGATGACCAGGTCCTGCCAGCCGCCGGTGACCAGGGCCAGCCCGATCAGGATGAGCAGCGCGCCGCCGACCCGGGTCACCCAGCGGCTGTTGCGGCGGACCGCCCGGAAGAGCCCGAGCAGGCGGTGGAAGGCCAGGCCGAAGACGACGAAGGGCAGGCCGAGCCCGAGGCAGTACGCGACGGCGAGTACGGCGGCCCGGTCGGCCTGCCCGCTCGCCGTACCCATCCCGATCACCGCGCCGAGGGTCGGGCCGACGCAGGGCACCCAGGAGAGCGCGAAGACCGCCCCGAAGACCGGTGCGCCGAGCAGCCCGGCGGCCGGCAGCCGCCGGATGCGCAGTTCCCGCTGCATCCCCGGCACCACGCCCAGGTAGGAGAGGCCGAGCACGACGATCACCGCACCGATGACGATCTCCAGCGGGCGCTTCTGCTCGAACAGCGCCCGGCCGGCGGCGGTGACCAGGACGGCGGTGAGGGTGAAGACCACGGTGAAGCCGGCGATGAAGAGCAGCGTGCCGGCGAGCACCCGGCCGTGGACGGCGAGCCGGGCCGTCCGGGCCGGCCGGGTGGCCACCCCGACCGCGCCGGCACCGACCGCGCCGGCGCCACCGCTCGCCGTGTTCCCCGCCCCGGGGCCGGTCCCGGCCCCCTGTTCGGCGGAGCCGCGCTGCTCCAGGTCGCTGCCGGCCAGCCCGGTCACGTACGACAGGTAGCCGGGCACCAGCGGGAGCACGCACGGGGAGAGCAGGCTCACCAGCCCGGCGAGCGCCGCCGCACCGACCGCCAGCAGCAGCGGCCCGCCCTCGGCGAGCTCGGCGAAGGTGGCACCCATCAGCCCGGGCCGCCCGCCGCCGCGCCGTCGTCCGCCACGGCGGCGACGATCGGCTCCAGGATGTCCCGGGTGACCGGCTTGCGGATCACCACCGCGATCCGGCTCTCCCGATCCAGCACGATGGTCGCCGGGATCGAGTTCGGCGGCACGTCGAAGGCGAGCGCCAGCTTGCTCGGCGGGTCGTAGACGCTGGGATAGGTGACCTTGAAGGCCGCCTCGAACGCCTTCGCCTTGTCCCGCCCGTCCTGGATGTTGATGCCGAGGAAGCGCACACCGCGCTCCCGGGTCGCCTGGTAGGTCGCCTCCAGGTCGTCGGCCTCGGCCCGGCAGGGCGCGCACCAGGAGCCCCAGAAGTTGACCACGACGACCTGGCCGCGGTCCTGGGCGATGTCGTACCGGCCGCCGGTGAGCAGCTCGCCGGTGACCTCGGGCGCGTCCGGCCGGTCCCCCGGCGCGCACTCCACGATGCCGTCGGTGGTCGTGCAGTTCTCCTCCCAGTCGGCGCCGGAGCAGCCGACCAGGGCCAGCGTCGCGGTGGCGGCGAGCAGGGCGCCGAGGCCGGCGCGCCGCTGGCGGCTCATCTCATGCCCCCTTCGCCGTCCGGGCGGTCGGCGACATCGCCACCAGGTGCGCGGCCGGCTCGGAGTAGCCGATGCCGACGATCTTGGCGCCGTCGAAGTGGAACGAGGTCAGGCTCGCCAGCCCGCACTGCCGCCGGCGCGGGTCGTGCCAGAGCCGCTTGCGCTCGACGTAGCGGCGCAGGGTCCAGATCGGCAGCTGGTGCGAGACGCAGATCGCCTCCCGCCCCTCGGCCGCCACCCGGGCGGCGTGCAGCGCGCCGAACATCCGCTCGGCGATCGCCGTGTACGCCTCCCCCCAGGAGGGCGTCACCGGGTCGCGCAGCACCCACCAGTTGCGCGGGTCCCGGAACGAGCCGTCGCCGGGTGAGACCCGCTTGCCCTCGAACCAGTTGCCGCTCTCGATCAACCGCTCGTCCACCCCGACCGGGAGGCCGAACTGCGCGGCGATCGGCTCGGCGGTCTGCTGGGCCCGTTCCAGAGGGCTGGCCACCACGTGCGCGATGTCGCGGTCCGCGAGCGCCTGGGCGGCGGCCTTGGCCATCTGCACGCCCAGCTCGGAGAGGCGGAAACCGGGCAGCCGGCCGTACAGGATCTTGGCCGGGTTGTACACCTCACCGTGCCGCAGCACGTGCACGACCGTCGTACCCACCTGTTAACCCCCGTGACCGGCCGCCGCCGCAGCCCTCGCCGCGGCCGGCAGCGCCGCCGCGATCTGTTCCAGCGCGGCGTCGTCCACCGCCGTCGACACGAACCACGACTCGAAGGCGCTCGGCGGCAGGTAGACCCCGCCGGCCAGCATCGCGTGGAAGAACGCCTTGAACGCGGCGACGTCCTGGATCCGCGCGGTGGCGTAGTCGACCACGTCCGCGTCGGTGAAGAAGACCGAGAACATGTTCCCGGCGTACGAGAGCCGGTGCGGAACCCCGGCGGCGGCCAGTGCGTCGCCGGCCAGCCGGCCCACCGTGGCGGCCGTGTCGTCGAGTCGACGGTACGCCGCGGCGTCGGCCAGCCGCAGCGTGGCGAGCCCGGCGGCGCAGGCCAGCGGGTTCCCGGAGAGCGTGCCGGCCTGGTAGACCGGGCCGGCCGGGGCGAGCCGGGACATGATCTCCCGGCGTCCGCCGAACGCCGCCGCCGGCAGTCCACCGCCCATCACCTTGCCGAAGACGAACAGGTCGGCGTCGACCGGCTCCAGCCCGGCCCAACCGCCCGGGGCGACCCGGAAGCCGGTCATCACCTCGTCGACGATCAGCAGCGCGCCGTGCGCGTGGGCGATCCGGGCCAGCGCCTGGTTGAAGCCGTCCCGTGGCGCCACCACGCCCATGTTGCCCGCCGCCGCCTCGGTGATGACCGCGGCGATCGACGGCCCCTCGGCGGCGAAGGCGGCCTCGACGGCGGCGACGTCGTTGTAGGGCAGCACCACGGTCTCGCCGGCCGCCGCGCCGGTGACGCCGGGCGAGTCGGGCAGGCCGAGGGTGGCGACGCCGGAGCCGGCCGAGGCGAGCAGGGCGTCCACGTGCCCGTGGTAGCAGCCGGCGAACTTTACGATCTTGCTGCGCCCGGTGTAGCCCCGGGCCAGCCGGATCGCCGACATGGTCGCCTCGGTCCCCGAGTTGACCAGGCGCACCTGCTCGACCGGGGTACGGGCGACGATCTCGGCGGCCAGTTCCACCTCGCCCTCGGTCGGGGCGCCGAAGCTGGTGCCCCGGGTCGCGGCGTCCTGGACCGCGGCGACCACCTCCGGGTGGGCGTGCCCGAGGATCAGCGGACCCCACGAGCAGACCAGGTCGACGTAGCGCCGACCGTCCGCGTCGAAGAGCCACGGCCCGGCACCCCGGGACATGAATCTGGGGGTGCCGCCGACGGCGAGGAACGCGCGGACGGGGGAGTTCACCCCGCCCGGCACGATGGCGCGGGCGCGGTCGAACAGGGCCTCGGAGGCCGGCGCGTCAGCCGGGTAGCGGCCGGTGCCGGCGGAATACGTATCGCTCACGGTGCCGCCATTCTGTCAGCGCCACCGCGCCGGGCGGCACCCACCCCTCGCGGGGTCGCCCGGATCACGTCCGACGCCGGGCCCGACGCGGCACACTCCCCGCTCGGCGGGTCGCTCCGGGTAGATCGCGATAGTCTGATCGCGTGGACCGTGCCGAGTTGACCATTGGCGTGCAGCGGACGGCTGACGAGGTGATCCTCCGCCTGGCCGGTGAGATCGACATGCTCACCGCCGCCCAACTCTCGAACGCCGTCAACGAGGTGCTCGGCGAGGCACCGAACCGGATCGTGCTGGACCTCTCCGACGTCACGTTCTGTGACTCGCAGGGCCTGGGCACCCTGGTGGTGCTCAGTCGCAAGGCCAGCCACGCCCAGAGCCTGCTGGTCCTGACCAACGTCGGCGAGTTCCTGCTCCGGGTGCTCGACATCACCGGCCTGCGCTCCGCGCTGATGATCCGCAACGGCCAGGCCACCGGCTGACCGACCGCCCGCCCGGCGGACGCCGGACGGGCACCGGAGCCGATCAGGCCACCGCACCCCAGCGGGCCTGCTCCAGCAGCTCCACCGCCCGGTCGCGGCTGTCCGGGTCGTCCGAGCGCAGCAGCGTGACCGCCTCGTCGACCGCCTCGGCCATCACCCGCCACTGGTTGTCCCGCTCCCGCACCAGCTCGGACTGCGCGGCGAGCTGCCGGGTCTTGACCCACAGCTCGACGAAGACCGACACCTTGGCCCGCAGCACCCACGGGTCGAACGGCTTGGTCAGGTAGTCGACCGCGCCGACCGCGTACCCGCGCAGGGCGAGCTGGGCGTCCCGGTCGGCGGCGGTGAGGAAGATGATCGGGACGTGCCGGGTACGCTCCCGCCGCTTGATGTGGCTCGCCGTCTCGAAGCCGTCCATGTCCGGCATCTGGGCGTCCAGCAGGATGACCGCGAAGTCCTCCACCAGGAGTTGCTTGAGGGCCGCCTCACCGCTCTCCACCGCGACCGACCGCACCGGCAGGCCCTGGAGGATCGCCTCCAACGCCATCAGGTTCTCCCGCCGGTCGTCGACCAGCAGGGCTTTGGCCAGCTCGCTCACCGGATCGTCCCCTCGCTGCCTCGCGTCACCCGTCAACCTCTCGTCCGTCCCCGTTCACCCAGGACGCCATCAACTCGATCAACTCGTCCAGGTCCACCGGCTTGGTGATGTAGTCGCTCGCCCCGGCGGCCAGCGCCGACTCGCGGTCGCCCGGCATCGCCTTCGCGGTCAGGAACACCACCGGCAGGTCGGTGAAGCGGTGGTTGCGGCGGATCGCGCGCGTCGTCTCGTACCCGTCCTGGTCCGGCATCATCGCGTCCATCAGCACGATGTCCACCTCCGGATGCTCCGCCAGCAGCCGTACCCCGTCCACACCGTTGTCCGAGTAGAGCACGGTCATGCCGTGCAGCTCCAATGCGCTGGTCAGGGCGAAGACGTTCCGTACGTCGTCGTCGATGATCAGCACGGTGGCGCCGTCGAGCTGCCGGGTGGTCGGCGTCGGCGTACGGTCCGGGTCCGGGGTGCGCAGCAGGGTGGCGAGACCGCCCCGGCTCGCCGGCACCGGCGCCGGCATCGGGGCGACCACGGCGTCCGGGGCCAGCACGTCCGGTACGAAGAGCGTGAAGGTCGAGCCCTGCCCGGGTGCCGACGACACGGTGATGGTGCCGCCGATGAGCCGGGCCAGGTCACGGCTGATCGACAGCCCGAGGCCGGTGCCGCCGTACCGCCGGCTGGTGGTCCCGTCGGCCTGCTGGAACGCCTCGAAGATCAGTCCCAGCTTGTCGTCGGAGATGCCGATCCCGGTGTCGATCACGGTGAACGCCACCACCTGCCGGGCGGTGGCCAGCGCCGGCACGTCGAAGTACGCCCCCTCCGGTGCCGGGGCGATCCGCAGCGTGACGGCACCGTTGTCGGTGAACTTGACCGCGTTGGAGAGCAGGTTGCGCAGGATCTGCTGCAACCGCTGGGGGTCGGTGACCACCGCCGGCGGCAGCTCCCGGGAGATCCGGACCTGGAAGTCCAGCCCCTTCTCCTCGGCCTGCGGCGCGAACGCCTGCTCCACGTAGCTGCGGATCTCGGAGAACTGCACCTCGGCCGGCTCGACGTCCATCCGGCCCGCCTCGATCTTCGACAGGTCGAGGATGTCGTCGATCAGGGAGAGCAGGTCGGAGCCGGCGCTGTGGATCGTCCGGGCGAACTCGATCTGCTTCTCGGTCAGGTTCTCCTCCGAGTTGTCCGCGAGCAGCCGGGCCAGCAGCAGCAGCGAGTTGAGCGGCGTACGCAGCTCGTGGCTCATGTTGGCCAGGAACTCCGACTTGTACGCCGAGGCGCGGGCGAGCTGCTGCGCCTTGTCCTCCAGGCCGATCCGGGCCAGTTCGATCTCCCGGTTCTTGGTCTCGATGTTGCCCTTCTGCTCCGAGAGCAGCTGCGCCTTGTCCTCCAGTTCGGCGTTGGTGCGCTGCAACTCGGCGGACTGTTCCTGAAGCTCGTGGGCGAGCCGCTGGGACTGGGCCAGCAGCTCCTCGGTACGCCGGTTGGCCTGGATGGTGTTCACCGCGATGCCGATGGTGAGCACCAGCCGCTCCAGGAACGACAGGTGCAGTTCGTTGAAGGGCGAGACGCTGGCGAACTCGATGACCCCGAGGAGTTCTCCCTCGAAGAGCACCGGCAGCACCACCAGGTCGACCGGGGGCGTGGCGGCCAGCCCGGAGCGCAGGGTCAGCTTGCCGTCCCGGGGCGCGCCGACCCGGATGGTGCGCCGGGAGAGCGCGGCCTGCCCGACCAGTCCCTCACCGGGGCCGAACGTCACGTCGTGGTTGCGGGCGACGTAGCCGTACGAGGCGGTGAGCTTGAGCCGCATCGCGGCCTCGTCGGTGGTGTCGGCCAGGAAGAAGGCGCCGAGCTGCGCGTCGACCAGCGGGGTCACCTCCGTCATGATCATCCGGCAGACCTCGCCGAGGTCGCGCTGCCCCTGGAGAAGGCCGCCGATGCGGGCCAGGTTGGAGTCCAGCCAGCCCTGCTCGGCGTTCTTCTTGGTGGTCTCCCGGAGCGTGACGATCATCTGGTTGATGTTGTCCTTCAGCTCGGCGACCTCGCCCTGCGCCTGTACGGCGATCCGCTGGGTCAGGTCGCCCGTGGTCACCGCCGTGGAGACCTGCGCGATCGCCCGAAGCTGGGTGGTGAGCGTGGAGGCGAGCTGGTTGACGTTCTCGGTGATGTCCCGCCAGGTACCCGAAACGCCCTTGACCTGGGCCTGACCGCCGAGCTTGCCCTCGACGCCGACCTCCCGGCCGACCCGGGTCAGCTCGTGGGCGAACGACGAGAGCTGGTCCACCATCGTGTTGACGGTGCCCTTCAGCTCCAGGATCTCGCCCCGAGCGTCGACGGTGACCTTCTGCGACAGGTCACCCCGGGCCACCGCCGTGGTAACCGAGGCGATGTTCCGGACCTGGGCGGTCAGGTTCGACGCCATCGAGTTCACGTTGTCGGTCAGGTCCCGCCAGGTGCCGGAGACCCCCTTCACCTCGGCCTGACCGCCGAGCTTGCCCTCGGTGCCTACCTCCCGGGCCACCCGGGTCACCTCGTCGGCGAACGACGAGAGCTGGTCCACCATCGTGTTCACCGTCTGCTTGAGTTCCAGGATCTCGCCCTGCGCGTCGACGGTGATCTTCTGGCTCAGGTCACCCCGGGCCACCGCCGTCGACACCTGGGCGATGTTCCGCACCTGGGCGGTCAGGTTCGACGCCATCGAGTTCACGTTGTCGGTCAGGTCCCGCCAGGTGCCGGCGACGCCGCGCACCTGGGCCTGGCCGCCGAGCTTGCCCTCCGTACCGACCTCGCGGGCCACCCGGGTCACCTCGTCGGCGAACGACGAGAGCTGGTCCACCATCGTGTTCACCGTCGACTTCAGCTCCAGAATCTCGCCGCGCGCGTCCACGGTGATCTTCTGGCTCAGGTCGCCCTTGGCCACCGCCGTGGTGACCGAGGCGATGTTCCGGACCTGGGAGGTCAGGTTCGACGCCATCGAGTTGACGTTGTCGGTCAGGTCCCGCCAGGTGCCGGAAACCCCCTTCACCTCCGCCTGACCGCCGAGCTTGCCCTCCGTACCCACCTCACGGGCCACCCGGGTCACCTCGTCGGCGAACGACGACAGCTGGTCGACCATGGTGTTGACGGTGTTCTTGAGTTCGGCGATCTCGCCGCGCGCGTCGACCGTGATCTTCTGCGACAGGTCGCCCTTGGCCACCGCGGTGGAGACCTGGGAGATGTTCCGCACCTGCGAGGTGAGGTTGCCGGCGAGCTGGTTGACATTCTCGGTCAGCGCCCGCCAGGTGCCGGAGACGCCGCGCACCTGCGCCTGACCGCCGAGCTTGCCCTCGATGCCGACCTCGCGGGCGACCCGGGTCACCTCGTCGGCGAACGACGAGAGCTGGTCCACCATCGTGTTGACGGTGTCCTTCAGCTCCAGGATCTCGCCCTGCGCGGCCACCGTGATCTTCTGGCTCAGGTCGCCCCGGGCAACCGCCGTGGAGACCTGGGCGATGTTGCGGACCTGCGCGGTCAGGTTCGACGCCATCGAGTTGACGCTGTCGGTCAGGTCCTTCCAGGTGCCGGCGACGTTCGGCACCGCCGCCTGGCCGCCGAGCTTGCCCTCGGTGCCCACCTCCCGGGCCACCCGGGTCACCTGCTCGGCGAAGAGCCGCAGCGTGTCGGTCAGCCCGTTGATCGTGTGCGCCAGCTCGGCGACCTCGCCCTTGGCCGACACGGTGATCTTCTGGGACAGGTCGCCCCGGGCCACCGCCGTGGCGACCTGGGAGATCGAGCGCACCTGGTAAGTCAGGTTGGAGGCCATGGTGTTCACCGAGTCGGTGAGGTCCTTCCAGGTGCCGGCCACCCCCCGGACGTCGGCCTGGCCGCCCAGCTCACCCTCGGTGCCCACCTCCCGGGCCACCCGGGTCACCTCGTTGGAGAACGAGGAGAGCTGGTCCACCATCGTGTTGACCGTACGGCCGATCCGGAGGAACTCGCCGCGCAGCGGCCGACCGTCGATCTCCAGCGCCATGTGCTGGGAGAGGTCCCCGTCGGCGACGGCCACGATCACCCGGGCGATCTCGGTGGTCGGCCGCCCCAGGTCGTCGATGAGCCCGTTGACCGCCCGCTGGCCCTCCGCCCAGGCGCCCTCCATGCCCTCCTCGTCCAGCCGCTCGGTCAACCGGCCGTCCCGGCCGACGATCCGGCTGATCCGCCGCAGGTCGAGATGCTGCCGCTCCTGCAGCGACACCACCTCGTTGAAGGCGTCGGCCAACTCGCCCCCGCTGCCGGCCCGGCGCGGCAGCCGTACCTTGAAGTCACCGCGGCGGACCCGCCGCAACGCGTCGGTGAGCTCGTCGAGCAGCACCGCGTCCTCGGCGGTGGACCGCTCCGCGGCAGAGACTTGTTTCGCCGTGGTCATCGTTCCTCGCTCAGGTTGGAGATGGGGCCCGCTCTCGGCCCGCGCCCACCAGGTGGCCCCGATGCGCCTCGGATGCGCCACGGCGACTACGCCCCGGCGCGCGACTCACCCATCATTGTGCCTTTCCACGGGCAAATGCCACCCTGCGCCGCGCGCCGGCCCGTGACGATGGCCTCCGCCAGGCCGGCGACGCAGGTTACCGGGCCCGGATAGGGTGGCCTGGATCTTCGGGATCCGGCCGGTGGAGGATTACAGGAGTGTCAGCGGTGGCGGGCGGCGCGGCAAGTGGCGGGGGTGACCACCTGAGACGGGTACGCCTGCCTGCCGACCGGCGTACGCCCGCGGCGGCCCGAGCGCTGGTCCGGTCGGTGCTCGCCGAGGCCGGCATGGACGAACTGCTCAACGAGGCACTGCTGCTCACCACCGAACTCTCCACCAACGCGGTGGAGCACGCCCGCACCGAGCTGGACATCGAGGTCGTCGCGGACGATACCGGGCTGACGGTGACGGTCACCGACTTCGCCGCCGGGCCCATCGACGACGTCACGGCGCGGCCCCGCAACGACCTGACCGACATCGGGGAGGTCTCCGAGCGGGGGCGCGGCCTGCTCCTGGTCGACCATTTCGCCAGCCGCTGGGGCACCACCCACCAACCCAGCGGAAAGGGCGTCTGGTTCCGGTTGGACCGCAAAGGTGACTCTGTGCCCACGGGGCGCCAACCGGAGCCGCCGCCCCGCCCCGCGCCGACCCGCAACGGGGTACCGGGCGTCGCGTCCGCGCCGAGCGCCGGGGCGATGAGCGCACTGATGCAGACCGCCCCCGACCCGTACGCGGACGATCCGCTGCCCGCCTTCGCCGCCGACCTGCTGGTGCGGGTGGGCGACATGGTCGGGGCGGCCGGCGGGGCCGTACGACTGGACCGGGGCGACGGGGCCGGCTGGCAGCTCCTGGCCCGGTACGGCCGGCAGCCCCGCACCGGCGACGAGCTGCTGCGGGTGCCGCTGGCGGTGCACCGGCCGTACGCGGGCGAGCTGGAGCTGGACGCCGCCCCCTCCGGGTACGCCCGCCCGCTCGCCGCCCTGGTGGCCGAACGGCTCTCCCTGCACCTGGAGAACGACCGGCTGCGCCGGACCGACATGCGCCGGCAGACCTGGCTGACCTTCCTCGCCGAGGCGAGCGAACTGCTCGCCCAGTCGCTGGACGTGGAGCTGACCATGGCGCTGATCCCCCAGCTCGTGGTGCCCCGGCTCGGCCAGTGGTGCGCCGTGCACACCACCGACGAGTGGGGTGGGCTGAAGCTCGCCGCGGCCACCCACGCGGACGAGGCGATGCTGCCGCAGCTGCACAAGGTGCTGCGGGAGAACGGCCCCGAGTCGGTGCACGCCCGGCTGCGGGAGGCGTCCCGGAGCCGGTCCCAGGTGCCGATCGGGCAGCCGATGGACGGTTTCGCCGTACCGCTGGTGGCCCGGGGGCAGCGGCTCGGCACCCTGGCGGTGGGCCGGCACCAGCGGCACCGGCACGAGCCGGACGAGGTCGCCGTGCTGGAGGACGTGGCCCGGCGGGCCGCGCTGGCGATCGAGAACGCCCGGATCCACGCCGAACGGCGTCAGGTGGCGCGGACGTTGCAGCAGTCCCTGCTGCCGCCGGAGCTGCCGGTGGTCGACGGGATCGGGTTCGCCGCGGAGTACGTGCCGACCGGTGACGCGGCCGACGTCGGCGGGGACTTCTACGACGTGGTGCCGCTGGCCGACGACCGGTGGCTGGTGGTCGTCGGCGACGTCTCCGGCAAGGGGGTGCAGGCCGCGACGGTGACCGGGCTGGTCCGCAACGTGATCCGGGTGCTGGCCGGTGACGGTCGCCCGCTGCCGGAGGCGCTGGCCCGGCTCAACGAGACGCTGGTGGAGCGCGGCGGCGGTCGCTACTGCACGCTGGCGCTGGCGGCGGTGGGTCACCGCCCCGACGGCGGGCTCGACGTCTCGCTGTACCTCGCCGGCCACGACCGGCCGGTCCTGGTCGGGGCGGCCGGGCACGCGACGTTCGTGGGTTCCGGGGGTACCGCGCTGGGCCTGCTCGACTCCATCGCCTCGCCGGTCGCCGAGGTGCGGCTCGCTCCCGGCGACGCGCTCATCTTCTACACCGACGGGGTGACCGAGCGGCGGCGCGGCCGGGAACTCTTCGGGATCGAGCGGCTGCGGGCCGCGGCGGCGCCGCTGGCGGGCTACTCGGCGGACGTGATGGCGGCCCGGCTCCGCTCGGCGGCGATCAACTTCTCCGCCGAGTCGCCCCGGGACGACATCGCCATCCTGGTGCTGCGCAACGACACGATCGGCTGACCCGGCGACCCGCCGGGGCCGGAGGAAACCTTCAGGACCGAACGCTTCCTAAGTTAACTATTTACATGAATCGATCGCCTGACTAGCATCGCCGGTACTGCGTACGCAACGAACCCACCGCTCCTCGACCCCCTTCGGGAAGGACGGGATCTTGCGATCGATCCGGTATCTGGTCGGCCTCACGGCCACCCTCTGCACGACCCTCGCGGCGACGCTGGTGGCAGCGACGCCGGCCCAGGCGGCACCCGTGTTCAAGGCACCGTTCCCGTGCGGGCAACGGTGGACCTACAGCCACCACAGCGCCGAGGTGCGGCTGGCGCTGGACTTCGTCCGCTCCGACGGCGGCGGCACCGCCGGCACCCCCGTCCTCGCCTCCGCGCCCGGCACGGCCCGGCAGTACCACCAGGCCAGCGGGGCGGGCAACTACATCGTGATCGACCACGGTGGCGGCTGGACCACCTACTACTTCCACCTGGCCGGCTTCTCGGTGCCGAACGGCGCCGCCGTCGGTCAGGGCCAGCAGATCGGTACGACCGGCAGCACCGGCAACTCGACCGGCGCACACATCCACTACGAGCAGCTCTACAACGGGGTCGGCCAGACCATCGTGATCAACGGCGGTTCGCTGGCGCCGTACCCCGGCTCGTACAACCAGCGGCACCTGACCAGTGACAACGGCTGCGGCGGCGGATCGGCCTTCTGGACCTGGGGAGCCGGGATCCGGGTACGTACCGACGCCCTGCTGGCCGCGCCGACCGTGACCACCCTGGCCGGGCCGACCCTGGTCCACGTGCTCTGCCAGAAGCAGGGCGACACGGTGACGGCGGACGGCTACACCAACAACTGGTGGTCCCGACTGCGGGACCAGAACGGCTTCATGACGAACATCTACATCGACCATCCCTCCGCACAACTGCCCGGCGTGCCCACCTGCTGAGCCGTCGCCGGTCCGGTCGGTACGCCGACCGGGCCGGCTGCACGGCGGACCGCGAACCCGGCCCGGCGTCTCCCGGCCGAGCGGGACCGACGGGGCCGCACCGGGCGGGGGCGCGGCTCAGATGCCGCCCGGGTAGCGGCCCGGGGCCAGCCGGTGGGCCGGATCGAACCGCTCCTTGACCCGGCGCAGCAGCGGCAGGTCGGGAAGGTCGCCCCAGAGGTCCACGATCGCCCGCACCGGCGGCGGCGCGGCGACCACCACGCAGCGGCCGGCCCGGGCGAGCAGCACCGAGCGCACGCCGTCCAGGATGGCGGCGACCCGGTCCGGCGGCGTGTCGGCCGGCAGCGCGGCATGCACGACGCCGAGCCCGGCCGAGCCGCGCACCGGGACGGGGGCACCGGCGGCGTCGCGCAGCGCGTAGACGGCGGCGTGCAGGTCGGTGATGGGCACCTCGATGCGCAGCGCCACCTCGTCCGGGCGGAACGGGTAGCGGCGCCACCAGGGCGGCGCCGTGCCGATGGCCCGGACATCGTCACCGAGCAGGACGGCGAGCTGCGACACCCGTTCGGAGACGTCGGCCGGGCCGCCCTCCAGGAGGATGGCCAGCGAGCCGGACCCCCGGCCGCCCGGGCGCTCCCGCCGGGCGGAGCCGGCGGGATGGCCGGACGACCGCTGCTCGCCGGACGCTCCGGGACGGCGGACACCCGAGCGGGTCGGGTCGCCCGCCGGCAGGTCCACCTCGATCGCCGTGGCATCGACCTCGGCGGTGAGGATCAGGCTGACCAGGTCGTGCACCTCCAGCGGGGTCCAGACCGAACGGGTCACCCAGATCCGGCTGGCCGGAATGGGTTGCACCCGCAGCGTCGCCGAGACCAGCACCCCGAGCGCGCCCTGCGAGCCGCAGAGCAGCCGGGCCACGTCGGTGCCGGACGCGGTCGAGGCGGCCCAGCCGACGCCCGGGGCGGCCCGCCAGGCCGGCGCCTCCGTGCGGGCCGGCCGCCGCGCCAGGGCCGGCACCTCGGCTCCGGCGGCCCCCTCCACCCTTGACGCGGCCCGGACGTGCGTCAGCGCCCCGGCCGCGTCGACGAAGCTGGCGCCGAGGAGCTGGTCGCACGGCGTCCCGTGCAGGTGGCGCAGCGGTCCGGTCTCGGCGGCCGCCACCACGCCGCCGACGGTCGCGCCGACCGAGGGCACGTCGAGCGGCAGCCGCCGGCCGGCACGCTCCAGGATCGCCTGCGCGGCCCGGATCGGCGTACCAGCGCCGATCTCGGCGGCCAGCTCGTCGGCGGGCCACGACCGGACACCGGCGAGCCGTCCGGTGTCGAGCACGATGTCCAGATGGGACGGTGTCGCGCCCCAGTCGAGCTTGGTGCCGGCCCCGCGGGCCACCACCGAGAGGTCGTGCTCGGCGGCCAGCCGGAGCACCTCGGTGACGGCCTCGGGCGTGCCGGGTGCGGCGACCCAGCGCGCGGGCGCCCCGGCCACCCCGTCGGCCGCCCCCGCCGGCCGGGCGAACCGGTCACCGCAGATCGCGGCGAGCCGGCGTGCGATGTCGAAACCCGAGCCGCGCTGTCGCGGTGCCATGTCCCCCACCCTCGACATCGTACAGGTGTTCTAATTTTCGGCAACGACCGCTGCGCGGCAGGCGGCCGGCAGGACGGTAACGTGACCGGGTGACCACTGAGACGACCGCCGCCCCCGTCGCCAAGCGGGTTCCCACCGAACGCGTCCACCACGGCGACACGGTGATCGACGAGTACGCCTGGCTCGCGGAGAAGGACGACCCGGACACGATCGCCTACCTGACGGCGGAGAACGCATTCACCGAGCAGACCACGGCGCGCCTCGCCGCGCTGCGGGAAACCCTGTTCGGCGAGACGAAGAGCCGCACCCAGGAGACCGACCTCTCGGTGCCCACTCGCAAGAACGGCTACTGGTACTACACCCGGACGGTGGAGGGGCAGCAGTACGGTATCCACTGCCGCCGTACCGTGCGCGACGGCGAGACGGACCCGCCGATGCCGCCGGACGGGGCGCCGCTGGACGGCGAGGAGATCCTGCTCGACGGCAACGCCCTCGCCGAGGGGCACGACTTCTTCGCCCTGGGCACCTTCGACATCAGCCCGGACGGGCGCTGGCTCGCCTACTCCACCGACTTCGCCGGCGACGAGCGGTTCACCCTGCGGGTCAAGGACCTGCGGACCGGCGAACTGCTCCCCGACGAGGTACCGGACACCTTCTACGGCAGTGCCTGGTCGGCCGACGGCTCGACGCTGTTCTACCTCACCGTCGACGCCAGCTGGCGGCCCTACCGGGTGTGGCGGCACACCGTCGGCACGGCGGCGGGCGACGACCAGGTGGTCTACGAGGAGGGCGACGAGCGGTTCTGGGTCGGCGTCGAGCTGACCCGCTCGGAGAAGTTCGTCGTCATCGAGTCGCACAGCAAGGTGACCAGCGAGGTACGCGTGATCCCGGCGGCCAACCCGACCGGGGAACCGGCGGTCGTCGCGCCCCGGCGGCAGGGCGTCGAGTACGCGGTGGAGCACCACGGGCACCGGTTCCTGATCCTGCACAACGACGGGGCGGAGGACTTCGCGCTGGCGTACACCTCGGCGGACGCCCCCGGCGACTGGGTGCCGATGATCGAGCACTCGCCCGGCACCCGGCTGGAGTCCGTGGACGCCTTCGCCAACCACATCGTCGTGTCGCTGCGCACCGCCGGCCTGACCGGGATCCGGGTGCTGCCGGTCGGCAGTACCGAGCCGTACGACATCGACTTCCCGGAGCCGCTCTACAGCGTGGGGCTGGGCAGCAGCCCGGAGTACCAGACCAACAGCATCCGGCTGCACTACACGTCGCTGATCACGCCCGACTCCGTCTACGACTACGACCTCGTCACCCGGGAGATGGTGCTGCGGCGGCGCAAGCCGGTGCTCGGCGGCTTCGACCCGGCCGGCTACGAGCAGCACCGCGAGTGGGCGCTGGCCGACGACGGCACCCGGGTGCCGATCTCGCTGGTCTGCCGGGTCGGGACCCCCCGGGACGGCTCCGCCCCCTGCGTCATCTACGGCTACGGCTCGTACGAGGCGAGCATGGACCCGTGGTTCTCCATCCCCCGGCTGTCCCTGTTGGACCGGGGCGTGGTCTTCGCGGTCGCGCACGTCCGGGGCGGCGGCGAACTGGGCCGCCGGTGGTACGAGACCGGCAAGATGCTGAGCAAGAAGAACACCTTCACCGACTTCGTGGCCGCCGCCCGGCACCTGGTCAAGGCGAACTGGACCTCGACGGAGCGGCTGGTGGCCCGGGGCGGCTCGGCCGGCGGGCTGCTGATGGGCGCGGTGGCCAACCTGGCGCCGGACGCCTTCTCCGGCATCGTCGCGCAGGTGCCGTTCGTCGACCCGCTCACCTCGATCCTCGACCCGTCGCTGCCGCTGACCGTCACGGAGTGGGAGGAGTGGGGCAACCCGCTGGCCGACCCCGAGGTGTACGAGTACATGAAGTCGTACTCGCCGTACGAGAACGTCGCGGCGGTGGACTACCCGGCGATCCTCGCGGTGACCAGCCTCAACGACACCCGGGTGCTCTACCACGAGCCGGCGAAGTGGATCGCCCGGCTGCGGGCGGTCGCGCCACAGGGGTCGTACCTGCTCAAGACCGAGATGGGGGCCGGGCACGGCGGTCCGAGCGGCCGCTACGACTCCTGGAAGGAGGAGGCGTTCGTCGCCGCCTGGACCCTGGACCGGTTCGGCATCACCGCCTGAGGTGCAAGGAAGGGCCCCTTCTTATCGCTTTTTGTATAGGAAGGGCCCCTTCCTAACACCCGAGGGACCCGCACGCCGGCGACGGCAGTCACCGGTCGGCGACGCCCCGGTGGCTCGGGCGCGGACGTGCCGGCCGGCTAGTGTCGGCGGGTGTCCACCCCCTCGGTACCCGGTCCCGGCTCTTCCGGCGCGCTCCGGTGACCCCGTACGAGATGGTGGCCGTGCTGGCGGCGGGGGTCGGCGCCGGCGCCGCCAACGCGGTGGTGGGCAACGGGACCCTGATCACCTTTCCGGTCCTGCTCGCCGTCGGCCTGCCGCCGGTCACCGCCGTGGTCTCCAACGCGCTCGGTCTGGTCCCCGGTTCGGTCAGCGCCGCCGTCGGCTACCGCGCGGCCCTCGCCGGGCAGCGCCGGCGGGTCCTGCGGCTCTGCGTCGGTGCGCTGTTCGGCGGGATCTGCGGCGCCGTGCTGCTGTTGGTCCTGCCGGCCGCGGCGGTCGAGCGGATCGTGCCGGTGCTGGTCGGTCTCGCCCTCGTGCTGGTCGCGTGCCAACCGCTGATCGCCCGGCGGGCGGCGCGGCGACGCGCGGCGGCCGGCGGCCCCGGTCCGCGCGGGGAGGGCCCGCCGCTGCTCGCGGGACTGACGCTCGCCAGCGTGTACGGCGGCTACTTCTCCGCGTCCCAGGGCATCCTCTACCTGGCACTGATGAACGCGTTCCTGGACGAGCCGCTGCACCGCCTCAACGCGATCAAGAACGTCCTCGTCGCGGTCGTCAACAGCGTGGCCGCGCTCGTCTTCCTCTTCGTCGCCCGGTTCGACTGGACCGCGGTCCTGCTGATCGCGGTCGGTTCCACGGTCGGCGGCCAGGTCGGGGCCAGGTTGGCCGGCTTTCTCCGCCCGGCGGTGCTGCGGGCCCTCATCGTGGCGGTCGGCGCGCTCGGCCTGGCCGAGCTGCTGCGGCACTGACCGGAGCGTGGGTCCGGATTCCGCGACGGCGCCGGCCGGCGGGTGCGGCGACCGGCCCGCCCGTGCCGTTTTTAGTTAACAACCTTGTAAGAAAGCGCTCTCTGGTATAGAACAATCTACATGCGTACACGACGAATCCCCCTGGTCCTGGCCTTGGTGGGTGCGGGCCTGGCCGCGTCGCTGGTGGCCGCCCCGTCGGCCCCGGCCAGCGCGGAACCCGGCGCCCTCACCTGGAGCGACGAGTTCAACGGTCCGGCGGGCACCGCGCCGGACGGCAACAAGTGGAAGCACGACATCGGTGGCGGCGGCTGGGGCAACAACGAGCGGCAGTACTACACGAACAGCACCAGCAACGCCGCGCACGACGGCAACGGCAACATGGTGATCACGGCGCGCCGGGAGAACCCGGCCAACTACAACTGCCACTACGGCCGCTGCGAGTACACCTCCGCCCGGCTGCTCACCGCCGACAAGTTCAGCCAGACGTACGGTCGGTTCGAGGCCCGGCTGAAGCTCCCGCGCGGCCAGGGCATCTGGCCGGCGTTCTGGATGCTCGGCGGCATGCCGTGGCCGGACATGGGCGAGATCGACATCATGGAGAACATCGGTCGCGAGCCCAACCGGGTGTACGGCACGCTGCACGGCCCCGGCTACTCCGGCGGCAGCGCGATCAGCAGCTCCTACACGCTGTCCAGCGGCGCCTTCGCCGACGCGTTCCACACCTTCACCGTGGACTGGGCCCCCGACTCCATCACCTGGTACGTCGACGGCAACCAGTACGCCCGCAAGACCCCGGCCGACCTGAACGGCAACCGCTGGGTCTACGACCACCCGTTCTTCATGATCATGAACATCGCGGTCGGCGGCAACTGGCCCGGCTACCCGGACGCCAGCACCACGTTCCCCCAGCAGATGCTGATCGACTACGTCCGGGTCTGGGGCTGGAACACCGGTGGCGGCAACCCCGGCACCGGTAACCGACTCATCGGGCTGGGCAACAGGTGCGTCGACATCCCCGGCGCGAACCCGGCCGACGGCACCCAGTTGCAGATCTGGGACTGCAACGGCACCGCCGCGCAGAACTGGACGTTCACCGGCGGCACGGTCCGGGCGCTCGGCAAGTGCATGGACGTCGCCGGCGGCTCGACGGCGAACGGCGCGAACATCCAGATCGTCGGCTGCAACGGCAATCCGGCCCAGCAGTTCGTGCTGAGCGGTGCCGGGGACCTGGTCAACCCGCAGGCGAACAAGTGCGTCGACGTACGGGACATGAGCAGCGCCAACGGCGCCAAGCTCCAGCTCTGGGAGTGCACCGGCAGCGCCAACCAGAAGTGGCGGCGCGGCTGACCCCACCGCGTCCTCGGCGGCCCCGCACCGGTTCGGCGGTGCGGGGCGTCGCACCGGTTCGGCGGTGCGGGGGCGTCAGCCGGAGAGCGGACAGGACCCCGGCCGGCGGTTCCCCCCGGGCCCGACGAGGGTGACGGCGGGGCCGAGCGCCGGCCCCCGCCCGTCCGTCGGCACGGCGGCGCTCAGGGTGCAGACGATCTGGTCGACGGCCAGCGCGGGAAGCGCGGCCACGTCGGTGGCGAGCGTCACCGTCACCCCCGACTGCTCGACGGTCAGCGCGGCGGGTCCGGCGTCCGGCGGGATCTCGGTGCGCAGCCCCCGGGCCAGTTCGGTCGGGTCCGGACCGCCCAGCAGCATGGCCAGGGTCCCGGCCGGCGAGGGTGGCGGGCCGGTGGGGCGCAGCACCAGCGCGAGCTGATGCTCCGACACCAGATAGAGCCCGGTTCCCATAGCCGGCACCCGGGGCGCGGGCCCGCCCGGGATGACGCCGCTGGGCCGTATCCCGCAGCCGGCGACGAGGGCGGCGCAGAGCACCAGCGCGGCGACGGACCTGCCGCTCCGGCCGGCCCTCACCGTTCGCCTCCGCCGGTCACCCGTCCGGCTCCGTCGAGAGCGACGTCGCGCACCCGGCGCGGCAGGCCGGCTCCGTCGGGGGCGACGTCCCCCGCCCGGTGCGGCAGCCGGAGGACGAAGACCGCGCCGCCCTCCGGCCGGTTGCCCGCCGTCAGGCTGCCGCGCCGCTCCCCGTCCCGGTGCAGTCGGGCGTTCTCCCGGGCGATGGCGAGGCCGAGGCCGCTGCCCTCGGAGCGGGCCCTCGCCCGGTCCGCCTTGTAGAACCGGTCGAACACCTGCGGCAGCACCTCCGGGTCCAGTCCCGGTCCCCGGTCGGCGACCTCGATGACGATCGCGTCCGGCTCCGGGCGCAGCCGTACCGACACCGGCGGTGCGCCGTGCCGCAGCGCGTTGCCGACGAGGTTCGCGACCATCACGTCCAACCGGCGGGGGTCCAGGCGTGCGCAGACCCCGGCGGACAGGTCGGTCTCGACCCGGTCGGCCCAGCCCCGGGCCCGCAGGGTCGACCGTACGGCCTCGGCCACGTCGACCTCGTCGAGCGCGAGCGCCGCCGCACCCGCGTCGAACCGGCTGACCTCGATGAGGTCGTTGACCAGCCGGGTGAGCTTCTGCGTCTCCTGGCTGACCAGGCTGGCCGCCCTGCCCGCGTCGCCGGGCAGCCAGGGCGCCTCCTCCTCCAGTACCTCGGTGACCGCCGTCATCGCGGCGAGCGGGGTACGCAGCTCGTGGGAGACGTCGGCCACGAAGCGCCGGGCGTCGGCCTCCATCCTGCGGAGTTCGCCGACCTGCCGCTCCAACGCCTCCGCCGTGTGGTTGAACGTGCGCGCCACGGCGGCCAGCTCGTCCGCGCCCCGGACCTCCAGCCGGGTCCGCAGGTCTCCCTCGCCGAGCCGGTGCGCGGCGCGACGGAGATCGCGTACCGGCCGCAGCACGCTGCGGGCCGCCAGCATTGCCAGCAACACCGCGAGCAGCATGGACATCCCACCGGTCAGCCAGGCCACCAGGGCGAGCCGGTCGATGCTCTGCTGTTCGGCGGAGAGGCTGCGCAGCACGTACACCTCCAGCCCGGAGGCGGTGCCGGCGCCGTCCGGCCGCTCGATCATGACCTGGGTACCGATGATCAGCTCCGGGAGGCCCTCCCGGGAGACACGCTGCCAGACGACCCGCCCGCCGCGTACCGCCGCGCGCAGCTCCGGTGGGATCACGGTCGGGTCCAGGCTCCCCCGGGAGCGCTGCCCCCGGTAGAGCACCAGCGCGGCGTCGTCCCGGTCGGACAGGTCGCCGGCGATCCGGTCGAGATCATTCTGGCTCGGCGGCAGGTCGCGGATCGGGGGCAGCTTCGCCACCTCGTCGATCACCGCGACCGCCGCGGTGTCCTGGGCCTTCTGCAGAATCACCCTGCGGGCCTGGACGTAACTCCCGCCGGCCACCGCCGAGGCCGTGGTCGCGCCGAGGAGCACGAAGGCGAGGAGCAGCCGGGTCCGCAGCCCCCAGGCCTGGCCGGCGGTTCGCCACCACCTGCTCACAACGGGCCGAACCGGTATCCGAAACCCCGCACCGTCTGCACGTAGACCGGGACCGCCGGGTCGTCTTCGATCTTCGACCGCAGCCGCTGCACGCAGGCGTCCACCAGCCGGGAGTCGCCGAGGTAGCCGTGTTCCCAGACCGATTCGAGCAGCTGCCCCCGGCTCAGCACCCGGCCCGGCGCGCGGGAGAGTTCGAGGAGCAGGCGCAGCTCGGTGGGGGCGAGCCGGACCGGCGTCCCGGCTCTGCTGATCACCAGCCCCGCCCGGTCGATGGTCAGGTCCCCGTGCCGCTCCGGCTCCGTCCGCTCCGTACCGGCGCGCTGCGTCTCGCCGCCGGCCCGGCGCAGTACGGCGCGGATACGCGCCTCAAGCACCCGGGGCTGCACCGGCTTGACCACGTAGTCGTCGGCACCGGCCTCCAGACCGGCCACCACGTCCATGTCGTCGCTCCGGGCGGTGAGCATGATGATCGGCGCCTCGCCGGTGGCCCGGATCCGCCGGCACACCTCGAAGCCGTCGATGCCCGGCAGCATGAGGTCGAGCACCACGACGTCGGGGGAAGCGCCGGACAACCGCTCCAGCCCCTGCTCACCGGTTGCCACGGCGTGCACCGCGTGCCCGCGGCGGCTCAACGCGAGCTGCAGGCCCTCCCGGACCGCCGGGTCATCTTCGATCAGCAGAATGCGCGACATATTGCGAACTACCGTAGCTCGCGCGGATTGTGGTGATCATCGACCGCACGCAGCAGGAACGACACCAGGGTCACCACCACCATCGTGCCGGCGGTCGACGCCACGACGGCGACGGAGAGCCCCGCTCCGGCCGAGCCGGCGGCCGCGAACACGGCCATCGGCCCGACCAGCATGACCGAGACCTCGGCCGCCAGTACGGCCAGCACCGCCGCCGCCCAGAACCCGCCCAGCCGTACGCCGGCCGGAGTCGATCCGCCGGCTCCCCCGCCGGCCGGAGTCGATCCGCCGGCTCCCCCGCCGGCCCGAGCCGACCGGGGCCGGCGGTACGTCGACGCGGCGGCGGCCAGGCAGCAGAGGGCCGCGGAGAGCAGAACGCCCCCCAGAACGTCGCTGAACCGGTGCCAGCCCGCGATCATGGTCGCCGCGGCGACGACGGAGACGCCCACCCCACCCGGCACGGCGAGCCACCAGCGGGCCGAACCGGGCAGCACAAGTAGGAACGCGAGGAGCAGGCTCGTCGCGGCGGCCACGTGTCCGCTGGGGAAGCTGTTGTGCGTGGTGGAACCCTCTACCCCGAGGTCGGGCCGCACCACCATCAGCTTGAGCACCGCCGCGCCGGCCCCCGAGCAGAGGAAGAGGGCGACGCCGGCCACCCCCGCCCAGGGCCGCCTGGTCAGCAGCGCCACCAGGAACACCAGGACGAGCAGCGTGGCCAGCACCTTCCAGTCGCCGAAGCCGGTCAGCACCGACTTCGCCGGCTCCAGGAACCGGGATCGCTGCTCGTACCCGCCACCCCGTTCGGCCCGGGGCAGAAGCCAGCCGTCCAGTCGCTGACCGCCGGGCGTCGAGACGAAGACCCGGCAGGTCAGCGCGAGGGCGATGAGGAATCCGAGGGCGGCGCCGAGCAGACCGCGCGGGGTCTGCCGTCGGGTCCGCGGCGGGAGTGGGCGGGACGGGCCGGTCGCAGGGTGGCGGCCGGCTGCGGGGTACGGCTCGATGAGGGTCACCCGACCAAGGATGGGCCGGACACGTGAGCACTCCGTCCGGGGAATGTCATGGTTCTGTATCAACCGCCGGATCGCGGCCAGCCCTCGGCCGGCAACCGGTGTCCACCCGGGGGTGGGCCGCCCCCACCCCGGGACCCGTTCGGACCGCCCTGCGGCCATCAGGCGCTCAGCCGACGGTGGACCGACGCCAGGCCGGACGCTGTCCGTTGGTGATCCAGCGCAGCAGCCACTCGGCCGGGCCGTGGCCGTACCGGCCCAGCCACCAGCGGCTGACGGCGAGCTGGCCGGCGAAGATGGCGACCGCGATGACCACCATCTCCAGCGGCGACACCTGACCGACGAGCCCGAGGCCCACACCGGTGAAGATCAGCAACGTGGCCACCGACTGGCCGAGGTAGTTGGAGAGGGCCATCCGTCCGGCCGGCGCCAGCGCCGAACCGAGCCACCGCCCACGGTCGCCGTGTACGACCCGGATCAGGGTCGCCGCGTACGCGGCAGCCAGCAGCGGCGCGGTCAGCGCACTGGCCAGCACGGCCAGGGTGTCCCCGTTGCCGCCGGCCGAGGCGTAGTAGACGGCGCCGGCCAGCCCGACCGGAAAGCCGACGAGCTGCACGGTCCGCAGCACCGGCTCCCGCCCGGTGAGCCCGGCGAGCAGCCGGCGCCGGCCGGCGACCATGCCGAGCAGGAACATCGCGAACGTGGTCGGGCCCTGCATGCTGAGCTGGGAGAGGCCGTAGATCGGCAGGATCGCCAGGTGCTCGTGGATCACCGACCCGAGCCCGCCGGCCAGGTTCGCGGTCGTCTCGTGGCCCTGCGCCAGCCCCGCCGCCCGGTCCAGGAAGGCCGACGCGTCCACGAAGAGCGCGCTCAGCCCCATGGTCAGCAGCAGGTAGCCGTAGAGCACGGCGGCGACGACGATCGCCGTCCGGTCACGTACGCCGCGCATCGCCAGCAGGATCGCGCCGAGCAGCGCGTAGACGGTGAGGATGTCGCCGCTGATCAGGAAGACCATGTTCACCGCGCCGAGGGCGAACAGCCCGACCAGCCGGCGGGTCATCCGGGGCCGGAACGCCGCCCCGGCCCGCGCCGCCGCCTCGGTCTGCAACGTGAAGCTGTACCCGAAGAGGAACGAGAAGAGCAGGTAGAACTTCATGCTGAACAGCACCGAGCCGAGCCAGCGGACCGCGTCGTCGAGCCCGGACGCGTACGCCGGGTCGGTGACCTGGATGTGGAAACCGGAGGCGGCGAAGGTGATGTTCACGAGGAGGATGCCGAGCAGCGCGAAGCCGCGCAGTATGTCGACGTCGTGGATGCGGACCCGGGCCAGCGTCCGGGAGAGGTCTGCGGTCATGCGTCGAGCACACCAGCGCGGGCCCGGCCGGTCAGGGGCGCTGGTGCCCCTCGGGGGGTAGTCCCATGTCTACCCGCGACGGTCAGCCCCGGCCGGGATAGCGGCAGGCGGAGGTCGCCGCCGCGCTCCGCTGCGCCGGATCCAGCGTCAACCGCACGGCGCGGCCCGGGTCCGCCGGGTGCACCTGCCGGGCCTCGACGATGCCGGTCGGGCTGTCGCCGCCCAGGCACGCGGCGGCGACCAGGATGACCGGTTCGCCGCCGCCGGCCGGGGCCACCGCGTCGATCCGGGCCTTCCCGCCGACGGCCGGATCAGGTACGTCGGCCAGGGCCACCTGCCGCCAGATGCGGGTACCCGCCGTCGCCGCCCCGCCACCGGTCGAGGTGCTGAACCCGACGACGGACAGGTCCCTGCCGCTGGCGTGCAGCGTGACCGCTCCCCGACCGGCGGCGTCGACGACCACCGAGAAGTCGAGCGCGGTCGGGACGGCCCGGCCGTTGGGGCAGCCCGACGGCCGGAGCGTACGCGGTGGGTTGCCGTGGATGACCGCGGACGAGACGACGCCGCCACCGGCGAGCGTGAACCAGCGCACGTCCGGGGTGCCGGCGGTGTTGTCGTACACCTTCTCGCCCACGCAGAAGCCGGTGAAGCCGACCGTGCAGTGCGGCGGGACGGTGCTCAGCAGCGAATCGTCCCGGCTCGCTCCGCCGCGTACGTGTGCGCCACCGCCGTAGGTCGTCCCCGTGAAGACGACGCCGGCCGGCACGCTCGGGCAGCGGGGCGCGGCGGCCGGAGAGGTCGCCGGGGCGCCACCGAACCGGGGCAGCCTCGCCGCCGTCGCGACCCCGACCGTGAGCGTCGCGGCGAGCGCGGTACCGAGAACGGCCCGCCGCCGCCAACGCGGATTCGAATCCGGTTCGGCATTCCGCTCCGGCCCGCCGGGTGGGTCGTCGTGCGACGCGCTTTCCGGATCCTTTTTCTCCTCGGCCTTCTTCTCTTCCGCGCCCTGCTGTGCCGCGCCCTGCTGTTCCGCGCTCTGCTGTTCCGCGCTCTGCTGTTCCGAAACGGTTTCCCGTCGGCCCGGGATTCCCCCCGCGACCCTTTCCGGGCCGTCGTGTTCGTTCTCCGTCGGGTGCAGTTGGGCCGCCGTGTCGTACCAGCGCCGTCGCCAGTCACCGGGATCGCCGCGACACGCGCCGACGTACGCGAGCAGCACCTCCAGGGTCGGCAGCCGCGCGCCACCGGCCGCCTCCGACAGGGTCGTGGCGCTGTAGCCGGCGGACCTGGCGAGTACCCGGTAGGTGGGGTTGCCCGCTTCCGCGCGGAGCTTGCGCAGGTCGTAGGCGAATGCCTGCAACGGTCCGGCGGTGGGGTCGACAGGTCTCTCGTGACGAGCCACGTCGCATCTCTCCCCAGGGCTCTGCGGGCATGTCCCGACTCATCGTCACCGACACCGTCGGCCCGGCCAAGCGGTTGTCGGAATGTCGCTCGTAGCCGTGCGCTGTCCGGGATTGATTGACCGGCGCCGGTGATCGTTCCGGTCAACCGGACCGGCGATTAGCAATGGAGGCGGGGCGGTCAGCGCACTCGAATCCGAATCCGGACGCGGTGCCCGATCGACCGCTCGTCGACCGATCGACGGACGGCCCGAGGGCCGCGAAGGAGGACACCATGAAGGCACGAATGATCACCGCGACCGGGACGCTGCTCGGCGCACTGGGCCTGCTGGGCACGCTCGGATCCCCGGCGACCGCCGCGCAGGGGTCCCGCAACTGCGCCGTCAACCTCGACACCGGTGCGGTGACCTGCGCCGAGAGCGAGGAGCGGGCGCTGCGGGCGGTCGGCGCCCGCGCCAGCCTGGTCATCGCCCGCACCTACGACGGCATCAACTACACCGGTACGGTGCTCGCCTGGGTCCAGTCCCGGGCCTGCACGCCCTCGTACGACTCCGAGTTCCAGTGGGGCGACCTCCGGAAGACGGCCGCCGGCAACCTGAACAACCGGATCAGCTCGGTGCGCACGTACCACCGGTGCGACGTCAAGCTCTTCGACGGCTTCACCTTCACCGGCGCCCAGTCGACCTGGATCGACGCCTCGGCCAACCTGGCCGCCGTGCGGACCGGTTGGAGCAACCGGGCGAGCTCGATCAAGTTCTCCTGATCCGCCTGCCTGGCGTGTTAGGAAGGGCCCCTTCCTATACAAAAAGCGATAGGAAGGGGCCCTTCCTTACACCCCTAGTAGGTCACGTGCTTGCCGCCGTCGACGATGATCGCCTCGCCGGTGACCATGTCCATGCCGAGCAGCCCGAGCACCGCCTGCGCGACGTGCTCGGGGTCGGCGGTGCGGCGCAGCGGGACCACCTCCCGTTCCCGGGCGGCCCGCTCGGCGAAGCCCTCCGCGCCGTGCAGGCCGGGTTGCCAGCGGGTGTGCTGCACCGTGCCGGGCGCGACGGCGTTGACCCGCACCTCGGGGGCGAGGGCCACGGCGAGGTTGCGGGTGAGCTGGAGCATCGCCGCCTTGCTCACCCCGTACGCGATCGAGGAGCCGCCGGCCCGGTAGCCGGAGATGGACGAGATGTTGACGATCGCACCGCCGGATTCCCGCAGGGCGGGGGCGAAGGCGCGGGCGCAGTGGAAGGCGCCGAGCAGGTTGAGGTCCAGGATGTCGTGCCAGACCTCGTCGGTGAGCCCGTCCAGGTCGGCGTGCTCCACCGCCCTCGTACCACCGGCGTTGTTGACCAGGACGTCGACCCGGCCGAAGGTGGTCAGGACCCGGTCGGCCATCGCGCGTACCGACAGGTCGTCGGCGACGTCGGCGGCGAGCGCCCGGGACCGGCCGGCCCACTCCCGGGCCCGGGCCGCGGTCTCCTCGGCCTCCGCCTGGGAACGGTTGAAGTTGACCACCACCGCGTCCGCGCCGGCCCGGGCCAGGGCCAGGCTGACCGCCCGGCCGATCCCGGTGCCACCGCCGGTGACCACCGCGACGGCCTTCTCCAGCCTCATCGCGTGGTCTCCAGCGGGGTCGGGGTCGTCGGCGCGGCCGGGCCGTCGCTGTCGTCCGGCGGGTCCTGCTGGTACGCGTGCACCGCGCCGATGTCCATCGTCCTGGCCTCGCGGGCGATCACGAACGCGACCAGCGAGACGGCCGCGGTGAAGATGATCCAGAGCGCGACCAGCCAGGGCGAGCCGTCGGCCTGGCTGAGCAGCGCCGCCGCGATCAGCGGGGAGAAGCCGGAGATGGCCGCGCCGATCTCCCGGGAGGCCGCGAAACCGGTGTACCGGACGCCGGCGCCGAAGAGTTCGGCGTAGAACGCCGGCTGCACCGCGATCATCGGGGCGAAGCCGATCCCACCGGCGATGATCAGCGACAGCCAGATCAGCCCGGTCACCTCGGTGTTGAGCAGCCAGAAGTACGGGAAGGCGAAGAGCGCGGTGAAGACGACGCTGAAGATGTTCAGCGGCTTGCGCCCGATCCGGTCCGACAGCGCGCCGTAGAGCGGCTGGACGACGATCACCACCAGGCCCATCAGGACCACTCCGGTCAGCGCCACCCACCTCGGCTGGTCCAGCTCGTTGGTCAGGTACGCGACGCTGAACGTGGCGAAGATGTAGACGATCGCGGTGTCGCAGATGTGCGCGCCGATGCCGACCAGGAAGTTGCGCGGGTACATCTTCAGGGTGTCCAGGATCGGCGTCCGGACGACGGTGCGGCTGCGCTCCATCCGGCGGAACACCGGCGACTCGGTGACCCGCAGCCGTACGTAGATGGTCACGAAGATCATCGCGAAGCTGAGCAGGAACGGGATCCGCCAGCCCCAGGATTCGAGCTGCGCGTCGGGGAGCATGCCGACCAGCAGGAACGACACGGTCCCCAGCACCAGACCGATCTGCACGCCGGTCTGGGCGTACGAGGCGTAGTAGCCCCGCCGGTGCGCGGGTGCGTGCTCGGCGAGCAGTGTGGAGGCGCCGCCGAACTCGGCACCGGCGCCGAGCCCCTGGCAGATCCGGAGCAGCACCAGCAGGATCGGCGCCCAGACCCCGATCTGGTCGTACGTCGGCAGCAGGCCGATCACACCGGTCGCGATCCCCATCACCAGGGTGGTGATGATCAGTGTGGAGCGCCGGCCGATCCGGTCGCCGAGCCGGCCGAAGAAGAACCCGCCGACCGGCCGGAACAGGAACGCCACCCCGAACGTGGCGAACGAGACCAGGGTGCCGACCGCCGGTTCGGCGTCGGGGAAGAAGAGCTTGTTGAACACCAGCGCGGCGGCGGTGCCGTAGATGAAGAAGTCGTACCACTCCAGGGCGGTGCCGACCAGCGAGGCCGTCACGACGCGGCGGAGTTCGGCGGGCGGGGTGCTCTCCTGCTCAGGCGGGGGCGCGGGCTCCACCGGCTGGGTCATCGGAATCCTCCTCGGGAGGCAGCGGCGCGCCGTCGGCGCCGCGCGGGGGTGGGTACGGGGATGGCGGTGGGGCGGGGGCCGGGGCCGGCGGCGGGGGCCCGCCGGGCAACTGGGCCAGCTCCCGCCAGGTCGACGCGGCGAGGACGATCCCGTCGCGTTCCCGGGCGGCGCGGGTCAGCGCCTCCTTCTCGCCCGGTACGAGCACGCGGCCGGCACCGGCCGCACCGCCGCCGGCAGACGTGCCGGACCCGCCGGACCCGGCCGGCGTGCCGGACCCGGCCGGCGTGGCGGGCGCCGTCTCGGCGAGCAGGCGGCAGAACTCCTCCGCCCGCTCGCGGAACTCCCCCGCCGGCAGGAACGCGCCGATGTCGATCGCGATCAGGACGGTGCCGTTGGTGTTGTCGTAGCCGGGCAGGCTGGAGACACCGGCCCCGGAGAGCAACCCGCCGACAATCTCGATCATCACGCTCAGGCCGTAGCCCTTGTGCTGGCCGAAGGGGAGCAGCGCACCGCCCCGGTAGAAGTCGGCCGGGTCGGTGGAGTCCCGCCCCTCCGGGTCGACCAGCAGCCCGGCGTCGACCCGCTCGCCGCGCGCCATCGAGAGCGCGAGCTTGCCCTCGGCGACGGCGGAGGTGGCGAAGTCGACGACCACCGGCGCCAGCCCGGCCCCGCGCGGGGCCGCCCAGGCCAGCGGATTGGTGCCGAGCCGGCGCTCCCGACCGCCGTACGGGGCGACGTTCGGGTCGACGTTGCAGAAGGCCAACCCGACGAGGTCGGCCTCGGCGAGGGTCTGCACGTACTCGCCGAGCCGGCCGATGTGGTTGCAGTTGCCGATGCTCACCACGCCGACGCCGTGTTCCCGGGCGAGCCGCCGGGCCTCGGTGACGGCCAACCGGGCGGCGAGCTGCCCGAAGCCGTGCCGGCCGTCAACGACCGCCGTCGCCCCGTGCCGGCGGAGCAGGCGCGGCTCCGCGGCCGGATCGATCAGGCCGGCGCGGACCGCGCCGACGTAGGGGACGAGCCGGCGCACCCCGTGGGAGTCGTGCCCGACCAGGTCGGATTCGACCAGGGAGGCGGCCACCGCAGCCGCGGTCGGCTCCGGTACGCCGGCGGCGCCGAGGATGCGCGCCGCGATGTCCACCAGCTCGGCGGCGGTGATCGGGTCCGGAGTGGACAGTTCGTCCGCCGGTGCGGCGATCCGGTCGCCGGCCGGTTCCCGGCTGGTGGGGGCGGTGGACCAGGAGTGCGCCCGCTGGGCGGCGCCGGCCTCCCCGGCACGGGTCCGATCGGCTCCGTACGCCATCCGTCCCACCCCCCGGACATGACCATTCCATCACACGGAATGGCATTCCATAGTTATCTACGTCACAGTGTGGCGCGTCGAGCCGTCCGACGCAACCCGTCGGAAACAATTGCCGTCGGTCAAGCCGGTCGGGCCGGGCTGGCTAGGTATCCGGACGGATGCGCCATCGTCCGGAGCGTGATTCGGTGTGTTCATGCCGCGACAGCGAGTCCAGACGCGACGATCGGTCCGCCTCGCCCTGACCTGCCTCGCCGCGGGCTGGCTCGCCGGCTGCGCCGGCGGGGAACACGACGTCGCCCGCGACCTGGCGCTGGAACGGGCCGAACAGGTCGCCCACGAGACCGGCGCCTGGGCGACCGATTCGTCCTCGGCGAAGGGGTGGAAGACCAACCAGCAGGTACTGGACCGGCTGGTCACGGCCAGCGAGGGCGAGGTGCTGACCTCCGAGGTACCCGACCCGGACGCGCGCGGGGTAGGACTGCTGGCCACCGTGGAGGTGGTGATGCTGGCCGTCGCGCCCGAGTCGTGGGGCGGGGCGGCCGAGGCGCACTACAACGTCTGCGTGCGTTTCGAGGTGCGGCGGGAGAGCACCGGCCCCCGGGAGATCACCGCGGCAACCTTCGACTGCCCGCGCGGCGTCCCGCCGACCCGTCCGCCCCGCTGAGCCGAGCGCCCCGACGGGGAGAGATCAGCTCGGCGGCGTACCCGCGCCGAGGGCCCGGGAGACCTGGGCGGCGGCCTCCAGCACGTGCCGCCCCACCTCGTCGGCCGGCTGGTCCGCCGCCTCGTAGCTGAGCGTCGCCGCACTGACCCCGCCGATCACGTGCCCGGCGTGGTCGTACACCGCCGCACCGCACGCGGAGACGCCCGGCTCGTTCTCCTCGTGGTCCTCGGCCCAGCCCCGGCGCCGCACCTCGGCCAGCTCGGCGAGGAGCGGCCCCACCCGCACGAGCGTCGCCGGGGTGTGCCGGCGCAACCCGGTCCGCTCGGCCAGCGCCATCACCCGGTCGTCGTCCATGGTGGCCAGCACCGCCTTGCCGATCGAGGTGCTGTGCAGGTCGAGACTCATGCCGACCCGGGACGCGAGCTGGTACGGCTTGCCCGCCTCCACCTTCGCCACGTAGACGGCCTCGTCGCCGGAGAGCAGCGCCAGGTGCACCGTCCGGCCGGTGCGCCGCTGCAACTCCTCCAGCTGCGGCCGGACCTGGGCCGGCAGATCCAACCGGTGCAGCACCCGGCCGGCCAGGGCGAGCATCCGGGGACCGGTGAAGTAGTCCCCGGTGCCGGTCGGCCGGGCCAGCCCCCGCTCGACCATCACCTGGAGGATCCGGTGCACCGTCGCCTTCGGCAGGCGGGTCGCCGCCGCGATGTCGGCCAACCGGCTGTGCTCGACCAGCGCCTCCAGCACGTCGAACGTCTTGTCCGACGCACTCGCCCCCGTACGGTCAGCCATGGCTCCAATGTAGGGAACGTTCCCCGGGGGCCGCCCGGTCAGGCCGGCTCCGTGCCGCCCGTCACCGCCGCCGCGAGCACCGCCGGGTCGACGTTGCCGCCGGAGACGACCGCCACCGTACGGCCGGCGGGCAGGTCGGCGCCCCGGAACAGCCGGGCTGCGGTCGCCACCGCGCCACTCGGCTCGACGACCAGCCGGGTCTGGCCGACCAGTTGGGCGGTCGCCGCCGCGATCTCCGCCTCGGTGACCGTGACGATGCCGTCCAGCCGCTTCCACAGGTGCGCGAAGGTCAGCGCGGACAGGTGCGTCCGCAGCCCGTCGGCGCTGGTCCGGTAGGTGAGTTCCGGCTCCCAGACCACCAGCTCGCCGGCGGCCAGCGAGTCCCGGGCGTCGGCGGCGTACTCCGGCTCCACCCCGATCACCCGGGTCGCCGGGCGGAGCGCCTTGACCGCCGTGGCGACACCGGAGGCGAGTCCGCCGCCGCCGACCGGGACCAGCACGACGTCGACGTCGGGCAGGTCCTCGACCAGCTCCAGTCCGACGGTGCCCTGGCCGGCGATGATCCGCCGGTCGTCGAAGGGCGGAATCAGGGTCCGGCCCTGCTCGGCGGCGATCTGCTCGGCCACCGGAAGCCGCTGCGCCGGAGCGACCATCCGGATCTCGGCGCCGAGTGCGCGTACCCGCTCGACCTTGATCTCCGGCGCCCCCTCCGGGATCACCACCGTGCACGGCACCCCGTGGCTCCGGGCGGCGTAGGCGAGCGCCTGCCCGTGATTGCCGGAGGAGTGCGTCACCACCCCCCGGGCCCGCTGCGCCGGGTCGAGCCGGGCCACCGCGTGCGTCGCGCCCCGCAGCTTGAACGAGCCGACCGGTTGCAGGCTCTCCGGCTTGACCCAGAGCCGGTCGTCCCAGCCGCAGGGCAGCAGCGGGGTACGGACCACCACGCCGGTGAGGTCGGCTGCCGCGTCCCGGACGTCGTCGACGGTAACGAGATCCACACGGTCATCCTGCCACCGGAGCGGCGACCCGGCACCCGGCGGGAATGGCGAACCACCGGGGGACGAATAACGCCGAAGCCTAGAATTTCGCAAAAGGCCCAAACAAGGCGAGGATCGCGATGAGCAGGCCCGACCAGTCCGGCCCGGACCCGCACCAGCCCGGTGCCGGTCCCGGCGGACAGCGGCCGGAGAACCCGCCGGAGCCGACCGCCCGGCCCTGGGAATGGGCGGTGGATCCACCCCCGCCGGAGGGACCGAGCCAGGAACCGACGGCGGATCCGGCGGCCGGAGACTCGATCGACCTGGCCCCGGAGGGGGCACCGGAGGCGATGACCGAGCTGCCCACCGGATCCGGCCCCGCCCCGCCCGACTGGTCCACCCCGGAGACCCCGGTCAGCACGCCGCCGCTGGGTGGCATCCCGCCACCACCGCCCGTACCCCCGGGTGGGCCGGTGGATCCGGACGACCCGCTGACGCACGGGCCCGGACCGGTCCCGCAGTTCGCCCGGCCCGCCGACCGGCGGTGGTGGTTCATCCTCGGCATCGTCGCCGCGCTCCTCTCCGGCTGCTGCGTCGCCGCTGTGGTGGTCACCCTGGCCTGGGGACCGGAGATCTACACCGGGCTGCGCGACCGGGGCCAGCGGATCGTCGCACTCGGCCAGCCGGCCCGGGACGGCGATCTCGAATTCCGGGTCGGCGAGGTGCGGTGCGGGCTCCCTGAGGTGGGTGACGCCCTGGTCAGCCAGCTCGCGGTCGGACAGTTCTGCGTGGTCCAGCTCGCCGTGCGCAACCTCGGCAGCCGCCCCGTCGTGTTGCAGGAGGACCTTCAGGTGGCCTACGGCCCGGCCGGCCAACACTTCGGGGTGGACAGCGGGGCCAGCCTGCTGGCGAACGCCGACCAGCTCGCCTTCCTCAGCGAGATCAACCCGGGCAACCGGGTGACCGGGGCGATCGTCTACGACATCCCGCCGGACTCCCGGATCGTCCGGCTGCGGCTGCGCCACACCGCCGGCTCGGCCGGCGTACAGGTCCGCACCGGTTAGGAGGGGGCCCTTCCTATACAAAAAGCGATAAGAAGGGGCCCTTCCTTACCGCCAGGCGTTGAGCAGGTCCGTCTCCTCCGCCTCGGTCAGGCCGATCCGGGCGCCCGCGCCACCGGCCGCGAGCCAGCCGGCGGTGTCCCGGGCGGTCTCGGCCAGCGGCCGGGGCCGCAGCCCGGCGGCCAGCGACGGGGCCACGTCCCGACTCATGAAGCCCGCATACTCCGGCACCGGCAGCCAGATCGGCAGCGAGCGCGGCCCGGACCAGGGCGCCACACCGTGCGCCAACAGAAACTCCTGGGGTACGTAGCTGAGCGTGGCCGCCTCCCCGGGCAGCCCCGCGTCGGGAAGTCCGGCGCCGGGCAGCCCCGCGTCGGAGAGTCCGGCGCCGAGCAGCCCCGCGTCGGAGAGTCCGGCGCCGAGCAGCCCCGCGAGGAAGTCCGCCCGGCGCATCGGCTCGCCGGTCCCGTCGAACGCCCCGGCCAGCCGACGCTGCGCGGCGTCGACGATCCAGTCCGCCAGGTCGCGTACGTCGACGAGCTGCACCAGGTCGTCCGGGGTGCCGGGGACCAGCACCTCGCCACCCCGGGCGGCCCGGCGCAGCCAGTACTCGAACCGGCCGATCGGATCCTCCGGGCCCACGATCAGCCCGGCCCGGCAGAGGAAGACGTTGTCGGCGCCGAAGGCGTCCACCAGGAGCCGCTCGCAGCTCACCTTGCACGCCCCGTACGCCTCGGCGCTCTGCCACGGGTCCTCGGCGTCCGGCGGGGCGGGCCCGAGCAGCGGCGCGGTGTCGACCCGCTGGTGCGGGGTCGACGTGTCCGCGTACGCCGATCCGCTGGAGACGAAGGTGACATGGCCGACCCGACCGGCCAGGGACCGGATCGCGTGCCGGACCCGGGCGGGATGCCGGGCCACGTCCACCACCGCGTCGAAGTCACCGGTCAGCCCGGCCAGCCCGTCGGGGTCGTCGCGGTCCACCCGGACGAAACGTGCGCCCTCGACCGGGTCGCCGGACGAGCCCCGGGCCGCACAGGTGACGTCGTGGCCGGCCGCGAGGGCCCGGCGGGCCACGGCCCGGCCGAGGAAGACGGTGCCGCCGAGAACGAGGAGGCGCATGCCGATGATCGTCCTCGCCGCCGCCGCTGCCGGAAAGCCTGTTCGCGCTCGGCTGATCCCGGCCGGACCCGGTGGATGCCGGGACGGAACGGTCCGCTCAGTGCCGGCGCAGCGCGACCACGGCGACGTCGTCGTTGATCTCCGACGGGGTCAGCTCGACCAGCAGCCGTGCACAGAACCGGTCGAGGTCCGGCTCCACCCGCGCGGCGCAGGCGGCCAGCGCCCGCATCCCCTCGTCGATGTCCGCGTCCCGGCGCTCGACCAGGCCGTCCGTGTAGAGCACCAGCGTGGCCCCCGGCGGCAGCACGAACTCGAAATCGTCGGGGCGGTCCGCCCGGACGCCGAGCAGGGGCGCCCGCTGCGTCACGAACTCCCGCCGGTCACCCAGGACCATCAGCGGCGGCAGGTGCCCGGCGCTCGCCATCCGGATCCGGCCGGTCGACGGCTCCAACAGCAGCAGGCAGATGGTGGCCAGTTCGCCGGGGAGCAGCGTACGCATCAGCTCGTCCACCCGGGTCAGCACCGCGGCCGGCCGGTGCCCCTCCACGGCGTACGCCCGGACGGCGTGCCGCAGCTCCGCCATCACCGTCGCCGCGTACAGGGAGTGCCCGGCGACGTCGCCGACCGCCACCAGCAGGTGGCCGTCGAGCATCACCAGCTCGTAGAAGTCCCCACCCACCTCGGTACGCGCGCTGGCCGGCTCGTAGCGGACCGCCAGGTCCAGCCCGGCGACCTGGGGCAGCCGGCGCGGCAGCAGGCTGCGTTGCAGGGTCACCGCGATCCGGTGCTCCTCGTCGTAGAGCCGCTGCGCCTCGACCGCGCCGGCCACCGCCTGCGCCAACTGGGTCAGTACGGCCACCTCCTGGCCGGCGGCACGCTCCGGCACGAGCACGTACAGCGGGGCCCAGTCGGGACGCAGCCGCGCCACGGCCATCGTCAACGGCTCGCCGGCCGGCCAGTCCAGCAGCGCCCAGCGCTCCGGCGGCTCGGCGCGCACCCGGGAGCCGACCGGCACCGCCTCCTCCGGCACCCGCCACGGCGTCACGCTCGGCGTCGCCCCCGGCCCCGGGCAGACCCCGGCCAGGCTCTCCCCGTCGTACGTCTCGGCCAGCACGACGGCCGGCGCCCCGAAGATCGTCGCGGCACCGGCGGCGGCCGCCTCCAGCATGCGCGGGAAGTTCGGTGCCGCGTTGACCGCCAGCGTGGTGTCGGCCAGTCGGATCAGCCGCTCGGCGAGCGTCTCGGCCCGCCGCCGGGCCCGGTAGTACCGCAGCACCGCCTCGGCGGTGGCGACCAGTTCCTCGGGTTCGATCGGCTCGACCAGGTAGGCGTCGGCACCCCGCATCAGCCCCTGGGTCCGGTCCACCACGTCCACGGCGTGCGCGGAGACGTGGATCACCGGCAGTGCGTTGTGCGCCGGCTCGGACTTGATCCGTTCGGCCACCTCGAACCCGCTCACGTCCGGCAGCCGTACGTCCAGCACCACCAGGTCGATCTCCTCGCGCCCGATCCGGTCCAGCGCCTCGCCGCCGGTCTCCGCCTCCAGCACGTCGAACCCGGCCCGGGTCAACCAGTTGACCAGGAGATAGCGCTTGGTCGCGCTGTCGTCGACCACGAGTACGGTCGCCGGTTCCGACGGCATCGTCAGGCTCCGCCCTCGGTCGCGCACGTCTCCGCCCGCTCGGCACCGGCGGGCGGCTCGACCGGCAGGGTCACGGTGAACACACTGCCCTCACCGGGGGTGCTGGTCAGGGTCAGCGCGCCGCCGAGCAGGTTGACCAGCCGTCGGGCGTACGGCAGGCCCAGCCCGGTGCCGGCGGTCCGCGCCGGGCCCGGGAGCTGGTAGAACTCCTCGAAGATCCGCTCCTGCAACTGCGGCGGAATCCCCGCGCCGGTGTCGGCGACGGAGAGGTGCCAGGATCCGTCCCGCCGTTGCGCGCGCATCCGGACGTCGCCCCGCTCGGTGAACTTCAGCCCGTTGTGCAGCAGGTTGCGGAGGATCTGGGCGAGCAGCACCTCGTCGGTACGGATCGTCGCGGGCTGCGGCGGCTCCTCCACGACCAGCTCCACCCCGGGCCGGTTGGCCAGCGCCCGCAGGGTGCCGCGCAACTGGCCGAAGACCACCCGCAGGTCCACCTCGGTCCAGTTCGGCTGGATCCGGCCGGCCTCCGCCTTGGCCAGGTCCAGCAGCTCGTTGACCAGGCGGAGCAGGTCCTCCGCCGACGACCGGACGAGCCCGACCTGCTGGGCCTGCTCCCCGGTCAGCGGGTCGGACGCCGAGTCGCCCAGCAACCGGCAGAGGCCGATGATCGCGGTCACCGGGGCGCGCAGCTCGTGACTGACGTTGGCCAGGAACCGGCTCTTCGCCTCGCTGGCCGCCCGGAGCTGGACGGACTTCTCGTCCAGCTCGGCGTAGAGCGCGACCACCCCCCGGTTGGTCTCCTCCAGCTCCTCGGAGAGCTGCCCGTAGAGGGCCAGCACGCCCCGGTTGGTCTCGGCCAGCTCCTCGTTGAGCACGGCCAGCTCGTCACGCTGGCTGCGGACCTCCTCCAGCGCCGCCATCAGCTGCTGGTTCTGCACGGCGAGCTCGTCGAGCGGGCCGGTCGGCGCGCTGGCGGCCAGCTCGGCCCGGATCGCCGCCAGGCCCTCCCGGGTCAGCGGCCCGGCGTTCGGTGGCAGGCGTCGGGACATCCGTACGACCGTAACCGGTCCGGCCGTGGAGATCTCCAGGCTGTCGACCAGCCGGGCCACCGCGGCCGGGCCGCCGGGGGTGAAACGGTCCCGGGCGACCGGGGTGGTGCTGCTCAGCTCGATACAGAGCAGCCGCTGCCCCGCCTCGGTCGCCGCCGCGAACGTCACCTCGGCGCCACCCGCGCCGGCCAGCAGCTGCCGGCCCATCTCGCTGAGCGCGGTGGCGATCCGGATCTGGTCCTGGTGTTCCAGCCCGAGCGCGGCGGCCACCTCGCGGCCCCGCTGGCGGACCACGAAGATGTCGGACTCGACCCGGAGCGGCATGTGCAGCAGCCGCACCGGCCCGCCCGCCGTCGCGGTCACCGCCGGGTCCCGCCGTACCGTGCGCGCCGGGTCGTCGCGACGGCCGCCCGCCCGGTCCGGACGGTCATGCCGGCACCCTCGCCACCAGTACGGAGGCGTCGTCGCGCCGCACCCCGGCGTCCCGCAGCAGCGTGGCGGCGACCAGGATCGGCGTCCGCGCCGGCAGGCCCGGGTAGTCCGCCAGCCGCCAGCGGTCGCGTACGCCATCCGAGTGCATCACCAGCGTCGCCCCCGGGGGAAGCGGATACTCGTACTCCCGGACGGTCCGGCGCTGGTGCCCGGCGATGCCGGGCATGCAGATCAGGCTGCTCTGGTCGTCGCCGTCGACCAGGGTCCCGGCGATGTTGCCGAGTCCGGCGTACCGGGCGACGCCGCCCGCGCCGTCCAGCTCGGCGACCGCCAGCGCGGCGCCCCGGGTGTGGTGCAGCGCCCGGTGCAGGTGCTCGACCACCACCGCCGGCGGTGCGCTCGGTGCGGCCCGGAACGCGTGTACGGCGGCGGCGGTGGCCGCCGCCGCCAGCGGACCGTGACCCAGTCCGTCACAGACCAGCACCTGGTGACGGCCGTCCCGGACCCGGGCGGCGCACCCGTCACCGCTGACCGGTTCGCCGTGCAGGGGGCGGGTGAGACCGGCCGCCCAGTCCGGCTCCGGCGCCCGCTCGGGCCACAGCTGGGCCACCGCCACCGTGCCCCGGCCGAACACGGAGTGCGCCTCGTACCAGCTGGCCTGCCGGTCGATCGCGCCGAGCCCGATGCCGAGCGTGCCGGTGGTGGAGTGCCCGTCCCGGGCCGATCCGGTCAGGTCGGCCATGCCCGGCCCGGAGTCGACGGCGACCATCTCGACCCCGGCCTCACCGGCGCGGCGGACCGGGCGCAACAGCAGGGCACCCTGCTCGGCGTGCTTGACCAGGTTGGTGGCCAACTCCGTCGCGACGATGGAGAGCGCCGCGGTCGGCTGCTCGCCGAGGTGCAGCTCGGCCGCGAGCCGCTCGGCGGCCCGGCGTACGGCGCCGACCGTGCCGGACGCCTCGATCCCGAACCAGGTGCCGTGTTCGATGACCGGATCGGGATCCACCACGCTCGCTCCGTTCGCCACGATCACCGTGGCCGCGGGATCACCGTGACCACTTGGTCACCGTGATGCGGGTGCCTCGGCCCACCGCCGTCTCGATCTCGAAATCGTCGACCAGCCTACGCGCCCCGCTGAGCCCGAGACCGAGGCCACCGCCGGTGGTGTAGCCGTCGGTGAGCGCCAGGTCCAGGTCGGCGATTCCGGGGCCGTCGTCGACGAAGGCCACCCGTACGCCCCGGCGCCGGCCGTTGTCGACCACGGTCACCTCCGCCTCGCCGCCGCCACCGTAAACCAGGGTGTTGCGGGCCAGCTCGCTGGCTGCCGTCACCAGTTTGGTCTGGTCGACCAGGGACAGCTTGGCCGCCACCGCGCGGGTACGGACGAGTTGGCGTACCCGGACCACGTCCTCGTCGCCGAGGATCGCCTGCGTCTGTACCGGACCGGTTTCGGGCCCGGCGGTCATGACGACGACGCCGTCCTCGACGGAGCGACCGCCCCTTCGAAGTCGTCCGACTGCCCGTCGGGTTCCGCCTCGACCGGCTCGTCCTCGTCCTCCACCTCCCGGCGGGCCGCCGCCAGCAGCTCCATGCCGCGCTCCACGTTCAGCGCGGTACGGATGCCGTTGAGCGACAGGCCCAGTTCGACCAGGGTGATCGCCACCGCCGGGCGCATGCCGACCACCACGGTCTCGGCGTCGAGCACCGCGGAGATCGACGCGATGGTGGAGAGCATCCGGCCGACGAACGAGTCGACGATGTCCAGGGCGGTGATGTCGATGATCACGCCGTGGCAGCCGGTCGCCACGATCCGCTCGGCGAGGTCGTCCTGGAGTTGCAGGGCGGTCTGGTCCGCCATGTCCACCTGGATGGAGACCAGCAGGATGTCGCCGATCTTCAGGACCGGCACCCGGTCCATCAGGCTCTCCGGCCGTCGGCCCGGCGCCCGGTGACCACGCCGGTGAGCCGCAGGGCGTGCCGCAGCGCGTCGGCCAGGCTCGCCTTGGTGACGATGTCGCCGAACTCGATGCCGAGCGCGACGATGGTCTGGGCGATCTGCGGCCGGATGCCGGAGATGATGCAGTCCGCACCCATCAGCCGGGCCGCCATGACGGTCTTGAGGATGTGCTGGGCGACCTGCGTGTCGACCGCCGGAACTCCGGTGATGTCGATGATCGCGTACGGCGAACCGGTGTCCACCAGGGTCTGGAGCAGGCGTTCCATCACCACCTGGGCGCGGGCCGAGTCGAGCGTGCCGACCAGCGGCACCGCCACCACGCCCTCCCAGAGCTTCACCACCGGGGTGGAGAGTTCGAGCAGCTGCTCGGCCTGGTCGGCGATCAGTTCCTCGCGCGCCCGCGTGTAGGTCTCGAAGGTGAAGAGCGCGAGCTGGTCGACCAGCCCGGCGAAGGCGACGAAGTCGCGCAGCCGCTCCGCCTCGGACCCGGGGTCGCCGCTGCCCGTCGTCGCCTGGTTCGTCACGGCGAGCAGCGCGTCCTTCACCGCGAGCACGCTGAGCGCGGTCTCCGTCGCGCTGAAGCCCTGCCGGGCCCGGCTGCGGGACACCTCGGCGAGCACGCCCCGCAGTTCGGCGGCGGACTCGGCCTGGAGGTCGAATCCGTCGGTGCGGCCCGCGCGCAGGCCGTCGTAGAGCTCCCGCACCTGAGCCCGCAGCTCGGTGAGGCTGAGTCGGCCCCGCAACGAACCCTGGACGGTCTCGGTCCATCGTTCGACGATCTGGTCGGCGTACTGGTCGAGCAGGCCCCCCAGTCGGCTGCTCTCGTCCGCGCTCAGCGCCATCTGCTACCTCCCCTAGCCGGACCGGCGGACTTTATCACCGGAACGAGAACTAGTTGTCGCAGGGCAAGAGATAGCCGCGACCATCGACCGTCGGCCCATCGGTGCGTGCACGACCTCCGGTGGAGTACGGTTCGACCGTTACAGGAGGAGGTCGCGAATGTCCCTGACGGTGCGCACCGAACAACGCGGCGAGATGGCCGTCGTCTCAGTCGGCGGCGAGCTCGACATGGCCACGGCGCCGCAACTACAGGACCAGATCACGGATCTGCTCGAGAAGGGGCAGACCAGGCTGGTGTTCGACCTGTCGGATCTGACGTTCTGCGACTCGACCGGACTCTCCGTCTTCGTCCGGGCCCGGAACAGCGCGGACGAGGCCGGCGGCGTCGTCCGGTTGGCCGCACCCCGGCGCGGCGTGCTGCGCATCCTGGAGGTCAGCGGCCTGGTCGAGGTGCTGCAGACCTACCCCACGGTCGACGAGGCCGTGGCCGGGGAAGCGGCCCCGGCCACCTGACGGGCCCGACCCGCCCGCCCGCCACCGCCTCGCGCGGTCGCGGCGCTTTCCCCGAACCGCCCATCCGGGCATAGGTTGTCCGTCGGCAACGGCAACCTACCGGAGGCGCGAATGCTCAAGGGCTTCAGAGACTTCATCCTGCGCGGAAACGTCGTCGACCTCGCGGTCGGCATCGTCATCGGCGCGGCCTTCTCCACGCTGGTCAACTCCTTCACCACCTCGTTCCTGAAGCCGGTGATCAAGCTGGTGGACAGCAGCGGCGGGGTCAACGCGGGTGGTTGGGAGATCAGCAAGGACAACTTCATCGACTGGGCCGGCTTCGTCAACGCGGTCATCACCTTCCTGCTGACCGCCGCCGTCCTCTACTTCCTCGTGGTCTTCCCGATGAACAAGCTCGCCGAGCGGCGCCGCCGCGGCGAGTCTCCCCCGCCGAGCGCGCCGAGCGAGGAGATCCGGCTGCTCACCGAGATCCGCGACGCGCTGGCCGGCGGTGCCCGGGTGCCGGCGCAGTCCGGTGGTCCGGCAGACCGCCCGGGCCCGGACCACCCGCCGGCCGAGCACCGCCCCTGAGCCGACGCCGGGGGCGGCCGGCTTCGCCCACCCGGCGATCTTCTCGAACGTACGTTCGATAGAGTCCCCGCATGGAGCAGCGAAAGCACTGGTGGAACGGCAAATGGGGACGCCTGGCGCGGCGCGATGTCTACCTCCGCGCCAATGCCGACCAGTGGCACGTGGAGCAGCGCGCGGGTGGCGCCGAGGGGATCTCCCGGTTCTACGAGTTCGACAGCGAGGACGCGGCCTACGAAGCGGTCCGCGGTCTGCTGGTCGGGCCGGACAACTGGCGGGAGCTCTCCCCCCGGCCGCCGGGCGCCAACTGACCCACCGGCCGTCGGCGCCCGCCCGTCAGGGGCGCGGCGCCGGCTCGGCCAGCCGCTGCCGTACCGCCCAGAGCGCCGCCTCGGTCCGGGAGGCCGACCCGGTCTTGCGGAGCAGGTTCGACACGTGCACGGTCACCGTCCGGACGGAGATCCCCAGCGACCGGGCCACCTGCTTGTTGGACATCCCGGCGGCCAGGCAGGAGAGCACCTCGATCTCCCGGCCGGTCAGCTCCACGCCGGAGGCCGGCGTCGGCTGGACCGGCAGCCGGGGCACCTCGACCACGGGCTCACGGACCAGCTCCGCCGGCCCCCGGCCACCCTCGGTCGCCAGCAGCTCCACCAGCCGGTACGGGTTGCCGCCAGTGCGCCGCCACACCGCCTCGACGACGTACGACGGCACGGCCGGCCCGGGGTAGACCTGTGCGAGCACCGCCGCGACCCCGGCCCGGCCCAGCGGGCCGAGATGCTGTCGGACGGCACCCGGCGAACCGGTCAGTCGGGCGAGGGTGGCCGCGACCAGCCGGGGCGAGACCGCCTCGTCCGCCGGGCGACTCGCCACCACCAGCAGTGCCGGCAGGCCGGGCGCGGCGGCGAGCTCGCCGACCAGGTTGAGGCTGGCCGGATCGAGGGCGTGCAGGTCCTCCACCAGCAGCACCGCCGGGCCGGCGCCGACCAGCGCGCGTACGGTCCGCGCGGCGAGCCGCAGCAGCGCGTCCGGGGCGTACCGCTCCCGGGGCGCGTTCGGATGTTGGCCGAGCCAGGCCAGCGCGTCGGGCGGCAGCGGGAGGTCCCGGGTGTCGCGCCCGCTCAGCGCGGCGGCGAGCCAGTCGTACGGCGCCGGGCTGTGCAGCCGGGCGGCGCCGGAGAGCACGAGCGCCGGCCGGGGCGACAGGGCGTCGAGCGCGGCGGTGACCAGGAGGCTCTTGCCGACGCCGGCCGCACCGGTGACCACGACGCTGCCCGCCCGCGAACTGCCGGCGGTGACGGTCTCCCAGGCGAGGGCGAATTCGGCCAACTCGCCGGCACGACCCACCATCGACACCGGCCTCATGTCCTCACCCTACGCAGTAGTGCGTAGAGACAACGGCACGGTCCTCTTGGCAAGCTGCGGGGTATGAGTCTCATCCTGCACGCGCTGGCGGCCAGCGATCCCGGCCTGGTCCGGTCGAACAACGAGGACGTGGCCTTCGCCGGCAGCCGCCTGGTCGCCGTGGCCGACGGCATGGGCGGGGCGCCGGCCGGCGAGGTCGCCAGCGACATCGTGATCCGGGCCCTGGCTCCGGTCGAGCACGCCGGGACCGACGCGGAGCCGCTGGCCGCGCTGGTCGACGCGATCGACACGGCCAACCGGCGGATCCGGGAGACGACCGACGCCGACCCCGAGACCGAGGGTATGGGCACCACGGTGACGGCGGTGCTGCTGCACCGGGACCGTCTGGTCCTGGCGCACGTCGGGGACTCCCGGGGCTACCTGCTCCGCGCCGGTACGCTGCGGCAGTTGACCAGGGACGACACCTACGTGCAGGCGCTGGTCGACCAGGGCGGGCTCACCCCGGCCGAGGCTCGCCGGCACCCGCAGCGCTCCCTGGTCACCCGGGCGGTGCAGGGCTCCCCGCTCCACCCGGCGACCATCGCGCTGACCGCCGAGCCGGGCGACCGGCTGCTGCTCTGCAGCGACGGGCTCTCCGATGTGGTCGCGGACGAGGCGATCGGCCAGGTGCTGGGCACCCAGCCGGACCGTGGGCAGTGCGCCAAGGAGCTGATCATGCTGGCGCAGCAGGCCGGCGCCCCGGACAACGTCACCCTGGTGGTGGCCGACGTGGTCGAGGCGGGGACGGCGGATCCACGCTGATCCCCGCCGGCGCCCGCGCCGATAAAGTGGTCGCCGCGCCGCCTCGGGCGCGGCGGCTGGGGATCGGGGTCCGGCGATGGCGAGAGATCGGGATCCGGCGACGGCCGGTGGTGAGCCGGACCGGTTCGTGATCGACCTCGGCCCGCGGCACGCCCCGGCCGTGATCGACCTCGACGTCCCGGCCGAGTCGCCCTCGGCCACCGGTCCGCCGCGACCGCCGCTGCGGCGCCGGCTGCGGGGCGTGGCGCTGGCGCTCACCGGGGCACTGGTGCTGGCCACCGGCGGGGCCGTGCCCCCGTCACCGCCACCACTGTGGGAGATCCTCACCGTCCCGGTCACCGGTACCGCCGTGGACTTCCAACTGACCCGGGACCACCTCTTCGTGCACGGCGGGGAATCCGGCTCCGAGCCCCGCATCCGCGGGTACGAGCTGGACCGGGGCCGGCGGGTCTGGGCCACTCCCTTCCCGGTCAGCTCCCCGATGCCCTCCGCCACGCCGGCGGAACACCATCCGACGACGGGGCTGCTGTTGCTCCGCAGAAGTGAGCCGGGATGGAACCGGACCGAGACCACCGCCCTGGACGCGCGGACCGGGCAGCGGCGGTGGTCGCTGCCGTACCCGGTCATCACGCTGCCCGACGAGCGCACCGGGCTGGTCCTCGACAGCGTCTTCCCGGCGGGGTCCCGGGTCGAGCCCGGCACCCGGGTCGACGATCGGCTGATCTCCGTCTCGCCGTCCGGGGAGATGCACACGGCTCCCCCGATCGGCGTGGTGGCCCGGGCGATCGACCTGGCGACCGGGCAGGTGCTCTGGACCTCGCCCCAGCTGGTCTCCGCCGATCTGGTCGGCGCCACGCACGGGCGGGGCGGTTCGGTCCTGGTGGTGACCCGGGCCGGCCGGGTCGAGCTCTGGGAGGCTCGGACCGGCGCCGTTCGCGCCGGGACCACCTGGACCCGGGGCGATCCGCTCGCCGCGATCTCCGTCGCGGGCCAGGTGCTGGTCCAGCACACCGGGCCCGGGTGGACGGTGTACTCGGGTGATCTGGGGCAGGAGAGGTGGAGCAGGGCGATGCCCGACCGGGACGCGGTCCCCTCCGGTTGTGGACGGTTCGTCTGCGCCTACGTCACGAACGGCATCGAGGGGCTGGACCCGGCCACCGGGGCGACGCTGTGGCGGTCGGACCAGCAGATGATCGTGCCGATCGGCGATCACCTGGTCGCATTCGCCGCGCATCCGCAGCTGGAGCGGATGTTCGACCCGGTCAGCGGCCGGACCCTGCTGGACCTGAGCGATTGGACCGACCCGAATCGGTTCGGCGGCGACGAGCCGGTCCTGCTGCTCCGCAGCAGGGTTCCGGGGCGGGCCTCGCTGGGCCTGCTCGATCCGTCGGCGGTCTCGGTACGCCTGCTCGGCACGGTGCCGTACGTGACCTGGTCCTGTCGTTGGGTGCCGGGGGTGGTCGCCTGCCGTACCGGGCTGACCGAGGTCAGGGTCTGGCGCTACCGCTGAGCGGGGCCGACAAGTCCGGTAATCTCGACATATGATGCAGATCGGACAGGAGCGGTGACCGGGGTGGTCGAGCCGCCGCACCGCTCGTCGGTCAGCCTGGCGGTCAACGGCCGCCCCTACGAGCTGCTGCTGGACAACCGGACCACGCTGCTGGACGCGCTGCGCGAACGCCTCGGACTGATCGGCGCCAAGAAGGGCTGCGACCACGGCCAGTGCGGCTCCTGCACGGTGCTCCTGGACGGCCGCCGGGTCAAGAGCTGCCTGGTCCTCGCGGTGGTGGCGGCGGACTCGGCGGTGGTCACCGTGGAGGGACTGGCCGACGGGGCCGACCTGCACCCGTTGCAGAGCTGCTTCGTCGAGCACGACGCGTTCCAGTGCGGATACTGCACCCCGGGGCAGCTCTGCTCCGCCGCCGGGATGCTCGACGAACTGCGTCGGGGCTGGCCGAGCGAGGCCACCGCGGACCTGACCGCCGGCCCGGAGGGCATCACCGCCCAGGAGGTCCGAGAACGGATGAGCGGCAACCTCTGCCGCTGCGCCGCGTACCCGAACATCGTGGCCGCGATCCGCGAGGCCGCGACGATCGGACGGGTGACGGCCGGAACCGCGGCCGACGGTGACCGGCGGTGAGGAGCTTCCGGTACCGGCGCATGTCGAACCCCGGCGAGGCGGTGGCCCTGCTGGCGGGCGAGCCCGACGCGGCGTACCTGGGCGGCGGCACCAACCTGGTCGACCTGATGAAGCTGGGCGTCGCCCGCCCCCGGCTGCTGGTCGACGTGACCCGGCTGCCGCTCGGCTCGGTCGAGCCGATGCGCGACGGCGGCCTGTGGGTGGGCGCGACCGTGCGCAACGGCGACCTGGCCGCGCACCCCGTGGTCCGGCGGGACTTCCCGGTGCTGGCCCGGGCGCTGCTGGCCGGCGCCTCCGGCCAACTGCGCAACATGGCCACCGTCGGCGGCAACCTGCTCCAGCGCACCCGCTGCGTCTACTTCCAGGACGTCAGCCGGCCCTGCAACAAACGGGAACCGGGGGCCGGCTGCTCGGCCCGGGAGGGCCAGAACCGCGACCTCGCCATCCTCGGCTGGTCGCCCGAGTGCGTGGCCACCCACCCCTCGGACATGGCGGTGGCGCTGGCCGCCCTGGACGCGGTGGTGGAGGTGCTCGAACCCGACGGCGCCCGGGAGATCCCGCTGACCGAGTTCCACCGGCTTCCCGGCGACCGGCCGGACCAGGAGACGGTGCTGGCCCGGGGCGGACTGGTCACCGCGGTACGGATCCCGGCACTCCCCTTCGGACGCCGCTCGACGTACCGGAAGGTCCGGGACCGGGCCTCGTTCGCCTTCGCGGTCGGCTCGGTGGCGGCGGCGGTCGACCTGGACGGGCCGCTGGTCCGGGACGTCCGGATCGGGTACGGCGGGGTCGCGCACCGCCCCTGGCGGGCCCGGCTGGCCGAGGCGGCGCTGCGCGGTCGGCCGGCCACCGAGGAGAACTTCCGGCTCGCCGCCGACGAGGAACTGGCCGCCGCGCGACCGCTGTCGCAGAACGCCTTCAAGATCCCGCTGATCCGCAACCTGACGGTGCGCACCCTGGCCGACCTAGCGGAGCTGGCACCGTGAGCGCGAGGAGTGAGCCGATCCTGCGAGCCCCGCAGTCGCGAACAAGGTGGGTCCCGTGAGCGCGAGGAGTGAGCCGATCCTGCGAGCCCCGCAGTGGCGAACAAGGTGGGTCCCGTGAGCGCGAGGAGTGAGCCGATCCTGCGAGCCCCGCAGTCGCGAACAAGGTGGGCACCGTGAGCGCGGCCGGTGTGGGTGTCGGGCGGCCCCACCCCCGGCTGGAGGGGCGGGAGAAGGTGACCGGCACCGCCCGGTACGCGGTGGAGCATCCGGCCGAGGGACTGGTCTACGCCTGGGCGGTGCAGACGAACGTGGCTAAGGGCCGGATCGTCCGGGTGCACGACGACGCGGCGTTGGCCGAGCCGGGGGTGCTGGCCGTGCTGACGTACGCCAACGCGCCCCGGCTGGCCGCGCCGGAGCAGCGGGAACTGTTCCTGCTCCAGCGGCCGGACGTGTACTACCGGGGGCAGATCGTCGCGCTGGTGGTCGCCGAGACGCTGGAGACGGCCCGGGAGGCGGCGCTACTGGTCCGGATCGACTACGACACCGAGCCGCACAGCACGCTGCTGACCGGGGAACTCCCCGGCCTCTACCAGCCTCCCAAGGTCAATCCGTCGTTCCCGACGGACACCTGTGTCGGCGACTTCGACGCCCGGTACGCCTCGGCGGAGGTCCGCGTCGACCAGCGTTACGAGACCCCGGCGTACCACAACAACCCGATGGAGCCGCACGCCGCGACCGCGCACTGGCGGGACGGCCGGTTGCTGCTGCACGACTCCAGCCAGGGCACCACCCTGGTCCGGGATGTCATGGCCCAGCTCTTCGACGTGTCGCCCGCCGCCGTCCGGGTCACCGCCGAACACGTCGGCGGCGGCTTCGGCAGCAAGGGCACCCCGCGCTGTACCCCGGTCCTGGCGGCGCTGGCCGCCCGGCACGTCGGCCGGCCGGTGCGGCTGGCCCTGACCCGCCAGCAGGTCTTCGGCCCGGTCGGCTACCGCTCCCCGATCCTCCAGCGGGTCCGGCTCGGCGCCGACGCCGACGGGCGGCTGGTGGCGATCTGCCACGACGCGATCAGCCAGAGCTCGACGATCATGGAGTTCACCGAGCAGACCGCCGTCCTCACCCGGGTCATGTACGCGGCGCCGCACCGCCGGACCACGCACCGGCTGGCCCGGCTCGACGTGCCGACCCCGTCCTGGATGCGGGCCCCCGGCGAGTGCCCCGGTTCCTTCGCGCTGGAGTCCGCGATGGACGAGCTGGCGGTGGCCTGCGGGGTCGACCCGGTCGAGCTGCGCATCCGCAACGACACCGACACGCACCCGGAGGACGGTCTGCGGTTCACCAGCCGGAACCTGGTCGCCTGCCTGCGCGAGGGCGCCCGGCGGTTCGGCTGGGCGGACCGGGATCCCGTCCCGGGGGCGCGCCGGCGGGGCCGCTGGCTATGGGGCACCGGCACGGCCGGGGCGGCTTACCCGGCCCGGACGCCGGCCGCGTCGGCCAGCGCGGAGGCCCGGCCGGACGGCACCTACCACGTGCGGATCAACGCCACCGACATCGGCACCGGCGCCCGGACGGCGCTGTGGCAGGTCGCCACCGAGGCACTCGGGGTGCCGGGTGAGCGGGTGGAGATCAGCATCGGGGACAGCGATCTGCCCCCGGCGTACGTCGCCGGCGGGTCGACCGGGACCGCGGGCTGGAGCTGGGCGGTGGCGAAGGCGTGCCGGGCGCTGGGCCAGGAACTCCGGGACCGGTACGGCGGGAACGTGCCGACCGCCGGGTTGACGGTGCGGGTCGACACCGGGGAGGAGGTCAACGGGCTGCCGTCGTACTCCCGGTACGCGTTCGGCGCGCACTTCGCGCAGGTGCGGGTGAACGTCGACACCGGGGAGGTCCGGGTCCCCCGGATGCTGGGGGTGTTCGCCACCGGCCGGGTGGTCAACCCGGCCACCGCCCGGTCCCAGTTCATCGGTGGGATGACGATGGGGATCTCGATGGCGCTGCACGAGGAGGGGGTGCTGGACCCGCGCTTCGGCGACTGGGTCAACCGCGACCTCGCGACGTACCACGTCACGGGCTGCGCGGACGTGGAGGAGATCGAGGCGTACTCGGTCGAGGAGGACGACACCGAGGTCAACCCGCTCGGTATCAAGGGGCTCGGTGAGATCGGGATCGTCGGGGCGGCCGCCGCCGTCGCGAACGCGGTCCACCACGCCACCGGGGTACGGGTGCGGAGCCTGCCGATCCGGCTGGAGAAGCTGCTGGACGCCCTCCCCACCGGCTGAGGGCGCACCGCCGGGCGTGGCGCGGGTCAGGGACGGGCCACCGACTCCGTCCGCTCGCCGGCGTCCGTCTCCGCCGACGGGTCACGGCGCAACCGGACCTTGGTGATGGCCCGGCCGGTCACCTCGACCACCTCCGCGGTGAGCCCGGGGAGCACGACCACCTCCTCGCCGGGGCCGGTGGGGATGTGGCCGAGGCGGGCCAGCACGAGCCCGGCGACGGTGGTGTAGTCGCCGTCCTCGATCTCCTCGATCTCGACCTGGAGGTCGGGCAGGTCGTGGATCGGAAAGGCGCCGGGCAGCAGCAGCCCGCCGTCCCGCTCCCGGACGACGGCCTGGACGTCCCGGTCCGTCTCGTCGTAGATCTCGCCGACGATCTCCTCGACCAGGTCCTCCATCGTGACGATGCCGTCGATCGCGCCCCGCTCGTCGACGACCAGGGCGAACTGCTGCCGCTCGTGGCGCATCTGGCGGATCGCGTCGGTCACCCGCAGCGTCTCCGGCAGGAAGAGCGCCGGACTGGCGTACCGGGCCAGCGGGCCGGTGGCGTCGAGCAGGTCGCGCAGGTGGACGACGCCGACGACGTCGTCGAGCCCGGCCCGGCCGACGACCGGCGCCCGGGTCTGCCCGGAGCGGCCGAGCTCGCGCAGCGCCTGTTCGGCCGGCAGGTCCACGGCCAGCGTCACGACGTCCCGGCGGGGTACCAGGATCTCCCGCAGGACCCGGTCGGCGACCTCGAAGGCACCACTGATGATCATCCGGTGCTCGTCGGTCAGTCCCGGCTGGGTCGCGGCCATCTCCCGCAGCTCCTCCGTGCTGACCTCCTCCCGGCCCGCCTCCGGATCGGCGCCGACCACCTGTACGACGACGTTGGTGGCCTTGCCGAGCAGCCAGACCACCGGGCGGGAGAAGGACGCGAGCATGTCCAGCGGCCGGGCGACCAGCAGCGCCCAGCCCTCGGCCCGCTGCATCGCGACGCGCTTCGGGGCCAGTTCGCCGAGCACCAGGGTCACGAAGGTCAGCGCGATGGTCACCACCACGATCGACACCGGCCCGGCCGCCGAACCGAGGAAGCCCAGCGGCTCCACCAGCGGGGCGGCCAGCGAGACCGCGGCGGCGGCGGAGGCCAGGAAGCTGGCCAGGGTGATGCCGATCTGGATGGTGGTGAGGAACCGGTTGTGGTCGCGGGCCAGCCGGGCCAGCACCGGGCCGCTACGGGAGGTGCGCTCCAGCCGCTGCAACTGGCTCTCCCGGAGCGACACCAGCGCCATTTCGCTGCCCGAGAAGATCGCGTTCACGAACACCAGCAGCAGCACCAGGGCCAGCTGCGTGACATAGCCGCCCACGGCAGCACATCCTCCTTGACCGGGAGCGTCCCGGCGGCCTCCACCGTATCGGCACCGGACCCGCCGGCCCAACGCCGGCGGGCGCCGAACCCGGCTCGGGCATCATTTCGCTCATCCCGGGAAGAGCGGGGCGTGCCGGACTTCCTACCCACCACCCCCTGGGCCGCCGGTCCCAGCGTGATCGTCTTCGCCGTCGCCAGCCTGGTCACGGTGCTGGGCAGCATCCGGCTGGTCGCCCTCGGCGACACCCTCGCCGACCGGACCGGCTGGGGCGAGGCCGTCTTCGGGGTCGTCTTCTTCGGGGTCGCGACCGGCCTGTCCGGGATCGTGATGACCGCGGTCACCGCGGCCAACGGGCACCCGCAGCTCGGCTACAGCAACGCGGTCGGCGGGATCGCCGCGCAGACCACCGCCGTGGTGGTCGCCGACGCCTTCTACCGCAAGGTCAATCTCGAACACGCCGCCGCGTCGCTGTCGAACCTGCTCTTCGGCTGCCTGCTGATCGCGCTGCTCGCGCTCGCCCTGCTCGGCAGCTTCACCCCCGACGTCACGCTCTGCGGCGTCCATCCGATCTCGGTCGTCATCGTCGCCTGCTACCTGGGTGGGCTCCAACTCGTCCGCAGGGCCGGCGCGGAACCGATGTGGCAGGCGGTCGGCACCACCGAGACGAGGCCGGACGTGCCCGACGAGCACGGCGACCTGGACCGGCGCGGCGCCGGCTGGCTGTGGGGGAGGTTCGTGCTGGTCGGCCTCTTCGTGGCGACCAGCGGCTGGGCCACCGCGCTGGCCGCCGAGAGCCTGGTCGAGGTGACCGGCCTCAGCGCCGGCTTCACCGGCGGCGTGCTGCTCGGCGTCGTCAACGGCCTGCCGGAGACCGTCACCGCCGTCGCCGCCGTACGCCGGGGGGCGGTCACCCTGGCCGTCGCGGCCGTCCTCGGCGGCAACATCCTGGACGTCATCACGCTGGTCGTCGGCGACATCGCCTACCGCAAGGGCAGCATCTACCACGCCGCCGGCACCGAGGACCTCTTCATCACCGCCACCGGCCTGTTCATGACCGCCGTCCTGCTGGGCGGCCTCCTCGTCCGGCAGTCCTGCGGCTGGGGACGGCTCGGCTTCGAGGGCATCCTGCTCTTCGCCAGCTACGCCGCGATGACCGCCCTGCTCGCCACCTGAGCGGCGGGCAGGGGTGCCCCGGTCAGGATCGCGTGCCGATCTCCGGCTCAGAGTTCGCGGTACATGATGTGCAGGCCGACCCGACCGAGCCGCGGATGCGCGAAGGCGCCGGGCACCGTCCCCACCACGCCGAAGCCGAGCCGCCGGTACAGCTCGACCGCCGCCCGGTTCGACTCGGTCACGGCGTTGAACTGCATTCCCGCGTACCCCCGCTCCCGCGCCCAGTCCAGCGCGTGACGGCAGAGCGCGGTACCGACACCCCGGCCCCGGGCACCGGCGGCGACCATGAAGCTCGCGGTCGAGACGTGTGCACCCGGTCCCGGCCGGTTCGGGCCCATCTTCGCGGTGCCGAGGATCCGGTCGCCCTCGACGGCGACGACGGTGCGCCCCGGCGGGGCCTCGACCCAGATCCGGTACGCCTGCTCGGCGGTCATCCCCGGGTCGTACGCGAACGTCTCCCCGGCCTCGACGACCTCGTCCACGATCGGCCAGACCCGCGCCCAGTCCGGCTCGGCGAATTCGCGGATCACGAGCGCCTGGCCGAAAACCTCTTCATCACGCCTCCTGTGGTTCGGTGATTGGTTACGACCGATCGTCGCCGACGGCTGGGCCACCTTCCTTGTCGTCGGGCGCACACCGGTTGGCGATCCGCTCACGGTGGCGTCCTCGCTGCGTGACTGGGCCGGGAACGGACCGCGTACGGTGACCCCTCCGTCAACGACAAGACTCTGCCCGGTCACGTACGACGAGAGCGGCGAGGCCAGGTAGACAACCGCCGCCGCGGCATCGTCAGGTACGCCGATCCGACCCATCGGAATGCCCGGGACTCCCCCGGCACGCTGCCCGGAATTCGCCGCCGACGTCGCGATGGCACCGCACGCCACCACGTTCATGCGGATGCCGTCACCGGCGTACTCCGCGGCGACGGTCCTGGCGAGGCTGGCGAGACCGGCCTTGGCGGCACCGTAGCCGGCCTGCGTGGGCGCGGCCATGACTCCGGTGACCGAGCCGACGCTGACGATCGACCCGCCGTCTCCCTGGGACAGGAAGGCACGGATGGCGGCACGGGCCGCCCGCGCCACGTAGCGGAGGTTCATCTCGTACACCAGGTCCCAGTCGTCGTCGCTCATCTCGTGCAGGCGCACCGCGGGTACGAACGCGACCTGGCCTCCGACGACGGTCACCAGGGTGTCGAGCCGGCCGAATTCGCCGGTCGTGTCGGCGACGAACCCGTCCACGTCCGAGCGCGACCGCACGTCACCGACGAGCGGAACCGCGCGGGCGCCGGACTCCGTCAACTCGTGAGCGGCGGCACGTGCGCGGTCCGGATCGACGTCGGCAACGGCGACGGCCGCGCCAGCCGCGGCCAACGCCCGCGAGATCGCCCGTCCGATGCCTTCGCCGCCGCCTCCGATCACCAACGTGCTCAGGCCGTCCAGCGGTCTCGCGAAGTCGTTCATGGCCGGATCGTTCCACACGACCGGCGCCCGCTCGCCCTGCCGACGTCCCACCGACCTGTTCCCCGGCACGACGGCGCCCGCCACGGCCCACCCCCGGCCTCGCCCCCCGGGGGGCGAAGCAGACCTGTCCCACCCCGGACCGATACTCGACCCGTGACCGAGCCGGAACCGCACCACATCCCGCAGGCCGTCTTCGGCGGCGGCGAGTTCTGGCAGCGGCTCGACCGGCTCGCCGACACCAGCGGCCATCAGGGGCACTCACGCTGGCTGGTCGGCGAGTCCGACCACACCAACCGGTACCGGTTGTGGTGCGACCAGTGCGAAGCGTCAGTTGTGGATCTGCTGGTCGACCGGGAACCAGCCACTTAGCCCGGCCCGTTGGGTCACCACTCGCAATCGGCCCCGCCCGAACACAGGGGCCGATCGCCACCCGATCTACGTGCTAGTCTCAGCCCAACCCTGTCCGCCACGCGCGCGACGAACCGCGGCCACCAGCTGGCGGTAGCAACGTTTGCGGTAGTCTGGGCGTTGAAGGGTCGCTAGCTCAATGGCAGAGCTGAGGACTTTTAATCCTTAGGTTCGGGGTTCGAGTCCCCGGCGGCCCACACATTATTCGGTTGTGCGGACTCCTGGCGAAAACGCCGACACTTAGAACTGTGGATTCTTGTTCCGCCACATTTCCGCCCGGCGCAATGTGCCGATTATTCTCCCCATTCAGACGCGACGGCCGCGCGACGCCCCGAGCCCGTGGCTACCGGCTCGCGACGTAGACGGTGTTCGCCGCCTCGGCGCCGGTCAGCGGATTCCGGAAGGTCACCGGGTGCGCCTGGGCGGTACGGAACACCGCCGCCAGCATGCCGGTGAACTCCTCGTCCGGCGGGTCGTCCGACCAGAGCGCGAAGACACCGTCCGGCCGCAGCCGGGCGGTCAGCCGGCGCAGGCCCTCGGGCGTGTAGAACGCGGCGTGGCTCGGGTGCAGGACGTGGCGCGGTGAGTGGTCGATGTCGACCAGGACGGCGTGGAAGCGCCGATCCGGCGCGGCGGGATCGAACCCCTGGTCGTCGGCGACCAGGGCGAAGAAGTCACCCCGGACCAGCTGGCTGCGCGCATCCGAGGTCAGCCCGGACGTGGCCGGCAGCAGCCCTCGCCGGTGCCAGTCGATCACCTCGCCGAGCGCTTCGACAACGGTGAGGGTGCGTACCCGTGGGTCTTCGAGCACCGCCATCGCGGTGTAGCCGAGCCCGAGACCACCGACGACAATGTCGAGGTCGCCATCGGGCAGCCGCGCCAGGCCGAGCCGGGCAAGTTCGATCTCGGCCACCGTGAACAGGCTCGACATCAGGTACTCGTCGTCGAGCTTGACCTCGTAGACGTCGACCTTCAGCGACGGGTCGAGCCGCCGGCGCAGACTGATCGCGCCCATCGGCGTCTCGCGCCAGTCCAGCTCCTCGAACCGCGCACTCATCGGCGCATCCCTTTCCGGTCGGCGGGGTGCCCGATCTGGCGGCCGATCCGGGCGGCGGCTTTCCGCCGGGCCGGCGTGGCACCGCCGGCTGGCTCGTGCGCCGGCCGGAGTCGACCGGCCCGCGGGAGGCCGCCCGGCAACTGCCGCGACGACCCCTCGGGCAGCCGTCGCAGCATATCGGGACCGCCGGGCCGGGCCAGCAGGACCTGCCGGGGCGCGTTCCGACGCGGCGCGGGTCGTCACCTGGGGGGTCGGGTCTTCGGCAGGTCGAACTGGTCGGCGGCGCGGCAGTCGCGCTGACCGCCGATCGCGTCCGGACCGAGCCGGTCGAGCACGTTGCGCGCCCGTACCCGCCCCAGGTTCCAGGCGTTCCAGGGATCCGGCTCCTCCAGCTCGTCGGCGATCCAGCTCAGCGTGCAGCGGCGTACCGGATCGGGCAGTTTGGCAAGGGCCGGTGTCGCGTCGGCGGAGAGGGCCCGGAGATACCAGGCGTCGATCCGGCCCGTCTCCTGGTAGCGGGCGATGTTGCGGCGAGCGACGTAGTCCTCGGGGTTGATCGCGGCGAGGCTCAACAGCATCACCACGGCGAGCCCCACGGTCAGCCGGGGGATCCAGGCCCCGCGCCACCGGATCCCGGCGACCAGGATCATCAGGAAGACCGCGCCGAGCAGCAACTCGAACGCCATCACGAAGATGCGTTCCCCGGTGAAGCTGTAGACCTTCTGGTAGGTGTACATCCGGGACAGCGCCGACACCACGATGACCACGCTGAGCGCGCTGAGCAGGCCGAGCAGGGTACGCAGGAGGATGCGCTCGATCGCCCGGTCGCGCCGGGCCCAGCGGGTCACCCCGCCCAGCACCGCCAGCGTCAGCAGCGTGACGGCGAGCAACTGCCAGAATCCGCTGCGCGCGTACTCGGCGTAGCTGAGTCCGGTGGTGCGCAGTACGTGCCGCTGCCCGCCGAAGAGCACGGTGAACTGCACCGCCACGAAGCCGCCGAAGAGAAGCGTCAGCCCGGCGATGGCCGGCATCCACTCGACGATGCCGAGGCGACGCCCACTCGAACTGTCCACGGTGGACAGGTCCGGCGGGGCGGACAGCGTGTAGACGGCGGCGACCGCGATCAGCCCGCCGACGGCGAGCAGGAAGATCCAACGGAACACCGTGCCGACGTTGATCTCCGGCACGAACTCGGCGAGTACCGCGGAGAAGGCGACGTCGGCCGACGAGAGCAGGGCACCGAAGACGATCAGTACGACCGCGGTGGCCGCCACCGACCAGGTGATCCGGCGGGCCAGCCCGGGGTTCGTCCCGGCCCGGGCGTGCTGACGCACCCAGGGCAGCCCGCGGAACGCCGCGAAGGGCGCCGCCACCAGGCTGAACAGGATCGACCGCAGGAGCCGGCCGCCCACGATGGCCAGCGCCGCACAGGCGAGCGCGCCGAGGACGCAGAACGTCACCAGCCACCAGGCGTTGCGGAAGGCGAGAACCGAGAGCAGCGCCAGAGCTGCCGCCGCCCAGCCGGCCCGGATCCACCGTTCGGCGCGGGGCAGTTCGGCGACGGGCCGCCGGACCGCGAAGACGACGCCGACGGTCAGCGTGAGCCAGCCGAGCAGCCAACCGATGCCGACACGGCTGAGCGGGACGAAGAACGCCTGCCCCAGCGCCCCGGCGAGGACCGCGGCGGGTACCAGCCAGCCCTTCCCCGGCTTCGGCCCCGGCCACCGCGTCTGCAGGAACGACGGGGGAACCGGCCTGGACGGGTACGGCCGGACCGACCCCATCTGCCCGTAGGCCGGCGTCCCACCCCAGTTCGGTGCCGGTACCGGTGGCGGTGGCGGTGCTACCGCGGCGGGCGTGGCCGCAGCGGACGGTGCGGGTGCGGTGCCGGTCTCCGGTGACCGGGGGGACGGGACCGTGGGTGACGACGCCTCGGCCGACCCCGCCGCCGACGACGACGGGTCCACAGCGGACGGCGGCTGCGTGCCGGCCCCGGTCTCCGCGCCGGGCGCCGAGGCCGCCGGCGCGCTCGTTGCGGCTTCCGTCACGGGCGGGGCCGCCTCGGCCCGTGCCGGGGGCGCGGCCGGGTCCACCTGCACCGCGGGCGCGGGCGCCTCCGACGGCGGGGTGGACGGCGCGGCCTGCACGAGCGGGACGAACACCGTGAAACCGCGGGTGCCCGGCGGGATCGTGACCGGGATCGCCCAGGCCGGCTTCCCCTCCGGTCCGGGCCAGACCACACCGGACGATTCCCCGTCGGCGACCGGCATGACCAGCAGGTACGGTGTCGCGTCGCCGGGTGCTGCGCCGCCGGGCTCGGGTACGGCGGTCGCCGAGGAGCCCGGTGCCGACGGCGGCTCAGACACGAGTCCTCCTAGATCGAATAGTGCTGACACTGTACGGCCCGCCCGCCGTCGCCGCCGCCCCGTCCGCGAGTCCGACCGATCGCCACCCGCCGAGGACGCGGCCACCGGTACCAGGTTCCGTTCCGGATCCCCGCACTCGCCGGATCAGGTGAAGATCCTTGCCAGCCAGCATCGGCGGGGCGGAGGATATTGCCATGACGAGGCTCTCCCACAGAAGTCTTCTGCCCGCGCTGGTCGTCCTCGGGTCGCTGCTCTCGATGGCGCCGTCCGCCAGCGCCGCGCCCGTCGCCGACACCGCGCCCGCCGCCAGCACCACGGCCGGCAGCGCCACCGGCACCGCCGTCGGACAGCGCGACGCGTACGTCGACGTCTCGGTGGCCACCCTGTGGGTGCAGCCCGGCCGGGTCCGGCCGGTGGACCTGCCGTCCACGACGAACCCCGCCGACCCCCGCCGCTGGACCGCCGGCATGACGCTGGCGGAACGACGGTGGCTGATCGGCGACCTGGAGACCCAGGCAACCTACGGCCAACGGGTGATCGTGCTGGAGGAGTCCGGCGACTGGGCCAAGGTGGTCGTACCCGGTCAGCCGACGCCCCGGCACGAGCTGGGCTATCCCGGCTGGCTGCCCACGGCGCAGCTCACCGCCGGCCGGCTCTTCGGACGCTTCGCCGCCGACCGGCCGTTCGCCCTGGTCACCAGCGCCACCGCCTGGCTCTACGCCGACCCCGGCCAGACCCGGCCGGTCATCGAGCTGAGCTTCAACACCCGCCTGCCGGTCGTCGCCCGGCTACCCCGGGCGGTCCTGGTCGCCACGCCCAGCGACGGCCTGAAGTGGCTCGCCGCCACCGACGTCTCGGTGTACTCCTCGCCGGCCGCGATCCCCACGCCGACCGGATCCGACCTGGTGCGGACCATCGGGATGTTCATCGGCCTGCCCTACCTGTGGGCCGGCACCGCCGGCTTCGGCTTCGACTGCTCCGGGCTCACCCACAGCGTCTACGCGGCGCACGGCATCACCATCCCCCGCGACGCCCAGGACCAGGCGGCCGCCGGCACACCGGTCGCCCTGGACGAACTCCGGCCGGGTGACCTCGTCTTCTACGCCCGCGACAACGGCGCCGGCCGGGTCCACCACGTCGGGATGTACGCCGGGGACGGCTACGTGATCGACGCGCCGACCAACACCGACACCGAGGAGAGCGGCGTCGAACTCGTCCGGCTCGACGAGCACCGGTACGCGCACGAGTACGCCGGGGCACGCCGGTACCTGGGGCAGTGAGGCCACTCTCCGCCAGCGGGTAGGGTGCGCGCCGTGGCGAATCTCCTCAAGAGCGTGGCGGCGAGGGTCGGCCGGATCGCAGCACGCAGGCCGAGCGCCGGCCCCGGTCCCAGCCCCGCCCAGATCGCGCGGCGCCGCCAGCTCGCGGCCCTGCAACGGCGCCAGTTGACCTACGCACCGGAGCTGGACGGGCAGGCCGATCCCGGCGAGGTCGTCTGGACCTGGGTCCCGTACGAGGACGACCCACGCCAGGGCAAGGACCGTCCGGTGCTGGTGGTCGGGCGGGTCAGCCGTACCCTCTTCGGGCTGATGCTCTCCAGCCAGAGCGAGCGGGACGGCCAGCGGCACTGGCTCGGGCTCGGTCCGGGCTCCTGGGACCGCGACAACCGGCCGAGCTGGATCCGGCTCGACCGGGTCCTCACGATGCGCGAGGACAGCATCCGGCGCGAGGGCGCGGTGCTGGACCAGGCCCGGTTCAACCGGATCTGCCAGGCACTGCGCGCCGGCTACGGCTGGCACTGACGCGCTCGCCGCTCGCCGCTCGCCGCTCGCCCCGAGAGGCGTTAGGAAGGGGCCCTTCCTATACAAAAAGCGATAAGAAGGGGCCCTTCCTTACACCTAGTGCTTAGCGGTAGCCGAGGTTGGGGCGGAGCCAGCGCTCGATCTCGGCCAGCTCCATGCCCCGCCGTACGGCGTAGTCCTCGACCTGGTCCCGGCCGAGCCGACCGACCGTGAAGTACCGGGACGCGGGGTGCCCGAAGAGCAGCCCGCTGACGCTGGCCGCCGGGGTCATCGCGAACGACTCGGTCAGGCCCATCCCGAGCCGTTCCGCCTCGAGCAGGTCGAACAGCTCCTGCTTCAGGCTGTGGTCCGGGCTGGCCGGGTAGCCCAGCGCCGGCCGGATCCCCCGGAACCGCTCGGCGTGCAGGTCCTCGACCGCCGGGTCGGCGTCCGGCTCGTACCAGGCACGCCGCGCCTCCAGGTGGATGTACTCGGCGAACGCCTCGGCGAGCCGGTCCGCCAGCGCCTTCACCATGATGGCCCGGTAGTCGTCGTGCTGGGCCTCGAAGCTGGCGGCCAGGGTCTCCGCGCCGTGGATGGCGACCGCGAACCCTCCGATGTGGTCACCGGCCGGCGCCAGGTAGTCGGCGAGGCACCGGTTGGGCCGCCCCGCCGGCTTCGCCGTCTGCTGGCGCAGCATCGGGAAGCGCCGGCCGTCGCGGCCGGCCGCCCCGCCGGCGTCGAGCACGATGTCGTCGCCGTCGGCATGCGCCGGCCAGAGGCCGTACGCGCCGTGCGCGGTGAAGGAGCCGTCCGCGATGATCTGATCCAGCAGCGTGTTCGCGTCGTCGTAGAGCTCCCGGGCCACCGGCTGCTCCAGGATCGCCGGGTACTTCCCCTTCAGCTCCCAGGCGAGGAAGAGGAACTGCCAGTCGATCATCCTGCGCAGCTCGGTGAGGTCCGGCTGCACCCGGCGTACGCCGGTGAAGGCGGGCACCGGCAGCTCCTCGAAGGAGACCTGCTCCGGGTTGGCCCGCGCCCGCTCCAGGGTGAGCAGTTCGACCCGCTCCCGGCCCTCGTGCTGCTCGCGCAGCCGCTGCTGCTCGGCGCGGTTGCTCGTGTCCAGCTCGCCGGCACGCTCCGGGTGCATCAGGTCGGAGACCACCCCGACCACCCGGGACGCGTCCAGCACGTGCACGGTGCTGCCGTCGTACGCGGGGGCGATCCGGACCGCCGTGTGCTGGCGGGACGTCGTCGCGCCGCCGACCAGCAGCGGCAGCTTGAGCCCGCGCCGCCGCATCTCGGCCGCCACGGTGACCATCTCGTCCAGCGACGGGGTGATCAGCCCGGAGAGCCCCACCACGTCGGCGCCCTCGGCGACCGCGGTGTCCAGGATCCGGGCGGCCGGCACCATCACGCCGAGGTCGATCACCTCGTAGTTGTTGCAGCCCAGCACCACCCCGACGATGTTCTTGCCGATGTCGTGCACGTCGCCCTTGACCGTGGCGAGCACCACCTTGCCCTGGCCACGGCCGGCGTCGACGCGTCCCTCCAGCCGCGCCTGCTCCTTCTCCGCCGCCATGTACGGCTCCAGGTAGGCGACGGAACGCTTCATCACCCGGGCGCTCTTCACCACCTGCGGCAGGAACATCCGGCCGGAGCCGAAGAGGTCGCCGACGGTCTTCATGCCGTCCATCAGCGGGCCCTCGATCACGTCGAGGGGGCGGGCCGCCTGCTTGCGCGCCTCCTCGGTGTCGGCCTCGATGAAGTCGACGATGCCGTGCACCAGCGCGTACGCCAGGCGCTCCTCGACCGGGGTCTCCCGCCAGGAGAGGTCCACGGTCCGGCGGGTACCGGACCCGCTCACCGTCTCGGCGAACGTGACGAGCCGGTCGGTCGCGTCGGGGCGCCGGTCGAAGATCACGTCCTCGACCAGTTCGAGCAGGTCGGCGGGGATGTCCTGGTAGACCGCGAGCTGGCCGGCGTTGACGATGCCCATGTCCAGCCCGGCCCGTACGGCGTGGAGGAGAAACGCCGAGTGCATCGCCTCGCGCACCACGTCGTTGCCGCGGAACGAGAAGGACAGGTTGGAGATGCCGCCGCTGGTCCGTGCGCCGGGGCAGCGCTGCTTGATCAGCGGCAGCGCCTCGATGAACGCCTTGGCGTAGCCGTTGTGCTCGCTGATCCCGGTCGCCACCGCCAGCACGTTCGGGTCGAAGACGATGTCGGCGGGAGCGAAGCCGGCCCGCTCGGTCAGCAGGTCGTAGGCGCGGCCGCAGATCGACACCTTGCGCTCGACGGTGTCGGCCTGGCCCAGCTCGTCGAAGGCCATCACCACCACGCCGGCACCGAAGTCCCGGATCCGCCGCGCCTGCGCCAGGAAGGGCTCCTCACCCTCCTTCAGGCTGATCGAGTTGACCACGCCCTTGCCCTGTACGCACCGCAGCCCCGCCTCCAGCACACTCCACCGCGAGCTGTCGATCATGATGGGGATGCGGGCGACCTCCGGCTCGGTCGCGATCAGGTTGAGGAAGGTGGTCATCGCCCGCTCGCTGTCGAGCAGGTCGGCGTCCATGTTCACGTCGAGCAGGTTGGCGCCGCCGCGTACCTGTTCCAGCGCCACGTCGACCGCGGCCTGGTGGTCCCCGGCCTCGATCAGCCGGCGGAACTTCGCCGAGCCGGTGACGTTGGTCCGCTCCCCGATCATCACGAAACCCGTGTCGGGACCGATCTCGAACGGCTCCAACCCGCTGAACCGGGTACGGGCCGGCGGGGCGGGGACCGGCCGGGGCGGCGACCCGGCCACCTCGTCGGCGACGGCCCGGATGTGCGACGGGGTGGTGCCGCAGCAGCCGCCCACGATGTTGACCATGCCGGCCTCGGCGAACTCCCGAAGCAGCCCGCCGGTCTCTGCGGGCTGCTCGTCGTAGCCGCCGAACGCGTTGGGCAGTCCCGCGTTGGGGTGAGCGGCGACGTAGGTGTTGGCGAGCCGGGCCAGCTCGGCGACGTGCGGGCGCATCTCGGCCGCGCCGAGCGAACAGTTGACCCCGACGACCAGTGGTTCGGCGTGCGCGATCGAGGTCCAGAACGCCTCGACGGTCTGGCCGGAGAGGGTACGGCCGCTCAGGTCCACGATGGTGACCGAGATCCAGAGCGGCAGGTCCGGGGCGACCTCGCGGGCGGCGGCGACCGCGGCCTTGGCGTTCAGCGTGTCGAAGATCGTCTCGATCAGCAGCAGGTCGACCCCGCCCTCGGCGAGGGCCCGGATCTGTTCGGCGTACGCCGCCTGGACCTGGTCGAACGTCGCCGTCCGGTACGCCGGGTCCTCCACCCGGGGCGAGAGGGAGAGCGTGACGTTCAGCGGCCCGACCGAGCCGGCGACGAACCGTCCACCGACCTCGTCGGCGGCCTGCCGGGCGAGCTGCGCGCCGCGCAGGTTCATCTCCGGCACCAGCGCCTGCAGCCCGTAGTCGGCCTGGGCGATGCTCGTCGCGGTGAAGGTGTTCGTCGTGGTGATGTCCGCGCCGGCCGCCAGATACTGCCGGTGCACGTCGAGGATGACGTCCGGGCGGGTGAGGTTGAGCAGGTCGGGGTCGCCGGTCACGTCGTGCGAGTGGTCGACCAGGCGCTCGCCCCGGTAGTCGGCGGGGGTCAGGCCGGCGCCCTGCAACATGGTGCCCCAGGCGCCGTCGAGCACCGCGATCCGCTGGTCCAGCAGGGCCCGCAGGGCCCGGGTGCGGGACTCCCGGCCGTCGGCCCGGTTCGAGGACGTGCCCACTGACCACCTCCGCTGAAACGGAGGCGCCCTTGCGGTAGACATCGGGTCGAGCGTGGCGGGCTCACGCCCGTTGCAGCGCCTCTCGGCCCGGTTTCCGAGGATACCGGACGGGAAACGGCGGGGTGACATGTCCGTCCGCCATGTGGACGGGGGTGTCGCCGCCGGTCAGGGCTTGCGGCCGACCGCCCCGTAGCCCGAGACGTCGACCGGCGCGGGCCGGGGCTGCGGCTCCGACTCGGCCCGCCACTGCGCCAGCGGCACGATCCCCGGCGGTACGAGCTCGAGTTTGTCGAAGAACCGGCCGACCTCCTCGGCGTTGCGGGACCGGCCCTGCCCGTTCGCCGGGTTCTCCCGCCAGGCGGCCTCGATCTTCCGGGCCAGCTCCGGCGGCAGGAAGTCGCCGGTGAAGTGCGTCATGACCAGGAAACTGCCGGACGGCAGCGGCGCCATCAACTGGTCCACCACCCCGTACGGGTCGGCGTCGTCGACGACGAAGTGCATGATCGCCACCAGCAGCAGCGCCACCGGCTGGTCCAGGTCGAGGGTGGCGAGCAGGTCCGGGTGGTTGACGATCTCCCGTGGCCGGTGCAGGTCCGCGTCGAGATAGGCGGTACGCCCCTGCGGGGTGCTGCTCAGCAGCGCCCGGGCGTGGACCAGCACGATCGGGTCGTTGTCCACGTAGACGATCCGCGACTCGGGCGCGATCGACTGCGCGACCTCGTGCGTGTTGTCCATCGACGGGATGCCGGTGCCGATGTCGAGGAACTGCCGGATCCCCGCCTCCCGGGCCAGGTAGGTCACCGCGCGGCTGAGGAACCGGCGGTTCTCCATGGCGGCCGTACGGGCGGTCGGATAGACGGCGAGCATGGCCTCGGCCGACGCCCGGTCGGCGGCGAAATTGTCCTTACCGCCGAGCAGATAGTCGTAGCGGCGGGCCGGGTGCGGCACGGTCGTGTCGATCCGGGCGGCGACGCCACCGGCCGACGGCGACGCGGGATTCGGGTGGACCACGACACCTCCAGACCTCGATCGAAGTCGCGCCCATCGTACGCGGTCGGCCCGGCGCCGAGGGGCCGCGTCGGTACCCCGGACGCGGCCTCGTTTCGGTCGGTTCCCCCACCCGCTGGCGAGGGGGCGCGGGATGATTACCGGCTGTGAAGTCGGAGCGGGAGCGGCGTGTCTGACCGCGGTCCGTCGCGGAGCCGGCGCCCCCGCCGGAGCCGGATCGCGGACCGGCTGGGCCTGCCCTCCTCCGCGCTGCCGAGCCGGGAGGACGAGCGCCACGCCTCCTGGCTGGAACTCTTCTTCGACCTGGTGTTCGCGCTGGCCCTGGCCTCGGTGCAGAGCCGGCTGACCGGCGCCAGCCCGGGCGCCGGGGAGGCGGCGGTGGCCTTCGGGCTCTTCGCCGTCGTCTGGTGGGCCTGGGTCGGGCAGGCGTTCTACGACACCCGCTTCGACCCCGACGACCTCGCCCACCGGTTCGCCGTGCTGCTCGGCATGGCCGGGGCGGGGATGATGGCGATCGGCGCCGAGGCGGCACCCCGCACCCTGCTGCTCCCGCTCGGCTACCTGGTGGTCCGGGCCGCACTGTTGACGCTCTACCTGCGGGTTCGCAACACCGGCCCGATGGCCCGACAGGTGACCACGGTCTACCTGACCGGTTTCGGCACCGGCTGGATCCTGTGGCTCGGGTCCCTCGCCGCGCCCGTCGACGTACGGCCGCTGTTCTGGGTCGCCGGGATGGTGGTCGAGTTCCTCACCCCGTGGGTGGGCCGGCCCTGGTTGCGCCGGCTGCCGGTGCACCCGGGACACCTGCCCGAACGGCTCGGCCAGTTCACCATCATCCTGCTCGGCGCGAGCCTGATGGACCTGCTGGACGCGGTACCACCCCGTCCACCGGTCGCCGTGCTCGGCGCCGCCGCGCTCGCGTTCGTCGTACCCGCGGTGGTCTGGTGGGTCTACACCACCTTCGTCTCCACCGGCCTGGCCATCCGCCGGCTCGGCGCCGGTCTCGGTTACGCGTACCTGCACGGCCTGCTCGGCGCCGCGCTGCTGCTGCTGGGCTGGGGTCTCGGCCAGCTCGTGCGGCAGGTCGACGCCGGAGCGCACCAGCTACCCGAACCCCTGCGGCTGCTGGTGGCCGCGGCGGTCGTCACCTGGATGGTCTGCGGGTTGGCGCTGCAATGGATCTCCCTGGGTTTCCTCGTCCTCGAGCGGGTGGCCATCGGGGTCGGGGGCGCCGCGGCGGTCGTCGCCGTCAGCACCGTGGCCGTGGAGCCGACCCTGCTGCTGGGACTGCTCGCCACCGTGATGGTGGGGTACGCCGTACTGATCATCCGGCACATCGCCCGGCTCAACGAGCGGCAGACCGGGCCGTGAGGTCGGCCGACCCGGCGCCGGCCCGGTGCCCGGGTACGACGAAAGGGCCAGCTCCCGGGTGGGGGCTGGCCCTTGTCGGTGATGACCGGTTGGTGTTGGTTGGTGTTGGCCGGTTATGCGGAGTAGCCGCGTTCGGCGATCCAGTTGGCCAGGGTGGTGCTGGTCATCCAGTATTCGTTGTTGTTCGGGTCGGCCGGGTCGGCGATCTTGACCTTGTGGCCGTGGTCGTCGTAGCCGACGACGGTGAGGTAGTGCCCGCCCTCGTAGGAGTGGGTGCCGCCGTCGACGTCGGTGGCGGTGCCCTTGATGTTGGCTACCACGGGCCGGTTGGTGTCGATGGCGTGGACCAGGTCGGTCTGTAGCCGGTCGACCTGTTCGGGTTTCGCGGCGGGGTCCGGGATGGCCACGGTGTGGTAGTCCTTACCGCCGGCGGTGTTGAGGACCCGGGTGGTGTCCTCGGCGGAGTTGGTGCCGGCCTCGGTGGTGCCCAGTTGCTTGGCGACCTCGTCCTGGCTGGGGGTGTGTCCCTGGGCGGACAGGGCGATCCGGGTCGCCGCGGGGGCGCAGTAGTAGAAGTTCTCCTGCGCCTTGTAGTCGTAGCCCAGCACCTTCGACGCCTGCGCGGCGGGGCGCGCGTCGACGGCCTGCACCGCCGCGGCGGTGGTGGTGGTCGGGGTGGGGGTGTCGATGGTGGTGTGGATCGGTCCGGCGAACGCGCCGCCGACCACGGCCAGCCCGGCGATACCGAGCGCGGCCTTGCGTACGGGGGTGTCGGTGATGGCCGGTAGCCATCGGTTCACGAAAGTCATGATGATGGTCGCCTTCCATTTTCCGGGGGAGAATGCGCGACGCCCGGGCGGGGGTGCTCCGGGCGTACGGTGGTGTAACCGTGGGCGGGGGTCCGGCATTCCAGCCAACCGCCCAACACACACAGTCGATCACGACCGGAAATCGGACATCCGGCACCGCACCTCACGGCAGGGCACACAAGCCCCTACCGGAGCGCCCCCAATCCGGGGCGCTACTGCGGTCGTACCCGGGTGTAACCGTGGCCGGCCGCCGCGTGTTCCCCGGCCCGCCACCGGCCACCGCCGGGCCCGGCGCAGAGCACATCCGCGCACGAGCGTGATGCCTCAGCGGCATATTCATGCCCCACAGGCATCACGCTCGATCGCGATGTCACCTTCCGGGCGTCACCGCGGCGGCCATCCGACGTACCGCCTCGGTGATCAGCTCCGGGGAGGTGCCGAGGTTGAACCGGGCGTGCCCGGCGCCGCCGGTGCCGAAGTCCGCACCCGGCACCAGCGCCACCCGCCCGCGCTCCAGGAAGACCTCGGCCGGCTCGCCGGGCAGGTCCAGCGCCCGGCAGTCCAGCCAGGCCAGGTAGGTGCCGTGCGGCGGCCGGTACCTCACCTGCGGGAGGTGCTCGGCGAGCAGGTCGGCGAGGAGCCGGCGGTTGCCGTCCAGGCCGGCGAGCAGCTCGTCCAGCCACGGCTCGGCGTGGCGCAGGGCGGCGCTGTGCGCGATCACCCCGAGGTGGCTCGCCCCGTCGGCGGCCACCTTCGGCATCCGGGCCAGGTCGGCCGCCGCCGCCGGACCGGCAACCGCCATCGCGGCCTTCATCCCGGCCAGGTTCCACGCCTTCGACGCGGAGAGCACCGCGAAGCCGCGTTCACCGCCGGGCACGGAGAGGTACGGCAGGAAGGTCACCCCGGGGTGCACCAGCGGGGCGAAGATCTCGTCGGCGACGACCCGTACCCCGTACCGGTCGGCCAGCTCGGCGACCATCGACAGCTCGGCGGCGGTGTGCACCGTGCCGGTCGGGTTGTGCGGGCTGCACAGCAGGTAGGCGGCGCGTCGGTTCCCCGCGACCGCCTCGGCGAACGCCCGCTCCAGTGCCTCCGGGTCGAGCCGGTGCTCCGCGGTCAGCGGTGCCTCGACCACCCGCCGGTCCGCCCCGGCGACGAAGTCGAAGAACGGCGGGTAGACGGGCGGGTTGACCACCACCGCGTCGCCGTGCCCGGTGACCAGCTTCAGCACCTCGACGATGCCGAGCATCACGTCGGGCACGAGCCGGGTGTGTCCGACCTCGAAGTTCCATCCCCAGCGCCGGGCGGCGAACTCGGCCAGGGCCTCGGCGTAGTCGGTACCGATGGCATAACCGGTGTCGCTGAGCGCGATCGCGTCGGTGACCGCCCGGGCGATCGGCTCGGCGAGCGGCACGTCCATCTCGGCGACCCAGACCGGGAGTACGTCCGCCGGGTAGTGCCGCCACTTCTCGCTGGTGCGGCGTCGGAGGTCGGCCAGGGAGAGCGTCTGCAAGGGGTTACCCATGCCCCGCACGTTACCGCCGGGGCAGGCCGTACGGGTACCGCGATATAAGTGTGGCTTATACTCCTCGGTGACGAGCGAAGGAGGACGGTCATGAGCGGTTCGAACTGGCGGGACGTCAAGGCCGGGGCCGGAGCGGTCGACCCGCAGTGGGACAACGTCGAGCGGGTGGCACGACGGGCGGAGATCCGTTCCCAGATGCTCGCCTCGGTCAGCGGCACCCACCTGGCCGAGCTCCGCAGGCAGCTCGGGATGACGCAGGCGCAGTTGGCCGAGGCGGCAGGGCTGTCGCAGGCGAGGATCAGTCAGATCGAGAACGGTACGGTCACCAACCTGGAGACCCTCCGCGAGTACGTCTCCGGTCTGGGCGGGCACCTGAACGTGGTGGCGCGGATCGGTGACATCGAGCTCAACATCGCCTGACGGCCAACGCCCGGGGGCGCCGCTACGGCGTCTGGATCGGGTACGCCCCCGGGCCGTACGGCATGGAACTGGGCTGGACCGGATGGGTGTCGCGCCGCTCGAGCTGGGCGAAGCCGGCGGAGCCCCGGTTGACCTGGGGCCAGCCGCCCGCCTCGTGGAACACCCGCAGCGCCGTCGCGACGACCTCGGCGAGGGGCTCGTTGGCCTCGATGTCGATCGTCGCCCCCGGGGTCTCGATCCGTACCTTGGTGGGGTGCGGCTGGTTCTCGCCGGGCGGTGGCGACGCCTGCGCCGGCACCACCGCGACCGGCACCGGGGCCGCGACGGGCGCTGCCTGGGCGGGAACCGGCTCGACGGGGGCGGACTCGGCCGGCGACTGCTGGGCGGGGGTTGTCTCACTCGTCACGGAGCCATTGTCGCCGCCGCCGCGCCCCGCCGACCACGGTGGTGCGCCGCGGCCTAGCCGGCGACCAGTTCCCCCCGCTCCGCCTCGGTGAGGCCGACCGGGGGCGCGTCCGTCCCGCCCTGGTCGAACTGCGTCCGGTACAGCTCGGCGTAGCGACCGTCGGCGGCGAGCAGTTCGGTGTGGGTGCCCCGCTCCACCACCCGGCCCTGCTCGATCACCAGGATCTGGTCGGCGGCGCGGACCGTGGAGAGCCGGTGCGCGATCACCAGGGCGGTACGGCCGGCCAACGCCTCGCCGAGCGCCGCCTGCACCGCCGCCTCGGAGGTGGAGTCGAGGTGCGCGGTCGCCTCGTCCAGGATCACCACCCGGGGCCGGGCCAGCAGCAGCCGGGCGATGGTCAACCGCTGCCGTTCGCCGCCGGAGAGCCGGTATCCCCGCTCGCCGACCACCGTGTCCAGCCCGTCCGGCAGCGTCGCGATCAGCTCGGCGAGCCGGGCCCGGCGCAGCACGTCCCAGATCTCGTCCTCGGTCGCCTCCGGCTGGGCCAGCAACAGGTTGGCCCGGATGGTCTCGTGGAACAGGTGCCCGTCCTGGGTCACCAGGCCGAGCGTCTCGCGGATCGCCTCCGCGGTCAGGTCCCGCACGTCCACGCCGTTCAGGCGTACCGCCCCGGCGTCCACGTCGTAGAGCCGGGGCACCAGCTGGGCGATGGTGGACTTGCCGGCGCCGGAGGAGCCGACCAGCGCGACCAACTGCCCCGGCTCGGCCCGGAACGAGACGTCGTGCAGCACCTCGACCCCGCCCCGGGTGTCCAGCGTGGCCACCTCCTCCAGCGAGGCGAGCGACACCTTGTCCGCCGAGGGGTAGCCGAAGGAGACGTGGTCCAGCTCCACCGAGACCGGCCCGTCCGGCACCCTCCGGGCATCCGGCCGCTCCTTGATCAGCGGTTCGAGGTCGAGCACCTCGAAGACCCGCTCGAAGCTGACCAGCGCGCTCATCACCTCGACCCGGGCGCTGGCCAGTGCGGTCAGCGGTACGTAGAGGCGGGTGAGCAGCAGCGCCAGCGCGACCACCGCGCCGGGGTCGAGTTCGTCGCGCAGGGCGTAGAAGCCGCCCAGCCCGTACACCAGGGCGAGAGCCAGCGCCGAGACCAGGGTGAGCGCGGTGACGAAGACCGCCTGGAGCATCGCGGACCGTACGCCGATGTTCTTGACCCGGCGGGCCCGCAGGGCGAACTCGGCCGACTCGGTCGCGGGCCGGCCGAAGAGCTTGATCAGCGTGGCGCCCGGCGCGGAGAAGCGCTCGGTCATCTGGGTGCCCATCGCCGCGTTGTGGTTGGCCCCCTCCCGGCGCAACTCGGCCAGCCGGGCCCCCATCATCCGGGCCGGCAGCACGAAGACCGGCAGCAGCAGCAGGGCGAGCAGGGTGATCTGCCACGAGATGCCGAGCATCACCACCAGGGTGAGGGCGAGCATCACCAGGTTGCCGACCACCCCGGAGAGGGTGTCGCTGAACGCCCGCTGCGCTCCGATCACGTCGTTGTTGAGCCGGCTCACCAGCGCCCCGGTCCTGGTCCGGGTGAAGAACGCGATCGGCATCCGCTGCACGTGGTCGAAGACGGCGGTGCGCAGGTCCAGGATCAGCCCCTCGCCGATGTTCGCGGACATCCAGCGGATGAGCAGCCCGAGCCCCGCCTCCGCCACCGCGGCGAGCGCGATCAGGGTGGCGAGCCTGATGACCAGGTCGGCGGCGGCACCGTTGACGATCGCGTCGACCACCCGGCCGGCGAGCACCGGGGTGGCCACCGCCAGCACCGCCGTGACCACGCTGAGCAGCAGGTACTGCGTCAACCGGCGGCGGTGCGGCCGGGCGAAGCCGCCGATGCGCCGCAGCGTCGCCCGGGAGAACGGCCGCCGGTCCCGCTGGGCGTTCGTGGCCCGGTAGAGCGAATGCCACGCCGCGACTTCCATGTCCATTCCGCTTACCTCCCGCTGGGCCGGTCCGACCGCACGGACCGTACCGTCAGGGACCGACATTAGGACCTCAACCAATGTCGAGGTCAACCGTCGGGCAGAAACGCCGCAGGGGCGTCCCCGTGTCGGGGACGCCCCTGCGGACGGGACCGGTCAGGCCGCGGCGAGCGCCGGGCCGTCGACGGTGCCGAGGTCGGGCAGTTCCCCGGCCGGCCGAAGGGCCAGCGCGAGTACGTCCGCCACGTCCGCGAGCGTGTGCACCGTCAACGCCTCCCGCACCTGAGCAGGCAGGTCGTCGAGGTCCGGCTCGTTGCGGGCCGGGATGATCACCTCGGTCAGGCCGGCCCGGTGCGCGGCCAGCAGCTTCTGCTTCACCCCACCGATCGGCAGCACCCGACCGGAGAGGGTGACCTCACCGGTCATGCCGAACTCCGGGCGAACCGCCCGGCCGCTGGCCAACGAGGCCAGCGCGGTGACCATGGTGATGCCGGCGCTCGGCCCGTCCTTGGGCACCGCCCCCGCCGGCACGTGCAGGTGGATCCGCCGCCCGGCCAGCGCGTTCGGGTCCAGCCCGAGCTTGCGGCCGTTCGACCGGAGGTAGGAGAGCGCGATGTGCGCCGACTCCTTCATCACGTCACCGAGCTGTCCGGTCAGGGTCAGCCCCGGCTCGCCCTCCATGCTGGTCGCCTCGATGAAGAGCACGTCACCGCCCGCGCCGGTGACCGCCAGTCCGGTGGCCACCCCCGGCACCGCCGTACGCTCCGCCGACTCCGGCGTGAACTTCGGCCGTCCCAGGTAGCTGGCGAGGTTGTCCACGCCGACCCGAACCGGGCCGTCGGTCGAGGCCAGCGCGACCGCGACCTTGCGCAGGATCTTCGCCAGGGCGCGTTCGAGCTGCCGTACCCCCGCCTCGCGGGTGTGCTCGGCGGCGATCCGGCCCAGCGCCTCGTCGGCGACGCTCACCTCGTCGGCGGTCAGTCCGGCCCGCTCCAGCTGCCGGGGCAGCAGGTGGTCCCGGGCGATCGCGACCTTCTCCTCCTCGGTGTAGCCGTCGAGCGTGACCAGCTCCATCCGGTCCAGCAGCGGGCCGGGGATCGACTCCACCACGTTCGCGGTGGCGAGGAAGAGCACGTCGGAGAGGTCGAGGTCGACCTCCAGGTAGTGGTCCCGGAACGTGTGGTTCTGCGCCGGGTCCAGCACCTCCAGCAGCGCGGCGGCCGGATCACCGGCGTACCCCGCGGAGATCTTGTCCACCTCGTCGAGCAGCACGACCGGGTTCATCGAGCCGGCCTCGCGCAGCGCCCGGACGATCCGGCCGGGCAGCGCGCCGACGTACGTCCGGCGGTGGCCGCGGATCTCGGCCTCGTCGCGGATGCCGCCGAGCGAGACCCGGACGAACTTCCGGCCGAGCGACCGGGCGACGGACTCGCCGAGGCTGGTCTTGCCGACCCCGGGCGGGCCGGCCAGGGCCAGCACGGCGCCGGAACCGCGACCGCCGACGACCTGGAGGTTGCGGGCCGCGCGCCGGTTGCGCACCGCCAGGTACTCCAGGATGCGGTCCTTCACGTCGGCCAGGCCGGCGTGGTCGGCGTCCAGCACCGCCCGCGCCTGCACCAGGTCGGTGTTGTCCTCGGTACGGGTGCTCCACGGCATCTCCAGCACCGTGTCCAGCCAGGTACGGATCCAGCTCACCTCCGGGGAGGCGTCGCTGGCCCGCTCCAGCTTGCCGACCTCGCGCAGGGCCGCCTCGCGGACCTTCTCGGGCAGGTCGGCGGCCTCGACGCGGGTGCGGTAGTCGGCCGAGCCGTCCGGCTCGTCCTCGCCGAGCTCCTTGCGGATCGCGGCGAGCTGCTGCCGGAGCAGGAACTCGCGCTGGGACTTCTCCAGCCCCTCCCGGACGTCGGAGTTGATCCGCTCGGTGACCTCCTGCTCGGCCCGGAAGTCGCGCACCCAGCCGACCAGCAGCTCCAGCCGGGCCGTCACATCCGGCGCGGTGAGCAGTTCGATCTTCTGCTCCAGGGTCAGCCAGGGCGCGTAGCCGGCCGAGTCGGCCAGCTCGGAGAGGTCGGTCATCCGCTCGATCGCGTCGACGACCTGCCAGGCGCCCCGCTCCTGGAGCAGGGAGGTGACCAGCGCCCGGTACTCCCGGGCCAGCTCCTTGGCCTTACCGGCGGGGGCGGCCTCGTCCAGCTCGGTGGCGCCGACCCAGAGCGCGGCGCCGGGGCCGGGTACGCCGGAGCCGATCCGGGCCCGGGTCAGGCCGCGTACTACCGCGGCGGGTTCGCCGCTGGGCAGCCGGCCGACCTTCTCGATCGTGGCGATCACGCCGACGGATCCGTACTCCCCGTCGACCCGGGGTACGGCGAGGAGCTTCTTGTCGCCCGTCGCCCGGGCGGCGTCCACCGCCGACTGGGTGGTGGCGTCGAGGGTCACCGGGATGACCATGCCGGGCAGAAGGACAGCGTCGGTCAAGGGAAGAACCGGAAGAGTTGCCATCAGACACCTGCCATCGTTAGTTGAGCTTGTACGGCTCAAGTAACAAATGGTGCTCCCTGTTCCGGGTGGTGCTCCGGTGTGACCCACGCCACGGGAAAGATCGGACGATCACCGCAGTACGGGCAGGCCGGTGTCGAACCAGCGGTTGCTTCCCCGGTCCCAGCGCACCCCCCGGTGATCGGGCCGGGCGATGACGCCGGACCGGTGGTGCCGCCCGAACCGGTTGGCCCGGATCACGATCCCGGCCGCGACCAGATCCGGGCGGACGCCGATCGCGTACGTCCCGCCGTCGCAGTAGTTCCCCTCGACCAGGAGGTCCCGGACCGCCGGGCCGGGGCGGGAGCCGATCATCAGGCAGGCGCCGAACGGGTCCCCGGTCGACGGCCGGTACGCGTCCAGCCGGTTGCGCCGGACCACGAGGCGGCTGCCGCCGGTGACCAGCAGCAGGTCGCCGGGGACGCCGGGCACCCGGACCAGGTCGTGCAGCCAGGACTCCTCGACCGTGGCACGGGAGCCGAGGTGCGGCCCGTCGAGCACGTGGTGGACCTCGACGCGGCGCAGGGTGTAGCTGCCGCAGCAGACCGCCGCGGCACTGCGTCCCCGACCGTCGATCTCCACGTCCTCCAGCAGCAGGTTGGCCCCGGCGCCCCGCAGGTGCACCGCGACCGCCGGACTGTCGCACCTGATCCGCGACCGGCGGATGGTCACGTCGGTGGCCCGTACCGCGACACAGCCCCGGATGTCGAGGCCGCTGACGACCTCGCCGGGCCGGCGCAGGTCGAGCGGGCCGGAGCTGGTCAGCGACGTACCGGCCGGCACACCCGCGCTTCCCGGGCCCGGCCAGTGCCCGATCGGCGTCGGCGGCGTGCCGGCCGGTGGGGTACCGGGAGACGAGGCGCCCGGAGACGGGGTGCCGGGAGACGGGGTGCCGGGAGACGGCAGATCGGGATCGGGGCCGGCGGACGCCGGCCCGTCCGGGGAGTACGGCCGGCCGTCCTGCTCGGAGTCGACCACCGTGGCGGCCGCGCCGGGGTGCTGGGCGAAGGACCGGCGGCAGCCGTGCGTGGCGACCCGCACCGCCGAGTAGCCGCCCGGCACGATCCCGTCGGTCGCCCGGCCGACGCAGTGGATCTCGGTGTCCTCGACGACCGCGCCCGCCACCCCGGGGCGTACCCGGATCGCCGCCGGGCCGGCGGCGCGGATCGTCACCCGCCGCAGCCTGACCTGGTCGGCGGCGATCTCCACCGGCCGGGTGAACGTCCGTCCCCAGATCACCGCGTACGGCTCGTCGAGGACCAGCGGCGGCTCCTCGTCCGGCCAGGTCAGCAGCACCAGGGTCCCGGCGGCGAGGACGGCGGAGCAGAGCAGGACGCTGATCGCCAGCAGGAGCCGGCGCCGGGCGGCGTGCCGGGGCGTCCGGCCGGCGGGGTCACCGGGAACGGGCAACGGAAACAACCCGACGTTGTTCATCGGACGCCCCCTCGGGGCTAGCGCGGCAACGGCCGCTCTCCACGCGGCAGGCCGGCCCCGGTCGGCCCGGCCGGCACCGGTGGCCGGACGACCGGTGCCGGGCCGAGGGGTCGCTGATCGAAGACTTCGCCGCCTCGGAAGCCGTCGATGCTCCAGGTCGAAGACTACCGAACGTAATTGGATGACTACAACAGCCCGGTACCGATTTTGTCGATGCTCAGTACCCGGCCGGCGTCCCTGAGCAGGGCGGGATGAACCAGCCCTGCCGGGCCGCCCGCACCAGCGCGGTGTGCCGGTCCGGGGCCGCCAGTCGGGCCACGATCCGCATCGTGATCTCCGAGACGGCCCCTACCGCCAGGTCCAACCCGACCGCGATCCGCTGCTCGGACCAGCCCTCCAGGAGGAACCCCAGGATCACCAGTTCCCGTCGGGTCAGCGGGGCCCGGGGCAGCGGGGAGAGCAGTACCACCGCCAGCAGCCGGGCCGGCGTCGTGGGACAGCCCAGCACCACCACCCGGAACAGGTTCTCCCGGTCCTCCCCGTCGCCACCCGGCCGGCGCGGCCAGAGGAACGAGGCGTACCGCAGGCCGTCCTCCTGCTGCCGGCCGGCCACGCTCAGCAGCGCCGAGCCCGGCACGAGCAGCGGGTGTCCGGGCAGGCCGGGCAGCGCCCGGGTACCGCCGCAGCGGGCCAACACGACGCCCGCCCGCGCGTCGCGGACAACCCGGGCCAGCACCGACACCGACCGCACCGGGTCGACGGCGGCGGCGATCCGGGCGCCAGGGCGGCGACCACGTCCCGCTCGGCATCGGTCGGATGGTCGGGGGTGTCGGTACTCATGACCATGACACCGAGGTGGCGGCGGTCGGCGGTGAAGAGCCCAACCGCCATCCCCTCCCGGTAACCGTCGGGCAGGTAGTAGTCGCCCCACACCGGAAGCTCGGCCAGCGGCACCGGCGAGTCCCGGCCCCGCTGCGGGACCGGTGAACTGCTGAGCCCGACCAGTTCCACCTGGTCCAGCAGCTCGGGGGTGCCGAGGTAGTCCCGGACCCGCTCGCCGTACCCGGTGCCGGCCAGCTCGGCGTAGCGGCGGGCGGGGTCGTCGACCAGGGCGATCCAGGCGGCCTCGTACGGCACCACCCGACGGACCAGCCCCAGCAGCTCCGCCGCCCGGTCCTCGATGCCGGCCCCGCTCGCGGCGATCCGCGTCGCCTCGCGGGCGACCTCCGCCGACGACGCCGGGCGACCGGTCACCGGGCACCGCCACGAGGGCGTGCCGGCACGCCGGCTCGGCGGGTCATCTCCGGACCCGCGCCAGAGCGCGCGGTACGTACAGGCCGAGCCGCAGGGCCCGGACGGCGGCCAGGGTACGACCGGGGGCGGCCAGCTTGGTCAGGACGTGTTCGACGTGCGCGGCGACGGTCCGTAAAGCGATCACCAGCCCGCTGGCGATCCGCTGGTTGGACCAGCCCTCCACCAGCAGGCCGAGGATCTCCAGCTCGCGCCAGGTCAGTCCGCGCAGGTCACCGGGCGGGGAGACCAGGACGACCGCGAGCAGGTGCGGCGGCGACGAGTACGGACACGGCAGCAGCGTGATCCGCACGTGCCCGTCCGGACCGTCGTCCGGTTGGTACGGGCAGAGGAACGTGGCGTGTACCCGACCGTCGGCCAGGCTCTCGGCCGCCACCCGGAGCAGCGGCGCGCCGGGGTGCAGCAGCGGATGTGACGGCAGGCCCGGCAGCGGCAGCAGGTTACCGGCCCGGGTCAGTATGCAGCCCGCCCGCGCGTCGCCGACCATCCCGGCCAGGGTGGCGATGGAACGCATCGGGTCGACCGCCTCGGCGATCAGCGGGGCGAGCAGGCCGAGGAAGTCGCGGGCCGCGTCGGTCGGATGCGCGACCGTGTCGGTGTGCAGGGTGAGCATGCCGAGCTGATGGCCGTCCGGGCTGAACAGGCCAACCCCGATTCCCTCGCGGAAGCCGGCCGGTTCGAGGTGCTCGGCCCAGGAGGGCAGTTCCCCGGGCGGCATCGGGGTGTCCCGCACGCACATCGGCGCCCGGTCGCGGTGCATGCCGAGCAACTCCATCTCCCGGTAGTGCTCCGGGGTGCGCATGTAGGCGGCGGCCGTCTCGCTGTAACCCCGGTCGCTCACCGGCTCGAACTCGCCACGCTCCGGGTCGAGCACGTACAGCGCGGAGGCCTGGAACGGCACCAGCCCGTGGAGCACATCGAGCAGCTCCGGCACCCGCTCGCCGACATCGCCCGGCGAGGCGCCGATCCGTTCCACCTCGACGGCGATCTCGGCGGCCCCGGGTGGCAGCTCGGCCATCCCGGTCAGCGTCCCGAGGCAGAGTGCATGCTGGTTCACTTCCTCGCCCTATCGGCATTCCTGTCAATCGACAACAGCGGTGCGCACTGGTGCGATTACCTAAGGAAACGCCGGTCGGGGGCGGAGGACGCGGCGAGCCGTACGAACGGCCGGCGGTTCCCGCTTGGCCAGGCAGGGACCGGTTGATGATCGTGGAGGGCGCGCACGCTCCGGCGCGCCCTCCGCCCCGGTCACCCGGATGCTCGTCGCCCCACCGGACACTCCTCGGTGCCGATGGCGTTGCCGTCGGGCCGGCGACCGGGGCCGGGGCCGGTGAGCGTCCGGCGGCGGAGCACCACCGGCAGGGTCAGGGCGCCGACGCAGACCGCCGCCACCAGGAAACCCGTCCGGTGGTCGTACCGCTCGACCACCAGGCCGCCCAGCGCCTGGCCGGCCGCGTTCGTGATCGCGATGACGGTGGTCACCCAGCCGTACGCCTCGGTCAGCCGGGCCGGCGGCACCAGACCGTCCAGGACGGTGTTCTGCGTGCTGACCTGCGGGACCAGCGTCGCACCGGACAGCACGACCATCACCGTCAGGCCTGCCAGCCCGGAGGCGAGCACCGGGACACCGAGGAACGTGGCCAGGGCGAACATCAACACCGGCAGACGCGTTGAGAGCGTCCTGGGCCAGGGCCGACGCTGGTAGACCAGCCCGCTCAGCACGGAGCTGAGTGACCAGATCGCGAGCAGGAGGCCGGCAAGTTCGGGTGCCCCGTTCGCGGCCGTTCCGGCGGCCACGCCGACCACGACGAAACCGATCGCCAGTCCGAACCCGGCCGCGGCCACCAGCAGGGTCGGCAGGCCACCCTGGCCCGGTACCCCCGTGCGTCCGCCGACGGCCGTCGCACCGGCGGCGGGCCGGGCTGCGGACACGCCGCGGTGGGACCGTACGGCGGAGCTGAGACAGAACCCGAGCGCGGCCACGGTGACCAGCCCGAGGCTGACCAGTAGCGCGGTACCGGGCCACATCAGGGTGGCGAGCAGCCCGGCGGCGGCGGGCCCGAGCAACCAGCACAGCTCGAAGCTGACCGCCTCGTAGGCGTACGCCGCGTCCCTGGTCGGCCCCTCGGGGATCAGGTGCGGCCACATGGCCCGCGACGCCACCGCCATCGCCGGCAGGGTCGCACACTGAGCCGCGACCACCACCGCCAGGAGCACCGGAGAGATCCCCGCCGCGATACCGGCTACCTCGGCCGCCGCCAGGGCGGCGTGCGGGGCCACCAGAACCAGCATCGGCCGGGACGGTCCGTGACGGTCGATCAGCCGGCCCTGAACCACCGCACCGGCCGCGGTCCCCAGCAGGCTGCTGGCCGAGATGATCCCGGCGGTCGCGTACGACCCGGTCTCCGCCTGCACGAAGAGCAGCAGGCTGAGGTTGAGCATGCCGAAGCCGAAGCGCCCGGCCAACGACCAGAGTGCCATCACCGGCACACCGGACAGCCGCCACACGGCGCGCACCGGGACGGTCACCGACGCCGTCCGGGCCCAACCGTTGCATCGCTTTTGATCGATGCCACCGCCATGGTCAGCAGCCTAGTACGGCAGGCCGGGCTCCCAGGTGCCCGCGGCGGCGAGTGGCGGGCGCGCTAGGAGCGGGCGAACTGGCCGGTGTCGTCCATGGCCAGGGCCGGCCGCCGGCCGAACTCGGGCGGCACCGCCTCGCGGAACGCCTCCGGCACGGGCCGGCCGGTCGCCGCGTAGAGCCGCTTGATGGCCGCGCCCGGCCGGCGCAGGTCGTCCAGCATCCCCGGCTCGATCCGTTCGAACTCCGTCTCGATCAGCTCGGTGACGATCTCCTCCGGCGTCTGGTTGCGCTGGTTCGCCAGCATCACCAGCAGCTCGTGCAGCTCTCCCTCGATCACCACTGCGCGTTCGGCGTCCATGGCCTCACGCTAGGCCCGCCCCGTGGCGGCTGCGGCCGTTATCCCGGTACCTCGCGACCACCGTGGCCAGCGGTGCCGCTGTGACGGGTGGAGACGGCGCGGCAGCCGCGTACCGTGCCGTCCACCAGCAGGACACCGACGGGCGGGGTGCACACGCACCCCGCCCGCCTGTCGGTACGTCCGCCGGCGTCAGGTCGCCGGAGTCTCGTCTCCGGGGGCCACCAGCACGACCCGGCGCCGCCGGGCGAGCAGGAGGAGCAGGCCGCCGATCGCCAGTACGCCGGCGCCGACGCCACCGAGCAGGCCCGCCTGGACACCGGTGACCGGCAGGCCGCCGCCGGCACCGCCGTCGTCCCCGGTCGGCGCCCCGATGTGCGCGGCGAACCCGTAGCTGTTGTCGCTCGGGTCGGCGTCCTGGACCTCGTCGGCGGAGAGGGCCTTGACGCCCTGCGGCAGCGCGGCGCTCCGGCTCCGGCCCAGGGCCGCGGTGCCGAGTTCGGTCCCGACCGCCAGGGCGTTGCTGAAGAACTTCCCGCCCTGCGCGGTGACCGGGCCGGGCGCGTCCTGGTCGACCCGTACCGGGAAGTAGACGCCGATCGCCGAGTAGATCTGGTCGTCCTCGCTGGTGTCCCGGTCCGCCGGCACCAGGTTGATCTGCTGGTATTCGCAGGTGGCGGTCCGGTTGTCGGCGGAGTAGTCACAGCCCGGCTCGACCTCGGCGAAGGTCACGTGACGCGGCAGGGTGACGGAGACCCTGAGGCCCTCGGCGATCGAGTCGCCGAAGTTGCCGACCGCACCGAACATCAGGCTGGCACCGCCCGGCGGTACCGGCCGGTCGGTGAGCTCGCCTGCGTCGGTGACCTGCCGGATGTCGTCGGCGTATACCGCAAGGTCCACCCCGAGCGGCGGGATCTCGACGTCGATCTTCGCGGTGTTGTTGCCCTGGTCGGGGTCGGTCTCGGCGAGGACGGTCACGGTGATCGTGCCGGCCTTGCCGAAGGCGCCGGGCACCCGCTCCAGCGTGAACGGAAGGTGCTGGAGGAAGCTGTGCCCCGGGCTGAGGCTCATCGGGTCGGCACAGACGACCTTCTCGCCGGTCAGCTCGCAGCCGCGGCTGGACACCTTGCCGAACGTCGTCACGCTGTCGTCCAGGCCGCTGAGGTCGTACTCGAAGTCCCAGCCGACCGCGTCGCCCGGTCCGTTGTTCTTCGCCGTCGCGGTGTACTTCACCAACTCGTCGCCGCTGACGGTCGTGCCGGGCGAGACGCTCAGCGCCAGGTCGGCGCCGACCGGCTCCAGTGCGTGGGCCGCACCGCCGGGCGTGATCAGCGCGCCGGTGGCCAGGCACGCGACCGTGCCGACCCCGACCCGCGCCCAGACGCGCCGCGTACGCAGGTTCATGGATTCCCCCGATGGGTAACGCAAGATCAAGTTTGGAATGACGGCCGTACCGTACCGGGAGCCGGACCGCCGCACGACCCGGTCCTCCGCCGGATGCCCGAGGTTGTGTCGCATTCGGACTGGTCCGCCGCGACGATCCCTGAACGGCAGGCCGGCCATTCGCGTCCGGACAGCCTGCCGGCCCGTCGGCCGTACGGATGACCTGCACCCCGCCGTCGCGTCGTGGCCGCCGCCGTTCGCCGTCATGCCGCCGCCAGGGTGACGATCGTCCCCAGCACCAGGAACGGGCCGAACGGCAGGTGGCCCCGCCATCGGATCCGACGGGCGGCCAGCAGGACCAGTCCGACCACCGCCGAGGCGAGGAACGTCACCACCAACCCGGTGAAGACCGCCGGCCAGCCGAGCCAGCCGAGCACCGCCACGCTGCTCAGCGCCAGCTTGGCATCGCCCAGCCCGAAGCCGCGCCGGCCCAGCAGCAGGGTGGAGGCGCCCAGGAGCAGCGCCGCCGACGTACCGGCGAGGACCGCCCGCCACCAGGCCGCCCCGTCCGCCCCGACCAGGGCCGCCAGCCCGAGCAGCGCCAGGGTGCCGAGCGCGGCGGCCCGGGTGAGCCGGTCGGGCAGCCGGTGCACGGCCACGTCGACGAAGACCAGCGGTACGGCGCACGCCGTCCACCAGGCGAACGCGAGCGACTCCCAGCCGGGACGGGCGGCGGCCAGCAGCGCCGCGACGGCGAGCAGCAGCGCGAGTTCGACGGCGAACGGGGGTGCCCCGTACCGGGAGCGGCAGCCGGGACACCGGGCCAGCGGCGACAGGGCGGCCAGTGGACCGGTCGGGCCGATCGGCGTACCGCAGGCGTCACAGCCGGCCCGGCGGGGCCGGTCGGGCGGCACCGACTCGGCCGCGACGAGCCAGCGGAGCAGCGGTGCCACGGTCAGCACCGCGATGGCGGCACCCAGCCGGGCGCCGGCGGTGGGGGTGGTCGTCGCCGGCGACGACGGACGGGACGCGGTCCGGGGCATGGTGACCTCCTCGGAAGCGGGCCGGCGAGCCGGCGGCGACTGATACGCAGAGTAATTTCATGATCGCGAGGCGCTGAGCCGGCCGGGGCGGCGGCGACCTGCCGGGCGGCCTCGGCGCATGGTCGGACGGCCCCGGACGCCCCGTCGATCGGCTCGGCGATTAACCCCGAATGCCCGAGTACCGAAAGTGGCCGAACGCCGTCATCCATCGCAATTCGCACGGGCAGCGGTCCGTGCCGCGCCGGTGGACACCGGCCACCGGAGCCGGCGGACGACCGGCGGATCACTCGGGACATATCGATCGGCACCTTAGTAGTTCGATGATGATCGGCTATGGAGATCGTAACGGTACGTATTCCCTCGAATAGACCCTGTTGCATCGTCGCGGGTCAGCCTATGCTCGCCATCTGGATGAAGCGCAACTATCGGCAAACAACCAGGCGTCCCGGCCGAATAGACAACGGTGGGATCGAAAACTAGATCGACTCAGTCAAATGCAGGCGACACGGCACCGGGCCTTTCCACCGACCCCCGGGCCGGAGCCGTCGTGCCCGTCGAGATTTCCCGCGGAGCACGGCGACCACCCGCACCGGGGCGACGCGGGGGAGTTCCGGTGCGGACAGTCGGGCGCGCGTGGGGCGCGACGACACGAGAAGGGAGACCCCGTTGCGCGTACGGCAACTGGCCGGTTTTCCGATCTTCCTGCTGGTGGTCGGGGCGCTCGGGGCCAGCACCGGCTGCGGTGGCGACTCCGGATCGGCCGCCGCACCGGGCGGTGGGGCCGAGGCCGCGAGCAGTGTCGACCCGCGAGCCGCCGCCGAGGCGGAGAAGTCCGCACTGGCCGCCTATGCCGGATATCTCGCCGCCTCCCGCAAAGCGGAACTGGCGGCCGACCCGCATGATCCGGGACTGCGGAAATATCTTGGCGATCCGCTGCTGACCCGGGTGCGGATCGCCATTCGCGACGCGAAGGAGCACGGCGCGATGCGTACCGGAAACATCGTCTCCGACCCGGTGGTGACCGAGGTCAGTCTCGACGCCGTTCCCGCCACGGTGTCGATCCAGGACTGCATCGACACCACCGGCTACAAACTGATCTACCAACGGGACAGATCCGTCGTGCCGGGTTCGGTCGGCGGACGTTACGTCGCCACCGCGACGGCCAGCCGCTATCCCGACGGCCGCTGGCTGGTCAACGAGAGCGGCGTACACAAGGACCAGCCGTGCTGACCCGGCGGATGTTCACGGCCGGCGCCACCGCCGGGCTGCTGCTGGCCGCCGCGCTGACCACGGGCGCAACGCCCGCCTCCGCCCGGGCCCCCGGTGCGGAGTGTCCCGCCGGGCAGCCGCACTGCAACGTCTGGGACAACGATCCGGGTGACGACACCGGCGGCGACGACGGAGGCGGCTCGGACACCGGCGGCGGCGACGGCAGCGGCGGCGGCAGCCGGGTCTGCAAGAAGGACGACGGCACCACGGTGCCCTGCTACGACAACCTGCGCGGCTGGTTCAACAGCGACGACGACTGCTACTACAAGCGCGCCGAACCGCAGCCGGCCGGAGTTCCGGCCGGCCAGACCGCGTACTTCGTCAGCTGCTCCAGCGGGCTGGCCAACTCGGACACCGTCTTCCTTCCCGACCCGCCGCCCGGCTTCGACCCGCCGGACCCGGAGCAGGTGGCCCGGGACCTGCTCGCCTCGCTGCCGCTGGCCCGGCCGGTCATCCGCACCGCGCCGCAGGGCCGCCCCGGGCTGGTCGGCATCCCGGTCTGGCTCTACGACGCGTCGAGCTGGAACACCGAGGAGGAATCCGACGAGGTGGGCGGGGTCAGCGTCAGCATCGCCGCCACCCCGAACCGGATCGTCTGGGCGATGGGCAACGGCGACACCGAGACCTGCGCCACGGCGGGCATCCCGTTCCGGGCCGGCGCGCACGACCCGCGCCGCCCGCCCGGGGACGCCTGCGCCTACCCCGGCTACCCGAGGTCGAGCCGGGGCCAGGACGGCGGGGCGTACGAGATCACCGCGACCAAGCACTGGCGGGTGCCGTGGAGCGGCGGCGGCGAGAGCGGCGTACTCACCGCCAGCCTCTCCGACACCGGCTCCATCCAGATCGACGAACTCCAGGTGGTGACGGGGTGACACTGGCTCCCACGACGACCACGGGCGGGCCGGTCGACGCCCCGGTCAACCCGCCCCGGCTGGTACGGCAGCGCCGGATGCGCCCCGGCCTGCTCGGCCTCGCGGTGCTGCTGATCGCGCTCGGCGGACTCGGCTCCGCCTTCGCGGTCAGCTCCGTACGGGCCACCGGCAACTACCTCGCGGTGGCCCGCGCCGTACCGGTCGGCACCGCGCTGAGCGCCGACGACGTGGTCACCGTGCAGGTGGCCGGCGGCCAGGGGCTGGCCCCGGTGCCGGCCGACCGGCTCGGCGAGGTGCTGGGCAAGCGGGCCACGGTGACGCTCACCCCCGGCACCCTGCTGACCATGGCGCAGCTCACCGACAAGCCCCTGCTCGGCCCCGGGCAGCAGCAGGTGTCGGTGGGGCTCAAACCGAGCGAGGTGCCGGCGAAGAAGCTCCGTCCCGGCGACAAGGTGCTGCTGCTCAGCACGCCCGGCCGGGACACCGAGGCCGGTGCGCCGGCCACCCGGTTCCAGGCCACCGTCATCGACATGGCCACCCCGGCCGCCAACAGTGTGGTGCTCTACCTCGCGCTGGCGGTCCGGGACGTACCGGCGGTGGTGTCGCTGGCCGCCAGCGACCGGATCGCGGTCGTACTGAGCGCGGCAGCCTGATCATGTCGATCATCGCCCTGGTCTCCGCCAAGGGGTCGCCCGGAGTGACCACGGCCGCCCTCGCCTGCACGCTCTCCTGGCACCACCGGGTGGTGCTCGCCGAGTGCGACCCGTCCGGCGGCTCGGTGCTGGCCGGTTACCTCGGCGGGGTGCTGCCCGGCCCCCGGGGGATCGGCGAGCTGGCGGTGGGCGAGCTGCGCGACGGCAACCTGGAGCAGGCGTTCTGGTCCCAGCTGGTCGACCTCGACGCGCCCCACCGGGAACGGCTGCTGCTGCCCGGCGTGGTCGACCCGGCCCAGGCCGGCAGCGTGGTCCCGCTCTGGCAGCGGTTCGCCGACTTCTTCGCCGCCCTGGACAAGGGGCAGCCCGGGTACGACGTGATCGTCGACTGTGGACGGCTGCACGTGGTCGGGCCGCCCTGGCCGGTACTGCGGGCGGCGGAGATCGTCCTGCTGGTGACCGCCCCCCGGTTGCCCGACCTCTCCGCCACGCACGCCACCGTGAAGGCCATCGAGCGGGACTTCGCCGAGCACCGGGTGCCGGCCGGCTCGCTGCGGCTGCTGCTGGTCGGCGGCGGCCACGGCCGGTCCGAGGTGGCCAAGGCGCTGCGGCTGCCGGTGATCGCCCAACTGCCGGACGACCCGCGTACCGCCGAGGTGCTGGCCCACGGCGGCACGGTGCGGGCCAACCGGCCGCTGATGCGCGCGGCCAGCGCCCTGGAGGTGCCGGTCCGGGCGCTGCTCGACCGGCGCCGGGCCCGGCTGGGCTGGCCGGCCGCCCAGGAGGTGCCGGATGCGGTTTGAGCCGGTATCGCACGACCCCCGGGCCCCCGACCCCCGGGCGGCCACCTGGCAGACGATCCCGCACAACGGATATCCGCACCCGGCCGCGGTGGCCAACGGCGGCGCGGCGCCCTACCCGCCGGTGCCGCCGTACCCGCCGGCGCCACCTCCGCCGGTGCACCCGGTGGAGCCGACGCCCCGGGCCCGGGTCGACTTCGCGGTGGTCCGGGAGCTGCGCCGGCAGCTGAGCGAACGGCTCACCCTCTGGCAGCGCGGCCGGGAGTTCACCGCCGCCGAGGAGGACGCCGAGCGGGGCCGGCTCGCCGTGGCGGTGGTCGCCGAGTACGCCGACGCGGCCCGCCGGGCCGGTACGCCGATGGTCGCCGCCGAGGAACGGCTGCTGCTCGACCAGGTCAACGCCGAACTGGTCGGGCTGGGGCGGCTCCAGACGCTGCTGGTGGACACCTCGATCGAGGAGGTGCACATCCTCGGCTGCGACCTGGTCCGGATCACCCGGCGCGGCGGCGGCGTCGACTGGGGTGAGCCGATCGCCGACAGCGACGAGGAGATGGTGCAGATCCTCCAGGCGGCGGCGCGCCGGGCCGGGGCGACCGAGCGGTCCCTCTCCACCTCCAAGCCCACGCTGGACCTGCAACTGCCGGACGGCAGCCGGCTGGCGGCGGTCTTCCTGGTCAGCCACCGGCCGTACGCGGTGATCCGCAAGCACAACACCGTCGAGGTGAGCCTGGACGACCTCGCCGGTGCCCGGGTCGACCTGGACGAGATGATCGACGTGCTGGTCCGGGACTTCCTGCGGGCGGCGATGCGCGCCGGGCTGAACATCATGGTCGCCGGGCTGGCCGGGGCCGGCAAGACGACGGTGATCCGGGCGCTGATGCACGAGATCCCGGCCGACGAGCCGTACGTGCTGCTGGAGGAGAGCCGCGAACTGCTGCCCCCTCGGCGCGGGCTGCGGCACCGGGCGGTGATGAGCTTCGAGTCCCGGGAGGGACACGGCGAACGGGGCATGGACGGGCGCCCGGCCGGCGAGGTCACCATCGCCGACCTGATCCCGGTCGCGCTCCGGATGGGCGTACTGCGGATCATCGTCGGCGAGGTCCGGTCCCGGGAGATCGTGCCGATGCTCCAGGCGATGACCACCAGCCGGGGTTCGATGTGCACGATCCACGCCCGTACCCCGGCCGGGGTCAGCGAGCGGATCATCGAGCTGGCCCTCTCGCACGGTCGGGAGATGACCGTCGACCAGGCCCGGCGGATGGCCGGCAACGCACTCGACCTGATCGTCTACGTCACCATCGAGGACGAGACCGCGATCGGCGGCCGCAAACACCGCTTCGTCTCGCACGTCGAGGAGATCGTCGGGGTCGGCGACGGCAACCGGATCATCACCACCACCGTCTTCGGGCCCGGTCCGGACGGCCGGGCGATCCCCCGGCACCTGCCCGAACGGGTTCGCGACCAGTTGCTGCGGGTCGGCTACGACGCCCGGTTGCTGAGCCGCTACATCGAGGTGGGCACCGGCGCCTGGCGCCGTCCCCGGCACAGCCAGCTCGGCCGGTCGGCATGACGACGCCGGGGCCGCGACCGACGCCGGGGCCGCCACCGACGCCGGGGCGCCCGGGCGGGACGGCGCGATGACCATGCCCGGCAACATCGAGCTGATCGCGGTGCTCTCCGGCGCCGCCTGCGTGACCGGCCTGGTGCTGACGGTCGTCGCGGTGGTCGGCACCACCCGGCCGGCGAAGCCGGGCACCGGTCCCGGGCTGCGCCGGCTCTGGCTCGGCGGCGGCACCAGCCGCCGCGAGCAGCGGGCCCACCAGGCGCTGCTGGTAGCCGCGGCGCTGGCCGGCACGGTGGCGTTCCTGCTCACCGGGGTACCGGTGGTCGGCCTGCTGGTCGCGATCGCCGTCCCGGGCGCGCCCTGGCTGTTCACCGCGGGCCGCGCCGAGCGCCGGGCGATCACCCGGATCGAGGCGATCGGCGAGTGGACCCGCCGGCTCCGGGACGTGTCGAGCACCGGGCAGGGCCTGCAACAGGCGATCATCGGTACCGTCGCGACCACGCCGACGGAGATCGAGGAGGAGGTACGGCTGCTCGCCGCGCGGCTCCAGGCCGGCTGGCGGGGCAGGACCGCCCTGCTCGCGTTCGCCGACGAGATCGGTGACCCGGTCTGCGACCAGGTGGTGGCCGCACTCATCCTGCACCTCACCGACCGGGGCGAACGGCTCGGCGACGTGCTCGGGGCGATCGCCACCGCCGCGGCGGCCGAGGTCGCCACCCGGCGCGAGGTCGAGGCCAAGCGCGCCCAGCCCCGGTTCGCGGTGCGCTTCCTGACCGGGATGACGCTGGCGGTGCTGGCGTACGGGCTGCTGAACCCCGCCTACATGGCGCCGTACCAGACCCCGACCGGGCAGCTCGTGATGGTGGCGCTGGGCAGCGCCTTCGTCGGCCTGCTGGCCTGGGTACGCGCGATGAGCCTGCCGCCGAGACCGGCCCGGTTCCTCGCCCCGCCCGACCCGGGGGAGGCGATCGCGTGATCCTCAACTGGCACCTCGCGGTCAGCGTGCTCGGCGGCGGTGCCGTCGGGCTCGGCCTGTTCCTCCTGGTCCGCGAGGCGCTGCCGGCCGCTCCCGCGCTCGGCCCGGCGCTGCGCCGGCTGCACCAGCCGCCCGGGCTGTCCCGCCCCGGCGGGGCCGCCGGACGCGACCTCGACTGGCTCAGCGGGGTCGCCCGCTGGCTGCGCCCGCCGCACCGCCAGCTCGCGCTGATCGGCCAGACCCCCGAGCAGTACGCCCTCTCGCTGGTCCTCTCCGGCCTGATCGGACTCGCCTCGCCGGCCCTGCTCAGCACCGCCCTCTTCATCGCCGGGGTACGGCCGCCGATCGTGCTGCCCACCGTCGCCGCGCTGGGCTTCGCGTTCGTGACCATGCTGATGGCGCACCGGAGCGTACTGGTCAAGGCGGAGCGGGCCCGGCGGGAGTTCCGGCAGGCGGTCTGCGCGTACCTCGACCTGGTCGCCCTGCAACTCTCCGCCGCACACGGACCGGTGCAGGCGCTGGAACGGGCGGCGGAGGTCTGCGACGGCTGGGTCTTCGAACGCGTCCGGGAGGCGCTGCGGATGGCCCAGTTGCAGATGCACGCTCCCTGGGACGAGTTGCGCGAACTCGCCGAGAAGATCGGCATCCCGGAGCTCGGGGACGTCGGCGCCATCATGCAGTCCTCGGGGACCGAGGGTGCCCAGGTGCACGAGTCGCTGCGCGGCCGCGCCGACTCGCTGCGCGACCAGATCCGCACCGACAGCCTGGCCCGGGCCGAGGCGGTGACCAGCCGGCTGGACGTGCCCGGCGCGCTGCTGGTCTTCGTGCTGGTCGGCTTCGTCATCTATCCGTTCATGGCCCGCATCTGACCGGCGACATCCGATGTCGGCGAGAAGGGAGTCCGCAATGCGACTCGTCACCTACCTCTACACCGCACTGGCCGTACGCCTCGCCGAACTGCGGCGCGACGACCAGCGGGACCGGGGCGACAGCCCGGTGCCGACCGCCGTCATCATCGTCGGCCTGGCGGCGGCGGCCGTGGCGCTGACCATCGCCGTCTCGCAGAGCGTCAGCGCGTGGATGGGCGACCTCCCGGTCCCGGGTGCCCCGGGCACCGGCGGCGAACCCGAGTGACCCGGTGCCACCGCTGCCAGGAATCCGGCTGACCGGGGCCGGCCGGACCCGCACCGGCCCTACCGGCGACGACCGGGAGCGGGGGGCGACCCCGGTGGAGCTGGCCGTGCTGATGCCGGCCATCCTGCTGCTCCTGCTCGCCTCGATCCAGGCCGCCGCCTGGTTCATCGCCCGGGCCACCGCGCTGAACGCCGCCCAGTCGGCCGTCGCCGCCCAGCGGGCGTACCAGGCGGAGCCGGGGGTGGGCGCGGACCGGGCGGAGGAGTTCCTCGACCGGGCCGGTGACTGGCTGGTCGGCTGGGAGGTCACGGTGACAGTGCCCGAGCCGGACGACGAGCAGGTGAGCGCCACCGTCACCGGCGAACCGCTCCGGGTGATGCCGTTCGTCTCGTTGCCGGGCATCACCGAGACGGCGTTCGGCACCGTGGAACGCTTCACCGAGGAGGGCCCGCCGTGACCGGGCGCGGACCGGCGGACGGCCGGCGGGCCGCCCGGGGGCGGGGCGCGGACCGGGGCTCGGTCTCGGTGGAGGTGGCGATCCTCGCGCCGGCCTTCCTGGCGCTGGTGGCCCTGGCCGGGGTCGCCGGCCGGACCGCCATCGCCAACGAGGCGATCGAGGTGGCCGCGCACGACGCCGCTCGGGCCGCCTCGATCTCGCGTACCGCCGACGAGGCCCGGGAGCAGGCCCGGCAGGCCGTCCAGGACCGGTTGCGCTGGGAGGGACTGGCCTGCGCCGAGGCGCCGGAGCTGGCCTTCGCCGGCACGCTGGAGGGCGAGCGCGCCGACGTCGACGAGGTGTTCGCCAGCGCCCTCGGCGCGGACGCCTCGGTGATCGTGACGGTCTCCTGCGACGTGTCGGTGGGCAACCTGCGGATGCCGCTGCTGCCCCGGACGCCCGAGTACACCGCCGCCGAGGCGACGTTCGCCTCGCCACTGGACCGCTACCGCAGCCGGGGGCAGTCGTGACCGGGCGGCCCGACCGGGACGCGGGACGGGTGAGCCTGTTCCTGGCCGTCGCCATGATCGGGATACTCACCATCATCGCCCTCGCCTACGACGGGGCGGGGCAGCTCCGCTCCATGCAGCGGGCCGACAACCTCGCCGCCGAGGCGGCCCGGGCCGGCGGCCAGGCGATCGACCTCGGCCAGTTGCTCGACGACGGCACCACCGTGCTCGACCCGGTCGCCGCCGAGGACGCCGTCCGCGACTATCTCGCCGGCGTCGACGGCGTCACCTTCCGCGACCTGCAGTTCGACACCGAGGACGACAACCCCACCCTGACCGTACGCCTCGACCTGAACTACGACCGGGCGTTCCTGGACCTGTTCGGCTTCGCCGACACGGTCGACGTACCCGGCACCGCCACCGCCACCCTCCTCACCTCGACCAACCGCTGAACAGGAGACCCCTCATGCCTGCACCGCGGACCCACCCGGCCGGCCGGTTCGTCACCGGCCTCGGGGCGCTGATCGTCCTGATCGGGCTGCTCGGCGGCGCCCCGCTGGCGCTGCTCGCCCTCGCCGGCAATCCCCTCCCCGACCACCTGCCCACGCTGGACCAGATCGGCACGACGCTGACCAGCCGGGACGACGGGCAACTCTTCCTGCGCGCCCTGGCGCTCGTCGGCTGGGCCGGCTGGGCGACGTTCGCGCTCTCCGTACTGGTCGAGCTGCCCGCCCGGATCCTGCGCCGGCCGGCGGTCCGGCTGCCCGGCCTGGGTCGGCAGCAGCGCTGGGCGGCGACGCTGGTCGGCTCGGTGGCGCTGATCGTCGTCACCAGCCCGGCCGCCACGGCCGCCAGCGCCGCGGTGGCCACCGTGGCGTCGGCCCCGGCCGCCCCGAGCGCCGGCAGCGCACCGGGCGGCCCGCTCGGCTCGGCGCCGGGCGTGCCGGCCGGGCTGCCGGGCACCGCGGCCGGTCCGGCGCCGGCCTGGCTGGCCGGGGCGGCGGACCTGGGCGAGGAGGGGGTTCCGGTCTACCGGGTGGAGCGCGGCGACTACCTGGGGCACATCGCGGACCGCTACCTGGGCGAGTTCAACCGCTATCCGGAGCTGGCCCGGCTCAACGAGATCCGCGACCCGGACCGGATCCGGCCGGGTCAACTGCTGCACCTGCCGCCGGTCGCCAAGGACCGGGGCTTCCGGGAACACGCGAGCGGCCTGGTCGCGATACCGCCGCCGGGGCACGGCGAGACCGCACAGCCCGGCCGGCCACCCGCCGAGCAGCCAGGGCACGCCCCGCAGCCGGGCCAGCCGCCGGCCGGGCAGCCGTCGGCGGGACAACCGCCGGCCGGTGGTACGCGGCAGGCGCCGGAGCCGGCGGGTCCGCCGGCCGCCCCCGTACCCGCCCAGCCGGCCGGGGACGACGACAGCACCACCTACGTCCTCGGGTCCTCCCGGGCCGACACGGTCGGTGGGCTGAACCGCCCGCTGGCGGTCTCCGCGGTGATCGCCGTGGCCGGCATCGTCGGTGCGCAGATCGGTGCCGTGCTCGGCCTGCGGGGCCGGGCCGACCGCCGCGCCGCCCTGGGGAACGGCCGGCACCGCCTGCGCCACTAGCGGACGGGTGGCCGGGGCGGGTGGGACAACCTCACGCCCCGGCCGCGTCGAGCAGGATCCGGGCCAGCTCGCGCGGCTGGGAGAACATCGGCCAGTGGCCGGTGTCCATCCGCACCAGCCGCCAGTGCTCGCTGGTCAGCAGCCCGGCCACCGTGTCGCCCGGCTCGTCGCCGTCGAGGAGGCACTTGACGTACGTGGCCGGCAGCTCGCCGAGCGGGCGGGTCAGCACCGCCGGCTCGGTAAGCGTGGCGCCCGGGTGCGGCGTCGACTTGTCCACGATCCGGGCGATCTGCTCGGCGGTGAGCCCCTGGCCCTCGTAGTCGGCAGCGGTCAGCGGCGGCCAGAAGCCCCCGTGTTCGGCGATCGAGGCCTCCACCATCGCCCGGCCGCTCGGCCAGGCGGAGACGAACGACCCCCCGTCGGTCGGGACGTTGGAGTCGACGAAGACCACCCGGGCCAGCCGGTCGCCGATCCGCTCGGCGGCCTGACCGACCGGAATGCCCGAGTAGCTGTGCCCGACCAGCACGACGTCGCGCAGATCCTCGCGTTCGATCTCGTCGACGATGTCCTGGACGTGGGTCTGCTGCCCCGCCGGCACGCCCTGCCGCTCCGCGAGACCGGACAACGTCAACGGGTGGGCCCGGTGACCGGCCGCACGCAGCTCCGGGACCACCTCGTCCCACGCCCGTGCCCCGAGCCAGGCGCCTGCCACCAGTACGAATTCGGCCATGTCGGCAACGTAGCGAACGGGTCCGACGTTCCGGGAACCGGTCTCGGCGGCACCACCCGGCCGGCTCGCCCCACGCCCCGGCCGCGCCGAGGCGTGGCCGGTCCCGTGGTGCCGGCCGCCGCCTCAGGGGTCAGCGCAGCAGGTGGCCGATGCCACGCACGGTGTGCAGCACCGGCGGTGCGCCGAGTTTGCGGCGTAGCTGGGCGATCAGCACGTCGAGCACGTTGGAGGCGGGCGGGACCATCTCGTCCCAGGCGACCGCGATCAGTTCGGCCCGCCGTACCGGCTCGCCGCCGGCGGCCACCAGCCGCTCCAGTACGACGAACTCCTTGGCGGTGAGGGTGAGCAGCCGCCCGCCGCGCCGCGCCTCGTGCCGGCCGCCGTCCACCTCGATGTTCCCGTGCCGCAGCACCGGGGCGTGACCGGGCATGCCGCGCCGGCACAGGCTCCGCACCCGCGCCACCAACTCGGCGACCGCGAACGGTTTGACCAGGTAGTCGTCGCCCCAGGCCAATCCGGCGATCCGGTCGTCCACCGCGTCCCGCCCGGTCAGGAAGAGCACCGGCACCGGCCAGCCGGCCTGACGGCGGCCCGCCACGTAGCGCAGCGAGTCCCCGGCCGGCAGCATCCGGTCGAACACCGCGCAGTCGTAGCCGTTGACGCTCAACGCCTCGTCCGCCTCGGGCAGGTCGACCGCCGTGTCCACGGCGAACCCGGCCCCGCGCAGCGACGCGTCGACGGCCACCCGCAGCGACTCGTCGTCCTCGGTGACCAGTACCCGCACAATCCAATACGGTATCGGCCCGGGCGGGCCGGAGCGAGACGGAAGATCAGTTCGGGCGTCAGCGCTGCGCCGGACCGGTCACCAGCCACCCGCCCTCGGCGGCCTTGATCCCGGCCTGGAACCGGCTGCGCGCGCCGAGCCGATTCATGATCGCGGACATCATCCGCCGGACGGTGCGGACCGAGATGCCGAGCCGGACCGCCGCCGACTCGTCGGTGCAGCCCGCCGAGAGCAGGGCGAGCAGTTCCCGTTCCCGCTCGGTCAGCCCCGCCCCCTCCGGCACGTCGGAGGCGGTGAGCGACACGGCCGACGGCCAGATGCGTTCGAAGAGTTCCACGATGGTGCTCACCACGCTCGGCAGCCGGAACATCGCCACGCCACCCGGCCGGCCGTCCCGCCCGTCGCTGGGCAGCATCGCCAACGCCCCGTCGACCACGGTCGCGTCCATCGGGACCTCCGGCACCGTACGCACCTCGGCACCGGCGATCGCGAGGGCGCCCAGCCGCGACGCCAGCCCCGGGAGCGTACGGGCGCGATCGGGGAAGAGCACCCGGTAACGCACCCCCCGGCGCAGGTTCTCGTGGTCGACCCGCCGGAGCATGCCGATCGGGCCCTCGGGAGACCCGCGCAGGGTGCTGGTGATCAGCACGTCCCGGCTGGCCGTGGCCAGGGTCGCGTCGACCCCGGCGTGGGTCGACAGCACCGGCTGGCCGCCCCGGCCCATCGCCGTCGACGGGTGCGGCGGCCGGCTCCGGACGTACCGGTGCGGCACGGTCGACTCGATCTGGATGGTCATCCGAGCTTCCCTCCTATCGGCAACGAGGTGGCGGGTGCCCGCCTCGCTCACGCGACCCGCCGGCGGGCGCGACGGTTGTCCCGGGCGGGCCGCCCGGTCGGCGTTGCACAGCCGGCCAGGTGCCGGATCAGTACGTGGCTGCGGTAGCGCTCCGCCGAGACGACGTCCAGCAGTCCCCGGTCGACCAGCGCCTCCAGGGCCGGCTCCGCCGTCGCCGGGGCGATCCCGAGGAGCGCGGCGGCGGTGGCGGCGCCGAACTCGCCGGGCAGTTCGCCGAGGGCATGCCAGGCGGCCAGCTCGCGGCCGTGCAGTCGCTGGCAGGTGTCGGTGATCGAGCGGCGGACCGCCTCGGAGAGCGTCCGGCACGGATCCTCGTCGAGCTCCTCGACCAGCCGCCGCACCGTCCAGTGTGGTCGGCAGTGCAGCCGGGCGGCGGCGTCGCGCAGCGCCGCCGGAAGGCCGCCGCAGCGGTGTACCAGGGCCTCGACGGCGGGCTCGTCGGCGGCGGTGAGCTGGCCGCCGACCGCCGACCGGAACAGCGCCGCGCCGTCCGCCGCCGGCAGCGGCGCCAGCCGGATCCGGGTGGCGCCGTCCGGGTGCCAGCCCCGGTTGCGGGTGGTCACCAGGGTCAGGCAGCCCGGCGCGGCGGGCAGCAGCGGAACCAGCTCCTCGGCGTCCGAGACGTCGTCCAGGACCAGCAGTACCCGGCGCCGGGCCAGCTCGGAGCGCCACAGCGCGGCCCGGCCGTCCAGATCACCCGGGAGGTCGGCGGCCCGCACGCCGATCCCGCGCAGCAGCCGCTCCAGCACCACCGCCGAGCCCGGCCGGCCGTGCGGGGCGTCGCCACCCAGCCGTACGAAGAACTGCCCGTCCGGGTAGCGCGGCGCGAGCCGGTGACCGGCGTGCACCGCCAGCGCCGTCTTGCCGACCCCGGCCATGCCGTCGACCAGCACCACGGGGGCGACCCCCGGTACGGCGGGCGGCGCGGCACCCAGCACCACCGCCAGCTCCGCCGCCCGGCCCACCAACGACACGTCCCGGGGCAGCTCGCGGCGCGGTCCGGCCGGCTCCGCCCCACAGAGCGCCAGCCGGTGCGCCTCGGCGAGGGCCGGTCCCGGCTCGACGCCCAGCTCGGTCCTGAGCACCTCCCGGGCCCGCCGGTAGGCGGCCAACGCCTCGGTCCGCAGCCCTTCGGCGTGCAGCGCCCGCACCAGCCGCGCCCAGGCCTCCTCCCGCAGCGGGGCGGTCGCGGTGACCGCCCGCAGGGTGGCCACCGCCGCGTCGCCGCGACCGAGCCGCAGTTGCAGCTCGGCGAGGCGTTCCCGCAAGTCGAGGTGGAGTTCGTCGAGCCGGTCCGCGGCATCGGACGACGCCGCGAGGTCGAGGCCCTCGAAGGGGCGCCCGCGCCACAGCAGCAGCGCCCGCTCCAGTTGCTCCGCCGCGCTGTCGGGGTCGCCCCGCACCTCGGCGAGCCGGGCCTCGGCGGCGAGTTCGCCGACCCGGTCCACGTCCAGCTCGCCGGGGCCGACCCGCACCCGGTAGGCGCCGGGCCGGCTCTCGATCCGCGGGCCGCCGTCGTGCTCCGACAGCAGGCGGCGCAGCTGCCAGACGTACGTCTTGAGGTTGGCCTCGGCCGAGGCCGGCACGGCCTGTTCCTGCCAGGTGGCCTCGACCAGGTGATCTACCGTCACCCAGGCATTAGGCTGCAGCAGCAACGTCGCCAGCAGCGTCGCGGGCTTGCTCGCGCCGAGCCGGTGCACGGCACCGCTGTGCACCTCCAGTGGTCCCAGTACATGGAAGAGCACCATGCCCGCGCCTCCCCGATCGCGCTCGCCGGTGGCGGTCGCCCCGCGCCACCCATACGATCCGTCCGCGCACATGAGGTTCCGATGACATGTCCGAGGGTCCCGGTGAGCTGCCGGGATTCCCGATGAGACGCGCGCCGGGAGGGCAGCCGATGCGGGTGATGGTGGTCGAGGACGACGAGGACCTGCGGCTGGCCGTGACCACCGAGCTGGCCGGCGCCGGGCTGCGCGTCGAGCAGGCGGCCGACATCGCCGGCGCGCACGCGGCCCTGCGCGTCGGGGCGTACGACTGTGTGGTGTTCGACCGGATGCTCCCGGACGGCGACGCGATCGGGTACGTGCACCGTCGGCGCCAGCAGGGCTGGGCGGTGCCGGTGCTGTTCCTGACGGCGCGGGACAGCCTCGCCGACCGGGTCGCCGGCTTCGAGCACGGCGGGGACGACTACCTGGTGAAGCCGTTCGCGGTGGCGGAGATGACCGCCCGGGTGCTGGCGCTGAGCCGGCGTACCGGCGGCGGCCGTCCCTCGGTGCTGCGGCTGGCCGACCTGGTCGTGGACTGCGCCCGCCGGGAGGTGCGCCGGGCCGGGGTGCTGCTCAGCCTGACGGCGAAGGAGTTCGCCGTACTGGAGTACCTGATGACCCGGCCGCAGCAGGCCGTGGGCCGCTCCGAACTGCTCGACCACTGCTGGGACAGCAGCACCGACCCGATGTCCAACGTGGTGGACGTGGTCGTCCGGCGGCTGCGCAACAAGCTCGGCGAGCCGGCGCTGATCCACACCGTGCGGGGCCGGGGTTACCGGCTCGCCGAGCGGCCCTCGTGAGGGGCTCGGCGGCGGAACGGCTCCGCCGGCTGCGCTGGTGGCTCACCGCGCTCTTCACCGTGATGAACGCCGCCGGCCTGATCGTCTTCGCCGGGCTCTTCGTCCGGGCCGACCAGCAGCGGGGAGTCGAGGAGCTGGACGGCGAGCTGCGCCGGGTCACCTCGACGGTCACCCGGCTGGTCGGGTACGACGGCCCGGTCATCACCACGTACGTCAACGAGGACGAGCTCAACACGAGCTGCCCGCAGTTCGCGATCCTGCCCGGCGACGCGGACGCGTTCACCCCGCACTTCAGCCAGCGCTCCTGCGTACCGCTGGATCCCGCGCTGCTGAACAGCCTGGCCGCCGAGGGGGTCAAGACCGGCGACCTGGTCAACGGCTACGTGCGCAGCACCGAAGGGGACCTGGTGCGGGTCGGCGTGGAACCGTTCCGCAACGACAACGGGCAGTGGGTCGGTGCCGTGGTGGCGGCGGCCGACACGGCCGAGGAACGGGACCGGCACAACCAGGTGGTCCTGCTGACGGTCGGCGCCTGCGTCCTGCTCATCGGCGTCGTCGGGCTGGCCGGGCACCTGCTCTCCGGGCGCGCCATCCGGCCCGCCACCGCCGCCCTGGAGCAGCAGGAGGTGCTGCTGGCCGAGACCGCGCACGACCTGCGTACGCCGGTGGCGGCGCTGCGCGCGCTGGCCGAGACGGCGCTGGACAATCCCACCCAGCGCGCCGACCTGCTGCCGCGTACCGTCCACCTCGCCGTCCGGATGGGCACCATCATCGACGGACTGCTGGTACGGGCCCGGCTGGCGGCCGGGGTGGAGCAGCTCGCCATCCAGCCGGTCTGGCTGGACCAGCTGGTCAGTACGGTGGTGGAGGAGACCCCGACCGACGGCGCACGGGTGACGGTGACCGCCGCCCCGACGAAGGTGAACGTGGACCCGGTGCTGGTGCAACGGGCCCTCGGTAACCTGCTGGACAACGCCCTGCGGCACGGACGTCGCCCGGGCGACATCGCGGTGGTGCACATTACGGTGGCCGGCGGGCGGGTCATGGTCGCCGACCACGGGCCCGGCATCGACGCGGCGGTGGCCCGGGAGAACTTCGACCGGTTCACCAGCGGGAGCGGGTCGAGCGGGCTCGGTCTCCCCATCGTGCGCTGGGTGGCCCAGGCCCACGGCGGCATGCTGCGGGTCTACAACGCGAAGAGGGTACGATCTTCGAGCTG